>CAZBOU010000010.1:0-57570 GCA_964493625.1 uncultured Caldisericota bacterium
ATTAATCGAAGAAAAGGAGGGATAAAAAAATTTACACAATAAAAGTTGCACTACCTGTAGATGGAAGACAAGTACGGTTTGATAGAAAATCACTACAAGCTTACCATAAAACAGTTGGTTTTGTTTTTCAATCCAATGGTCTTTTTGAACACATGACAGCTCTTGAAAACGTTGTACTTCCACTTGTTCAAACATTTGGAATGGATCGTAAAGAAGCAGTCCATATCGCAGATTCTTTATTTGATCGTTTTGGGCTCTATGATCAACGAAGTAAACTTCCGTATCAGATGTCTGGTGGTCAACAGCAGCGAGTTTCTATCGCACGAGCTGTATCTGTAAAGCCAGCACTACTATTGTTAGACGAACCAACTTCTGCACTGGATCCTGAATATACTGCTAGTGTTCTCGATATGCTTCAAGAACTGCAAAAAGATGGTTTAAAAACCATTATCGTAACCCATGAAATGGGCTTTGCTAGACATGCCTGTAAGAAACTACTCTTTTTGTCACAACATACCATTGTCGAATGTGGGCTTTCTGATGATTTGTTTCAAGCCCCAACTACACCTGCGCTCAAATCATTTCTAGATTTAGTTTTGGAGTGGAAAGTGTGATGTTTGTTTTTGAATAGTGAAAACAAATTCAAGTATCGTGTGAAATCAATTGACAAAAGAAAAACAGGTTCTATAGTAAAAACAGGTCTACGATTATATCCATTCTAGTAATTATATCTTGTATGCTTGGAGGTTTTTATGAGAAGAATTCTATCTGTTTTAGTCATTTTTACCATAGTTTTTACCGTTATAGGATGTACTGGTGATCCTAAGGAACCAACATCCAACAACAACCAAGATGTTGTCAATGAAATGAACCACTTTGATGGGGATTATATATCCTTCGACTATCTGGATCAATGGACTGTTGAAGAGAATACCAAGTACCATATTATCAGCGCCAAGAAAAAGGATTCAAAGCTTTATGTGCTTATAGAATTAGAGAAAGGGGTTGATCAAGATGATGAAACTTCTGTAACAAATTTCTCTCAAAATTATGGTGGTACTCCAACTGAATTGGTCACATATTCTGATATTAATTTCTATCAAACGTCCTTTGCACATGGTGATGTTGAGCAAACTATGATGGTCAACACGAAAGATCAAAACAAACTCGTCATTACTCTTCAAGGCAATGGTCATGCTGACGATGAAGGTATAAAAGAAATCTTGAATTCTCTTGTATTAAAATACTAGGGACTTTCCTTTGTAACGTTGCTATTGGATCTGCCTACTGCACAAATGACTATTTGTGCAGTAGGCTTTTTTAGTGGATTTATGTCATGATACATGGTTCTTTACGGCGCGCGGTTGTATAGTTTTACTCAAAACGTAATGGAGATTGTATGATTTTATTTCGCATTGTAGCTATTGGCTTTACCCTGGCAGTTGATTCACTGATTGTTTCAATTTCTTTAGGAGTTCTACAAAAAAAGTACAGAATGCAGCAGTCCTTTCTTGCAGGATTAAACTTTGGCTTCTTTCAAGTACTTTTTTTTGTTTCTGGCACTCTTTTAAATAGCTGGACACACTCTTATATAGGCAATGTTGAACGATGGATATCTTTTACTATTCTACTATTTATTGGTATAAAAATGATGGTAGATGCTTGGAAAGGAAAAGACGAGAAAGGGTTGAATGGAAAAGCAACCACACTTTTTACATATTTTCTTTTGGGTATAGCTACCAGTATCGATGCCTTTGCCGTAGGGTTCACATTTTCTTCTCACAATATTCCCTTTAGTCCTACAGCGATATCTGTTTTCGGGTTTTCATTTTTAGGTGGTTTTTTAGGAATTTGGATGGGATCTGTCCTTCGAAAAAGAAATGTTCCAGTACTTTCTTATTTATCGGGGATACTACTTTGTTTATTAGGATTTTTAGCTCTTTTTTACTAAAAAAATGCAACGCAAAAAAAAAAAAAAATAGAAAAAATGCAACTTTTTTTTAAAAAGGTATTGGAACTTTTTTCAATATCTGC
Source organism: uncultured Caldisericota bacterium (assembly GCA_964493625.1). Lineage (GTDB taxonomy): Bacteria > Caldisericota > Caldisericia > UBA6126 > UBA6126 > JAGLCW01. Next base: position 2,035 of record CAZBOU010000010.1, read on the forward strand.
TAGTATAGTAATCGATTATTAGTTCTGTTACGTTGGTTCGATCACATCACTCCAGCATAATAGTCTAGTGATACAAATAAAAAAATTGCTGGAGGCAATTGTATGAACATTTATGTAGGTAACTTATCGTTTGACACTCAGGATTCTGATTTAAGAGCTGCTTTTGAACCATTTGGTGAAATTACATCTTGTAGCGTCATCAAAGATCGTATGACAAACCGTTCTCGTGGTTTTGGCTTCGTGGAAATGCCAAACCAAGAAGAAGCTTTAAAAGCTATTGAAGAGCTTGACGGCAAAAATCTTCAAGGAAGAGAAATTAGAGCTTCTGAAGCAAAACCTCGTGAAAATAGAGATCGTGGAAATAGCGGTGGCGGTTTCCGCGGTGGCAATCGAAATCGAAACTGGTAAATTATCCACATCGATATAAGGTAAAAAAAGTGGTAGGCTCAGCCTACCACTTTTTTTTATTATTCTATCGGAAGCTCCTTGCAGGAAACGCATTATTGGAAGGACGATAACGAGGTTGATTTATTCCAACTTGATACAATACTATAGAACTAATCACAATTAAAAGAAGAGTTGCAACCACAAGTGCTATTAGGAGTGTATTTTTACGGTCTTTATCATCTATCATGATCTTTCACCTATAAAACTTTTGTATAGTATGAGATACATCTGAAAAAACCCCGTTTCAATAGCGATTTTTCATTTCTTACCTTACGATAAGTAACTTTGATTGTAAAGCGTTGTTTCCACTAAAATGTAACTTTTCTTGTTATTTTCTTTACAGAATACCAATGCCGTGATACGATAAGAAAAATGTCTTTTTCAATATTCTACACTGTCCTGAGCTATATATTCTTTTGGAAGGGGAGCTATAATGACTTTTTTAATCGTTCATGGATATTTTTTACAAGGAGCAAGTAGCAATTTATTTGTGTATCATACATGCAAAAGCCTTGTTAAGCTCGGGCATGATGTGATTCTAGTTTGTCAAGAAACTGATTATTGGAGTTTTGACATCATTTCGGAAGTGTTGAATTTTGAAGAAGAAGATAAATCTTTTCGAACTGTTTTTAAAAAAGAATCTTCCTTTGCTGGAACATGTTCTTTGTACCGTTCTAATGTGGGAGATATTCTACCTGTATTCCTTTATGAGCCACAATCTACATATAATGCAAAAGAGATGAGTTTTATGTCAGAAAAAGATCTCGAAACATATATCCACAAAAATGCCAGTGCCATTGATGTAGTCCTTTCTCAGCACTCCATTGATATTATATGAGCCCACCATTGTGTATTGCAACCTATAGTCGTTGCATCTTTGAAGAATATTTCTCAAGATACAGAGTGTATTGCTACTATACATGGAAGTGGTATCAGCTGTATGAAAAGAAGTTCTCTTTTGAAAACATATGCCATAAAAGGATTGCAAAGATTTGATACATTGTGTTTTACTTCCGAGGATATGCAAAAGGATTTTATTCGCATTTTGCAAACGTCTTCGGATTTACCAGCTTCTGTCGATCTAGATGAATGGAAAAATAAAATGCGAGTGATTCCCCCGGGAGTTGATATTGAAATGTTTCGCCCTCTTGCATCTGAGGAATCAAGATCTTCTCTGTTGAAAGGCGTTTTGCAGAGTACCAAAGGCAATTCACAAATGGGACCGTATCTTATCGGAGAAGAGCATTATTGGGAGACGGATGTTCTTGAAATTTTTCGATTAAGTACCGTTGATACAACCTTACATCCTCTTGTTTTGTATGATGGAAGATATCTTTGGACAAAGGGGATTCAATTGATTGTCATGGCTATACCCTTGGTTTTGCAAAAATTACCAAATGCCAGATTTGTTTTTACAGGTTTCGGTCCAACCCAAACATATGCAGAAACATTGATTTCCTATCTCCATCATGGTCGAGAGGAGTTGTTTCTGGAATCGATACAACACCCTGACCTATGGGATTCTCTCATTGACATTGCCTCTGTAAAATATCTTCAATCCTTTCTTGATTGGATGCAAGACCCGCTATTTCGAGAAAAGTATTTCTATACTGCCAAAAATGAAATTAAAAAAGATGTATACTTTACCGGCTATCTAGATCAACCAGTTCTTAGTAAATTGATTCGAAGTATGGCCCTGACAGTATTTCCTTTTATCGTTCCTGAGAGTTTTGGGCAAGTAGCCATTGAATCTTTTTCTTCTGGAATTCTACCCTTAATGACGAATTGCGGTGCTTTTGCAGAAATTGATACAATATATCGGGAAGCTCTTAGGCCACTATTCCCGCATATTTATACTAAGCCATTGCCACTAGATGAAGAGTTGGTTTTTTCAATAAACAAGGGCATTGTAGATACACTCAAAGCTTTACAAGAATTATCTGAAATCGAACGAAAAGAACTGCGAGATCTTTTGCATACTGTAACGGAAAGTGTTTTTTCTTGGGAGAGTATGATTCAACAATATCTAACTGTTTTGCAGAAACAAAAGCATTAAAAAAAGCCTCCCTATTCGGGAGGCTTTTTTTAATTAAAAAAGAAGAAAATTAATTTTCTTCTTTTTCTAGTTCGTACAAATCACGCTCTACATAACTAGTATGAAGAAGTTCATGAGCTAAATGTGAATTTGGTTTTTCAAAGTAGTCTTCATAAATCTTTTTGATTTCTGGATTTTCGTGCGATTTACGAATGGTTAGTGCTTCGTCTTGGGAATAGATGGCAGCAGCACGTTTTTCGCATACGCTAGGATCGTTGTTTATGGGTTGGCCACCCCCGTTTAGGCATCCACCAGGGCAAGCCATAATTTCGATGAAGTGATACGGGCTGTTTCCATTGCTTACTTCTTCTAAAAGAACTCTTGCATTTCCTAAGCCCGAAGCAATAGCAACTTTTGCAGTAATCTCTTTACCATCTACCGATACCATAGGTATGTCTGCGGTACGAATACCTTTCATACCACGAACTACTTCTAATTCAACTTTTGGAAGAGGTTTACCAGTGACTACTTCGTATACAGTACGAAGAGCTGCTTCCATAACGCCACCTGTTGCCCCAAAAATGACAGCAGCACCAGTGGATTCACCAAGAGGAGAATCAAACGATTCTTCGGGGAGATGTTCAAAGTCAATTCCAACTTCTTTCATCATGCGGCCTAATTCTCTTGTTGTAATGGCTACATCGACATCCTGGAAATGGTCTTCATCTTTGAGCATAAGCTGGTCTTTCCAGTGGTCAAAAGCATCGTCCATCTCAGGTCGTAAACACTCGTATTTTTTGGCTGTACATGGCATAACGGAAACGCAAATGACATCTCTAGGATCCAAATTCTTTTGTTTGGCATAGTATGTTTTTGTAACGGTACCAAACATTTGTTGAGGAGATTTACAAGAAGAGACGTTGGGCAAACATTTTGGGAAGAAATGTTCAATGAATTTGATCCATCCTGGAGAACAAGATGTGATTAAAGGCAGGTGTGCATGTTCTCCACTTAGAACTTTCGTAAGACGACCGATGAATTCGGTGCCTTCTTCTAAAATTGTAAGATCAGCGGCAAAATTGGTATCAAAGACTCCATCGAATCCCAAACGGCGGATACCAGCTGCCATTTTGCCAGTGACAAGAGACCCAATTGGCATACCGAATTCTTCACCCAATGCTACACGAACAGCTGGTGCTGTTTGAATAACAACATGCTTTTTGGGATCTGATAGGTAATCCCATACGCGATCAACATCGTTCTTTTCAGTTAAAGCACCAACAGGACAAACTTTAATGCACTGGCCACAGTTGGTACAGTAGGTTTCTCCTAAGCCTTTGTCCATAAAACAACTAACTTTGCTATTGATACCTCTACCGGCTATTTCAATAACATTGACCGATTGAACCAGTTCACATTCTTTTACGCAACGTCGGCACAGGATACATTTGTTGAGATCTCGCACAATTGAAGGAGAGGACGTATCCAAAGGTAAGTCCAATTCTTTTGTAGGTTCAAATGGGGTTTCATCGATGCCAAGGTCGTAGGAAATCTTGCGAAGTTCGCAAATTTCACTGGCTGCACAATTTAAACAGTCTTGTGGGTGATTGGCAAGGATGAGTTCCAGTATTGTTTTACGAGCTTGACGGACTCGAGACGTATTCGTTTGGATTTCCATTCCATCGTAAACCTGGGTAATGCAGGCACGTTGAAGAGTATGGGATTTGGCAACTTCAACGACGCAAATTCCACAGGAACCTTCATCGCAGATGTTTTCCATGTAACATAGTGTTGGAATAGAAATACCAGCTTGACGGCAGGCTTCAAGTATTGTAGCACAGCTGTCAATTGAGTAATCATTACCATTGATTTTGATATTTACAGTCTTGTTTTCCACAGCTTCAATCCTCCTCTGTGAAGTTCATATTACATACCTCTGCGGGGCAGTTATTACCATGAACGTGATCAAGAAATTCTTGACGATATTTTTTCAAGGCTTGTCGCAAAACAGATGGAGCTGTTTGTCCAAGGGGACAAAAAGATGCATCCATCATTGTTTGAGAAATTTTCTCCAAATGATCAATGTCTTCCGGTAAGCCATTTCCGGAAGCAATCATTTCAAGAAGGTGGCATATTTGTGCGGTACCTTCTCTGCAAGGGGTGCACTTACCACAAGACTCATGGCGGAAAAATTCTGCAATATTGAGACAAATGTCAACAATGCATCGAGTTTCATCCATGACTACAATGGAACCAGACCCAGGACCAGCTTCAATATGAGCTAAAGCATGAAAATCTACTGGAGTAGTCAATTCTTCGGGTACAAGAAGCGATCCAGAAGATCCACCGAGAATCACTCCTTTTAACTGACGGTCATAACGAACACCATGACCAACGTTATCAATAATATCTCCCACGGGGGTACCAAAAGGAATTTCAATCGTACCTTTCCAGTTGATATCTCCCATAAGAGAGAAAAGCTTGGTTCCCCGGGATCCTTCTACGCCAATGGATTGGTACCATTCACCACCATTAGAAATGATAGCTGGTATATTTGCAAATGTTTCTACGTTGTTCACCAGTGTAGGTTTTTGCCAAAGACCTTGAGAGGGTGGATAAGGTGGTTTTTTTCTAGGTTCTCCACGTTTTCCTTCAATGGAATTGATCAAGGCAGTTTCTTCTCCGCATATGTAAGCGCCGGCACCGGAATGAATACAGAGTTCAAAACAAAATTCAGTTCCAAGGATATTTTTTCCTAGGAGTCCGTATTCATAGCAGTCGTCAATTGCTTTTTGGAGTCGTTGAATGGAGAGAGCATATTCTCCTCGAATATAGATATAACCATGTGTTCCACCAACAGCATAGGTGGCCAATATCATTCCCTCAATCATTTTGTGGGGGTCGCCTTCCATAATTTCACGATCTTTAAAGGTGCCAGGTTCTCCTTCATCAGCATTACATATAACATATTTTACAGGCCCTGGATTTGGACGTGTAAATTGCCACTTCAAGCCAGTGGGAAAGCCAGCTCCCCCTCGACCTCGTAATTCAGATGTCTTAACTTCTTCAATCACCTTTTCAGGGCTCATGTCAAAGAGAGCTTTTTCAAGGGCTACATAACCATCTGCAGCTATATACTCTTGAATATTTTCAGGATCAATCTTGCCAACATTTTGTAACAAAATTCGTTTCTGAATATCCAGATTCATCTGGTTTTCACTTGTACGCTCTTCCATGGTAACTTCTTTTTGCTCCATGGGATGAGCCAAGGCTTTAACAATTCTACCTTTTAAGAAATGTTCTTTGACAATCTCTGGAACTGTGCTTACAAGAACGGGGCAGTAGATAATGTTGTCAGGGTAGATCGCAATAGCAACTTGATCTTTATCACTAAATCCTAAAGATCCTGTTGGTACTACTCGAATCTCATCTTCTAAGCCAGCAATGCGTATTTCTTCTTTTAAAGCCTCTTCTACGCGCTTGGCTCCTGCCATGATGCTTCTAGTATCTTCTGCAACAAGGACGTGCATTCTATAAAACTTCATTATTTGCCCTCCTTGTAAGAATTGATGATTTCGTCAATGCGATCTTCAGTAAGGTTTCCATAGGGAACGTCATCAATCATCATTGCAGGTGAAACAGAGCACATTCCTAAGCAACTGCTTAATTCAAGAGTAAAAAGGCCGTCTTCTGTAGTTCCACCAACATGAGTTTCTAATTTTTTCTCAAGATGATGAATCATGTTTTTAGCATTCGCCATATGGCAGGATTGGTTTTCGCAAATGCGAATAATGTGTTTGCCACGAGGTTTTGTTGAATACATTGTGTAGAATGTTTCAACTCCATAGACTTTGGCGGGACTATAGCCATGTTTTTCGGAAAGCTCCACCACTTTTTTTGTAGATAAATGGTGTTCTTTGTCCGCATCTTGGATGTCATGTAATTGTTCAAGTAGATGCTTTTTTTCTTCCACGACGTGGTTCCTCCTTGGTTGTTGTAGTTTTTTTCATTGTACAAACCCCAGCGGGGCATTCTTTCTTTTCGATGTGAGCTAAGTATTCATCTCGAAACCAACGAATACTTGATAAAACAGGATTAGGAGCACTTTGACCTAATCCACAAAGAGAGGTATCTTGAATCACTTTCCCAAGACTCTCTAATTTTTCGATATCTCCGGGGACTCCTTCGCCTTGCGTAATACGATCAAGTATCTCGTACATTTGTCTTGTGCCTTCTCGGCAAGGAGTACATTTACCGCAGGATTCATCAACGGTAAATTGTAAGAAAAACTTAGCGATATCGACCATGCAACTCGATTCATCCATGACAATAAGACCGCCAGAACCCATGATAGCACCGAGTGTGTTGAGATGTTCGTAGTCAATAGGAACGTCCAACTGAGAAGAGGGTATAACTCCTCCTGAAGGACCGCCTATTAAAGCTCCTTTAAAAACTTTTCCTCCAGGAATACCACCACCAATGTCATAGATAATTTCTTTCATAGAAATACCCAAAGGAACTTCAATCAATCCGGTAGTGTTGACATGTCCTGCAAGAGAAAACACTTTTGTACCACGACATCCCTCTTTCCCTATTGCATTAAAAAACGAAGAACCTTTGGATACAATCACGGGAATGTTAGCAAAAGTTTCCACGTTGTTTATTAGGGTTGGTAGTCCAAAAAGACCACTAGTGGCTGGATACGGTGGTTTTTTTCTAGGTTCTCCACGCTTTCCTTCAATGGAGCTGAGAAGGGCGGTTTCTTCTCCACATACAAAAGCACCTGCTCCAATGCGAATTGACAATTGGAAAGAGAAGTCGGTACCTAGAATGTTTTTGCCTAAAAGACCAGCCATTTTTGCTTGTTGGATAGCCTTTTGCAATCGCTTAATGGCCAGGGGATACTCAGCTCGACAATAGATGAATCCTTGATTTGCTCCCACAGCATATCCTGCGATTGCCATACCTTCGATAAGTGTATGAGGGTCGCCTTCTAAAACGGAACGATCCATGTAAGCGCCAGGATCTCCTTCGTCAGCATTGCATACAACATACTTTTGGTCTCCTTGGGCTTGTGCAGTTAATTTCCACTTTAAACCAGTCGGAAAACCAGCACCACCACGACCCCGTAACCCTGAATCTTCGATTTCTTTTACGACTTCTTGGGGAGTCATTTCTCCCACTGCTTTGCCAAGTCCTGTGTAACCATCGTAAGCAATGTATTCATCGATATTCTCAGGATTGATAATGCCGCAGTTTCGAAGTACAATTTTTGTTTGTAGTGCAAAAAAGGGAACTTCGTTCAGTGTGGGGAAATGACCATCTTCTTTTTGCCACATGAAGCGTTGCACTTTTCTGCCTTTTAAAAAGTGTTCTTCAACAATTTCTTTCGCATTTTCAGGTTGAAGGTTAATGTATAGTGTACCCTCTGGATAGACTACCATCATAGGACCCATTTCGCAGGCGCCCATACAACCTGTTTCTACAATTTGTACTTCATCTTCGAGCCCATGCTTTTCGATTTCTACTCGTAATGCTGCTTCAAAATCATTGCCTCCAGCTGAGATACATTGTCCGCCGGCGCAAATAAGAGCATGAATCCGATAAATTTTCATTATTTTTCGTTCCTTGCTATTACCCATTCACTAATCATTTGTCCATTAATAATGTGCTGTGCAACTATTTGTCGAGCCATGTCCGGGGTAACTTTTCCGTATGTAGTTTCAAAACCATCTCGTTCGATTCGAATAATGGGTTCTTCTTTATCAAGACCCATCGAACCACCCTCAACGATTTCAACATCATGAAAGTTACGTTTTTCTAATTCGTCAATCATTGCCTTTAGAGCTTCTCTAGCTCCTCCAGCAATACCTACAGTACCCATGCTTGCAAAAACACGTACTTTTGCATTTCCGCTTCGAGTTTTCATCGATTCTTTGGCATCGTTACGAATCTTTCGAAGCTCTTCTAAAGAACTAATCTTGGCCATTCTTACCTCCATGTAATTTTTGAATAGAAGTGGTCAAATACTCTTGGATTCCTTTCACAGCGGAAGGATGGTGAAGTGGAACATCATCAAACACTTCTTTAAGCTGTTTCGTAGAAACCGAGAATGAATATTCATTGACACGGTGTGTATAGAAAAAATCAACCGTGGAATGAACCATAAACAGTAGTAAAACCGTACCAGCGATATCACCCATAGGGGGACGATCCCAATGAGAGTGTTGAAACCAGAAAGAAACAAATGTTCCTTTCCCGACCTCACTCGTTATGCTCGCTCCTCCTCCAGCCATTTCGGCTTCTGCCTTGAGGAGGGGTAGGCCAAGGCCAACTTTTTTGGTTGTACTTGTTGTGGTAAAAGGATCAAATACTGTTTTTAGAAAATCAGAATCCATTCCTTTGCCATTGTCTTGGATAGAAAAAAAAAGTCGGTCCTTTTCCTTGGTATCTTCTTCAATCGATAAAACGATATTGGTTGCACCAGCATGAATCGAATTTTCTAAAATATCGAGGATATTGAGTGAAAGCTCTTTCATTGATCGGAATACTTCTCTAATATCTCTTGCAAAGCATCTGGTTGAATTCTTCCATAGATGTCACCATCGACGCTAATCAAAGGAGCCATACCACAGGCACCAAGGCATCGAACTTCACGATAAGAGAAGGTTCCATCCTTGGTAGTTTCACCTGCTTTTATGCCAAGAAGTTCTTCTAGTTTCTTCATCAGTAAACCAGCTCCTTTAACATAACAGGCGGTTCCCATACAAACAGATATTACATGTTTTGCAGATTTTTCCATCGTAAAAAAATTGTAAAACGATACAATGCCATATACCCTGGTAGGGGGTATTTTCAATTGTTGAGCAATGTAAAGCTGTGCTTCTTCGGGAAGATACCCCAAAATTTCTTGCGTTCCATGCAATATCTGGATAAGAGAATCTGGAGAACTACCTTCTCGACGAATTACACGATCAATCTGCGGAAAATGAAGTGTTTGTTGGATTTGGCTTTCCACACTATTCCTCCTTAAGTAGACAATATAGTAAGCCGGATAATTCAAATGTTGGATACGAACTTGTTGCTAAAAAAATACCTTTTTCTTCTGCAAGAGATATAACTGATGCCTCTGGCGTGGAACCTTCAGAAAAAATGATAATAGGACATTGTTTAATAGAAGCAATGCCCAAAATGTTTTGATGCACCTGTACTGTAATCCAGGCTGTCTCTGGGTTCACAGATGCTAGTGCATTGCTCAACAAGTCCGACGCATATACGTGCTGGAAAGTAACATCAAGATTACAGTTTTTCGTGAGAACCTCAAAGGGAAGCTTAGTAATCAAATTGCGTAGAGTCATCATTCCATACCTCAAATACTAGAGTGGTACCACGTTTTAAGCTTTCGAGCCAAAAACTATCGGCAAAACGCTGAATATTGTTCAATCCTACACCCCCACCGAATCCCAACTGCCTTGCCATCTCGGGAGCAGTTGTAAAGCCAGGAGTTAAAGCTTTATCAATGTCAGGGATACCTGGCCCGGTATCTTGAGCGACTACCTTTACTCGGTTGTTATAAATAACGATCAGTAAGTCACCCCCGGAAGTTGTGTGTATTGCTAGGTTGGCTTCTGCTTCGAAAACACAAACACCGAGTCTTCGAAGATAATCTTGGCTGGGAAAATAGTCTTGCAGAAACTTCTTTACTTGCATGGCTTTGCTACCAACACTATCGTAGGAGCTGGGGCCAACTGTATAACGTAATTCAGAAACACTTACATTCCCCATGATACACCTTGAATACCAGCTTGATAAAGCAAACCACATGAAACAAACATAATATGCTTCGATCGAAGAAGCAAAATCTCATTTTGTTCTGCAAGTTGTATTGTTTCGGGAGGGACATTTTTCCCCCGGACAAATAGTACAGCAGGAATATCAAGTATAGAAGCTGTTCTAACAACAGAAAGATTGGTAACCCCCGTAATGAGTAGCAAAGGGTCTTCTTCTCTCATGATAATAAACAAAGTATCGCTCATGAGATCTGCTGCAAATGCAGTATGTATATCAATATTTAAGCGGCCCTTGCTTTGTAGGATTTCCGCATCCACAATTTTGCATATTTCATTAATTTTCATCGGCTACAGTATACAAATTTTGAACTCATTTTCATAGAAAATCATGACAAATTATTAACAATTTCAAAAAATTACAGAGTGTTATTTTGTAATTGATTCCATTCCTCCTCGATTTGATCTTTACTTTTGCATGGTTTCACTTCTGTACAGTGACCCTGAAAAACACATTTCGGTTGCAAATAATGAGCCAAAAAAGGAGAGTATTGATGCATTTCTTGCTTAACTGCTTGAAACAATTGTTGAATTTCCCATTGGGCTTTTGTACACAAACGTAAATGACAAGCATGCATTAATTCACGGAAGTTCATTGTCATAATAAGAGATGTAGCAGCTGCATTAGGGAGGAGAAAACGAGCATCTTCTTTGGGTATTCCTGTTTTTAACAGATCACAATACAGTGCTTGTAAGTGTTTGATATACTCTATATAAGTTTCGTACTTCGAAGGATTTTTCTCAATACTAGGAGGAACAATGATTTGTAAATTGGACTCATTGGTATATCGTTGACTCCTTTGTGTAAAGCTAACACCAATTCGAAATCGAACAAGTTGGTGAGAGCAAGCTCGTGATATTCCTTCTATGCGAAAAGAAAAGCATACATGCTCCATGACGCTATGATGACCAAGTTTGTACAAAAGATGAAAATAATCTTGATCGGTGTAATGACTTTCTTCAATACCTCTTGTTATGCGAGCGCTGTCGGCGATTATTTTCAATGGAGAAGATGGGGGGCTTAGAAGAGAAACTTGAAGAGAGACTTTTTGGATATTCATGAAGTCTATTTGTGAAGATGTCTCGAACCGGGTTGCGTGAGTTCTATACCGGCTTCACACATCGGACAAGTATCGGGCTCCCATGTATGGGCTTCAACTTTTAAAACAGAAAACAGCGGATGAGAAAAATCAATTTTCCCCATCGTTCTATCAACGATACTACAAAGGGCGAGTGGAGATAAGTCAAAGTCTTTGATTAGGGAAAGAAGCTCTTTGGTTGTTTTCCCTGTTGTAATAACATCTTCGACAACTACAACACGATCCGTTGGCTCCATATGAAAAGAACGTCGAAATGTAAGTTTTCCTTGATCCCGCTCTGCAAAGATACAACGTGCGCTTAACTGCCGCGCGAGTTCATAGCAGGAAATAATTCCACCAACTGCTGCACCAACAACTAGTGTGGGTTGAAAAGATTTTATTTGTTCTACAAGAATATTGCAAATGGCAGCATTGTGCTGAGGGTATTGTTGTAGTGAAGCACATTGCAAGTATGTATCAGAGTGAAGCCCTGAAGATAAGCGAAAATGTCCTTTTTTCATTACACCAATTTTTTCGAAGAGTTTGACAACTTCATCTTGTCTCATGAATTACCTCTATTATGCGCTATCTCAATATCCTTAAGGATCGAGATGGCGGCTTGTTTTGGATCATTGGATTGAAGGATAGGCCTTCCAACAACAAGATAATCAGCCCCATTAAGGATGGCCTTTTGAGGCGTCATAATGCGGATTTGATCGTTTGTTTGATCACTGCTACGTCGAATGCCTGGGCAAACCGTAATAAATGTTTCTCCACAAATCGCTTTTACCTGAGGTGCTTCCCATGCCGAGGACACCACGCCCGATAGGCCAGCTTGCAATGCTAATTTGCAAAGCCTTTCTACCTGCAATTGAGGCGAATTGGTTATTCCAATCGAAGCTAGTTCGTTTTCGTCTAAAGAAGTAAGAACAGTTACGGCAATTAAGCGAGTGTTGGGCATGTGAAGTTGAATTGTATCAGCTGCAGTTTTCATACAGTTCATCCCTGAAAGAGCGTGCATATTTATCATATCTACTTGGAGTGGTTGCAAGGAAAGGAGTGCGCTAGAGACGGTATGGGGGATATCGGAAAGTTTTAAATCTAGAAATACTTTTTTCCCTGCTTTTTTCCATTCTTCTACAATAGAGGACCCATATTTCAGATACATTTGAAGACCTATTTTGTAGAATACTACATCCTCGGAAAGGAGATGCATTAATGATCGAGCTTGTTGGATATCTGGTAAATCTAAACTGACAATCAGCTGTTCTTTTATGGTCATAAAAGCCTCCAACAATGTTTTCGAACGCAGTTGGTTTTGTGAAACCATGCAATACTATTATATCGTATAGTCAAATAAACATCGAATAAGGTATCCAAACACCATGGACGCAAGGCCAATTTGAATACTGGCAAAAAAGGGATGTGAAGAACAATTTTTTCTTCCTAGTGTTAGCCCATAGAATATGAATTGCAAACCTAAAATGAGAAATAGTATAGCGCCAACAAATCCTAACTCAATGCCAACATTTAAAAAAATATTATGGGCATGTATAAAGGCATTCTGATTTTGGGGAGGGAAAAACATTTTATACACATGTTGAAATGTTCCTAAACCAGTTCCTCCAATCCAGAGTAGTTTTAGGAGTTCTACACTGTTTTGCCAGATAAGAATTCGGGACATATCCCCAGATAGGGTATCCATAAGAATACGTAGAAACCAGTTGCGAGAAGATGGAATTGCAACCAAGATAGCTGTAAGATACCCTGCAATTAAAGTCCAATACCACTGCAAGTTTGCTAGTACTAAAAAAATTAATCCAAAGGCCATTCCAATTGAGGATCCGCGTGAGCCTGAGAAAACAACCATGGCAAAAAAGAGAAGAGAAATAAAAAGAAACCAGGTTTTTAGAGCAAAAAAAGCCCATGGTTTGGTTTTAAAACTCCTCCATTGGATCCCAAAAAAAGATATTGAAAAGGTGAAGGGAACCAGAAAAGAATACAGTCCTCCCAAGGAATTTCTTCCCCCAATGGGGGTTCCAAAATCAACTTGGACACCTGCAACTTCCAATTGAGACCGCCATACCGTACCGAATTGCAGAAGTCCAGAGAGCTTGTCCCAATGAAGATGAAGATAATAGATGGCATAACCTGCAAGAAGAAGAAAAAGAAAAATAAGAATTCGTAGAATTTGTCTTTTTTTCGTAAAGACTGATACAAACAAAACCTCAATGATACATCCAGACGTAAATATGATACCTTGCAGGATGGTTTGAGAAGGTTGTACAGACCAAAATAGGCCGATCCATATCCAACCACAGAGAAGCAATTCTGTCCAATGCCATGGATAATGCTTGTAAAACCACTTTTTATAAACGATGCATTTGCTTCCCCAAAAAAAGAGAGAAACCAGTGCTCCCAATCCTTGGCAATAAAGGGGTAGTTTTGTAATGAAAAGAAGGGTTAGAATCGATAGATAGAAACCGATTTCGATTCCCGCATTAAAAAATGCATTTCCTACACTATTCTTGTCAATTTTCATAGATTCATCATACAAATTTCTTCTTGATTTACCACAATGTGACTAGTGAAAAAAATGAATCTGAAAAAAGAAGACACTAGTCGATTGTTTTGACATTCATTTTCATGATTGTTTGACGACTATCGTCAAGGGGGAATAATGAATTGGAGCTAACCCCCATAAAATCATTGCCAAACATTGTGAATAAATTGGATGATATGGAAAGCTGAGGGAGTCTTCCAACAAGATGTTTCCCATCGTATAGAAATGCTAGTTGTACAGGAGTTGCAAAATGGCCATCAGGTGTGAAGTCTCCACCACTAGCTATGACGATAACAATCCCTTTTTCACCCTGCAGAATCTCACCTGTTGTTTTTCCCGTAGAGGGTATATATGCTTGAGGGATTCCAATGGTGGGAACAGAGTCATACGAACCACCAGCACATGCAGTAGTGGGATAATGATATTTGTGAGCTGTTTTTTTGTCGGTATAGGGGGTTTCTAGGATGCCTTTTTGGACAAGAGGAACAAGGAAATCTTTTTTGTAAACACCTTCTAGGTCGAAGAATGGTTGCGAAGAAAAATGTTTCGGAGATCGCGTTGCATAAAATGAAAAGAGAGGATTGAACAAGGGTTCTCCTAAACGATTTGAAAACAGAGAACTACCGGATGCAAAAATATGTCCATGTAGGTCGTGGTAAAGCTTACCCAAATAGGTTTGATCGGAGCTGTCAAACAGAATGGGATAGATTCCTTCTTGGAAGTCATGAATAGGCGTGTTATATGCTTCACAAATGTCGTGTATATAATCGGTTAGAATTGTCCGATCGTATTGATTGCTTTGGTATCCCATGGCAGCGTCAAAGAGGTTGGAAGAATCTTGGTGATTGATGAGCAAGCTGATTCGATAGTGGTCTATTGTTTGAAACAAAGAAAGACCGATATCGTTGTTCAATGAATGCGTACAGCTTTGTTTGATAAGCTTATTGGAAAAAGTAAACTGAGGATTTTGTTGTCGTAAAACTTGTAACAGTTCTTCCATTTCATTCAGAAAATCTTCTTCTGAGAGAAGAGTTTTGCTGGATTGAATGGTTTCTGTATGTTCTTTCTCAGGGGGAACTGGATAAGATATTTGTAGATCAATAGCTTCCTGTGCTTTCTTTGTTAGCATTTCTTCCTGCACTTTACCTATGCCAGAAGCAATACCAATATAGCCTTGATCATATATCCGTACAGCTGTTTTTGCAATATCTTTCTTTCGAATGGATTCAATTTTGCTTTGTTGAACATTAATAGCGACTTCTTGCACTTGGTTTTTTAAGATATCTCGAATCATCATTGTCTCCTATTGGATATTCAGTTGTTTGATGCGAATGTCAGGGCCTCCAAAACTAACTCGTAAAGGGTGCTGTTCCATTTTACCACACCCTCCTAGTGTAAAGCCTGGAATTTCCAATGAATTAGATAGGCCCTCTATGTCATTCAGTGTTTTAAAAACGTTACCAGTGATAACAGATATTTGTAGAGGTTCAGCAAGCTTTCCTTTTCGAATCATATAGCTTCGTGCTGGGGCTAATGTAAACGTAGACATACCAGAACCATGTTTTACTGTTTCTACATAGATACCCTCGTGAATGTCAGCCAAAAGATCATCAAATGAAAGATCTCCTTTTTCAATGTACGTAGTAGTCATTCGCACAATGGGTTCAAATTCAAAATTCATCGCTCTTGCATTTCCTGTTGGAGATTCTTCCAATGCTGTAGCAGTAGATACACTGTGCAGGCGACCATGTAAGAAACCTTTTTTAACCAAGTAATTGATTTTTGCTTTTGTACCTTCATCGTCAAATGGAACGTATCCTTTTCCGGGCAATGTCCCCGTGTCGATGATGGATAGAAGAGGAGATCCTACGTGTTTACCGATGGTCCATTCCTTTCTCATCGTTTCATCTCCCACCATAAAGTCTGATTCACTTTTATGCCCAAAGCTTTCGTGGGCAAATATCCCAGCTGCTAAAGGCGATAAGATTGTTGTGTAAGACCCTTGTTTGACTGGTTTTGATTCACAAAGAAACTGATCGGATGCAGCAATATGTTTTTGGATAGTGGCTGTAAGACCTTTGAGTTTTTCGAAGGACACAGCATTGGTATCGAATCGATCGGAAAACTTTGTATCACCAAAAACCATGTCGTAGTAGAGTGCAAAACCTGCATCTTCGTAGTCATAATGGAGCTGCGACCCTTTTGAGGAAAAAAAATCTTTTACCTCTCTCTTGTCGACATAGTAGCTTTTCCAATGCTTTATGTGCTTGTTTTGGTTGAGTAGATCAGAATAATCCTCAAGGAGAGTCCGTTTGTCTTTTTTGGAAATGGAACAAACAGATGTTGGTCCAGCGAATTCTTCTTGATGGATATTGTGTACTTCAAAGTTTTGTACAACTGGATGTTGGTCTATATTTGGAAAGGGATGTCCTACGGCGGCAAGGGTGTTGATCTCTGTTTGAATAGAGGCAATGTCGGTCGTTGAACTATAGTACCACATTCTACCATCAAACAAACGAATAAATGCAGCTTTGTATTCTTTTTCTTTAAGGTCTTCAATTGTGTTTTGTGTAATGCGAATTGTGGTCTCAAAAACACTTTCGATTCTGACATCAACATAAAACCCTTTTGGAAATATAAACATAGGAACCTCCAGTACAATACATATAAAGAAAAGGATAGCGTAGTAGTAAGATTCTTGCAATGATGGGGAGAAAAAAATGCGCCCAGCCAGATTCGAACCAGCAACCTTCGGTTCCGTAGACCGATGCTCTATCCAGTTGAGCCATGGGCGCATACAGTGATATTATTATACAGAAAAAAACGGGTTTTCAAGTCACTGATGAAAATAGGTTTCTATTCCTTTTAACATTCCTTCAGCAATTAAGGAAAGAAAACTGTCAGACTGTAACATTTTTTCTTCTTCGGGGTTTGATATGGCTGTCGTTTCAATCAGTATGGATGGCATCGCCGTGATTGAGTCAGTGACGGCAAGTTTGCGTCGGAGGATTTGATAGATCTCCAGGCCAGTTTCTTTCGATATAGAATCGGATATCGCGCTGGCAATTGTTTTTGAAGAGGAATGCCAATAAAAACATTGAATACCCTTCACTTTATGATTCATGGATGCATTTTGATGGATGGAAACAAACATATCAGCACCACTGGTATTTATCATTTCAATGCGAGATTTAAGGTCAGGACTTATCTTGTCTTGTTCTTTTTCTCTTGTAAGAATTACTTTAGCACCATTTTCTTCAAGCAATGCTTTCAATTTTAACGCAATCTTTAAGTTTACAGCACTTTCTAAGAGTCCTGTAGGTCCAATTCCTCCTGCATCGTAATAGTCATTGTTTCGAAAAGAACCATGACCAGGATCAATGGCAATAATTTTGTTTTGTAAACCTTTTTCTAGCGTAGGCTTTAACGTTACAATTAAGCGGTTGTCTGTAGACATGAAAGCGGTTTCAATCTGGGATTTATCAATAGTAGAAAGAACAATGGTTGCTTCAGATTGTTTTTCTACTGTGCGAGCAAAAGAGTTTGCTTTGATCCATTCGGATTCGGTGGGTGGCTTAAGGGAAGTTGAGAGGGTGGAATTGGGAACATGGAGAGTGATACGGTTTTCTTCCTTTGAAATAGTATGAGACACTGGGAATACAAATTGAAAAGAAAAAATACTGGCATTAAATCTTTGATCCAATGTAACTTCTGTAAGCTTGTTGTCTAAGAAGTAGTGGTTGCCAAGTGCATACAGGTGTGCATTAAAAATGGTGTTACAATCTGCTATCGGTATATAGAGAAGGGAGTTAAACGAAACGATGGGATTTTGAATTGCGATACGATCTTCTCGGTTGGATTTTATATATACATTTTTGTTGTCTGATTTGAATCCATAAATTGTATTGCCAACTTGTAAAATGGCTTGCTGATTTACATTGTCCCACGATACAGTTCCTCGAATGGTATGAGCGATATCTTTTAATGGGGCATATAAGTGTCCTTTATACTCTTTCAGCACCAGTTGGTTCTCTAGTTGAACACCATTAACTGTTAGCTTCGGTCCGGCATAATTGGCATAGTCCATGAATCGGAAAACAAGCGAATGATCATTTCTTTCTGTCACAAAACGAACGTCTGTTGATGATTCTACTACCATCCGAACAATGTTTGGACGAAGAGAGAATTGAAATATGTGGGCAGTGAGAATGCCTTGTTTTTGAACCACTAATAAGGCCTCCTCTTTTTGGGGGTCATCTGGGAACTCAAGGATGCAGTTTTTAATTTCTATAATGCTACGATTGGGATCTTGTAGTTGATAACTTTCATAGGATATGAGACCTTCATTTACAAACGATAGAGTAAAATTCACACTATCCAGTCGATCTACCCAATCAATTTTCAAAAGTTTATGAGAGGGGGTTTCCGATGATCCGGGTTCTAGTGGCAAGTCCAACCATTTTTCTTGAATCCATGCAATAGTACCGCTAGTGGAAAACTGAAACCACATCTGATCTTGATTGTTTTTTGCTATGGCGGAAATTTGGATAGACGACGGAAGAGATTCTGTCTGAATCTTTTTATATGCTTCACCAGGTCCTTCAAAAAGGAGTAGAGATGAAGACAGGGATTTGGTTGCTACAATTTGATTCAAGTATACCTCTGGGAGAGTGGGCGGTTGGGAAACTCGAACCAGATCATGAAAGACCCAGCCTATTTTACCACCCATCAATATCTGAAACCAAACATCGCTATCTACCGATATCATAGAGCCTTGCACAGTAAATGGTGTTCCGGGGGGTATTTCAAACACCTTGTCATAGATATTACCAGGACCACTACGCACATTAACAGCTTGCAGTGTTTCATTGTTATCCCCTACATTTTTTACAGTAACTACCCAGCTTGCAACCCAACCAGTACCTTTATCGATACGTATCTCATACCAGACTTTTCCATTCATGTCTTTGGATTGGTAGAGTATTTCAAATTCACCATATCGATCCACAGTAGTAACTATAGAGGCTGAAGTGGAGGGTCCAGAACGAATATTAACGGGAGGTTCGATAGCACAAATTTTATTTGTGACTTGCTGTTTTTGATCTGACCAGTTTTGTACTTTAACTACCCAGCTTGCAACCCAACCCTCTATGTTGTTTGGGAGTCGAATTTTATACCAGACTTTACCGTTTGTGTCTGTTTCTTCTGCAATACCTCTTGTTTCCAGATGAGAAGAAATAAAATACACCACTGGATAATCTAATCCTGGACCTTTACGAACATTGACTGAATCACAAATGATTAATTTATCGGTCGCACTTTTTTGCTCTGTGGTGGTAGTTTTGGTTTGAACTACCCAACTAGCAACCCAAGCATACTGCTGTCCTTCAATTTGTATTTTATACCATTTACGGTTGTTTTCATCGTTCATGGAAGCAAAAACCTGTTTCTCTTCTTGGTCTGTAGTAATGTAGTGAATGGAAGCATGTAAACTTGGTCTGGTACGTATCTTTACACCAGGTTCGATAACAACCACCATGCCTTCAACCGGAGTTTCTTTTTCGGCTGTACGAACAGAGTCAACCACCCAACTAGCCACAAAACCATTCAAATCTTCTGCTATTTGAATCTTGTACCATATCTTTCCTTCAGTATCTTTGCTTTCCTGTAAAATGAGATATTCTCCGGGAGTTTCGATAACATATACTACATCCCCTTTTGTGGAGGTTGCATTTCGGACATTAACTACCGGGCTGATCAGTGCATAACGTAAGGTTTCAGCGTTGGAGGGTAGTTGAAATAAAGATATCCACAAAAGTACACTTACAATGATGCGAACACATTTAGAACCAATGGTTTGACTTTTGCATAGCTTCATAGAATATTCCTTACTTCTCTTCGTTCTTCTTTCTTTTTCAGTGCTTGGCGTTTATCGTATTTTGTCTTTCCTTGTGCAAGACCAATGATCACTTTTGCCCATTGATTCTTTAGTACTACTTGAAGAGGAATGATGGTAAGACCTTTGTGAAAAACCTTCTGGGAAAGCTTATGAATTTCTTTTTTGTGAAGTAGAAGTTTTCGTTTATGAGTGGGACTATAGGTTCCATAGGAAACATCTGCCTGGATGTGTAGGTTGTGAAGCCAAGCCTGTCCTTCTTCTATCGTGACATAGCTATCTACAAAATTTACACGTCTAGCCCGAATAGCTTTAATTTCAGGTCCAGAAAGAACAATACCAGCTTCCATTTTTTGCAGTATATGATAGTCATGAAAAGCCTTTTTGTTCATTGCAATTGATTGTAAACCTTGATGTTCCTGCTTCATGCAAGAAGTATAATACAAAAAGTAGTAATTTTAAAGGAAAGAATACGGAAAAATGGGAGAAAAAGAATTGTTTTTAATGGATGAACGACGACTCTAGATAGTCTTTTTGAGAGGGTGTCAATTGATCAATAGAAAGACCTAATGAGTGAAGTTTCATGGAAGCAACTTGATTGTCAATGCTAGTAGGAACAGGATATAGACCTATTGGTAGCTTATTATGAACGAGATACAAAGCAGATAAAATCTGCAAAGCAAATGATAAATCCATAATTTCTGCAGGATGACCGTCTCCTGATGCAAGGTTTACTAGTTTTCCATCGGCTAGGACATGAAGTTGATTTCCATTGTCGAGTATATGCAGCGAAACATGCTCTCTAACATTCTTTTTGCTAACCGTTTTGAGTTCTAAAGCTTTCATATCAACTTCTACATTGAAATGCCCGGCATTGCAAAGAATGGCATTGTTTTTAATCAGGTCAAAATGCGAAGAGGAGATTACTTCTTTGCAACCGGTTACAGTGATAAAAATATCTCCTAAAGGTGCAGCCTTCTCCATTGTCATAACTTGAAAGCCATCCATGTGAGCTTCCAAGGCTTTAATTGGATTGATTTCTGTTACAATCACAGAGGCTCCCAATGCTTTAGCTCGACTTGCAACTCCTTTTCCACACCACCCATACCCAGACACTACAACTTTTTTCCCTGCTACAATAAGATTCGTACTGTTCATAATGGAAGTCCATACGGATTGACCCGTTCCATATCGATTGTCAAAAAGATACTTGGAATGGGCATCGTTGACTAAAATCATGGGCAATTGTAACTGGTTTTGTCTGTATCTAGATTGCAGTCGGATCACTCCCGTGGTAGTTTCTTCGCATCCGCCCAGCATGGAAGGAATCTGTTGGGCGTAATTTTCATGTAGAAGGTTGGTCAGATCTCCCCCATCATCCAAAATGATATCGGGTTTTTGTTGCAGCATTTGGTCTAGGAAGGTATTGTATTCTGCTTCTGTACAACCATGCTTGGCAAAAACTTGTACCCCATGTTCTGCAACAGCAATAGCTACATCGTCTTGCGTGGAAAGTGTGTTGCTACTTGACAAAAGGACCTTGGCCCCTCCTTGGACAAGTACTTCAGCAAGTCTAGCCGTTTTGGCTTCTAAATGAATGCAGATTGCAATTGTCAGATTTTGAAATGGGGTTGTACTTTGCAATTGTTCTTCAAGGATCGAGAGAAGAGGCATATGTTTTCGCACCCAATCAATTTTTTTTTCACCGCTTGTGTTCATTTTTCTCCTACTTACTTGATATAGATGCATCCTATTATTGTTGTAGAATCCTCCGCAAGAAAATCGTCGGGATCAGATACTTGTTGTTCTTGTGATTCCTGCATACTTTTCTGATATGCATCCATAATCCGGTGACATAGAACTTTTGTGTCCCTATTGTCCAAAAGGATTTTTTTGATTTTTTGTGGCATGTCTTTTTTTTCAATAATGCCTGGGGAAAGTAGAACAATGGCATTTCCTTTTCGGAGTCGGACGTGTGAATACTCAATCTCTGGCTTCGTCACAGAAAGTTTAATAGGATCAATCATCCCAAGAGGAAGCGATATCTGACTGTCACTATTAGAAGTTGGAGTCAAGCTAAACAAAGAATTTTTATTCCAAAGCAAAGCTTTGCAATATCCTGCATTGCAATAATGGGCAGTGTTGGAATCATCGATGGTCAATACGAGCAAGGATGTGGTCATGTCAGTATTGGTTTTGATAGAACGTTTTTGCAAACCTTCTTGGATAAGGGAGAAAACACGATTGTAGAAGTCTTTGGGTTTTTGTCCTTCTTCTAGGTGGTGTTTTTCAGCAATGATTGTTCCAAGACGGGATATGGCATATTCACTAGGTGTTTTGTTTATAGAACTACAAAACGTTGGACTTGCAATTGCCATCGTAAGCTGATGGTTTTGGGGCATTTGAAAAGCATGGAGCCATGCATCTGCATAGTATTCTTCAATGGCACCTGTTTTTGATAAAATATCACTTCGAATGGATAGTGGTTTTTTTAGTAACATACAATCCTCTCAACGTAATAAAAAAGGTTTCAAATAAGAACCCGTATAACTTTTTGCATTACGAATGACATCTTCTGGAGAGCCCTGAACAATGACATTGCCTCCAAATTCACCACCACCAGGACCCAAATCAATAATGTAATCGGAACACTTAATAACATCTAGGTTGTGTTCAATGATAATGATACTGTTTCCTTTATCAACCAATTGATGCAAAACAGATAAAAGCATTTTGATGTCTTCAAAATGAAGTCCAGTTGTGGGTTCATCTAAAATGTACAAGGTGTGACCAATGGTCCTCTTGCTTAACTCAAGAGCAAGCTTGATACGTTGTGCTTCTCCCCCGGATAAGGTTGTAGAAGATTGTCCTAATGTAATATAGCCCAAACCAACATTTTGTAGCAGGGATAATTTTCGAACCGCTTGGGGATAAGCAGAAAATAAACTTAAAGCCTCATTTACTGTCATGTTTAATACATCAACTATGTTGGATCCACGATACTCGATTTCCAAGGTTTCTCGATTAAAGCGTTTTCCTTTGCATACTTCGCAAGGGACATAAACATCAGGTAAAAACTGCATTTCTACTTTGACCAATCCATCGCCTTTGCAGCTTTCACACCGACCCCCGCGAACATTAAAACTAAACCGTCCCTGTGAATATCCTCTAATCTTAGATTCAGGAAGAGCAGCAAAGATTTTTCGAATCTCAGTCCATAGGCCGACATATGTGGCTGGATTGGACCTAGGTGTACGCCCAATAGGATTCTGATCAACAAGCATGCATTTTTGGATATGCTCTATTCCTTGTAGACTTTTGTACTTACCAGGGATTACATTGCGACTCCCGAATTCTTTTTTGAAAGCTTTGTAGAGAACATCATTGATAAGGGTGCTTTTTCCTGAACCAGAAACTCCAGTAACGCAAACAATGTTACCAAGAGGGAACGTGACGCTAATATTGTTGAGGTTGTGTTCTTGAACACCCTTTAAAACAATATGATTTCCATTTCCTTCTCGTCTTTTTTCGGGTAAAGGGATGGACCTTGTACCATTCAAGTATTGGGCAGTAAGAGACTTTTCTGATCGCAACACTTCTTCCAACGAACCTTGTGCAACAACTTCTCCCCCCTGAATTCCTGCAAGAGGGCCCATGTCAACAATGTAATCCGCTTTGCGGATGGTTTCTTCATCATGTTCGACAACAATGACAGTGTTGCCCGTGTCTCGCAGCTTCATAAGGGTGTCCAAAAGCTTTTCATTGTCTTTTGGATGGAGACCTATACTCGGTTCGTCAAGAATATACAATACGCCCATCAGTCCAGAACCAACTTGCGAGGCAAGTCGAAGTCTTTGTGCTTCTCCTCCAGAAAGAGAAGCAGAGGATCTTGATAGGTTCAAGTATTCAAGCCCTACATTGATGATAAAATGTAACCGTTGCGTAATCTCTTTTAAAATCCGTGAAGCGATAATGGTTTTGGAAGGAGAAAAATGGAGAGATTCCATAAATTCCAGTAGGTTGCGTATTGACATTGAGGAGGCTTCAAAGATATTTTTTTCTTGCATTGTGACGGCCAATGCTTCTGGTTTTAATCTTGCTCCAGAGCATGAAGAACATAGAGTTGTCACCATATATTTTTCATATTCCAAACGTGAGGACTCTGACATGGTTTCTCTGTGACGCCTTTCTATGGTTGGAATGATTCCTTCAAAACGACCTTTTCCATACAGAAGAATGTGCTGCATATCAGAAGAAAGGTCTTTGAAGGGAGCATCGCTATCTTCTCCATGCATTTTTATATATCGTTCAAGCTTTCGAAGAACATAGCTATCGTTTGTATTGTGGAAGCCAGGTACAAAAATGGCTCCTTTGGATATTGACAGAGAAGAATCTGGGACAACAAGGCTTGGATCAACTTTTCGCACAAAGCCAAGGCCTGAACAATTTGGGCAAGCCCCCGAAGGATTGTTAAATGAAAAAAGCCTGGGTTCGATTTCAGGCAAAGAAATGTTGCAATCAAGGCATGCAAATGTTTCAGAGTAGGTTTTAATCTTCCATTGATTGTCTTGGTCTTCATACATAATATCAAGGACATGGTCCCCTAAAAGAAGAGCTTGCTCTACAGAGTCTGTAATTCTGCTTCGATCCGCAGAGTTTACTTTCATTCGATCGATAACAACGGATATATCGTGTTTGTGTGTTTTCTTTAAAACAATGTCATCGTCTAAATCGTAAAGGGTGCCATCCACATACACTCGAACGAATCCCTTTTTACGCAAAGAGGTGAAGATGTTTTTGTATTCACCCTTTTTTTGTTTGGCTATGGGAGCTACGATTTGAATCTTCTTATGATCCCATTGTTCAAGGATTGAATCTACAATTTGGTCCACCGACTGACTTTCGATTTTTTTCCCGCAGGAAGGACAATGAGGGGTTCCAACTCGCGCCCAAAGAAGTCTCATGTAATCATAAATCTCTGTTAATGTACCTACGGTTGAGCGTGGATTTCGACTACTTGTTTTTTGGGTTATTGCAACAGTGGGTGATAGACCTTCAATATGGTCGATCTCTGGTTTTTTCATTTGACCAATAAATTGACGTACATACGAGGACAAAGATTCTAAATATCGACGCTGCCCTTCTGCATGAATGGTGTCAAAAGCCAGAGAGGATTTACCAGAACCAGAAAGTCCGGTAATAACAATTAACTTGTCTCTGGGCAAGGTTAAATGAATGTTCTTTAGATTGTGTACCTGAGCACCACGAAGAATGATCTTTTTTTCCGTCATGGTTTATGATTTCTTATCGATAGATTCTTTTCGTTCCTTTGCGGCTTGAACGAAATGTGTAAAAAGAGGTTCAGGTTTTATGGGCCGAGAAAGGAGTTCGGGGTGAAACTGGCATCCAACGAAAAAGGGATGATCTAAAAGTTCAACCATTTCAATCAAACCTCTTTTTGGATTAAAACCGGACAACTTCATGTTCGTATTTTCAAAATAAGGCATCATTGCATTGTTAAACTCATATCGATGACGATGGCGTTGGACAATGAGTTCTTCTTGATAGATATCATAGGCCTTCGAAGGTTTTTTGATCTTGCAATTGTAATCTCCTAACCTCATGGTTCCACCTTTTTTGTCAAGATTCTTTTGATCAGCCATCAGATCAATGACTGGATAGGGAGTGTTTGAGTCAAACTCGGTAGAATGTGCGTTTTCTAGTTTTAAAACATGTCGAGCAAAATCAATCACAGCGATTTGCATTCCTAAACAAATACCAAAGAAAGGAAGATTGTTTTCCCGGGCATACTGAGAAGCGATAATCATTCCCTCTATGCCACGTACTCCAAAACCACCAGGAATAAGTATTCCATGCATATTGTGTAGTTTTTTCTCTGCATTTTCTACGGCAATATCTTCGCTTTGAAACCAGTGAATTGCTACCTTTACATTGTTCGGAATCTGGGCATGTTTTAATGCCTCTACCATAGACAAATAAGCATCTCCTAATTCCACATATTTTCCAACAATACCAATGCGAACCTCATCCTTTACATGATTCATTCTGTCAATGGTTTGATTCCAGGTTTCCATATTGCATTTTTTTGTTTTTAAATTCCAGACGTTTTCCAATGCATTGCAAAAGCCTTCTTTTTCAATCATCCTTGGTACATCATAAACATTTTTTACGTCTTGTACCGAGAAAATAAAATCTCGTTTTACATCACAAAATAGGGAAATTTTATTTCGGATATCGTCTTCTAGTGGAATATCTGTTCTACAAGCAATAATAGTAGGCTTAATACCCACTCTGCGGAGCTCAGCAACACTATGTTGTGTTGGTTTTGTTTTTAGTTCCCCTGTTGTACATAAATGCGGTAGATAGGTAAGGTGAATCAATGCGATATCTTCGGGGTTGTTTTCGTTGGTAAACTCACGAATGGCTTCTAGAAAAGGGGAACCTTCAATGTCTCCAATGGTACCTCCAACTTCAGAAATAATAATATCTGCTTTTGTCTCTTCTGTGTGCCTTAAAATTCTATTTTTAATCTCTTGTGTTAAGTGAGGAATCACTTGAACAGTTGCTCCTAAATATTCACCTCGACGCTCCTTTTCAATAAGCTCTTGGTATACGCTCCCAGATGTAACATTGGAAGAACGGAGCATGTTTTGGTTGAGAAATCTTTCATAATGTCCCAAATCTAAATCTGTTTCAGCTCCATCGGAGGTTACAAAGACTTCTCCATGCTGGTAAGGATTTTGTAGGCCGGCATCAACATTCAGATAGGGATCAAACTTAATGATACTCACCTGGTATCCTTTTGATTTCAATATCATCCCGATAGAAGAGGTGAGAATGCCTTTGCCAAGAGAGGACATTACGCCTCCAACAATAAACAAATATTTTGTATTCATTGGTTTGATTCCTTTCGGTAAAATGCTGATTGAATAAGGTTTTCAATAAGTTCAGGAGTGTCAATACCACTTGCTTTCCACAAGGAAGGGTACATTGAGATGGACGTGAAGCCAGGGATGGTATTAATCTCATTGATCAAGATTTGATTCTCTTTTGTTAAAAAGAAATCGACTCTTGCTAGGCCAAAACATTCAAGAGCTTTTGCTGCTTTGATCGATAGCAATTGAATTTCTTGGATCAATTCTTTGGGAAGCTGAGCGGGGATATCTAGTCGGGTTGAGTCTTCTAGGTATTTCGCTGCATAATCATAGAATTCTCTCTTTGGTATTATTTCTCCTGGTAATGAAGCCATCCACTGCACAGTGTTGTTTTGGATGGTCGTTAAAATAGCGCATTCTATCTCTCTTCCTACAATTGTTTTTTCGACAAGAGCAGTGTTTTCTTTCTGAAAGAGATCGTTTAATGTTGGGTAGAATTGATCTGGGCGAGATACTTTTACGACACCAATACTGCTACCGCCATGAGGTTCTTTAATGAACAAAGGCAAATCAAATGCTTCAATACACTTTTGAGGAGAGAAATGTGGATCTTGAAATTGTTGCTTGGTAAGAATTTGATAAGGGGTTATGGGTATTTGAGCTTGCTTTAGTACAATTTTAGTAAGGATTTTGTTCATACACAAAGAGGAGGACTCTACATCACACCCTACGTAAGGGATATGCATAGATTCTAACAATCCTTGGATGCAACCATCTTCTCCTGCTTTCCCATGAAGAACAGGAAAAGCACAATGAATCGGGATATTCTGTTCTCCAACATGCAACACTGGCTGCTGCGAAAACTCTAAAGAAATGGGGAGAGGTTCGTTACAATCTTCCACGTTATGGATGGAATAGAAGTCTTCTATAGAAAAAACACGCCACTGACCTGTGCGAGAAATTCCTATTAGAATGGGAGTATACTTGTCTAAATTTATGTTCTTAACTACGGTTTGAGAGGAAACAACAGAGATTTCATGCTCAGGAGAAATGCCACCAAAAAAAATCAAAATATTCATATCAATGAAGCTCCCATTCTTGTGAAGTAACAAAGTTCTGTAAGCTAGGTATTAAAATGTCAGTATAGTAATCATTATACATCTGGTTTTCATCAATCCAAATAGCATGAAAACCAAGTTGCTTGGCAGTGTCACAATTTATTTTCATGTCATCTACAAGAACACATTGTTGAGGTTCGGCCCCGATCCATCGAAGAACTCTTTTGTACGAGGAGGCATGGGGTTTACCATGAAACCGAAAAGATTGAATCCCATATATGCTTGTAAAGACATTTTTGATACCTACGGTTGAGAGTATTTCTGAGATGTAAAATGTAGGGGCGTTGGAGAATACAATTTTCTTTCCTGGCAATGTATCCAAAAAAGTTTTCAAGAAGGGTTGTGATGTCAGAAAATTTGTTAAAGGAAGCGAATGGACATACTGCAAGAAATCATTTCCATCAAGTCCTTTCTCTTTGATACAACCCAATAGGCTTGTTCCATATTTCTTCATGTACTCTTTCCGAATGGCATTTACTTCAAAGGGTTGAATTTGTAAGTTTTTTTGTATATAGCTATTGATCCTTTTGTTGCCCTCTTGATATAGGCCACAATTGGGTGGGTAAAGTGTTTTGTCGACATCAAACAACCATATTTTTGAAGAAGTACATATTTTTTTCATAAAGTAGTATTATACAAAAAAAGACTGTTTACATATTTCTGATTTTTCATTTTTATTCTTTATTTCAAAGAATTTTAGAATTGTGATTGATAAGGAGCCAAAACATCTTACAATATATACGAAAACACCGGAGGCATGAATGCAAAAAACAATCTCAAATAGAATAATCGGAACCGGATTTACGTTTGATGATCTCTTGTTAGTTCCTGCTAAATCAGAAGTTTTGCCTGCAAAAGTTCAACTTCACACACAACTTACAAAAGACATTCAGTTAAACATCCCCATCGTTAGTGCAGCCATGGACCGTGTTACAGATTCAAAGCTTGCTATTGCTTTAGCACGCCAAGGTGGTATTGGGATCATTCATAAAAACTTATCCGCCCATAAACAAGCCGATGAAGTTGATCGTGTCAAGCGCTCTGAAAGTGGCTTAATCACCAATCCGGTCACAACACATAAAGACAATACCGTTCAAGATGCTTTGGATATTATGAAAAAATACAAAATATCTGGTGTTCCTATTACGAACGGCGAAAACACTCTAATTGGTATCATAACAAACCGTGACATTCGTTTTGTTACAGATTATTCTGTTTCTATCGAAAGCGTGATGACCAAAAAAAACCTTATTACTGCTCCAAAAGGAACTACAATTGATGAGGCAAAAAATATTCTTTCGAATTATAAGGTAGAAAAATTACTCATTGTGGATGAAAACTTCAAACTTACTGGATTGTTCACAATAAAAGATATTGATAAGATCAAAAAATATCCAAATTCTTG
The DNA here is from genome assembly GCA_964493625.1 of uncultured Caldisericota bacterium. Classification (GTDB taxonomy): domain Bacteria; phylum Caldisericota; class Caldisericia; order UBA6126; family UBA6126; genus JAGLCW01. The sequence goes on from CAZBOU010000010.1 coordinate 31,321, forward strand.
CAAAGATGACAAGGGTCGTCTTCGCGTTGGAGCAGCTGTTTCAACATCACCCGATTGCATGGATCGAGTGGAGTTGTTGGTAAAAGCCGGCATAGATGTATTAGTTATCGACTCAGCACACGGGCATCATATCGGCATTATCAATCTTCTAAAGAAAGTACGACATGCATTTCCTGCTTTGAACATTATTGCTGGAAATGTTGCTACAGGGCAAGCAACAAAAGATCTAATTGAGGCAGGAGCCTCAGCCATTAAAGTTGGAATAGGCCCTGGTTCCATATGTACAACACGTGTGATAGCTGGAGTAGGAGTACCTCAGTTGTCTGCCATTATGTATTGCTATGATGTAGCAAAGGAGTATGGTATTCCTGTTATTGCCGATGGCGGTATCCGATTTACAGGCGACATCACAAAGGCTTTAGCTGCAGGTGCTTCTACGGTTATGCTCGGAAATCTTTTGGCTGGTCTTGAAGAAAGTCCTGGCGATTTGATTTATTTAGAGGGAAGACAATACAAAGAATATCGTGGTATGGGATCTCTAGAGGCAATGAAAGAAGGCGGAGGATCTCGTTATTTTCAGGACGATATGGATACTTCCAAGTTGGTACCCGAAGGAATTGTTGGAAGAATACCTTTCAAGGGACGATTGGGTGAATTTGTGTATCAAATGTTGGGTGGATTACGAGCTGGAATGGGATATCTAGGAGCTCAAACGATCCAACAACTGCAAGAGAATGCTTACTTTGTGCAAATTACACAATCGGGAGTTCGTGAATCTCACCCTCATGATATACAAATTGTACGAGAAGCTCCAAATTATTGGTTGAAATAAACAGAAGCAAAAAAAACTTATCAGTATAGCTGTGTCTTAATTTTATCAAGAATATCAGGTGGCGCGTGAACATGAATTGCAAGTTCTTTGCAAAGTATTTTCAGGCTACTGAAGGATTGAATGCGATCATGACAGATGGTACAATGGTACTGCTGGTGACAATTTTGAATCCAACGTAAAAAATCTGCTTTTTCAATTTCCGTCAAACGGTTGTCTATTAAATCATTCACAAGTAATTGCTTTGATTTGCATAGGGAAGGATCTGGTCTTTTACTCATATTGCTGGATTTACCCTTTCTTTGAGGAGCAATCGTGCTCTATGTAGTCTTGAACGAACTGTACCAATGGGTATCTGGAGAATTTGGGAGATGGATTCGTAACTCAATCCTTCCATGTCAGAAAGAATAATAACTTCTCTAAAATCTGTGGGGAGGTTCTGGATTGCGTTACGAAGATTGTTGATGCGTTGATTATCGAATAGTTGTTGATCATGTAGTGGTCTTTTATCCGGAAGATGACTCAAACCTTTTTCAGGGTGAATCATCCTTTTGTTTTTTTGAATACTGGAAAGAAAGGTGTTGCGTAAGATTTGCAGAATCCAGTTTTTAAAATCCGTAGCCCGATCAAATGTGTGGAAGTATTTCCAGGCACGTAGAAATGCTTCTTGTGTTATGTCGTTTGCATCGTCAGGGTTTCTTGCAAAATACAAAGCAACACGATAAACATCTTGGTGAAACTGTTCTGTATACGCTGTAAAAAGGACTCTATCTTCCTGGTTCATAGTAATATTGTACGGAAAAAAGGGTGGTAAAAAAACATAATTGTAATAAACAACGTGTGGATAATCGTTTAATTGTGTCCCTAAATAAGAAAAGTTTGTGTTCTGCAAAGGAAATTCCATATATAGTGAACAAGTTAAGGTGATAAAAGTTCAAAAATGTATAAAGTGGATCATTCGCTATGAGATTTCCCATCGGAATACTAGAAAGAAGAATCTTCTAAATCGCCCAAAAAGGATTCTCTGCTTTCATGGTGAATAAATTCTTTCTTGTTCAATGCATTGACATTGTAGTTTTTTGGTAAGAACAAGTAACTGTACTGAGTAATTTTTTCAATTTTGCATTGCAAAGCATAACACGCGCCAAAAAGCATGAAATAATACTTACCGTCTCGAATAATCTCTTTTGCTGAAGCAATAACAGGGTGACCATTTTGTAGTTTGTCGATCGTCACTTTTGCTAGAGTAAGAGCTTCTTTTTCATCTTTAGGGATCGTAATATAGTCAATTTCTAAACAAGAGGATGAGGATGATTGCTGAGTATTGTTGGATTTTAAAAACCGTTTTTGCACAAGAGGCTTGTTTTGGGGAGTGGTATCACTATGACGTGAATTCTCTTTTAAATAAGCAACGTGGTCTTGTTCTGGTGAAGACTCTACAATTTCTTCTTCTTCATCCTCTTCCTCGGGGGAAATGGTGAATAAATTCTTAAAAAATTCAGTAATTGATTTCATTGTGAACCTCCAAAAATTGCACTTCCAATACGCAATAACGTGGAACCTTCTTGGATAGCGTATGGATAATCATTGGTCATTCCCATCGATAAGACTGGGAAAGGGATCCTAAATTTGGACTCCATCTCTTCTTTCAAAGAACGTAACATGGAAAAACAGTGTCGAATCTCGTACTCCTCATTTGTCCATGGTGCCATTGTCATAAATCCTTCAATTTGTAGATGTTTTAGCATCAATATGGATTCAATTACAAGAGGCACATTCTGGGGAGTAATCCCGAATTTTGCGGTATCATGGGTGGTTTTTACTTCGAGAAGAATAGGATAGGGATACTTTTTATGCGGATAGGCATTCTCGTTAACAAGAGATTCGATGGTCGCAGATATAGTAGTGGCTATTTTGACAGAATCAACAGAGTCAATACGTTGAAAGAAAGGAATAGCCTTTTTTACTTTGTTTTTTTGAAGATGCCCAATGAAATAAAATGCTAGTTTTTGTTGCGCTTTCGCTTTGGATTGAACCATTTGTTGAATAGTTTCAATTTTGGGAAGGGCATCTTGTATATAGTTTTCTCCAAAACAATTCTCCCCCTGTTCAATGGCTTCTGCTATTTCCTGGGGAGTTGCTTTTTTTGATACACACATAAGGTGAATGGAAGATGGGTCCCTGCCACTTTTTTTTGCAAGACCATCAATTTCTTGGTGGAGGTGGCGCAGTTTTGATGCTAATGTTTCTTCATGGTTCATTGGTGAATAACTCTTTTTCGATTTGTTCCCAATTTGTATACACTTCCATTCCCCTGCATTCATCTATCTTCTTGACATCATCTCCGGAGCCAATTTCAGTCACAATGTAGTAGTTGGTGCCAGGTTGATAGCCCTTAACAGTAACGGGTGTATATACTGGTTTTGTGCTATCGAAAGGAAGATAATACATGGCAAACTGACCAGGAGCAATTTTTTTTATAGCAGAAGGAGGAAGAATGGCGGCATTGTGAAATCCAAATGAAAAATAACCACTAACTTTTCTGGTATTTAAGAGAGTTTCTACATAGTGAGGAGTGGTGAAGCTAACAAGCACGTAATCATCGTTGAAAGGTTCTTTTTTTGTGATAGTACCACTTACAGAAAGATTTGCTGGATATGTCAATGTAAAGGTTTGTGAAACACCAACATTGAGTTCCGATGCATATTTTGAATCAACAAGAAGCAGGTAGGATATGCTTTCGTTATTGACTACTTTGCAAATGAAATCACCCTCTTTTACTTTTTTTCCATCTTCAACGCGTTCGAATTGTGTTGGAGGATTGAGCATGTCTTCTAAAGAAATTGTACCTTCAAAAGCATTCTCGATTGTAAAAGTATCTTCGAGGTTGTCTCGAATATAGCTAAGAACGCCATGAGTGTTGGATTGAATTTCAGAGCTTGTTGAATCTTTCTCAATGGAAAGCATAGGAGAACCAATACGAACAACAGCACCTGCTATTTTTATTCGATTTACTACCCCACCTGTGGGTGCATAATAAATGGTTTCGGATTTTGAATTAAACCCATCTGCTAGAATCATGATTTCTGTTCTTGTTACATCCAATGGTAGGGTTGAAGTTTTGCTGGTAAAGGAAATAGTTCGAAATATTTGTACTAAAATAATGGCGGCAATAACGAAACAAAAAGCAACAACAACAACAGATACGGCATCGGTCGGTTTCTTTGATCTCATAATTCTAGAAAACCTTTCTGGGTAATATGACTATGTTTAGCCCATTTGAGAGCGTAAAAAATCAGGAATATCTAACCCTTCTTCATTGCTATCATCATATGCATCTTCCGTTACAGGTAGAGAGGTTGCTTTTTTTGCAACGGTTTTGGGGGAGGGTTGTTTTATGTCTTCTGGTATGCCGGTTGCTATGACGGTGATATATACTTCATCATCTTTAATGCTGCGAAAGTTTCCTCCACCCCAAATTACTTCGGGGTCTAAGCCATTATTTTTAGCCAAAGAGGTAATTTCATTCACACTTTTCATTGCTTCTTCCATCGAAAATTTTGTGGATCCTCGAAGATTGATAAGGATGGATTTTGCAGATTCTAGAACGTCTTTGTCAATCATTCTATTGTTCACTGCGTTTTGAGCTGCTTCAATAGCTCTTTGATCTCCTTTGGCATAGCCAATCCCAAAATAAGCTTTTCCTGAATCTTTGAGAACTTTTTGTAAATCCTTAAAGTCCACATTTACAAAACCTGTTTCATACAGAAGTTCAGATATACCTCGAACACATTGGTGCAATACTTCGTCTACCAAACCAAACGACTCTTCCATTGGAGCAGACTTTTTTTCCATTGTTAAGAGGTTTTCATTATCAATTGTCACAATTGCATCTACATGATCTTTCAGTTTTCTGATGCCTTGATCGGCGTATTCAATTCTTCTTTTTCCTTCAAAAAGAAAGGGTCTTGTAACAATGGCAACTGTAAGGATGTCCATATCTTGAGCAATTCTGGCAAAAACGGGAATAGCACCCGTTCCGGTACCACCTCCCATTCCAGCGGTAAGGATAACCATGTCAGCTCCTTCATAAAGCTGTCGAATATCGTCTTCATTTTCCTGTGCTGATTTTTCCCCTAGTTCTGGATTTGCTCCAGCACCTAATCCGTCAGTAATACGAGCACCAATCTGGAGCTTAATAGGTGCTTCTGAGTGGTCGAGAGCTTGCACATCAGTATTTACTGCAATAAAATGCACTTTATCCAGGCCATAGCCAACCATCCTATTAACAGCATTCGTTCCTCCACCACCAATACCTACAACAACAACTTTAGGATATCGTTTCCAAGAGTTTACACTAGAATTCTCTGACATTTACTGCCTCCCTTCAAAGGAACTTGTATTGTTCATGATCGTATATACTATTTTACAAATTCATTCGTTGATGATTTAATAATAAGGAAGGGAACTTCAAAAATCAAGTTTTTTGTCAAGATTATACTACACAAAGTTGTACTTTTATGAAAAAAAAAGTGACACGCGGTTCTTATTTTACATTTGGTTTTAAAATTGGAAACAAAATGCTACGTATGGTAAGAAGTTTTGGAAAATCCTTTTTGATTCTATTGACAAAGCTTCTTCATGTTAGTTTTCATGTGTGCAATTCGTTCCATTTTCATTGGTATCTTCCTGTTTTGACTGCTTTTCTTGTTCTTATGAAGAAGGTTCTTCAATATTCGAGCAAACTGCTTGTCTTCGAAATCGCAAATCAATGCAGTTGAAATCTTCGTATGTATTTTGTTTTTTTAAATATTTTTCAGTGGCATCTAATTTTTTTTCTAAACTTGAATAGGATTTTTCGTTTCCAAAAATACATTGAATTGTGTGCCCAGCAGTGGATATTTTAGTAAACTCAATACCGTTTTCAACTGTATACAATATGTCGCTTATTTGAGGCCCAAGATGACTTGAAGATTGCACGATATATTCAACAAAGGGTTGTAGTTCCGTATTGTAAATTTCTGTGAAATCGAAACTTGAATCAGTTGGATTGCCTTCATTAAATTCTTTGATTTGCGGTCGTGCAATTGTTATTGTATAAAGAATATCTTCGTTTCCTTGCACTAGAGAACCTGTCACATTTGGAATTGTTAAAATAGTACCATTGCGGTCACAAGGGTATAGATAATTGTTGATTGATACAAAAAAGACAGAGGTTGGTTCGGTGATTTGAATTTTCCATCGAAAAAGACCTAGTCGTTCGATTTTTTTAAACTGATACGATTCTCCCACAATTTCTTTCATAGGTAAAGAAAGAAGGGTTTTAGCGGGTAGGAATCCTATAAAACTAAGAGGTTGGATATGATTCTCTATCTTGGACTTTAACAGAGGGGTTGTTTGATATTCTGTGATCGGTAAGAATAAAAGGACTTGGCCACTAGCAAAAATAAGCAATACAAACAATGCAATCACAATGAAAGGTCCTTTACGAAGAAGTCTCTTGTTAGATTGTTGTTTCATGTTTCATTCATTGGTAGCATAACCCTATAATAAAAACTTGTGCCCGAGAGGAATCGAACCTCCAGTCTACGGCTCCGGAGGCCGGCGCTTTATCCGTTAAGCTACGGGCACGTAGAGTATGAATATGGTACCAGTTTTCGTTGTTAATTCAAATCAACAAGCAAGTCTTTACTTGATTAGTTTTTAGGCAATCATTCTTACAAACCTTCTGAGGAAGTTTTTTCCCATGGGAATGTCAAAAACAATTTAATGGGTAGAATAGGATAGGGAATTCTCTCTAGTAGCTGATCCGTTATTATTTCATGCCAGATACTTGTCCAGGCAATAGGAATAGAAGTATCTTTGGAAACTTGTTCGACTTTTTGTAACCCGTCTAAAACCGATTTATCATCTGTTTGGAATCGCAGATGTGTGTTACTGATTAAACCAGTTACCTTAAGGCGTGAATGTGCTTCTAGTGAGCGCAAAGTGTGTTTTATACGATCGACAGTATTGGAGAATGGACGAAGAGTATTCACAACAAGATAAACTTCTAAGTTGGATGTATAGAGTACTTCTTGAAATTGTGCAATCGTAGTACATCCGTTCTCTTCCCCACCAACGTCCATGATAAGGTCATAGGAGTCAGTTCGTAAAAAATCATATATATGAGAGGGAACAATTGGCATATCCATATTTCGAACTGCCTTATCGGGTAGCAATAAATCAATTCCTTGATTCGTGATTTCTTTTTCTCGATCCCGTAAACGGATATATGGCTTAATAATATCTAGGTCAATTAGTTTAACAGGACGCTGGGGATGTTCTTTTTTGCGATGAATAGCAAAATTGATCGATATCTCACTTTTGCCCGAACCCATGTTTCCAATGAAAACCCAAATATTCTTTGCAGATGTTTGGTTATCCTTCATACGATTTTGCCTTCATTTCACCGTTCAATACTTGAAGAATATTAGAAGCCAATGCTTCCATTTCATGTTCACCTGGATACACGTCAAATGGGGCTCCAATAAAGCCTAAATGAGCTTTTAATTGTTTTACAATAACGGGAGAATAGGCCATGCCACCAGTAAAAATGATACTGTCTACTTGTCCCTTAAGTACAGCAGAAGCTCTTCCAATTTCTTTCGCTAACTGATATATCATTGCATTCATGATCTTTTTGGGTTCTTCTGCCCCTTCTTCAGATTGATCCTCCACATCTTTGGCATTGTTTGTGCCTAGGTGAGAGACCATTCCTCCACGACCCGCAAGAAGCTTTTTCATTTCTGCATGGGTATATGGACCCGAAAAACAAAGATCAACCAAACCTAGCGTTGGAAGAGTTCCCGCTCTTTCAGAACTAAAGGGTCCTTCTCCATTCAATGCATTGTTAACATCCACGCAACGCCCTTTTTTATGAACGCCAATGGAGATGCCACCCCCCATATGTACTACAATCAAGTTGACCTCTTCGTAATGCTTGCGTAATTTTCTGGAAGCTTTTCGGGCAACGTGTTTTTGATTAAGAGCGTGCCAAATCGATTTTCTTTGAATACCATTTAATCCAGAAATACGGGCTAAGTCTTCCATTTCATCTACTGTAACTGGATCTGCAATAAATCCTGGAATGTTGTATTGTTGGCATAATTGCTGGCCAATGACTGCCCCAAGATTGGAAGCATGAAGCATATAGCGTCCCGTACGAAGGTCATCGATCATTTGATCTGAAAAAGGATATACTCCTGAGGTTAAGGGCTTTAAGACACCACCCCGAGAGGCTATGGCAGTAATGTCCTCTAAAGAGTATCCTGCAGAGGTAATGGTATCAATAATTTTTTCTTTACGGTATTCTAGTTGATCAAAGAGAGTTTTAAAGTGTTGAAGTTCTTCAGATGAATGAGTAATATTCTTTTGCATCTCATTGGTTTCGTTTCGGAAAATCGCGATTTTTGTAGACGTTGAACCAGGATTAATGACTAATATCAATGCATCTTTCATTCTAGGTCCTCTTTCTTTGTATGTATATATGGATGGCTGAGGTGCTTCATGCCTTTTTTGCAGCACTCATTAAGGCAGCAATAAGTATGGCATTGTATTTGTTCTCGGGAGTATCCGCTCTGGAGGGAACAACAATGGGTACTTTTGCGCCTACTGTTACGCCAGCAGATTCGGTTTTGCCTCCACCTAAATACACCAAAACCTTATAAAAAATGTTACCTGATTCAATGTTAGGCATTAAAGTAATATCGACATCCCCACAGACTTCCGAATGAATGCCTTTATGTTCAGCAGCTTCTGCAGAGACGGCGTTGTCAATTGCTAAAGGTCCTTCAATAATGCATCCCGGAATTTGTCTTCTGCGGTTCATGATTGTTAATATGGAAGCATCAATCGTAGACTGCATCTTTAAGGAAACAGTTTCCACAGCAGATATTGCGGCCACTTTTGGGCACCCGATTTCAAGCCCTTTTGAAACCTCCAAAGCGTTCTTTAAGATTTCAATTTTTTCTTCTAGCGATGGAGCAATACAGATTCCCCCATCTGTCATCAATATCATTTTGTGGTAAACGGGGCTTTTTATTACGCCCACATGAGACAGTATTTTTCCTTTGCGGATCCCATACTCTTTGTTTAATATCTCCTTAAACAAAATGGGAGTTGGTATTAAGCCTTTCATCAAAATGTTAGCTGCTCCGTTGTTTACTAATTCAAGCCCTTTTTTGCATTGATCGACAAATGACTGAATGGGAATAATTTCAACTTCATCCAGCGGATAGCGACCATCCGATGCTTTTTGTATAGCTTCTGGTGTGTCAATGAGGATCGGTTGAATAAACCCATCCTTATACGCTTGAAAGACAGCATCTAAAACTGCGCTATCTCCGGCTGCAACAACAGCCATCTTTGCAGGCGTAAGCTCCAGAGCACGTTTTTTTGCTTCTTGAAATGTGTGAATCACGATTCCCTCCTTGAAAATGTAATAAGTTTATGCTGATTGATGAGATTGACAGGGTGGATATGATAGCTCTTGTTCTTCGTTTTGAAGTACCCGTAGGGCTCCTTCTGCCAGAGCTTTCATTTCGTCACTCCCAGGATACACATGAATAGGGGCAACAAAAGAAACATAATCTTTGATACCATCAATCATATCAACGCTATGGGCCATTCCTCCAGTAATTAATATTGCATCAGGACGAATAGCCATAGCGGCGGACATTGCACCAATCTCTTTAGCAATTTGGTATATCAGAGCATTGAAAACCAACATGGCTTTCGGATCGTTGTTTTTCCTCATGGATAAGACGTCACGGAGATCGTTTGTCCCTAAATAGGAAATAAGCCCTGCTTCTTTTACCAACTTTTTGTACACATTCTTTTTGTCGTAGTCCCCACTGTAACACATATTCACAACATCGATAGCTGGCAAAGTTCCTGCTCGATTTGCAGAAAAAGGGCCTGATTCCATAGCATTGTTGACATCAATAATGCGACCTTTTTTAATGCAGGATACCGATATTCCCCCGCCGAGATGAACAACAATACAAGAAGTATCGTTAAAAATTTTGCCTGTTTCTTCGCAGTAGTGACGCATTGTAGCCCGACAGTTTAACGGATGGTCTAGGGATTTGTGGAAGAGATTTTTAATGCCTGTCATATACGATTCTTCTTGAAATTCGTCTACAGAAACTGGGTCGACAACATATGCAGGAATTCCAAGCGGTTGTGCTATTTTCAATGCCAATACACAGCCCAAATTGGAAGCATGTTGTCCAAATTGAACGTTTTGAACAGTTTTGATCATATCATCATTAACCCTGTAGGTACCGGCTTTCATGGGACCTAACATACCACCTCTGCCTACCACGGCCGAAAGGTCTTGTAGGTGATAATTCTCTTTTGATAGGGCTTCTAAAATTGAGTTTTCGCGATAGTTTTCTTGATCATAGACATTTTTGAATGCATCTAAATCGGCTTTTGAATGAGAAATTTCTTGGAAATACACTTCGCTTGATTCATCATAAAGAGAAACTTTTGTGGACGTTGAACCAGGGTTAATAACAAGAATTTTTTGTGACATCATTTCCTCCTCTTGAAAAGAGCTGATTGGGGACATATGGAAATACAATATCCGCAGCGGTTGCATTTTTCTGCGTTCCAAAACAGATGTTGATTACAGATACACATCGCTTGCAATGGGCAAAAAACAGTACAATCCTCACAAAGATTGCATTGATCTTTGTGAATTCCTATAGCGTAAGTATCCCCGCTAAACGGGAATTCTACAAGGGGTTTTTTGATTGGATCACCATAAATGGTCATGTGTGATAAAACAGAATTACCAAACCCTTTTTTGTCAGCGTTGCCTAACAATTTGTTCTTGGCTGGAGGTATTCCACACAAGGTACTAGCTACAGCATCTGCAGAAATAGAATTTGGTGAAAGAACCAGAAAAGAGTTGCCTAGCGCACTATATATATTTATAGAAAAATGGTTTTTGGCTTGTATGGGGCCGATTGCTTCAAGAAGACTTAAACAACGCTGTTGGAAATTTTCTTGTATTAAAATCTCATTCTTTGAATAGGATGGAAGCAACCAAAAATTTGAAGATGTGCTGGCGTGAATGGTAAAAATCGGATCTTCAGCAAGCACGGCAATAGAGATCAAGTAATCAGCTTGAGAAATACTGTTTGCAAGGTATTTTTCACTCAAGTAAGAAGATGTTTTTACTCCACCGAAGAAGCTTACTTGAATAGAAGGACGCCGTTTTGGTTGGATTTGAAAGTGTTCTTGTTGCATGTATCGAATGTCAGAGAGATAATTTTCAAAAACCATATGGGAGGTGGGGAAAAACATATCAGAAAGAAGAAAAAGGTCCGACTTTGCAAAATACTCTGATAAGATTTTCAAAAGAATACCTATGTGACGGAGTCCTAGATCGGAAGGAAGAGATCCAAGATGAAGAAGAAGTCCTACTTTTTTTCCACATAAACGTGCCGTTTGGCGATCACCTTCTACCTGTTTGCGCACTAAGAAAGCAATCCTATCCATATCATTATCATTGGTGAAGTGGTTCCAAAAAACGTTCATATATACAGTATATAGAAAAATAAAAAATCTTTAAAAGTCGACCTTTGGAATCTGTTACCTTTTTTATGGAATGATTCAGTGATTATTTTGAATAGGCTTAATCGAATGTGAGTTTTTCATTCGGGTTACATTGCTTTTTTTTCTGTAACTTTCTTCGATTATGGGAATATATAATGTATCTATGTACCTGATTTTGTAAGGAGGACACAAAATGTCTGAAAATACACAACAACGTTATGACAACCAACAGGAAACATTGCTCTCAAAAAAACGAATAGGAGGGATCCTTGTCGGTATTATTTTATTCATCATTGGTGGAATGCTAGGAAGCTTTCTATCCATTTATTGGATTGCGGGGAACCCTTCTATACTCCCTGAAACCCCTTTTGCGATTGCATACCAGGATTCTCAAGACCAAAAAACCGATTCATCTTCCCCATCAACAGATTCTTCTGGTGCAGATGAAAGCTCGATTTCGAAGGACCCAATAGTCACAGTAGCTGCTTCTGTTAGTCCCTCTGTAGTGAAGATTGAAGTATTGGCTCAAACGCGCTATGGATGGCAAAAGGCTGGTTCTGGTTCAGGATTTATAGTTAGCGAAGATGGGTACATTGTCACAAACAATCACGTTGTAGATGGTTCTCACAAAATCCTTGTAGAGAGAAAGAGCGGCGAAAAGTATGAAGCTCAATTGATTGGAACAGACCCAATATCCGATATTGCACTGATCCAAATTGATGCTTCTGGGCTGCCCTCTTTGGAATTTGAAAAATCCGAAAACGTGCGCGTCGGAGAAACAGTCATTGCGATTGGTAATCCCTATGGATACGAATACACAGTAACAAAAGGTGTCGTTTCTGCTATCCAGAGAGAGATAAGCATCCCAGAAACCTCCTCCTCTCCTCCAATAAATCCATTTAAGGGAACTCCTTTTGATGGATTTGAGGACTATTTTGATTTTAATACTCCGCAACAACAATCCAACACTCCCACTGCCAATATCCCTATGGTAGGAGTTGTACAAACTGATGCAGCCATCAATCCGGGTAACAGCGGCGGACCATTGGTTGACCTAGAGGGAAAAGTAATTGGAGTGAACTTTTTGATTGACGCGCAAGGTCAAGGTTTAGGATTTGCCATAGATTCCAATACAGTAAAAAAAGTAATCACTGATTTACAGAAATATGGTACTGTGTCGTGGGCTTCTTTGGGAGTCGTTATTACAGAGAACAATGATGAAATTGCAGCTTCGCTTAAACTTGCAATGAATACCGGTGTCATTGTCGTAGAAGTGCCAGCTGGAAATGCAAGAAAAGCCGGTGTTTTAAAACAAGACGTTATCGTTGGTATTGATGATCGAATGTTTGGTACACCGCAGGAGTTAATTACTTATATTCGATCCAAAAATCCAGGAGATGAAGTAGAACTTCTGATCAATAGAGATGGAAAAGAAATGAAGATCAAAACGATCCTTGAAGAGCTAAAGAAATAATATATTCCTTCCTTTTTACAATGAATCGATAAAGCGCACTTGTAGTTCTATGCAAGTGCGCTTTTTTTGTTGAATCGGTATATACTATTCTTATGAAAGAAAAAATTCTCCACATACCATCTACGCAGATAACGATACGAAAGCTTCTCCTTGAAGAAGAATTTGAAGCTGCTTTTGCGATTCAATCTAGACTCCCAGAATTTTGTAAAGTTGGATTGATCCCTTCCTACTATATGAAGTTAGTTGGTTCTAGAGGAGGTCTTGTTCTGGGTTGTTTTGATAAGAATCAATTGGTGGGATATAACTTTGCTTTTCCATGTGTCTCTTCTTCCTTAGGGATTTACCTATTTGCTGACTCTATGGGGTTTTTACCTGCATACCAAAGAAAACATCTAGGCTATTATGTCAAAAAATTACAGTATTCTCTGGCCATTACGATGAGAATTCGATACATTGTATGGACTTACGATCCTTTAAAAGGTGTCAATGCCAATATTAATATACGAAAACTTGGCGCACGGATTGTTCAATACTTACCAGAGCAGTATAAAACAATGGGCACAACATGCGATCTTGCTAAGAATCGACTACAAAAAACTGTCCCAGAAGACCGCTTTGAAGTTTGTTGGGATGTACTTTCTGATGAAGTAAAAAGAAGGATGGAGAATCCCTATTGTTCTTCAAGGGATGAGATCGATCAGATACCCATTATCAACCCAACGTTACAAATGGAAGTTGCAAGGCATCAAACGGGATTGTGTCTCAAAGAAAAACCCGACCTTATGCAAAAAATAGCTTCCATTCAATATGATTATCAATCCCCAGTTTTGCGTTTTGAAATACCCATCAATTACAACGATATAGAAGAAAGAGAACCATCTCTAGCAATTGATTGGAGAATAAAATCAAGGCAAGTATTTCAAAAGTATTTTCAAAATTCTTATCAAATTGAAGAGTTCTGCCATCAGAAAAAAACTCGTCGCAACTTTTATATTCTAAAAAAAGTGATGGATCCAGAACGCTAGATTAGATAGGGCATTGTTTGAAATAGGGAAAGCAGAAAATCAGCATCATCTTTATAAGGCCAGGGCTTTTATTATTATTATTTAATCCATTGAAAATGCCCTGTTATTGTTGTAAGAGCAACAAGTCCCATAATGATAATGAACGTGAGCCATACAACGAAAGCTGGAGAAACCTTGGACCCTGCTTTGGATGAAATAATTAAGCAGTCTTCGTGGGGGCATGTATCAATACATTGAAGGCACATAATACACTCAGGATCGGTAATTTCCTGTAGATGGCAAACATCTATATTCATGGGGCATACAATATTGCATTTTGTGCATGTTGTGCATTGTTTTGTATTGCGGACAATACGAAACATTCCTAACGGAGATATGATGCTTAAAAATCCTCCCAAAGGACATAAGTATTTGCAAAAAAATCGATCCCAAATGAAAGAACCAATTAAGCAAGCTATAAGTATAAGAAAACCCCAAAGGAAAAAACCAAAAATCTCGTTGGTTGTAATGTGAGCAAAAGCTACCCACGGATCAATGTGTCGGAAGAAAAGGCTTGAAGTAAACCATGGAACTGCGATAAATGCAGCAATAACAATATATTTCGTCCATCGAAACGAATCTCTTTTCGTTTTTTGTCGTGATGTTCGAATCGATTTGATTTGATTTCCAATGGATCCAACTATTTCCTGCAAGGTTCCAAAGGGGCAAAACTGACCACAAAAAGATCGTCGGAAGAGAAAGGCAGTAACAAGAATGCTGATAAAAAGGATAAGACTAGATAGCGCAATACGATGAAGAAAGAATCCAGTTCGAATCCAATAAAGAAATGACTCGATTGCTCCAGTTGGGCAAAGTGCACAAACAGAGGCAGTTTTTCCAAGGATTTGAGGATGTTGATGCAAATAAGCATTCATTGTAACAAAGCCTAGAATGAGGAAAAGTATAATCCATCGCAAAGTGGCAATTGAGGAATGATTCTTTTTCATGCAATACCTTCCTACTTTTTTTGAATAGCTTTCTGGAGTTCTTCTTGAATGTATGACAATGTGTCTGTTGTTTTTGCCTCAGCTCTCATGACTAAGATAGGTCCAGTGTTTGAAGCTCGAATCAAGCCCCAACCATCTTTGATGACAGCTCTAACTCCATCAATCAAAATGCAATCGTATTTTTTACTCAAGTAGTTCTGTGCATTTTCAACGAGTTGGTTTTTTAATTCTTCGGGCACTTCAATTCGGATTTCGGGTGTGGAATGCATTGTTGGCAAATCTGAAAGAAGAGAGGATAAGGGTTTGTCTGTTAAGGATAAGATTCGAAGAATACGGAGGGCAGCATATATGGCATCATCAAAACCAAAGTACTCGTCTTTTAGAAAAATATGACCCGACATCTCGCCAGCACAAATCGCATTGGTTTCTTTCATCTTAGCCTTAATCAAAGAATGTCCGGTCTTGTATACAATTGGTTTTCCTCCATTCTTAAGAATATCATCCGGTAAAAGTTGTGAACATTTTACTTCACAAATAATGGTTGAACCGGGGTATTTTTGTAGAATTTCGCGGCTTAATAGGATCATTATCATGTCACCCCATATAGGGTTTCCTTCTTCGCTAATCAATCCTACTCTGTCGCCATCTCCGTCTAAACCGATGCCAGCATCAAGTTTTTGAGACACCACAGCTTCAGATAAGTCTTTACAGTTTTCTAGCTTTACTGGGTCTGGGAAATGATTAGGAAATGTAGGATCGGAAGTACAATATAGGGGGACAACCTCAACCCCTGCATCTTCTAGAATGGATTGTGCAAAAAATGAAGCAGTGCCATTCCCACAATCCAAACCAATTCGTAATTTTCTTGGCCCTAGTTTAATGCTTTTTAATAAATAATCTTTGTATTCTGGAAACATATCCAATTTCTCACAGGTTCCCTTTTCCTTGGTTGAATGAACTAGATTGATTTCATTTTCGTGTTCGACAATCCACTTGTAGACGTCTAAAATATCTTGACCATATATGGTGCTATCGTCGTAGTACACCTTAAATCCATTGTATTGCCCAGGGTTATGGCTTGCAGTGATCATAATGCCTGCAGTGATATTACGTACTCTAGCAGTGAAATAGAAGATAGGAGTAATCACACAGCCAATGTCGACGATATTAAAACCCTTGTTTAAAAGACTTTGTACAAGCTGATTTCTAATAGGTTCTGAGGAGATCCTATTGTCAAAACCAATCAAAATAGTGGACTGATTGCGTGAAGAGAAAAAATGTGCAAAGCCTGCTGCAAGTTTCTCAATCTCTGGTTCAGTCAAATCTCTTGCTACAATTCCTCGAATATCATATTCTCGAAAAATTTCTTTATTCATTGTTGTACCTGCTTCCCATAGAATGTTTTTATTGTATGATTTCTTGTTTATTATGAAAGCTTCCCTTAAAAGATGGTATACTTATTATCATACTTACCTTTGTTGGAGGGAGCCTATGAAAGATTATACCCGTTCAAAAAAAACAATGAATTCGTTGTCTTCAGAAACCGATGAAGTTGAACTTGACCAATATAAATCTTCGGATTGGTTTATGCAAATTGCTTTGATTGTTGCTGTAATTTTGTTAGTTGCAACTTGTATAATTGGTGTAGCTAAGCGTAATGCGGCAGTGCAGGACAATGAGTGGAGGCCTTATACTTTTCCTATGCATCGTCACCAATTGTACTACGGACCGCAATAAGACTGAACACTGAATTTGTTTTTCGGAACTGATCTATAGCAAACAAAGACCAATAAGCTGAGGCAAACAAAGACCAATAAGCTGAGATGGTTTTAGTAAATTTTAAGGAGTTCTAATGAATACAAATGGTAAAAAGTCCAATTCGTCGCATCGAAAAAGAAGTATTGTCTTTCGTTGGATCGTTTTGATTTTCATTTTAGTCTTAATGACATTGATTGCATTGTTTCATCAATATCCAGATCTTGTTGGACGAACGCTTTCCATCGATTCTTTTTGCCCCATGGGAGGGTTGGAGGGGTTGTTTTCCTGGATTTTTAAAGGATCAATGCTTCAACGTCTAGCTTTAGGCAGCTTCATTTTATTCTTTGCTGTGATTCTGTTAACACTGCTCTATAAAAGGGCATTTTGTGGGCAGATATGTCCCTTGGGAACCTTGCAAGAAATTTGTGGTTCTATTGGAAGAAAAACAGTTCGAAATAGGGTAACAAATTCATCCAAACCAGACCGGGTACTTCGTTTGTTAAAATACCTGGTGCTTTTTGTCTTTGTTATTGGAACATGGGCAACGGGAGTTCTTCTGATTCGTGCTTTTGATCCATGGGTTGCATACGCCCATGTTTTTTCTTTGGAAGAAATGTTTGAATTTCCTATTGGTTTAGCCATTTTGCTGATCAGCATAGTTGGCGCTCTTTGGATAGATCGTATATTCTGCAAATATCTATGTCCCTTTGGAGCTTTTTTAGGGTTGCTTTCCCCCATTGGATTGTATGGAGTACATCGCAATACCAAAACTTGTATTGATTGTAAAAAATGTGATCAGGTTTGTCCCGTCAATATTCACGTTTCAGAAGTAGAGTTTGTAACCGATAAAGAATGCATTATGTGCAATGAATGTGTTAATGTGTGCCCAGTTGAAAATACACTAGAGATTGCAACCAAAAAGAGAACTCTTACCTCCACTCCCTTGAAGGTTACTGCTGTTTCTATCATTTTTATGCTGTTAGTAGCGGGTGCATTCACTCTAACAGGCCATTTTAAATGGTTCTTTCCAAACACCACAACGCCCTATGAACAACAAGTGATAAAAAATGAAGTTGACGATATCAGAGGCTTTATGACGTTGCGAGAGTTATCTGTTGGATATGGCGTTCCGTTGGAACTTTTGATGGAAGAGTTTGCTACCTCTCCTGATGATGCCGATAAGCCTATTAAAGATCTTGTAGTACAGGGAGAAGGCCATGGAACTGACTATATACGAGAATTCATTCGGAACTATCAACAATAAAACTGTATAGTTACTAGAGATTTTCTCTGCCTGTCATAAAAGACAGGTGATCAATAAAAAAAAGCCCCAAGAAATAACTTGGGGCTTTTTTTAAATCGTAACGAAAAGATGGTGAAACGATTTAGGGAGCAGGATATGTTAGTGTGATTGTTTGTGTAGCTCCATCCCAGCCAACATCAAAACCAAGGTTCTCGGCAACATATCGTAAGGGCAAGAATGTTCTTCCCGATACAATCATGGGAGTAACATTGGGATTCTCGTCAATTTGAGCTTCTTCCCCATTGATACGAGCGATGGGTTTATCGATCCAAAGTTCCATTAAAACATCATCTTTCCGAATGGTAACTTTGCGCTCTGCATTGTCCCAGCTGATTTCTCCGTCAATTGCTTCTACAACAGGACGGATTGGTAATACCGTTCGGCCTTCATGAACAAAGGGAGCTGCATCTAGCAAGAAGGGTTTTCCATTCAATAAATAGGTCGTTCTTCCTATGATGAACTCGATGATAGTTCGAACTTTACGCTGGATTGTAACGGTAACTTCTGCAGTATTGTCAGAAAGATCGGTTGCTTGGATTACAAAGTTATTTTCTCCTACTTCAAGAGTCGCTTCGTAAGAGAAATTACCCTTATCGTCTAAATCTATCTCTTCTTCATTGATGGTTACAAAGGCATCAGCTTCTGTCTTTCCTTTAATGGTGTATGTTTCGCTATATACTACTTCGGGAGTCTCTTCAATATGGATTTCAGGTGGTTTTGTGTCGCCCTTAAGAATAGTAAACTTGACAGAAGTAAAGCCTTTAAAGGTAATTTCTTTATCTCGTTCATCAAGCAAACGAATGCGATCAAATTGGACTTCTGCATCCCCTGGTTGCAATGCCTTAAATTTCATTGTAGCTATTGTACCACTGCCTGATATGGGAGCATTGCCTGCAGTTATATCAAAAATGAGAAGATTGCCTAGTACATCTGCATCGGAAATCGTGCATCGATCAACAAGATCCCCAGCTGTAACAGATTCAAATTCTATGTATTCGGAAGGAAGGGTAATGCCAAATTCAATTCTACGGACATCTTCTAACTTTTCACCTTCAATTTGAATCGAAAAGGTTTCGTTTTCAATAATTTCTTCTTCAGCAATCAAGCTGAACTGTGCATCTGATTCTTTTACAGAGCCATCATCAGGTGGAACAGCTGTTTCATCTTCAAGGACAATAACTACACTGTGCAAGCAATCTGTTACGTACAATTTACCGTCATGATCCATGGTTATAAATGTAAGACCAGGCCATTGGAGATCTGATGTCCAAATCAGGTCGCCATCGGGAGTGAATTTTTGAATTCTTCCTCCATTCGTTTCGGCTACATAGACATTGCCGGCACCGTCTACACATGTCCCTTGTGGGGCATCCAATTGACCAGGTTCAGAACCTGTTTCGCCCCACTCAGCAAGTAGATCTCCGTCTACATCCATAGCTACAATTCTATCGCTACCTGTAAGAGCGACGTACATGTCTCCATTTGTATTGCAAGAAACTCCAACGGGCCATTCTCCATTAATTGGGTAGGCGTCAATTTCAAAGGCATACTCGTCAATCAT
This sequence comes from uncultured Caldisericota bacterium, assembly GCA_964493625.1. GTDB lineage: Bacteria > Caldisericota > Caldisericia > UBA6126 > UBA6126 > JAGLCW01. The sequence continues at coordinate 50,865 of CAZBOU010000010.1, forward strand.
TTCTGAAATGTCAACTATGGAGAGAGTAGCGGTGCGTGAGCTAACGACAACTAGTTCTCCATGATCATTGACACACAATCCTTGGGGATAACTAAAACCTTCATCGATCAAAGCCCAAGGTTCATAGAATTCATCGAAAACATGAATTAGGCCAGCTTGTGTATCGGAAACATAGATATATCCATCTTGATCAAAGCAGACATCGGTAGGGGAGAAAAATTCCCCAATATCAGGATTTCTGCTTCTTGAAGGTTTTCCGATGTGTTCAATATCATTGCCATCATTATCAAAAACGACAATATTGCCAAAATTGCTATTGCCAACGAAGATGTTCCCATCTTGGTCAACTCGAACACCTTGAGGATTTGATAAAATACCTTTAGGAGAGGAATCTGCATAGAGGAAACCCAAAGTATAAATAGGTATTCCATCAGCCATACTCATGTAATCATTGACATATCGATTGTCTTTATCAAACACCATTAATCGAGAGAGTGCTCCTTCAAGAACATATACGGTGTCGTTTTTAATGTAGGCAGATGTGGGGTGGAGAATGTCTTCCTTTTGAATACTATTGCTAGATGGTGGTTTAGCAACAATGCTAACAAATTCCAATTTGTCTTTTGGATCTTGGGGGATTTGGAATCTCTTAACATGGGTACTTTGTCCGTTGATTTGGCTAATAACAAGAATATCGTCTTCAATAGAGATGCCTGTAATCACTCCTCCGACATTTTCCTGATTTGTACCAATATCAATGCAATCAGAGAGATGATTTCCTTCAGAGTCCATGGTTACAATCTTACAGATACCTGCAATCGAAGAGGCAGAAACATATACATTGCCGTTGTTATCTACTTCAATCTGGGAGGGTCCATAATAATTGTCCGGGGAGGGCTCTAAACCGGTATAATCAGAAAAAGAACCAATATATGATCCGGTCGCATCAAATTTGAGAAGACCCTTATCAAAATCGGCAACTACAAATGATCCATCGGGTAAAAAGGCAAGATCTGATGGTGCTTGAAGATGTTCATCGTCAATGACTTTAATAAAAGTACCATCAGGTTTTGTAACTGTAATACGCCCTAAATAAGAATCTGTCATATACAGATTGCCATTGTTGCATATATTAACTGACGTAAGGTACATGTACTCCCCGTCTTCTTTACCGATCGTCCCGAAGTTGTAAAGAGGGGTTAGCTGAAGATTATATACCTCTATCTGCGATTCTCCGCTATCAACAACAAATATTTTTTCATCTTCTGATACGAGAAGTCCCATTTGCCAGATGGGGTTGAAATACGAACCATCTTGTGTGGCCATGCGAAATGTACCAACCGTGTCCGTAAGTCCAATGACTGACGAAATCTGCAAAGGATCTGTATTCTCCAATGCTTTTGTTTGAACCGTGTTAAAACTTAAAATACTAGCAAATAAAAACAAAACTGAGAAAAGTGAAACAACTCTTTTCATAAACCCTCCTTAGGTACTAGGAATGTAATATCGAGCAAAAATTTTCAAATCTTCAAGGTTAACATAATAGTCGGAATTAAGGTCGTATTGTGGATCCCACATTTTGTCTTGCCAGTTGGTAGAATAGTGTTCCTTTAACATGACGAAATCATCATCGTCAACGAGTCCATCTTCGTTAAAATCGCCCAAGGTTGCATTCTCTTTTTCAATTTCAAAAGGGGGGAGTAAAAACAGAGTCTTTCTCTTGTTTCCATCAGAATCTTTGAAAACGAAATTTACAATTTCTACGTCCAAAGCATCTGTGGCTCTTTTTGCTTCAAATTCGAGTTGGGCTATAATTGCATTGCCGTATCCGTTCCAATTGGGGTTGCGTGTTCCTTTAATGTAAAACACTCCTCTGTCAAACTCTGCATCTTTGTCCGTTAAGAGTTCCGTGTCAACGAAATCTCCAATATGCATGTTTTTATGTATGAGCTTCGAACGTGAAAACTTGAGTTCAATTTCAAATTCTGTGATGTTAAAGGGTTCTCTAAATCCAATATTTACGACAAATCTATCACCAATATTCAATTTTTTGGGAGAGCTAATTAAAAAGGTGGGAGGTTTTGGAATTGAAGAACCCGATATAGAAAGTGTTGTATCCGCTGTAAATGTTTCGTAAATATCTTCCATACCTCCATCGAAACGGGTTCCTTTGATGGAAGCGGCGAGGTAAAAATCGCCATCTGGTAGAAATTCATTGCCTTCTAGGCTCTTGCCATCCCATTCAAAAACATACTCACCAAGAGGTAAATATTCGAATGTTTTTACAGTACCCCAATCAACGCCGGTTTGATCATAGGCATGAAAACTTAGATAATTTGCTATGTTATTATACGTTTTGCCATCTTGAGGGCTTCCAACGCTGAGTTCAAAAGTGCTTCCTGCATTAAGGTTGAAGTGTACATAACCGTTTTCTTCTGCTTCAATGTTTATGCTATCTTTTGAGAAATAGAAATCAGTAATACTGTCGGATATATTTCGAAGGGTATCTTGCCAAAGAATAATTGGTAGATGATGTTGATTTGTTGAGCTGCCAATTGCAGAGGCGTGCTTGATATCTATCCAGAATGCTCCTTCATATTTATTCTCAATAAAGGCATCTTCGTGTTCTTTGATCATTAGTTGAACTCGTTTGGTTTCTCCTGGTTTTAGCAAGATAGAACCGTCTGAGAGCTCAAAAGAAGCAGGTGTTTCAGGGATGGGTAAATCTTCTAGGTTCAATTGGACCAAAACGTCTTCAAAAATTTCTGCTGAGAGAGATAGTGAAACGTCTTGATCTATAATGTTGGTGATAGAAATGGACACAGGTTCTTTAAACTGTTTGTTATTGCGCATGATATACGGTGGACTAATCTCAATTGGACTAGTGATAGCATTTTCTACATTTACTTGTCCTGCACCTTGTAAGAAATACGAAGTATACTGACCATTCACAAAGTTCTTAAGCAAATCAGAAGAATGCATAAAAATTCGTTTGATTTGTTGTGGACTCCACGCTGGATGTGCTTGACGAGTTAGTGCTACGCAGCCTGAAACAAAAGGGGTAGCCATTGACGTGCCATCCCAATCTTCATATTTGTTGTTCAGCACAGCTGAGTTAACTTGTTTACCCGGGGCACATATTTCTGGTTTAAGAATGTTATCATCCGCAGAATAACTAGGACCAGTGGAAGAGAAGTCGGAAAAAGAAACATCAGAGCCAATGGGGAAAGATATCTTATAGTCTTGCTCTAAATGCTTTTTAATTGCAGTGGCTTTTACGCTTGATATAAAAATACACGGAATAAACTCAAAATCTTCAGGCTTTTCACCACTTCTGGTATCAATCAAAATACCGCCAAAAGGATCGGGGTCATAGTTATAAATAATACACCCAATAGCACCAGCGGCTTTGGCGTTTAAGTTTTTCAATTGAAAGGAAAGACCATCATTTTTGGGACCTCTTGAAATAAAGGCGATGTTGCCTTTTACTGAGGAAGGGAATTCTCCTTTTGCACCAAAACCACAGTCAATCAATTTAATGTTGGAATAGAAGCTAGGATTTGTGGGAAAGGCGGGAGAATATCGCGCTCGATAGGCATTGGTGGAAATCTCATCGCCGTTTGCAGGGTTAAAAACGAAAGACTGATGTAGTCGATCATCGGAGGCAGATACCTGTAAAACAAATCCGTAGATTCCTGGGCTATCAATGGGCCAGGGATTCTTTTTATGACGGGTACCTGCATTGCCGGCTGCTGCTACCACCATTGTCCCTGCTTTATCGGCATTGAATAGTGCATCGTAGTAAGGATTTCCTGATTCATCCGAGCCACCATCTGTACCATGACCAAGTGAAAGATTTATGACATCACAATCGTCTTTAACAGATTGTTCAGCAGCTTTTATTATATTTGCAGGGTTTGCTCCCCCACCTTCTTTTGAAAAAACTTTGTAGACGTAAATGTCACTTTCAGGGGCGACACCTCTTTTTTTTTCTACATTAGGATTGTTACCGGAAGTAATCCCTGCAACGTGAGTTCCGTGGGGAGGGGCAATACCACCAAAACCAGCATCTTTGCAGTCATTGGTACCATCTACAAAATCATACCCAGCCTTAATCCTTGAATCGGGACCAATACCAGTCGGAGTAAAATCAACATGGTTGTAATCAATACCTGAATCAATGATACCAACACGCGTACCGACACCAGACAGGGGTAGGTCATTTTTGTCTTTTAGGTTCCATGCTTCATCGGCATAGACTGTTTTTGTGCCAATAACTCTGGATGGGTAATCTTCTTCCATAGCAGGGTGGATATATTGTATAGAAGAATGTTTTAGGAGATAGGGAATATTGTATCCTGCTGTTTTTATAGCAATGCCATTGTAAATGTACTGATATGTATGGAGAAGTTCGGCATTGATTGTACTATGGATATCTTGATAAACGGCCATCTGTTTAGTTTCAAGAGACTCACCGTAACTTGTGTCGAGTAGAAGATGAGAGTCTTTTTCGCTAGGATATCTAGACTGAAGATGAATTTGGTGCTTTTCTGAGTAAGGTACTACAGGATCTTCTTTAAACTGTAGAATGAGAATTTGTTGTTGTGAAGAATTTTTAACTTCTTGTAGATAAGTAGGATCAACTTTTTGACTAGATGCTTGTGCAGACTGAATAGAGACCGGTATCAGTCCGAAAAGCAAACTACAAACGATAAGGTAAGTACAGAGACGTTTCAACATACAGATATGTCCTCCTGCAAATTAAATACCTGTAGAGCCAAATCCATTCGAGCCTCGATCACTTTCACCCAAACGGGACTTGCTCTCTACAAGGTTTACTTTTTCAAACGGTAAAACAATTAACTGAGCAATTCTAGAATGCTCAGGTAATATAATAACATTATACCCATGATTGATAAGAATTACACAAATTTCACCTCGATACCCACTATCGATAACTCCCCAAGAATTCAAAACGGTTACTCCTTGCTTGTGGGCTAATCCTGATCGGGGGGCAACAGCACCCAAAAATCCTGGGGGTATTTCTAGCTGAAAGCCACAGCCAATCTTTTTCCACTCTCCCGGAGAAAGAACAACTTCTTCGCATGAATACAAATCCATTCCAGCGTCGGTATCATGTGAATATGATGGTAATTTAGCACGATCATGTATGGCAAAACATTTAATGCTTTTCAACTTTTGCAACTGCCTTCTCAATAATTTCTAGTGCTACATCCATTTCTTCTTTTTTTATCACTAGCGGCGGAATGAACCGGATGGAACTTGGACCACAATCAATTGTAATCATCCCCATTTGGAGCATTTCGTCGCATATTTTATCTCTGCGTTGGGGATCCATTTCTTTGGTCGTAGGATCTTTTACAATTTCGATAGCTTGCATAAGACCTAAGCCACGAACATCCCCAATAATGGAGTGTTGCTTTTGAATATCTAAAAGCCCTTGATGCATATAATTACCAAGATTTGTAGCATTTTCTAGAAGGTTTTCGTTTTCAATTACATCAATGGTAGCACTTGATGATTCACAACACACCGGGTTCCCTCCAAACGTGTTAGAGTGGCAACCAGGATGCGGGTAGTTTAAATCTTCATCTGCAATAATACACCCAATAGGCAAGCCAGAACCCATACCTTTCGCACAGCAAATGATATCAGGAGTAACGTCAAAATGTTCACATGCAAAAAACATACCGGTTCTTCCGAATCCAGCTTGAATTTCATCACTAACATATAGTACTCCATATTTTTCACATAGAGCTTTGATCATAGGAAGAAATTCTTTAGGGGGAACTATATATCCACCTTCTCCTTGGACGGGTTCCACAAAAAATGCAGCTACGTCGTAGGGAGAAAGAACTTTTTTCATATAGAAGTTTTCAATTTGCTTGACGCATTCCATATTGCATGATGGGTACTCAAGATTATAGGGACACCGATAACAATATGCATAAGGTACATGTTCAACACCAGGCATGGTTGGCTGGAAGCCTTCCTTATGGACAGTTCTTGAGGCAGTTAAGGACAGGGCTCCCATGGTTCGACCGTGAAATGCTCCTATAAAAGCAAGGAATTGTGGTCGACGAGTTTTGTATCGAGATAACTTAATGGCAGCTTCAACAGATTCTGCCCCGGAATTGGTGAAAAAAACTCGTTTTTTCTTTTGACCAGGAGCTTTTTTAGATAAACGCTCCATCAGCCTAGATTGAGCTGTGTAATAGTAGTCAGTCCCAGCAAAGTGCATCAGTTTTTGTGTCTGATTCGTAACGGCTTCAACGACATGTGGGTGACAATGACCGGTATTGCATACACCGACGCCGGATGTAAAGTCATAGAAGATATTCCCATCTTCATCTTCTAGAACAATACCTTTTCCTTTCTTAATAGCAACGGGAAATACTTTGGTCGCAGTAATCCCAAAAGAGTTGTCCTGTTCCACGATAGATCGCGAATGTTCGCCAGGAATAGACGTTTTTACGTTAGGCCTAATAAAATCACTCATAGCATCCTCCTGCTAGTCAAGTAACAACAAAAATACCAATAAGTAAATAAAATTCAGTGTAACTATATTATATGACAAAAGAAAAACAAAAGTAACAGACTGTTCTTAATATAAGATTCTTTTGTATTTCAACCTGACTTTTACACTTCTACAAGCCCAAAAAATCTTACAACATTGAATTGATCC
>CAZBOU010000011.1:0-23367 GCA_964493625.1 uncultured Caldisericota bacterium
ATTTTCTCTCTTGGAGTTAAACTATTGGTGGATTCTTGTCGCATTTTTTCTGTTTATTATTATGTGGGTTTGCGATGCTTTAGCTCTCTTTTTTATTCTCCAATCAAATCATCAAAAGCTTCCTATCACTACTTTATTCCGGTTGACCCTGAGTGCCTTTTTTTTTGGAGCTATTACTCCTTTTCAAATAGGAATCATACCAGCTTTAACTAGTTTTTTAGTGAAACAGGGCGTACCCATTTCTGTTACTCTTTCGTCTTTGCTTTTGAAAAGCACTATTAATGGTATATTGCGTGCTATCATCTCCATTGTTTTAGCTTTTTATATGAAAGATATTTTTGGGATGGACATTGTCAGTGTCCTTTTTGGATATGGAATCGCTGTTTTCTTGGGGTACATTCTTCTCATGAATAGGTCAAAACTTGCTGGAAAAATCAGAATCTTGTTTTCTCGCTTTTTCTATTGGATGGGAGAAAAACTCCCTTTTTGGAAGATTTCTTTACAGCACATAGGAGATTCCTTTGTTGCCTTTCCAAAAACAATGGACCCTCTTTTTAAAAACACATCATGGATGCTTCCTACAATCTTCTTTATTCTTATGTATTGGTGTATACTCTTTTCAATTCCCTATCCCTTATTCCGAGCTTTGGAACACACAGCTCCTTTTGTAGACCTTGCCATGCTGCAAGCGGCCTACTATATGTTCCAAACGTTTCTGCCAAGTCCTGGAGGGAGTGGCATGGCGGAAGTTGGCCTAGGCTATGTATATGCTTCATTTATAGGGGGAAGCTCCCCTGTTTTTGTGTTTCTCCTCCGCATGTTTACGTTTTATCTACCCTTATCCTTTGGGGGGATTTTTTTTCTTGCGAATCCGTTTCCATCGAAAATAAAATGAACTTTTTTCCGTTTTTTCTTTACTTATAACAACGAACAAAACTCCCTGGAGGTTCATTATGAAAAAATGGATAGCACTTATAACAACGATAGTATTATTTTTTAGTCTACACATTGTACAATTTGAAATACCAACAGCAGAGGCTGCAAATGCATTGGTTCTCACGTATTCACCTCAACCCCTAACTGCTGGTTGTGTACCCGAATTGGTGGATCCAAATGAACCCTTCACAATCTATATTTCTGACCAAGCTGGCAATCCTGTCGATTTGACCCTAGGCGGTCAAGTAGAGGATGAAGCCGTTTGGAATTTATTGTTTAAAGATTCTCATCCTACTGAAATTGGTCAACACTATTGGGTAAGAACCGATTTGCATAACGATGATGGAAGCCTAGAAGACAACCGCAGTCTCTTTGGGTTTCGACCCATTGAAATTGATTTTCGTCAAGCTAGTGACGGGATCTACATTTTTAAAGGGTTTTGTGCCAATGACACCGGTAGTTTTATTGTGACTGCCTATACCCCTGATCGTAAAGCAGCAGGTGCTGTTCGGATAGAAGTTGTATCTCCTGATGTTACCTATGAAATCATGAATACAGAAGATCCCAACGGAACCAAGTTTAGCGTACCCGGAAATCCAGACTTTGTCATGACAGCAGGTGACAATCGCATCTACCAGATTACAGCAAAGGCTAGAAACGCACAAGGCAATGTCATTCGAGGGATAGATCGGGATGTGAATGTCTGCAACGGAGCAACAGAAGTAGCCCGTTTTACTCCTTTTACCACGAAATGTGCCAATTTTGAGTACAATGATGTCTCCAAGAAAAGTGGTTTTTATTCTCTCAACAATACCGATACGCTCTTTATTACAGACACCAACCAACGCTATTATTTGCACTTGGGAGTAGATTACAATCGAAATGGCAAAATTGATCGAGGCAACCGGGAAATGATTGCAATGTCACATTTCGGAGTTCGTGACTTGGATCAATATGGAAACATCGTTAAAACGAACTATCTCACGTATTATATCACCTCCAATGTTCAATGGGACGATGGTACTTTTGAGCTAGATCCTCAATTTGATTTTGCTCCACCATACCAAGGATGGGGATTAGGAGCTATTTACAATTCCGAAAAATCAGGAGGATATTTGCTTGCAGATCTGAATGATGACCAAAAATTGGATTATCATGACTCCTTGCTATTTGACCGTCAAGGAACCTGCACCTTCTATGTTTTTTCTGAAGATATCACCAATGTTGGGGGTTTGGTCGCTTGCAACCCATATGGAGACAGAGATGTTGCAGGGGGGCCGCCAATGAGTTCGTCCTCACCCACCCAGATTCGGTCGCGCTATCAAAGGGATCATGTGTTTGCTTTAGACTTTGATTGCATCCCCACACGCATTATTGGTTCTGGCAAACCAGGTGTAAAAATATATGACGCCAAAACGTCCATTGAATTGGGAAAAACCTTTTTTAACAAAGCGAACTACGATATCGTATTTGGAAAAGAAAATCATTTGTTGTTTGAAATCACACCCGGAGACGTACGAGACCTTTCTCCTTCTATGGAAGGTATTATTGGGTTGAGTGGTAACCAAAGCGAAACAGCCATATATGGGCGTTTGAATTGGGTAGACGGTAAAGCTGTAACAACCATGCTTTTCACTCCTACTGGATTGGGGGAAAGTGTTGTATGGGTAGACGCTGTATTTAAAAACACATCCACCAATGGTCCTTATCAAGTTAAACTCGAGAAGATCCTGTATCTTGACTCTGTAAAGGGGCAAGGGATCGAATGCAATCCCTCAAAGGCACATAAAAACACAAAAACAGATCTCATAATTACAGTCAAAGAAATCGGTACCCAAAAGAGAGTTGAAGGTGCTACGGTAGAAGTCGACGGATGTGGAGTATGGGAAAAGGGAAAATCAAATCAAGATGGTATTTTCCGTTGTTCTATTACACCCACCGAAACTGGTGAGATTACGATTCGCGTAAGCAAGGAAAACTTACTTGGTGCTACTCTAACAATTCCTGTTTTCCCTGAACAAGTCAAGTTATTCTTAGATGTTGATCCCGTAAAGACTCCTACGAAACAATCTCGTATTGAAATCACAGGCTATAGTTCACCAGGGGCCACTGTTACGTGCCAAAAGCAATCCACAGAAGTCAATCATGATGGTACTTTTTTAGTAGAAGACATTCATCTTGAAGAAGGCCTAAATGCCATTTTGATTCAAGCTTCCTACGAAGAACAAACTGTTAAAAAACTAGTGGAGGTTGTTCGAGACACTACACCTCCAACTTTGCTTGTAAATATTCCCACTGAAAAACTAATCGATATCAACTCCTGGGTTTTTGATGGTCGCACCGAACCAGGTTCGATAGTGAAGGCCAACGGTATGATAGCCAAAGTTGTTCATGATATTTTTCAGGTAGAAGTTCCCTTGCAACTAGGGATCAACTCCATTACCTTTACAGCCACGGATGCATTGGGCAATCGGACAGAAGAAAAGATTTCTGTGTACAATTGGCATGAAACATTGATACAGTTAGGTATTGGGAAAGAAACTGCCTCCATTAATGATGAAATAACGGTACTGGATGCCCCTCCCTTTATCATGGAGGGACGAACGTTTGTTCCTGTACGATTTATTGCTGAAAGTTTTGGAGCAGAAGTAGAATGGTTAAAAGAAACAGAAACAATCATTATTAAAACAGAGGATACAACCATCAGCATGCAAATTGGAAATAGAATAGCAATGGTAAATGCTTCCGTGTATCAAATGGATGCACCACCGGTTATACAAAATGGACGAACGTTTGTTCCTGTACGATTTATTGCTGAAAGTTTTGGAGCAGAAGTAGAATGGATCAAAGAAACAGAGACTATTCTAATTCGGAAATTACAATAATGTAGATTTAATCCTGCAACAAACGAACAATAATCTCGTTTGATAGTACAACACCCTTTTCTGTAAGGACAACAGTAGGGCAATGATGAATGATTCCCTCTTCTTCTTTCTGAAAAGGGTGTTCGTATTGAAATCGAATCCACCCTTTTTTGTAAAAATACTGTAGGTTGTTTCGATTTTCCAATGGGATTCTAGACAAATGAATTCCTTTGTCCAACAATCGAAAAAGTAGCATATTCTTTTCAAAATGAATCTGTTTATCTGTACATTTTTCATTTTTACCAGTAGGAACTTTATGGAGTGCAAGAGCGCCACTATACTGCAAAAAAGAAGAAAAATTTGTATAGCGATACGGCTTCTTCTTTGCAGAAATGGGATTGCAGTATCCCGTTGCAGATAGTCCAAAGGCTGCCCAGGAATCCAAGTTCCAATAGTGAAGATTATGCCTGCACTGAAAAGAGGGTTTGGCAAAATTGGATATCTCGTAATGATGAAAACCAAGAGTAGTAAATGTATTCACCATTGTATTCCAATGCTTTAAAGTGGTTTTTTCGGTAGGAATGGATAGTTTCTTGGATCGGATTTTTTTCAAAATAGGAGTTTTTCGAGATAGCGTTAAAAAATAGGTAGAAAGATGAGTAATAGGCAGGTTTTTTATATGCTGGCACTGCTCGTAAATTGATTGGTCCGTTTCCTTGGGCAAACCAATAATAAAGTCGCAATTGATGGAGGTAAACCCTACTTCATGGGCCCATACAATCGCATTGATTGCCTGCTGCGCTGTATGTCTTCTCTGAATGGACTGTAACACATCGTCTTGCAGAGATTGTACTCCAATGCTGATTCGATTAATTCCTAAGGAACGAAGTCCAGAAAGCATCTCCTTGTTAACGGTATCAGGGTTTGCTTCAATAGTTATCTCGCAATCTGTTTCTATCGCATAATGGGAATACAGACGTGTAAGGATACTCTCAATCTGAGGTAGCGATAACAGCGAAGGCGTTCCTCCTCCAAAAAAAATGGAGTCTACAGACATATAGGAAAAATCATTGCTTCGCAATTCAATTTCTTGACTTACTTCCTCGAGATATTGGGGTAAATGAGTATCGACTGGTACACTGACAAAGTCACAATAATTGCATTTGGAAAGACAATAAGGAATATGAACATACAGACCGCCGTGGGGGATTTTTAAGGTAGAATCAGCAGGATCGTTCATTCTGTATTCAACTGAAGACGATATGCTTCCAGTGTATTTTGCAAAAGGATCGACGTTGTAAGTGTTCCAACTCCTCCTGGTACTGGCGTAATCGCAGAAACGTGAGATTGTAAGGAATCTATATCGGCATCTCCCACCAATCGACCCTCTAAAAAATTAATACCAACATCAACAATGATAGAGTTTTTGTGAACCATTTGGGTTGTCACAAAATGAGGTTTCCCAACGGCAGCAATAAGAATATCTGCCGCCTTGCACTTTGACACAAGATCTTGTGTACGACTGTGGCAAATCTGCACGGTTGCATTCTTTTGTAACAACATCATGGACAAGGGTTTCCCAACTACATCAGATCGTCCTAGCATCACAACATCTTTCCCTTCTACTGAGATGCGATAGACATCCAAAATCATCATAACAGAAGCAGGTGTGGGAGGATAGAACAAAGGATTTGATTGAAACAATCTTCCAGCAGTATACGGATGAATACAATCCACGTCTTTCATGGGTAGTACGGTATTGGCAAGCCTAGAAAAAGAGATACGTTTGGGAACGGGGCGTTGAATAATGATTCCGTGGATGGATGGATCCTTGTTTAGCTCTTCTAAAGTTTGAACAACGCTATCTTCATCAGCGTGCACTTTAGAGAACAACTGATACTGAAAACCAATTTTTTTGGCGACTTTCTCTTGATTTTCGACATAACTAATAGCATCGGATGATTCTTCTAATAGAACAGATGCCAAGCAGGGTTTATTCGGTTGATACTGCGCAATCTCTTCTTTCAATTTGGTCCGAAGTGATCGGGAGATAGAACGAGCTTCGAGTAATTTCGTTGTTGACATGTATTACCTTCCATTTTGAAGTCTTCAGCAATTCATTATAATAAAAATCGTGGGGTTGAACAATTCCATAGATTGGATCCGATTGAAGAGCCAAATCATGCACATATAGAAGAACTCTTTCCAGGGGATAGTCTTGAAGACCATAAAACATGCTCAACACATCCAGGAAAAAGAGCAATATGGGAAGGTACCTTTTTTCCTGAAAAGTCTTCCAGGCGGCTTTTGACATATCAAAAGGTTTTTCTTTTCCACTGGTAACAGGCTGCTCTTTTAAATTCATTGTTATGGCTAGCATTGTTTTATCAAGAAGGTTTCCCATTTCTTCATGATGCTCAATGGTACCAAAGATCTCTGCAGTAGTAGCCAGATAATAGTCGGCATTCATAAGGGATAACTTAGTAGCTTTATGCTCCATAGGGTAAACATAGGAATATCCAAAGAGAACCACTGCTTTCCAAAGATTGTATAAAAAGGAGAAGTAGCGACAAGCTGTCTCTTTTTTGATAGTGGTTTGATAGGAATACTCCAAAAGAAAAAAACAAAGGTGCTGTTGAAACAAAATAGAGGCCGATAAATCTTCATCGGCCTCTATTTTTATAGATGAATGTGTAGTATTGAAACAATTGTTGTGAACCCAACTCCGTAGTTCGCTTTCGGAGGTAAATTCCATGGGTTACATTATCGCTTGCGATACTGACGATCTTTTCTGGCTCCGCGGAGTCCAGCTTTAGCTCTTTCTTTGATACGTAGATCTCTGGTAAGAAAGCCTTTGTCTCTATATACAGGTTTTGTATCTGGATCAAAGTCAACAATAGCTTGTGCTATGCCATGACGGCATGCAGCAACTTGTGAAGAAGATCCTCCCCCAAAAACTTTAACTCGAATATCAAATTGGTTTTCCTTTTTACCGACATGGAAAACACTCATTAATCTTTTCTGTTGAAGATCGGATATAAAATAGTCTTTCATATCCTTACCGTTGATGCGTATCTTTCCAGATCCTGGTTTTAAAACAATTCTGGCAATAGAAGTTTTTCTATAACCAGTGCTTAGAATTGGGTGTGATGCCATATTGTTTTCTCCTTATAATGTTGTAATCTGCATTGGCTTTTGAGCTTCATGCCTATGGTCTGCTTGATTGAATATTCGTAGTTTTCTCATTTGTCTGCGTGCCAAAGACCCATTTCTGACCATACCCCAAACGGCCTTATAAATCATGCGAGATGCATCTTTTTTTCTCTGTCGAAATGCGGGAGTCTTTTTTAAACCACCCACATACCCTGAGTGACGATAATAAATTTTGGACAATTCTTTATTCCCTGTTAGTTTCACTTTGGATGCATTTGTAATGATAACAAAATCACCCACATCTGCATTGGGAGTAAACTCAGGTTTGTTCTTACCCATAATAATCTCGGCAGCTTTTCTTGCAACTCGTCCCAAAATCTTTCCGTCTGCATCGATAACAAACCATTTTTTCGGTACTTCTTGTTCAGTATAAAAATGTGTCGTCATATTTTACCTCAATCTATTTGTCAATAAACAGCACACAAATGCCATTCTATTTCTATATTTTCAGACAATTGTAATAATTTACACAAACACATGGAAAAATCAAGCCGGTCTTACAAATATTTGACTTTAATATTGGGTATAGTATAAGTATATAAGCTTAAACAAGTATTCCTAGGAGGAAATATGCAACTTACAAATTATGAACTTAAAAACTCTACAGTAACTGCCAATGTAGACTTTACAAAAGAAGAAATAGCATCTCATTTTCTATCCTTGTACAAGGAATATGCTTCTTCTATATCCATACAAGGTTTTCGCAAAGGAAAAGCACCTTTGAATTTGGTAAAAAAACATGTAAATCCCTCTCATTTGTACGAAGATATTCTCTATCGTTTAGCCGAGAACGCAATTGCTTTTTTTCTGAAAGAAAAACAAGACGATTACATTGACTACCCGAAAGTTGACTACAAAGATGTTCCTGTCGAAAATGAACCATTTACCATTATCCTAAAAGCGGAATTATACCCCTGCGTGACTCTTCCTGACCTATCTTCCCTGTCTGTAAAAGCAGAGAACCCTCCTAGCGAAGAAGAGCTATATCAAAACAAGGTGGATCAATTTCTCAATATTCATGCTACTTGGGAACCCATCGAAAGAGCTCCGGAAATTGGGAACTATGCCATTATTGAGTACTCCCAGGTTCCTGAAGGAAAGACCCCTGAAGATATCAAGGAGCAAGGGAATATGTCTGCTATCGAACTGGGAAAGAATACGCTGTTCCCTGATAGTGATGACAAAATCATGAAATTATCTCCTGGTGAATCCACAATTATTGATTACAAAACTTCGGTAAAAGAGCTACAGTTTAAAGTAAAAGTAGTGAGTTACAAAAATAAAATCCTTCCATCTTTGGATCAATCCCTGTTAGAAAAAATTAACCATGAAGAAAACCTTGAAGATTTTCAAAATCGTTTGCACAAAGAAGCCAAAGAAGATTCCCAAGAAAGAAAGCGTGAAAATGAATTGATGGCAATATTTACCGAGTTGCAGAAGAAAATTGATGTAGAAACCATTCCTGAAAGTCTTTTGAAAAGCTATGTAGAGATGGAACTAGATGAGTACAAAGCCCAATTGGATAAATCTCAAATTTCAATGGAAAGCTTTTTAGAAAGTAATCACATGGAGTTGGATGAATTCAAAACGCAACTTGAACCCAAAGCAAAAGAACATGTGAAAGTCGACATGATTATTCGTCAGATCTACAAAGACCACCCTGAAATTGCGATTAAGGATTCCGATGTACATGGCAAAATGAACGAGTTTTTGGGAACATATAATAAAGAGCAGCAAGAGAAAATGAACAAAAGACATATTGAAAATTTAGTTCGAGATAGTTTAATACGAAAGGCTGTAGCAGACTTTTTAAAAGATACCGCAAAGGTGTCGTTTGCAGCTGTTTCAAAGTAAAAAGAAAGGACCTTAATGCAAATACCATGGGTGATCGAGAAAACTGAGCATGGAGAAAGGCAATACGATATTTATTCGCGTCTATTGAAAGACCGGATTCTTTTCCTTGGTGGTGACTACTTATCGGAACAGTCTTCCAATGCCATCATTGCTCAATTGCTTTTTCTTGAAGCGGAAGATCCTTCTCGTGATATTTCCCTTTACATCAACAGCCCGGGGGGTGTTGTCCGAGGTGGTTTGGCTATTTATGATACCATGCAGTACATAAAACCTGAGATCCGAACAATTTGTATCGGTTTGAGTGCCAGTATTGCAGCCATCATATTATCTGCCGGTACGCCTGGAAAACGATTTGCGCTTCCCCATGCTCGTATCATGATTCATCAACCCTCTGGTGGGCTTGTTGGAAAAGTTACAGATGTAGATATTTACACACAAGAATTAAAAAGAGAACATGAAACACTCAACCAGATATTATCCAGGCATACAGGTCAATCGATTGACAAAATTTCGTCTGACACAAAACAAGATTGTTTTTTTACACCAAAAGAAGCACAAGAATACGGCTTAATAGACAGAATTTTTTAAGGAGGAACGCCTATCTAGGTAAAAATATGAAAAAATACACGGCAAAAAGCACAATACACCATGATGATGATATGAGTTTTTTTACAGAAGCTCCCTTGGTACCAGTTCGCAATGTAGTTTTGTTTCCCAATGTAGTGCAACCTTTAACAGTCGCAAGAAAACAATCCATAAATGCTATTGAGAAAGCATTGCGACAAGATCGTTTTATCGTGCTTACTACCCAAAAGCATGAACATATTGAAGAACCAAAACCCGAGGATTTGTACAGAGTAGGGGTTGGAGCAGAGATATTACAGGTTATACGTGTTCCCGATGGAACTTTACGTGTTATCATTGAGGGCTTTGCTCGCGTCGATATTACAGACTTTTCTCTGGAAGAGAACTATTATGTTGCTCAAGTAACTCCTTGGGAACAAATTGATCTTCAATCGGAAATAAAGCATGCACTAAAAAAAGAACTGATTGACTCTTTTGAAGAGTATTACCAATTGAACAAAAGGCTTTCTCCAGAAAATTATGTTGACCTATCCAACATCACAAATATGGAACGTCTTTCCAACATGATCTCATCCTACATCATTTTGCCTGTTGAAGAAAAACAAAAGATTTTAGAAACTGCCAATGGTGAGGATCGATTTTTTAGATTGATAGAATATCTAAAAAGAGAGATTGGTGTCCTTGTACTACAAAAGAAGATCGATACAGAAGTACGAGAGAAATTTGATAAAACGCAAAGAGAATACTATCTCCGCGAACAGTTGCGGGTTATTCAAAAAGAATTGGGAGAGGGGGATGGAGAATTTGCTGATGACATTGAAAAATACCGTCATCAAATGCAGGAAAGAAAACTCCCAGAAAATGTGGTCAAGAAGTTAAACGAAGAAATTAACCGTCTAACGAAAATGCCCCCTATGATGGCCGAATCAGGAGTTGTTCGGAATTATATCGAATGGATCCTTGCGCTGCCCTGGGACAAAAAAACTGACGATGTGTTGGATCTGAAACAAGCCAAAAAGACACTGGACGAAGATCATTACGGGCTTGATGATGTAAAAGATAGAATTCTTGAGTATTTAGCAGTTTGTAAACTCAGTACAAAAATAAAGGCCCCTATTTTATGCTTGATTGGACCTCCTGGTGTTGGTAAAACTTCGTTGGGTAGATCCGTCGCTAGAGCAATGGGACGGAAAATTGTCCGAATCTCCCTGGGGGGTATTCGTGACGAAGCAGAGATTCGTGGACACCGAAGAACCTATGTAGGAGCCATGCCCGGTCGAATCATACAAGGAATGAAAAGCGCTGGTACAAAAAACCCCGTGTTCCTGCTTGATGAAATCGACAAAGTAGGAAATGATTTTCGGGGGGATCCTTCTTCAGCTCTACTTGAAGCCCTTGACCCAGAGCAAAACACAAGCTTTAGTGATCACTTCCTAGAAATACCTTATGATTTATCCAATGTATTCTTTATCACTACGGGCAATGTTTTACATACAATCCCTAGTGCATTAAAAGATCGTATGGAAGTCATCAATATCCCGGGCTACACAGATGAAGAAAAATATCACATTGCCAATGACTTTTTGGTTCCAAGGCAACTAGAGAATACTGGCCTAAAACCTGCCAACGTCGAGTTCCCTGAAGAAACGTTAAAAGCTATCATTGCAGACTATACAAGAGAATCTGGCGTTCGTAACTTGGAACGGCAAATAGGAAAGATTTTTCGACAAATTGCCATGAAAAAAGCTAGCACAAAAACATTTCGCAAAGTGAAAGTCACCCCGGATGATTTGATCAAGTACCTGAAAGTACCCGTAAATCATCATGAAGTGGCTGGAAAAGACTTTGGTCCTGGCATTGCAACAGGTCTTTCTGTTACACAATATGGCGGAGAAATTCTATTTGTAGAAGCCATTTCCATGAAAGGCACTGGCAAATTGATCCTCACTGGTCAACTAGGCGATGTTATGAAAGAGTCTGCTACAGCAGTATTGAGCTACATCAAAAGCAACACAGATTTCTTCAAGATTGAACCCACGTTTATGGAAAACCAAGATACTCACTTGCATTTCCCCGAAGGAGCTATACCAAAAGATGGCCCATCTGCTGGTATTGCCATTTTTACTGCTCTTATCTCTTTGTTTACGCATCAATCTGTCTCTCCATCCATTGCCATGACTGGAGAAGCAACGCTTATTGGACGAGTCCTTCCTATTGGTGGATTGAAAGACAAATTGTTAGCTGCTCAAAGAGCCGGGATTAAAAAAGTGTTAATTCCAAAAGAGAATGAAAAAAACCTTATTGAAATTCCCAAAGACATTTTGAAAAAATTAAATATCGTAATCGTAGAAGATTTAAAAGAAGTTTTTAAAGAAGTCTTTAAATCTAGATAACCCTACGTTTACTAACAAAAAGAAAGTGCTACAATACTATTATGGATAAAGTTGGTATCATTTTAAAGAAAAAAAGAGAAGAGTTAGGTCTTGGACTAGACCAAGTTACTGAAGAAACGAAAATTCGCCGAAGATATCTGGAAGCAATTGAAAATGGCACTTACAACCAAATACCAGATCCTGTTTATACAAGAAGTTTTTTGCGAATATATTCTGATTATCTTGGTTTGGATCAGGTCTTTATCATCAAGCGTTACCTTGATGAAATTGCACCTGAAGAAACTATTGACGAATCGCCCCCTTCTTTTTCTGATCGATTGTTTTCTTTTTTCCAAACAAATGCCAAATGGATAGCTGTCATAGTTATTGTATCCTTGGTGGTAGGATTTTCTGTATGGGGTATAACTTCTTGGGTTTTTTCTCAGCGAGATAGCTCCCATCAATCTCCCCAACGCATAGAACAAACAGAAGAAAAAACGGATTCTGATACTATTGTAACAACTCCCTCAATAGAAGACGACACAAAAAGTTCACTAGAGAATTCTCTTGAAAAAATGGAGGATGTTTCGTATACAGTCCCCTTTTTTGACAAACTTATCGTTGAGATAAAGGCTGACACCACAAATCAACAAAGCTGCTGGGTAAAGCCTGTAGTCGATGGTGTTACAAAAAATTCATATACACTTCGAAACTCTGTAAACAGAGCATCCTACGAATGTGATGAATCCTTTCAAGTACACCTAGGAAATGCCGGCATCATCTCGTTAGAAATCAATGGTTTTTCGGTAGAAACTCTTGGAGATCCTGGAGAAGTGATTAGTTTGGACATTCTCCTTGAACCAGATCAATATATTCTTATGGACACCCTAAAAGGTGGTATCGTGGTTGATACAAGACGCTTTGAAAACAATAGCTCCCAACCCTAACCACCAACATGTATCCTTTATTAGTTTAGGTTGTGTTAAGAATACCGTCATTACTGAGAAAATCGTAGCACTTTTCTCTCAATGTGGTTTTAAAGTTATTCCCGAATCCACCCAAACTGATTTCTTTGTTGTAAATACTTGTGGTTTTTTAGAAATTGCACGTGAAGAAGTCATTTCTGTCATTCAGGACCTTCTCACCACATACTCTATACCACCTAATCAAATCATTGTTTTGGGATGCCTAGCATATCGTTTTCCCAACCTTCTTCAACACCATTTTCCAAGTATTACCCTACTTCGGAATCAGGATCCGATACAAGCTGTGCAAGAGTACCTTTCAACTACATCTCAAGGTTCTCATCGAATACTTTCTACCCCTTACTTTGCATACCTCCGTATCGCACAAGGTTGTGACCGTCATTGTTCCTACTGCCTTATCCCATCAATCAAAGGTAGTTACAAAAGCTTTTCGATTCCTACGCTTCTAGAAGAGTGTAAAACCATAGCAGACGAATATCCTATTCAAGAATTAGTCCTTGTTGCGCAAGATACCTCTTTGTATGGGCACGACCTGGGATCAGCTATCACTCTAAATACTCTTGTTGAATCCATTGCAAATTTGAAACGCTTCTCTTGGATACGTATTTTGTATATGTATCCCCATCAAGCGCTACTCTCACAACTTCGAGATCTTTTTTCTATTCCATCTGTCATCCCCTATCTTGACATGCCTTTTCAGCATTACCATCCGGATATACTTTCCAGCATGAACAGGCCCACAGATGCAGTCTCCTACATCGAAAAAATGTATGCACTAAAAGAAAGTTTTCCTTTCATGGCCTTCCGTTCCACTTTTATCGTAGGATATCCTGGAGAAACAGATGCTCATTTCGCATATCTATGTCAAACATTAAAAGAATATCCTTTGGATCGAGTAGGATTTTTCCCTTATTCGAAAGAAAAAGATACTCCTTCTTTTCTACAACAGGATCATCTCTCTGAATTTGTTAAAAAACAGCGATTACAAGAAGCCTACGAATGTCAGAATCACATATCATTGCAACTAGACAACGCCTTTCTATCCCAAACCATACCCATCCTTATACAGCGGTACGATGCTCCTTCACGATGCGCTATAGGGAGAAGTATACGAGAGGCGCCTGATGTTGATCCTACCATTAGTGTTTATGGAAACCCCTTCAGATTGCAACGTCATGTTGGTTCCATAGTAAACTGCACACTCACAAAAGCAACCCTTCATGAACGAAAGGCTTACATGATCTGATGTATACACAAGAAAAACTTCATCAAATTGCTACGTATGTTGTTCAATCGCTGCTTTATTCGAAAGAAACTTTGAGTGTTGCAGAATCCATCACGGGAGGATTGTTGTGCTCTGTCATCACAGATGTTCCGGGTAGTTCAGACGTATTGTTAGAAGGAATTGTTCCCTACACAATCAAAGCAAAATCTGCACGTTTGGCTATTTCAGAAAAGGATATTCAAACCCATGGAGTCATTTCTAGCTTTACAGCCAAAGCAATGGCAAAAAATATAAAAACGACCCTGCAAACAGACTATGGTATTTCCTTAACGGGGAATGCTGGTCCTGGTGTAGACCAAGCTGGTAGTAAGATAGGAACCGTCTATATTGGAATGTCCACCCCAAATGGTACTCTCTTGTGCCAACACTTTGAGTTCCCTTCAAATCTTTCACGTGAGGAGATAAAACTCAAAGCCGTTTTGGGGGGAATCGAATTTTTATGGGATCAAATTCAAAAAAATCATACACTATGATCAGGAAGTTTTTGCTTTTCGAAAGGAGATATTATGAACGAACGTGAAAAAGCTTTAGAATCTGCAATGATGCAGGTAACAAAATCGTATGGAAAAGGCTCCATTATGAAAATGGACACCGACTATTTTGAAAAAAAAGGTAGCGATGAAGCCATTTCTTCTGGAATCCTTACATTAGATATTGCCCTTGGAATCGGGGGTTACCCGCGCGGTAGAATTGTTGAAATCTACGGCTCTGAAGGATCTGGTAAAAGTACTGTGGCACTGAAAGCCATTGCCGAGGTACAAAAAATTGGTGCCAAAGCTGTCTATATTGACGCTGAACATGCACTGGATCCAAATTACGCCAAGCAGCTTGGTGTAAATTTAGAAGATTTAGTAATTTCTCAACCCGATTATGGAGAACAAGCCTTAGAGATTGCTGAAATCATGATACGTAGTGGTGCAGTGGATTGTATTGTCATTGACTCTGTCGCTGCCTTGGTACCCAAAGCCGAACTGGATGGAGCCATGGGAGACGCACAAATGGGGCTGCAGGCTCGACTTATGTCACAAGCCTTAAGAAAACTAACTGGTGTTCTCAATAAATCAAAGTGTACAGCCATTTTTATCAATCAAGTCCGAGATAAAATTGGTATAGTTTTTGGAAATCCAGAAACAACAACAGGTGGACGAGCTTTAAAATTTTATTCATCGGTTCGACTCGAAACAAAAAGAGGGGAATTGTTAAAGAACGGAACAGATCCTATTGGACAGGTGATTCGAATAAAAGTAGTTAAAAACAAAGTTGCCCCTCCTTATCAAAATTGTGAATGTGAATTGCTTTATGGTCAGGGTATTTCACACGAAGGTCAAGTAGTGAATTTAGCGGTAGACAAGGATATCATACACAAAAGTGGTTCTTGGTATTCCTATCAAGATCAAAAAATTGGGCAAGGAACCGAGAATGCAAAAAAATTCTTACTAGACAACCCGGACACCTTGTTAGAAATTGAAAGAAGGGTGAAAGAATCGTTTGGCATGATCCTGCCAAAAACCACAGACACTTCACCTAGCGGGAATGCAAAAGCAAAAGATAAAGCCAAAAAGTCCTAATGCATACACAACAGCCTTGCGGTTATTGAGTAGAAAAGGATATTATTCATGGGATCTTTTGTATCAGCTAAAAACTAAAAATTTCTCTGACCAAGAAAGTTTTGAGGCGATAGAACAATGTAAAAATAGTTTGTTACTAGACGATACCATTCTTTTCGAGTATCATATACATGAAATGCAAACACAAAAAAAATGGGGTCGATTTAAGATCCGGTATGTACTACAAATGAAACATATTCCGCCTGATGTGGTGGAACAAATGATAGAAAGGTTTTATTCTTATGAGATGGAGGAATCTGTCAAAATGATGCTAATCGAAAAAAAAGAAAAAGAATTAGCGCATCTTCCTCCCTTGAAGAAAAAGCAAAGAATAAGTACTTTTCTATACAACCGTGGTTTTTGATCGGTCCTCTATACGGAGGAACCAATTGTGGAAATTATTATAGGAATACTGATAGGCCTTGTAGTTGGATCTACTGGCCTTTATTTCTTTTATCAAAACCTTACCCAGAAACGTAAGAAGAATGCCCAGGAATCTGCTGAACAAATCATCTCTATTGCCAAAGAAGAGGCTCAAAGAATCAAAAAAGAAATGGTTCTCCAGGCAAAGGATGAATCTTATAAGATAAAGAGCCAATACGATCATGAAAACAGCGAAAAGCAGAAGCAACTTCAAAAGAAGGAAAGTTACCTTCAAAAACGTGAGCTTGATATTGACAGAAAAGTTGAAAACATCGACAAAAAGCAAAAAAGCTTAAATCAAAAAGAATCCGAGCTACAAAAATCACAGAACCAAATTCAAGAAAAAATTGAACTTCAAGACAAAGAGTTGTACAGGATTTCTCAACTATCACCAGAGGATGCAAAGAAAGAATTGTTCTCTAAAATGGAAGAAGAGTACAAATACGAGATAGCTACGCGATTAAAAGCTTCCGAGGACAACTTTAAAGAAGTTGCTGATCAAACAGCTCGGAAAATTGTAACCACCGCTATTCAAAGAATCTGCGTAGATCAAACTTCTGAAACCACCATTTCCGTTGTACCACTCCCAAGCGATGATATCAAAGGTAAAATTATTGGTCGAGAAGGTAGAAATATCCGCATTTTCGAGAGCTTAACAGGAGTGGACCTTCTGATAGACGATACTCCAGAAGTCGTTACAATTTCTTCCTACGAACCTATTAAGAGAGAAATTGGTAAACTGGCACTAGAAAAACTGATTCTTGATGGTCGTATTCACCCAGCAAGAATTGAAGAACTTGTGGAAGCTGCAAAAAAAGAAATTGACTCTATCATCTTTCAAGAAGGTGAAGATACGCTTCTTGAATTGGGAATTCGCACAATGAATCCAGAGTTGATTAAGCTTTTAGGACGATTGAAATATCGTTCTAGTTTTTCCCAAAATGTATTGAATCATTCCAAAGAGGTGGCTCTTTTAAGTGCCGCTATGGCAGCTGAAATTCGAGAAAATGTAAACCGTGCAAAACGTGCTGGTTTGCTACATGACATCGGAAAAGCTGTGGATAAAGAAATGGAAGGTTCTCATGCAGTATTAGGAGCAGAAATTCTTAAGAAATATGGCGAAAGCAATGAGGTAGTAAATGCAGCTGCATCGCATCATGGAGATGTTCCAGCAAATTGTATCATCTCTGGTCTTGTGCAGGCTGCCGATGCTATTTCTGCCTCAAGACCTGGAGCTCGAAAAGAAGATATAGAAGCCTATATCCGACGAATCGAAACACTTGAAGATATTTGTAACAAATTTGACGGTGTTGACAAAAGTTATGCAGTTCAAGCAGGTCGAGAGCTCAGAATTATTGTGAAACCACACGAAGTGGATGATGTTCTTTTAACGAAGCTGTCCTATGATATCGTCAAACGTGTTGAAAATGAAGTTGAATACCCTGGTCAAATCAAGGTGACCGTTATTCGAGAAACCAGGTCCATAGCCTATGCAAAATAGTTCCCTGCAAATCCTTTTTCTAGGAGATATTGTTAGCAAGCTAGGAAGGCAAGGCGTAAAACGATTTCTTCAAGACCATAGAGATAGTTACGATCTTGTTATAGCGAACTGTGAAAACACATCGGGTGGAAAAGGTATTTCAAAAAATCATGCAATTGATTTGAAAGATGCAGGAATTGACATTTTTACAAGTGGCAATCACATATGGAGAAAAAAAGATATCATCCCCTACATGGAGGAGTACCCTATTCTTCGTCCTTTGAATTACCCCCCTGGAACCCCTGGTTATGGTAGTAAAATCATTTCATTAGAAGACGGAACAAGTATTGGAGTCATTAATATTATGGGTCGTATCTTTATGGGCAATCCTACCGATTGTCCATTTCGTGCGATTGAAAATGAAATACAAAGAATCAAAGAAACGACCCCTCTCATTTTTGTGGATTTCCATGCAGAAACAACAAGTGAAAAGAAAGCAATGGGGTATTTTTTAGATGGAAAAGCAACGTGCGTTGTAGGTACTCATACACACATACAAACCCATGATGCACAAATCCTCCCCCAAGGAACCGGGTATATCACAGATGCTGGAATGTGTGGCGCTTTTCATTCAGTTCTAGGAGTAAAATCAGACATTATTATTTCAACCTACTTAACTCAGAGACCTGCCTTGTTTGAAATTGAATCAAAAGGGCCAACAATTGTCTCCTATGTGCACATTGATATTGACATTGAAACAGCAAAAACAACATACATCCGAGGGGATTATGCCCTTTACGAAGACTAAATATTTCATTCAAACCATCGGGTGTCAGATGAATTCTTATGACTCAACAGTCTATGAAGAAACACTTTTACAGCATGGTATGATTCCTTCGCCCACTGCTCAAGATGCTGATTTTATTATCATCAATACATGTGCTGTTCGAGACAAATCTGTTCAAAAAGCTGCAAGTGCTATTGGGCGAATCCATCTCCGAAAACAACAGAAGGAATCCCTTCTTTTGTGTGTAGTTGGATGTGCTTCTGACCTTTTATCCACAATTTCTCACCGCAATACCATTGATTATCTTCATGGTGCACTCAACTCAACACATGTAGACCCTAGCTTTGATTCCTTTTTGAAAGAGCATGGTTTCACATCCAATAATTCTCTCCAAGAGGTTCCCATAGAAACACATCCAGCCAATTTGTCAAAGTATATCCCCATCATTTTCGGGTGTAATTCATTTTGCACCTACTGTATCGTACCCTATGT
This sequence comes from uncultured Caldisericota bacterium, assembly GCA_964493625.1. Classification (GTDB taxonomy): domain Bacteria; phylum Caldisericota; class Caldisericia; order UBA6126; family UBA6126; genus JAGLCW01. The sequence goes on from CAZBOU010000011.1 coordinate 18,885, forward strand.
TCGAGGAAGAGAAAAAAGCAGGTCAGTAAAAACCATTCTTGAAGATGTCAAGGAATCCCTCCAAAATGGTATCAAAGAAATCGTTCTATTGGGACAAAACGTGAATTGTTATGGACAAGACCTACAACCCTCTATTCCTTTCTCAGAACTTCTCGATCAAGTAGCATCCATTCCTGGTATCCAACGACTGGACTTTTTAACATCTCATCCGAGAGAATTTCAGAAGGATTTGTTAGAAGTTATCAGTAAACACGATTCGATCGTAAAACGCTTTCATTTTCCTGTGCAACATGGTGATAACGACATATTGAAAAAAATGAAAAGAGGCTACACAGCCCAAGAGTATCTTGAAAAGATTTCGTGGATCCGTTCTTATTTCCCTCATGCTTCCATTACCACAGATATCATTGTAGGATTTCCTGGAGAAACCACCAGTGCGTTTGAGAATACACTATCCTTATTGGAACAAGTGCGATTTGATTCTGTATTTGGAGCAGTCTATTCTCCTCGACCAGGAACGAAAGCTGCTACATACCCGAACCAGATTTCCCCATTAACCGGCAAAAATCGACTCAATATTCTCTTAGCAAAACAAAAAGAAATAACAAAAACAAACATACAAAGATTTCTTCACCAAACGTGTAAAGTTTTTGTCTTGCATATCTCTGGGCAAAAAGGGGTCGGAAAAACATGGGAAGATCGGCTTATTCACTTTTCTGACCCTTCCGAATCCTCTATTCAACCAGGTGACACCATCTATGTAGATGTAGATTGTATTCATGACTTTACATTAAAGGGTCAAATTATTCCATCTCACAATGATGAATAAACACTCTGCAACAACTTCTTTCTCTGTTCTTGATCAAAAAATTCTACAGAAATTAAAGCCCTATTACGAAGAAATTGATACTTTGTATGCAGACAATTTTCGAAAAATACTGCATGCTTTTCAACAAAACCAGGTGTCAGACTTCCACTTGAAACCCGGTTTTGGATATGGATTGGGGGATTGTGGAACACAAATCACAGAATCTGTTTTTTCCACCGTTTTTCAAGCGGAAAAGGCATTGGTACGACCCCAGATTACATCGGGTTCTCATGCACTATTTCTGGTGTTGAATTCACTTCTTCAGAAAGATGATCTTCTTTTAAGTGTTACTGGAACTCCCTATGAAACTTTGAAAAGTTGCATTGGTATTCAAGATCAGTTCCCAGGCAATTTAATTGAGAAAGGGGTTCGGTATAGTGAAACAAGCCTACAGGACGGCACTCATGGTTCCCATGAAACATCCCAGCTTCTCAAGGAAGCTCGCGTTTGTTGGATTCAGAAGTCAAGAGGCTATTCGCTACGCAAAACGATATCAACAGTTGATATTGAAAAGATTATTCACACCATCCGATCCCTTAATAAACATGCAATCATTGCTGTTGACAACTGTTATGGAGAGTTTACTGAAGCAAAAGAACCCATAGAGTGTGGAGCTGACATTTGTGCAGGTTCTTTCATGAAAAATCCAGGTGCAGGTATTGCACGAACAGGTGGCTATATAGTGGGAAAAGGAGATTTCATAGAAAGGATTTCCTCCTATCTGATAGCTCCTGGCCTTGGGTTTGAATTCATGCCAAATCTAGGATTTACGTATGAAATCTTATTAGGTCTTTTTCATTCTCCCCTTACAGTCCGAGAATCCTTGAAAGGCAACCTGTATCTTTCAGCATTTTTTGATGAAATGGGTTTCTCTACCTCCCCTCATTGGACAGAAAAACATTATGACATTGTTCTTGCCATCGAATGTAAAACTAAAGAATACATGGATCTTTTTTCTCAAAGTGTTCAAAAATGTTCCCCCATTGATTCACATGTAAAAGCAGAACCGTTCTCTCAAAATGGTTATAAACATCCCATTATTATGACAGGTGGCACATTTGTCCCTGGGTCGTCCATTGAGTTTTCAGCAGATGGTTTTTACCATCCTCCCTATTATCTATACCTTCAACCGGGACTTTATGCAGAGCAATCAAGAATCTTTGCAGAGCTCCTGTGGAAGCAGCTTCCCTACCCGCATGTGTGGTAGGTTTGCCTTAGCCAATCCGACTCCTACGTACGGACCTTATGACATTTCTCCTCTATCTGTATTGCCTCCAAGATATAATATTGCTCCAAGAACAGAGATCTTTTTTTTAGCGAAAAACAACCATTCTATCGATATCGACAAGCGTCCGTGGGGCTTTACATGGAAAACTACCCACTCCCCCACAAAGTACATCATCAATGCTAAATCAGAAACGGTTCATGAAAAAAAGATGTTTCAGAATTCCTTTTTTTCTTCAAGATGTGTTGTTCTCGCCACGGGTTTTTTTGAATGGGATTCGCAGAAACAACCTTACTATTTCTTTTCATCTTCTTGCCCCATCCTAGGTTTCGCTGGAATATTTCACCATGAGGTTGTCCTATTAACAACATCAGCTACAGAACCGGTGTCCTCTATTCATTCTCGCACGCCGGTCATAATCTCTCCATTGGATGTTGAAAAATGGTTGGACAAAAAAACTGCTACTAGTGATTTACAAACTATCATGATGAAAAATTCCTCTTGTAATTTAGTAACATATCCAGTCAGTCACAGAGTTAACTCTCCAAAAAATAATTCTTCTTCTTTGATTGAACCAACTCAAAAATCTCTGCTATTTTAAACAAATGCCTACTCTTTTTTGGTAGATTTGTGGTTACAAAATTGACAAAAAACCTTAAATGCTATATAAAAAATGTAGGTAGGCAATATATTCTTTCACTTGGAGGGTACCTTTATGAAAAAGCTTTACAAGTTTCTATCATTTTTTCTTTCATTGTCATTATTACTAAGTTTTTTTCCGGTTTTTGCAGACACCTTACCAAACTTTCAACTATCTTCTCGAGGATATTGTGGCTTCAATTATCTCCAATGGGAGAAAGTCGAAAAAGCTCATAGCTACTATATCTATAGGGGGATAGGTTCAGGCAATCAAAGCGATATGCCTCTGACGGACTTTCCCATTAAAGAAACATCGTATAAGGATACGAAAAACATTGTTAATGGAACCAGCTACTGTTACATAGTAGTAGCCTTTGATGAGCACAACAACCGTATTGCAACATCCAATGAATCCTGTGCTACACCTTCGTGTCCACAAGAAGCAGATGAGTGTAAAAGAAATTTAAAATATCAGGTAGACAATCCTATGTATTGGGTGAATGATGTTCAAAAAGGTCCCATGGAGTCATCGCCCGTCATTCGTTGGGATCGTATGTTTCTTCTCATTCGCTATGTTGCCCAAGAGGTAGGGGCATCCATAGGTTGGAATGGTAATACTCGTACGGTTTCTATTACAACGCTTAGTGGTACAACCATAGAATTTCAAATTGGTAACAACAAATACAAACTAAATGGTCAAGAATTGATGATTGATCCTCACAATCCTTCTGTTGTTCCTTTTATTGCTGAAGGACGATCGTTAATGCCACTACGGGTTACTGCTGAAGCTTTGGAAACCGAGAAAATTGAATGGCATGCTGATGCCAGAATCGCAGAGCTTATTTTTAGAAATGACAGCGAATGTGACTGTATCTGTCCTTGTCCAGAATATGCTCCTTATGAACATGACTATTGCATGGTAAGCGGCTGCGAAGTAAAAGTTTTAAAGAATAGTACAAGTTTAACGCATGTTGAAAAAGAGTGGTTGCCTGTCATGGCAATACCATGTTCTGATGCAGATTCTAAAGGATGGAGAAAGGCTTGTAATTTACCTCCCACTCCAACGCCTCATGTTGGCTCTGCGGCAGATCCTTATTCCCCGTGGGAAGACATTTACAAAAATGGAGGTTGCTGGATTTATCCCGGAATACCAAACTGGAATGGTGCTACAGATAACGATACAAATGCTGTTTACAAACACGAATTTCAGCTTCCTAAGTGCAGCAACTTAGAAATTGACATATTTGTAGATGATAAGGTAGACGTATACTTAGACGCAATCATCGAAGAAAACAAAATTGGTAGTGCTGCAGGAGTATGTTCTGTAACGACTCTAACCGCAAGCAATGTGCCAGCAGGTCCTCATACGCTTTTCTTTATTCACCATAACACCAGTGCTCCATTGTATGGGCTTATTTATGGTGTCCGATGTCTACCTTGTGATACCAACAATGAAGGTAGACTCATTGTTAAACTTCCCCCAGAATGTATTGATGGTACTATCGTGTATATCTATGATCAATATGGAAATGCCGTTTGGAAAGGGATAGCAAACGACGAAGGATTCTTCGATACAGACTGCATCCTTCCTTGCCCTGCCACGTACAAAGTTGTCCCGAAAAATGAGAAATGTACATTCTACCCAGAAGCACAAGAAGTCGAAGTACCCTGTTGTCCTGAACTAGCCAGAGTAACATTCCAATGCGATTGTGAAGAAGAACCCTGGACTAAATATTGTGGTTGCATTGTAC
>CAZBOU010000011.1:23467-57549 GCA_964493625.1 uncultured Caldisericota bacterium
ACCCTGTTGTCCTGAACTAGCCAGAGTAACGTTCCAATGCGATTGTGAAGAAGAAGCGGGACGCATTGTGGTCAGCATGGACAAAGATTGCATAGAAGGCACAACGGTGTATGTATATGCCCAAGATGGATCTATTGTCTGGAGTGGTACCGTTAACCGCCAAGGCGTATTTGACACGGGGTGTATCCTCAAATGCCCTGCCATGTACAAAGTTGTCCCGAAAAATGAAAACTGTGTGTTTTATCCAGAAGCACAAGAAGTGAAGGTACCCTGTTGTCCTGAACTAGCCAGAGTAACGTTCCAATGCGATTGTGAAGAAGAAGCGGGACGCATTGTGGTCAGCATGGACAAAGATTGCATAGAAGGCACAACGGTGTATGTATATGCCCAAGATGGATCTATTGTCTGGAGTGGTACCGTTAACCGCCAAGGCGTATTTGACACGGGGTGTATCCTCAAATGCCCTGCCATGTACAAAGTTGTCCCGAAAAATGAAAAATGTACGTTCTATCCAGAATCCCAAGAAGTCAAAGTACCGTGTTGCCCGGAAACTGCCACTGTAACTTTTAAATGTGAGTGCAAGCAAACACTTTTTTCCTTATCAAGTTTGTTTACAATGCTCCTTTCGCTATTTATTAGTTAAACCCTTAGTAGCAAAAAATACTCTGCAAAAAGCACCTGTTTAAACAGGTGCTTTTCTTTATACCTCCGTATAGTCTACTTCTTTCAGTTGATTCCAAGATGTTGTATAAGCATTTGTTAGCAATTCTCTCTTCATACCCCATAAACGATTTATCCCTGAAGATGCATAATAAAGAGTGTCTCGTCCATATTTTTCATTCAGAGAATCCATTGCCACCATAAAAGTATTATCGAAACTATTGTGATAGGATGGATAGAATAAATTATTGCTAGATTTCTCTTGTGGAGAAAGAGCAACAAACAAACACCCCGTTTTTTTGTATGAATACCCTTCTCTAAAAATACGATTCAATCCTTCAAAAGAAGCCTTTATAAGCAAAGAAGTCTCTGCCGTAGGAAAGGGTAAGGAAATACTATGGAAAGAGCTGTATTGGGGGGTATCCTTAAACCGATTCGTAGAAATATGTACGCACACAATTTGGGTACACGATTTTTGTTTACGTAATTTTTCAGCATTCAGTGTTGTAAACGTTGACAAGGCTTCGTATAAATCTGTTCTTGTTTGCACTGGATAAGAAAAGGATCGAGATGTATGGATCGCTTTTTTTTCAATACGAGATGCTGTAGAATCAATACAAGAAAGTCCTCGCAACTCCCAAACTGTTTGTAATCCTTTTTTTGTCATCATTTTTCGAATCCAAGTATCAGGAAGACCGCACAAATCGTAAGCATGGTTAATATGATTCAGGTGTAGTTTTTTTGCATATTGGCGCCCAATTCCCCAAATATTTTCAACAGGAGTTACTTTTAATACAGACTGTATGTGACGTTTGTTTAAAATAGAATACACTCCTGATGAGGAGATTTTTGCAATACGATTCGCAACTTTGGCCAGTGTTCTTGTCTTTGAGATACCTACAGAAACAGGAATTCCTGTCATTCTTCGAATGCGATCTCGAATGTTTCTTCCTACAGAAATAGGTCGGTGTAGGGATGAATCAGGAAATACAAGAAATGCTTCATCAATCGAGTATATTTCGACTTCAGCCGCGTACGATGAAAGAATTTGCATAACACGGTTGGATAAATCGCCGTAAAGAGAATAATTGGAAGAAAGAAATGTACCACCATTTTGCAACAACAATTCACGACATTGAAAAAAAGGGGTGCCCATTTCAATCCCCAAGTCTTTGGCTTCTTTTGAGCGAGCAATCGCGCATCCATCATTGTTGGAAAGAACCACAACTGGTTTTTGTTCCAAGCGTGGGTTAAAGACTCTCTCACAAGAAACATAGAAATTGTTGCAATCAACCAAAATAACAAAACTCATTTTTGGAAAGTAGGATGGATCACGTAGGTAATAACACCCCATATTGAAATCGTATGATGTGTATGAGCCCACCTCTTGGGATGGTAGTACATTATTTTTAAGTCTCCATCCAATACTGCAATGATTGGTTTGCCTTCCATAGGAGTAAGAGATCGATCAATAATTAAGATATCCCCTGACACAATGGTTCCATCAGGAGTATTCCCGTTTTTCACTTTCATAACAAAAGTGGCGGGTGGATTTCTAATGAATCGCATGTTTAGGTCTAGTGTTTTCTCCATATAATCTGTTGCTGGAGAAGGAAAACCTGTTGGTTTCATAGAGTGCTCCTTTTGCCATTTGGCAAATTTGTTTGGGTTTTATTGCGCATTGGTATATTATGAATATCTTTTGCCATCTGTCAATTTTTTTATATATGTTTGTCCTCTGGCATTTTTTTTAAAGTATGGTATAGTAAGTGTATGAAGTTCAGTAATTGGCTACATGAAAAAATGAAACAACGTCATCTATCACAGAAAGATTTAGCCCTACTGTCTGGCATCTCCCAATCGGCTATTTCTAGATGGTTGCATGATTTACGAAAACCAGAACCAAAGCACCTACACAAAATCATTCCCATACTACAAACATCCGAACAAGAATGTTTTACTGCTGCTGGCTTGCTGAAAGGTATACCAGAAGAAAGCAATCACGTACTCTCCATTCCCTTCTTATCCCCTGAAATAGCCTGCGGTGAACCTATTGAAACCTTAGATCAGTATGTTGTTGACTATCGGCAAGTAACTCGCGAATTTGTAGAGAGTATTTTGGAGAATTCCATATCGTCCAATCAGATATACATGGTGAAGGCAACAGGAGATTCCATGACAGGAAAGGGAATCTATCCAGGAGACTGGGTATTGTTTTCTCCTGACATCTCGGTTAAAAATGGGGATATAGGAATCATTTTCATCGAAGAAACTGGTTTGTGTATGAAAGAAATTTTGTATCAAGATCAAATTCTCATTTTAAAGTCTGCAAATCCCTCTTATGACCCCATAGTATTAACAGGCGAAAAAGAAGCAAGAGTAATTGGAAAAGTACTCATGAAAATAGGTAAGATATAGTATATGTATTGTATTGGATGGAACCATAACCACAACAAGGAGAAATTGTATGAAAAAAAATCGTTGGCTGTCTTCTATTCTTATTGTTTCCTGTTTTACCATGTCTTTAGCAATAACAAATTGTTCCTTTGACCCTTCTCAGCAATCCTCTGAAAAACTTATGCGTGAATATATTGGAGACGAAGAGATTCTTGGCGAAGACATTTTTGTAGAACGTACTATTTTTGAAATGGCTGAAAATGCAGAAGAATATGCGGGAACATTTGTTATCGTTCAAGGTAAAATTGTTAGTCTTTGTCCTGTAGGATGTTATTTTTTCATGCAAGATGAAGATAGCAACCAGGTATATGTGGACTTAGCACCGCAAAACTTTGATGTTCCGCAGTCTGCATTAGGACACAATGTAGAAGTGTGGGGTTTGGGATCTGTGTATGGAGGGGCTCCAAAAGTATCCGCCTATAAAGTGGTTTTCTTGGATATTGAAGAAACAGATGAAATTGTAAAAGAATAAAGCTTAATCTTCCCAGATGATCCCATCTTTCATGTGAACAATGCGAGAACACTGCTTGGCCAATTGCGCATCATGTGTTGCACATAGAATGGTAATGTTGTGTTTCTGATTGAGTGTTTGAAACAAACGAAATATGATATCTGCATTATCAGAATCTAAGTTCCCTGTTGGCTCATCTGCAATTAATATTGGTGGATTATGAACAATAGCTCTTGCAATAGCTGTTCTTTGCATTTCTCCTCCTGACAGCTGAGAAGGCAGGTGATCTACACGATGATCCAATCCTATCTCAACTAAAGTATCCTGTATTCTTCCCCCTAGTTGCTGTTTACCAGCGAATAACAAGGGTAACTCAATGTTTTCTTTAACGGTAAGAGTGGGGATCAAATGAAAGGCTTGAAAAACATATCCAAACCATTTCCGTCGCAGATAAATCCACTTCTTTTCTGGAATCTTGGCTACTTCCTGTGTATCTAGAAAATAACTCCCAGAGGTGCACTGATCCAATCCTCCAATAATATTTAACAAAGTGGATTTTCCAGAGCCAGAGGCTCCCATAAATGCAATGAAATCACCTTTTTCGATTGCAATATCCACTCCTTGCAATGCATGTACAATCTCATTGCCACGGTGATAATTTTTATTGATTCCATGCAGCGAAATGATAGGATTAGCCTTCTTCATCTTGAATTGCCTCCAATGGAGAAATTTTCTGGATGGTAATATAGGGTATAATGCTTGCAACTAAACCTAGTATGATACAGAGTACAACAGTTGAAACAATCGTTGAAAAAGAATAAAAAGAGAGAGTCCCGGTGGGAGCATTCGATACAAGAAGCCGAAGAAGATTCTCGATCCCTTTATTCAATATCCACGACAAAATCATACCCAAACCACATCCTGAAAGAATAATAAAAAATACCTCGATACCAATTCCGTAGGAGAGTTGAAGGGATGTAGCTCCTAACGCTTTCATCATACCCATTTCTTTTCGTCTATCTTCAATTGCCATCATGAGTGTGTTTACAATTCCAATAACTCCCATTAAAACGATGAACCATATTGCAATTTGAACCAGATTTCTTGTGGATTGCACAAGATCGTTCAGGGTGTATTCTGCTTGTCTATAGGATACAATTTGTACATCTGGTATTTTGGATAGTGCCTCTATGGCAGGTCCCACTTTTTCTCCATCCACCAATTGAATCCCTATCGCCTTTACCTGTTGAGGATGGTCAAGGATTTTTTGAACGGTATGCAAGGGTGCAAAAATAAACTGATCATCTGCTGTTCTTGTTTGTGGAAGTATGCCAACCACTTGTAGTTCTTGGTCAAAATAAACAGAAGGAAGCGTATCTCCCGTTTTTAAGGACAAGGTTTTGGCCAGATTGCTACCAATCCAGCATTCGTTTGCTTCTTCATGACTAAACGATAGTTGATTCATTGACCATAAAGGTTTTAGTAGCGCAAAGTCTGAATATACTCCATACAGTACTGTTTCCATTTGCGTATTCTTGTGAACAACTTTTTCCAACAGAATAGGGGAAGCAATCAAAACAGATGGATGAGATTGAACCTGATGAAATTGATCCATCGTTAAGCTTTGTTCAATATGTCCTCCATGCAAAATGTGAATGGTCATTTCGTAGGGACAACCTTTTGGTACAGCCAACATTTGAATTCCCAAAGAGGTAAACTCTTTTCGTAAAGCATTCTGATAGCCTTGTGAAAAAGTAGCTAAACTAAAAAAAGCCATTACAATGGCAGTAATACCAACAATCGTAAAAAATGTTCTCCATTTTCTACGTTTCATGTTTGCCGTGGCTAGGGATAGATAATTCATAAGGCTTTCTTTGCAAATGCGGAAGCTGGGGGTTCCTTCATTGCTAAATAAAGGGGGTACAAACAGGCAAGTATGGTCACACTAATCGTGATTACGAAAGCAATTGAGATATCATAGAGAGTCAGATAAAAGAGTGGACCAGCTTGATTCAAGGGTAAAAAGAACTGCACTATATATTCATATAGCGGAATGCAAATGTAAGTGATAAGCACTCCCAATCCTATACTCATGAATCCAAGCAGTAGGCTCTGAAGGACTATCCATAGACTAATTTGGCTATTGGTAGCTCCAAACGCTTTGAGCACAACAATTTCTTTCATTTGGTCTGTTACACTAATGGTCATCGTGTTAGCAATCTGAATGAAGCTTGTAAGCATAGCAATCAGAAGAATTCCTAAGATAAGCCACTGTAACATTTCTATATACTCAAGAACCATTTGCAGCAATTCATTCATTGTAATCACCTGGACATCTTCAATAGACTCAATCTGGGTGATCGTAGACTCAATGTAGGAAAAATCTTTGACGGTAACTGAAATACTTGAGATTGACCCTTGTTGTTGTAACAATTCTTGCGCGAGAGCCAAGGGAATGAAAATGGTGGAATCGTCCTGATTATCGAGTGTAGGCAAAATAGCTAGTACTTCTACCAACTGGTCTTTGGATCCCAAGGAAAATAAATCACCAACATCTACATTCAAACTTTCTGCTTTTTTGCTACCAACAAAAGTGTAAGTATGAGATGAGTAAAACTTTTCAAGATCAGTAGAGGAAATGTCAGACCAATTTTTTTTGATGGTTTCTACACCAGTAGAAACGCCTATAACACGGTCTAGCTCGCCCTTTGTAGTATGGGAAGGAATCATACCCGTAAGCATGGCATAGGCATGTTCAACCGTAGATATCTCTCGAACTCGATCTAAGGTTTCATCAGGTAGCTGTTTAGGAAGGATTCCTCCTTGTAAAATGACAGAGGAGGCTTCATAAGGACATCCTTTGGGCATAGCAATAAGATGTGCACCAAAATTGCTAATGCTCTTACTCATACTTTGGGTGTATCCTCTTCGCAGTCCAAAAAAGAACAGCAATGACATGACTGCCAGAGAAATGGAGAGAATCGTAAGCACAATTCTGCTTCTTTTTCTCCAAAGCGTTTTCCAAACAAAATGAAGATATTGTAGTAAATGCATAAAAAAAGTATACATAAAAAAAAAGAATAGGTAGGGGGAAAAAGAAAAAGCAGTCCCGAGGAGAATCGAACTCCTATTGCCGCCGTGAAAGGGCGGTGTACTAACCGTTATACGACGGGACCGTGCATTCTGAGGCATGAAGGACTCGAACCTTCGACCCTCTGCTTAAAAGGCAGATGCTCTACCGACTGAGCTAATGCCCCACACCGGAAAATAATTCTAGCATAGAACAAAAAAAAGTCAACTAATAACTTTTTGCGAAGCTACGAAACTTGGTGTAGCGTTTATCAAATAACAAATTCACAGAACCTGTGGGACCATTACGGTGTTTTGCAACAATAAGTTTGACTTCAGGCATCTCATTTGTATCGTCTTCTTGATTTGGGCTTGTATTGCGATGTAAAAACATAACCAAATCAGCATCTTGTTCAATAGATCCAGATTCACGAAGATCTGACAAAATTGGTTTTTTATCTTGTCGCCTTTCAATATCTCTACTTAGCTGGGATAACAGAAGGATGGGAATGCGCAATTCACGAGCCAAATTTTTCATCTGTCGAGTGATTTTTGAAATCTCTTGTACACGGTTTTCAACTCGCTCCTGGCTATGCATTAACTGCAAATAGTCAATAATGATGATGAAATCTTTATGTTCAGCTTGAAGTCTACGGGCTTTGGATCGAACATCTAAAACAGATACATCGGGGGAATCATCAATAAAAATTGGGGTTTCGTACAAGACATTAACAGAATTTACAATTCTTTCTTGATCGCTATCATTGAGTAGCTTAGGGTTGCGGAATTTTTGCAAATTGATCTCTGTATGAGAAGCAAGAACTCTTTCAACAATTTGAATCTTAGACATTTCCAAGGAAAACAATGCAACCGGTGTGTCCTTCAGTGCAATATTCACTGCAAAATTCATTGCTAACGAAGTTTTCCCTACAGATGGACGTGCCGCTAAGATAATCAGATCTGATTTTTGAAACCCATTGGTTAGCTCATCTAGATCCCTATAACTTGTCATAACACCTGTTTCAACAGTTTCTAGATTTTGGCTATTCTCAATTTTGGTAAAAACTTCTGATACGACTTCACGAATTGGAATAAAATTAAGTGGTTTGATGCCTTCAGATATGCTCATAACAAGGGCTTCTGCTTGGTCCATCAATTCATCAGCAGGAATTTGAGAATTAAAATCAAGTCCTAAAATTTCATTTCCGACTTTAATGATCTTTCGTTGTAACGATCGATCAAGGATAATTTCGCTATAGTACATTATGTTTACGGTGGCAGTAGTAGATTCGCTAAGAAACAATATGTACTCGGTTCCACCAACTTTTTCAAGAAGATTTAACGCTCGTAGTTCTTCCGGGAGCGTTACTATGTCAATAGGAGAATTTCTGGAAAAAAGTGTTAAGATACAATTAAAAATGATACTATGAGCAGGGTCATAAAAATCATCAGATCGAAGCATTCCTTGAATCTTTAGAAAAGCTTCCCTATCTTTTAGTATGGAGCCAAGAACGGCTTGTTCAGCATCCAAAGAATGAGGAGGAGTGCCAGAAGGCATTATTCCTCCTCATTGGCTTTAATCTCAAGTTTTACTTTAGCAATCACTTCTGGATACAGCTTTATTGAAAATACGTGCTTCCCGCAATTCTTAATATGACCATCCAGAACAATTTTTTTCTTATCAATATCAAGCTTTAGATCTTTTTTTAGCTGTTTCGCTATTGTATCTGTTGTAACAGAACCAAACAGCTTGCCTTCTTTACCTGCTTTTTCTAACAAGACCATCGAGTATTCTTTTTCAATTTTATCTTTCAGGTTGATGGCATCTTTTTTTGCATTTGCTTTTTTCCGAAGCATCTGTTCATGCTTTTGTTGCCAAGCTTTCAAAGCCCCCTGGGTCATGGGTTCTGCTAGAGATTTGCGGAAAAGGAAATTTCGTGCATAGCCCTCGGAGACTTCGACGACATCGCCTTTGTTACCAATATCTTGAACATCTTGAACCAACAGAACACTTATGGTTTTCATCTTCGTACGTAAGGGAGCAAAGCAACTTCACGGGATCGTTTAATGGCTAAGGCAATTTTTCTCTGATGCTTAGCGCAACTTCCCGTAATACGGCGACTTAAGATTCTTCCTTTTTCATTGATGAATCGGCTTAACAGATCTGCATTTTTGTAATCAATCTTTGCTTGTTTGTTAACGCAAAAGTAACAAACTTTTTTTCTAGGTCGTATAAATCTTCTTTTTCTTCTTGGTCTTTGGTCCATTTAAAACTCCTTATATGACATTATCAAGATCTTCAGAGAAATCATAGGCTTCAATTTCTTCTTCTTGTGGAACATCGTTTTCATCATGTTGTTGATCTGGATTGTTCCCATCAGTTTGACCTTGTGAATACCCTTCTGAGGTGGAACGATTTTGTTTTCTGGCTAGCATTTGAAGATTCTGAGCTACAATATCAGTAAACCATTGAACAGAATCATTTTTTTCATATCGCTTAATTTGCAATCTGCCTTCAACATAAATCAAATCACCCTTGTGATATCCTTCACTAACTTTTTTGGCATTGTAACCCCAACAGGTGATTTTTACAAAAAGAGTATCTTCCACCCATTCTTCACCCTGTTTACGATTCTGACTTACTGCAAGTCTAAAATCAGTTACCTGTGCTCCGTTGGGGGTAAAGCGAGAGTCGGGGTCAGTTGCTAAACGGCCGATAAGCATAATTTTATTCAGCATTTTTCTCCTCTTTGTTTTCTTCTTGGAGTTCTTCTTTTTCTACTAAAACACTATCCACTGATGCTTCTTGAGTGGATACTTGTTTAGGTTCATCCGATTCAATGACCGGAGTTTTCTCAGCAGAAACTGGATCTACTTCAGAATTCTCTACGGCAACCTTTTCTTCTACTGGTTTCGGTGGAGCCTCTGAAGATACCTGTGTTTCTTCTTGATTTCTTGCATAACGATCGGAGCCACGGTTGTAGTTTCGTCTTGGTTGAGGCATGGCAGTAACAGAATCATCTCGAAGAAAGATACGCAAACGGTAAATCATTTCTGTTATTCGAGCGATTCTCTTTAACTCTAAAGGTACCTCAGGTTTTGCATCAAATGTAAGTAAATAGTAAAAACCTTCAGTCTTTTTAAAAATGGGGTAAGCAAATCTTTTCTTTCCCCAATCAAAAACTTCTTTTACTTCGCCATCTGCAGCAATAACGTCTTTCATTTTCGTCAAGACTACATCCATTTCTTCATTAGAAGAATTCGGACTAAAGATAATAACAGCTTCGTACTTGTTCATTTAGGCCTCCCTATGGTCAGATTGGTTTCGATTTGTACTAAGAATCGAAACAGGGCAAATAACTATTTTATTAAATTTTTCTGTTACTGCAAGCCTTTTGATTCAGATCTTGAAACCGATTTTTATTTCATGTTACCTTTGCATCATATAATGTTTGCAGTACTTCATCACGATACATTTTTGGCATACAGGTTTCTTTGCTTTACAAATGACTCGGCCATGATGAATCAACAATATCGATACGGTTTCCCATACATCAGGAGGAAAAATACTCATCAAAGTTTGCTCTGCAATCATTGGATTGTTGGGTTGATCTGTCCAACCAAGTCGATAGCTGACTCTAGATACATGGGTATCGACAGCAATTCCTTCGGCTTTATGAAAAGCCTGTGCTAAAACAACATTTGCCGTTTTACGACCAACACCAGGAAGAGTAATCAATTCTTGCATAGTGGGAGGTACTTTTCCATCAAAATTGGTTTGAATCAAAGTTCCACTTTGCTGAATATGCCTTGCTTTTGTATGGTAATAGTTCACCGATTGGATCCAGGGTTCAATTTCAAGATAAGATACACTAGATGCATGTTTTGGGGTAGGCAGGAACAAAAACAAAGCAGGAGTTACTTGGTTTACCCTTACATCAGTGCACTGAGCAGATAATATGGTAGCCATTAAAAGCTCCCATGGTGTACTAAAAGAAAGAAAAGGTTCGATGGGATATTGATCAGAAAAAAGCTGAATCACTCTTTCTTCAGTGGTTTCAATTTTTCGTTTTTTCATGGTATGATATTATACTGCTTATTCCTTTTGACAAAAGACTGTGTTTTACTTGAAAGACAGATGTTTCATGGTATAATAAATTCTTGATGATATTAATTTGTGCTGTTTGCGGTTCTTAACCGTTATATATACAGGAGGCTATTGCTATGCAAACTACATACAAAGGACATAGAAGAAAACGATATCGAGTTCATGGGTTTCTACACCGAATGAGAACCCATGGTGGAGCAAATGTTATTAGAAGACGGAGAGCCAAAGGCCGCCAAAAACTTAGCGTTTAGTATTATGTATGGCTTCACTTCGTAGGAGACTGAAAACCAAGGCATTTCAAGCTTTGTTTTCCAGTGGTTTTTTTATTCCAGGAAGGCATTTGTCCATCATTGTAAAACCTAAGTCATCTTTTGATGGTGGCTTTGGGGTTGCTTTAAAAAAAAAGAAACGAAATGCAGTTGCCAGAAATTTCTTACGAAGACGGCTGAAAGAAGCTTTTTTTTTAATACAAAATCAGGTTTCTTCCCGTATTGATATCATTATTATTGGTACAGAGTCCATTCGTACAGGAACTTTGGCTCAAATTGGACAAGAAATTTTATATTTGTTACATAAAGCTCATAAAAAAGGGTACCTATGAAGCATGTTTTGATTTTTCTCATTCGACTATACCGGTTGGCTTTGTCACCATTAAAACCCTATTCAACTTGTCGCTATACTCCAACATGCTCTGATTATGCTCTTCAAGCAATTAAAAAATATGGATCACTACAAGGATCTTGGATGGCTTTGAAACGAATCTCTCGATGTCACCCATTCCATCCTGGTGGTTATGATCCAGTTCCATAGAAAGGAACTCCTATGAACAAAATAAGAACAAAATGGTTGCTTTGGGTTCTCGTTGTTATTTCTTCCATATCCCTTCTTGGTTTATCTGGTTGCATTCCTGGTATGGGAGGCGACAAAGAACCCTCTCAACCCAATATTACGGCTCAAGGTATGGATCCTAATCATCCTATCGCCATGTCGGTCAATGCCATGGGAAAAGAAGGAGAAGTAGCCTCCATCACCATAAAAGTAGAGAACTTGGGTGCTTTGATTAACAACCTGCATGTTTCCATTGGGAATGTAGATGGTTCCGATGAACTATCTCCTTTTGTTGTGATGGAAGATATGCCTGATTTATCAGAACGAAGCCAAAAACTAGCAGACAACCTACCTGCTGGCGAAGCTGCTCAAGGAACCTTTATTTTTGAATGCCCTGAAGGCACGCCAGATGGGCAATACAATCTTCAAATGACAGTCACATTTACCGATATTGGCGGAGAAGAATACACAGTTACTGATGTTTTTTATGTAAACATTAGTCGTCCTTGGTTCTATTTTGTTACAATCGCAATGCGTCGTGTTTTGGACTTCCTTTCTGGTGGATCAGCTGGACTGTATGGGTTGGGTATCATTTTGTTCACCTTGCTCTTAAAACTACTTCTATGGCCTGTTGCTAAAACTACGATGAAAAGTCAAGAACAAATGTCCAAAATTCAACCTAAGATTAACGAAATTAATAAAAAATACAAAGACAACCCAGAACGTAAAAATGAACTCATCATGGATCTCTATAAGCAAGAGAATATCAACCCTATGTCTGGGTGTTTACCCATGTTGCCACAACTTCTTGTTCTTTGGGTGTTATATACGGCGCTCCAGGGGTATATTCCACTGTACCGCGCCAGCTTTTTATGGTGCCCCAGTCTTGGAATGCCTGACCCGTATTACATCTTTCCTATTCTAGCTGGTGTCAGTACTTTCTTACAAAGCTATACCGGACCGCAAGGGAAAGATCCTCAAACCAAGTCTATGATGTATATGATGCCAATTTTCTTTTTCATCATCATGATGCGTTTCCCCGCTGCACTATCTATGTTTTGGACCATGTACGGACTTTTCTCCTGGGGACAACAAGCTTTCATGAACCATCAAAAGAAGAAAAACCAAGTATCACAAGGCCCTGTTGAACTAAAGTAAAAGAGGTTTTTATGCAGACAATATCAAATCATCAATTTCGAAACGAATTGAAAGACTTCGTCTACAGAATTTTTGATATGCTTGGTGAAAAGCCCTATGTTCAAATATATAACGAGCCATTCGGTCTTTTTGTTGAAGTAGACATACAAGACCCCTCTCGATATATTGGGAACCAGGGAGAAGGACTTGGTTTGATTCAGCATCTTATAAAAACCTGCTTTGGATCCAAATACAGTCCTCTCCCTCAATTTATGGTTGATATCGGTGAATACAAACGTAAGCAAATTTCTATTCTAAAAAATATCGCTGTTAGCAACGCCATAAAGGTTCGAAAAACGGGAAAATCTGTAGAACTCTCTCCAATGAGTCCTTTCGCAAGACGAATTATTCATTTAACACTAAAGGATCATCCTCATTGTACAACGCACTCTATTGGAGAAGGAGAACAAAGAAGAATTGTCATTAATTTGAAGGGATAACTATAGTGGATTCCGTTGTAGCCATTGCCACTCCTCCCGGTGAATCTGCACTGGCAGTTATTCGAGTTACAGGGAGCAATTGTCTTGAAATGATACAACGGATAGCACCAGGTTGTTCTCCTAAGCCACGCAAAGCCATCCATGTTTTATTGAAGAATCCTACGAATACTTCTCTTCTTGATGATGTTGTTCTTTTGTATTACAAAGCACCCGCAAGTTATACCGGGGAAGATATGTTTGAGATTTTCTGTCATGGAGGCTTTGTAACCGTCCAGAACATATTCGAATCCTTGATTGATATTGGCTGTAGGCCTGCTCCTCCCGGAGAATTCACAAAACGTGCAGTGTTGAATGGTAAGATGGATATATTCCAAGCTGAATCCGTTGAGCAAATTGTACGAGCTCGCAGTGCAAAAGAAGTACAACTTTCCTTGCAAACATTGCAAGGAAAACTATCGCAAACCTTTCACCAACTGTTGCAACGTTTTACTGAGCTCCAGATTGAAATTGAAGCCAAAATCAGTTTTCCCGATGATATTCACGAAGACGATACCTCAATTTTTAAAGAACTACACGCTCTATCAGAAGAAATACAGAAACACATCCAATCCTTTGCTTATATCAAAAAGATACAATCTGGTTTTTCTTTGGTTTTAATGGGACGAACAAATGTCGGGAAATCAACGCTATTTAATGCCTTGGTAGGATTTGATCGAACACTTGTTTCGCCATACCCATCCACAACACATGACTATGTCTCAGAGGAAGTCTTATGGGATGGTTATTCTGTTCATATCTATGACACAGCAGGCTATATCTCAAATCCTACACACCCTCTTGATCAACTTTTTAATGAACGAATGGCGTCTTTGTTTGATTCTTCTTCTATACTTGTATATGTCATTGACACAGAAGACTTTCAGAAAGATGATCTGTCCTTGATTCACCAATATGCAAACTCCAATATGATGATTGTTATCAACAAAACGGATATATCTTCTCCCGATCCTCTGTGGATTCAAAAGCTTCCAAAGCACATTCCTATGTTTGAGGTTTCTGCCAAAAACAAAACGGGGATCGAGAGCATTATTCATCATATAACAACCATGATCAAGCAGACGCTAGATGCACCCCCAGACTATTATGTAAATGAAAGACATCATGCTGTTCTTGTTCATCTGCAGCAGCTGATGCAGCCCTTGTTACTGCCATCAAAACCTTTTTTGGATCAGGTAGCAGAAGATTTAAATGAAATTGTGTATATACTTAAAGAAGAGTTAAATGTATCCCATAGCAGAAAATTGCTAGACGAAATATTCTCCCATTTCTGCATAGGCAAATAGAAAGGATATTTGATGGAAGAAACACTTGAAGATTTACTCCAAAAAGCGAAAAATGAAGAAAAACATAAAAACTATAACCAAGCGATTATTGACCTAGAAAAAGCGAGAGTATTAGACGAAAACAATAAAGAAGCAAATATTGCTCTTTCTAGGCTCTACATGATTGTTGGAAAACCAATCAAAGGGTTGGAGATTATCTTGCATCAAGTCGACCATGACAAGGATCCCGATTATTTACTCCAACTCTCTAATATTTATCTTACAATGCAGCGGTTTCAGGAAGCAGAGAATCGCTTGCTACAAGCCCTTGATATCCAAAAAACGGCCCCTTTGTATAACAATCTAGCTGTTGTTATGATGAGGCTCAATAAAGGAGAACAAGCAGTTTTGTATCTGTATGAATCATTAAAATTAAACGATACAAATCCAAACACGTACTTTAATCTCGCTACCTACTATGAAACGCAAAAGGATTTTGCAAAATCAAAACAAGTATTAGAGAAAGCTCGGTCTAAATGTGAAACAGCTGAAATAGATGAACGGTTGATTCGCGTCCTTTTGCACCTAAAAAAGTCCGAAGAAGCAAGCGAGATTGTAGAGGAAGGTCTTCGTCGTTTCCCAGATACAACCTCCCTTTTGATAGCCAAAGCAAGGGTTTTGCTTCAACAAGGAAAGTACGAGGATGTTCTTCTTTGGATCGCTGATATTAGTACAAAAACAATCTTGTCTAGCCAGCTCGAAAATACCTTGCTCGATATAAAACTGGAAGCCCTTTCTCGACTGGCTCGTTTTGATCAAGCTCTTGGCGTTGTTGAGCATCTGTTACAAACCCCCAAAAGCAACCCTGTATACCTTTTAAAAAAAGCAAATCTTCTTGTCATTAAAGGAGACCATAAAAAGGCCATCCAACTACTCAGCGATTCTCTGAAACGGTCTATTCTTCCACCAAATCTTCGTCAAGATGCGGTTTTAATGCTCCGAGATATTGAAGTTGTGAATTGGCAAAAATTTGTAGAATTCTTGTATATGGATCCCAATTTTCAGAATGAATTTCTTGAGAATCCCTTTCAAGCAGTTGAAAGACGAGGTATTTATCTACCCCTAAACAACCTGCAACGGGTCGCAAATGATATTAAGAAACAGCGTGGTACGGGTTATGCTGCATCGCAACAAGGAGTGAGTTAATGGAGACAACGTGCCCCTTCCTCCAATGTAGTCTTTCTATACTACCACTGGGTATTGTTGATTATGGCACAATTGTTGATCAATGTCTCGAAGAGTTATCCAAATTTCCTGTCGATATTTCTTTCGGATCTATGAACACGATTATTGCAGGTCCCCAAGACAGTGTGTTTCATACCATTCAGCATCTTTTTCAATTTGCCTCCAAAAAACATCCGAAAATTGTATTGCACGCCACATTTAGTAACTGCTGTCCTAAGAAATGAAGAATGATTGGTTTCATGCATACTTTGACGAGTCCTATGGAAATCTAATACTTGATTCCATCCTTCCCGAATATACCGAGAATCAAGTATGTTTCATAGAGAAGGCTCTCCAGCCAAAGAAACAGGCATCTTTCTTGGATTTGTTTTGTGGGAAAGGCAGACACACCCTTGTACTCGCAAAAAAAGGGTATTCTGTGACGGCTGTGGATTTTGTTCCATCGTTTATTGATGAATTAAAAATCAAATCTGAGCAACAACATCTACCCATTTGTCCAATTTGTAAAGATGCTCGCGAGATCTCCTTCAAGAATCAATTTGACCATGTGATTGTTTTTTTTACATCTTTTGGATATTTTTCCGATGAGGAGAATAGCAACTTGTTGTCTCAAATTCGCACTTCCCTGAAACCAAATGGCACTTGCCTACTAGATGTAGAAAACCGTGATTATCTCCTTCGATTTTTCTGCAAAGAAAAATGGCGCAAAAAGTCTTTTGGATGGCTTTTAGAAAGAAATACCTTCTATCAAAAAACCTCAAGACATAGAACTCTTCGGATTGTAATAGACAACAATGGGATTGCAACGGAATCAGAAAGAATCATCCGCCTTTACTCAGAGCATGAGATACTGCAAATAGGGCAACAAGCTCAATTGAAAGTAGTACAGACCTTTGGTGATTATGATGGTTCACCGTGTAGGAACAATTCTCCAAGAATTATTACGGTTTTCAAAAAATAACATTTGGGTTTATCTGCTACATAGTTTCACAATGGTGGGAGAACCAAATATCAATTTCTCTGTGGCTCGATTCTGGGCTATCGCTAACATGAATCAAGTTTTGAATCGGCCTGTTTAATGCATCAGCAATTTCATACGAATCAGTCGAATAATCACTGCGGATGGTTCCAGGTTTCGCAGAAAAAGGTTCTGTATTTCCTGCAATTTTTCTCATACAAGCTATCGCATTGATTCCTTCAACCGTCAAAGCAACAATTTTCTTCCCAGAAAAATACTGCATTAATAATGATCGTACTTTCTTGCCAATGGAAAGAGAGTCTTCACTCAATATTTGTCCTTTTGCCTGAAACTTTTGGATTTTCTTTAAACCTACACTTTTCAACCATGAGGGGTCATCTGGATAATGCTTGCCTATAATATCTGATGATGCCTGTATCATTTTCAGTCTTGTAATCGTCAGTCCGGTTTTCTCAATACGAGAAATGATCTCCCCAATACAACATTTATTAACACAATCTGGTTTTAACAAAAGCAAACATTCTTCAGTCAAGGATTTCATTATGACCTCCATTTTGATATTTGAGAACAAAGCAATAGAACAGTCTATACATCTTATCATAGGGTAATATCTAGAGTTTTCCAGTGTATTCGGTGACGAATGAACCATTCAAAATAGAGTTTCTTCGTAAAACCAAAAATTCCTTGTTGATAAAAACGTTTTCGTCTATACTTTTTAAAAGTGCTTTTTAGGAGGAATATAACTATGGATTCAATAGATGCTACTGAAATTTTGTTAATTGAAGACAACCCCGACGACGTTGAGTTGACCCTTCGAGCATTGCGAAAAAACAATTTAGCAAACAATATAACCGTTCTTTCGGATGGAGAAGAAGCTCTGTCGTATTTATTACCCGAGAATCTCGCAGAGAAGAAGAATGATAATCACAAGCTGAAACTTATCCTCCTAGACTTGAAACTACCCAAAGTTAACGGATTGGAAGTTCTGCAGGCTATCAAAAGCCACCCTTCTACCTCTTTTATTCCTGTCGTTATGCTTACTTCCTCCGACATGGATCAGGATATCATTGCATCATACAAATTGGGAGTCAACAGCTTCATCACAAAACCAATTGATTTTCAAAAGTTTTCTCATTCTATTCAAGAAATTGGATTGTATTGGCTAATCTTAAACAAAATTCCTAAGACTCTTCGTTGATGTACTGTCAAAAAACCATTTTTCACAAATTTGAGTAGGATACCGCAATGAATATTTTTCTAACAATACTTTTTAATCTTGGCACGATTACAAGTTTTGGGGTCATCTCTATTCTTTTAAGCTTTCGCCAAAAAACACATCTAGGTATTCCGATAATCCATGGCTTCCTATATGGGATAGGCGCTGTCATTGGGATGTTGCAACCGGTTGTGTTGAAACCAGGAGTTATCTTTGATGGCAGGTCTATTCTCATCAGCATAGCAGGTCTCTTTTTCGGTCCCATTGCTGCCTTTATGGCTGCCCTTATGGTAATTGCTGTCCGCTTGTTTCAAGGAGGGCCTGGTGTTTGGGTAGGGTGTTTAACAGCTCTTGTTTCTGCCACTGTTGGAACTATCTTCTATTTTCGTTACACCGCTAAAAACAAACAAATTTCAACGTTTCAGATATACATGTTTGGTTTGTATGTGCATCTAGGTGTAATTGCATGTTTTCTTGCCCTTCCAAGAAATGTTGTAAAAGAAACCCTAGTACTCATTGGCCCTCTTATGATCACTATGTATCCACTAGCAACCGTTCTTCTTGGAAAAATTGTAACTCTAGTCTTGTCAAACAAACAAGCTGTGAAGGATTTAGAAAAGAGTCAACAAGATCTTCAAGAGTTAAACCAGCAACTGGATGAAAAAGTTCGAAAGCGAACCATGGATTTAGAAGAATCAAATGCTGCCTTAGAAGCATTTTCGTATTCTGTTTCTCACGATCTACGAGCTCCTCTTCGAGCAATTCAAGGATATGCTACCATGCTGCAAGAGGATTATGGAAATACTCTTACAGAAGATGGCATAAGACTGCTTACAGTCATCCAAAAGAATACATCAAAAATGGATGATTTGATCAAAGGAATTTTATACATTTCTCGATTATCCAAAAGCAAACTGCACAAAACAACGCTTCATATGAAGGAGATTGTAGAACGGTGTATCCAAGAAATTGTACCCAAAGAAAGTTCCAAGCCAATTCAGGTGTACATAAATGATCTTCCCAATGCATGGGGAGACAGGGTACTTATTCAACAAGTATGGTGGAATCTCATTGACAATGCCGTTAAATTTTCTTCTAAGCAGCCTCATCCAATCATAAACATTCGGGGGAAAGTTGTCGATTCTGCAGTGGAATACTTCATTCAAGATAACGGGGTAGGATTTGATGAAACCTATAAAGATAAACTCTTTGTCTTATTCCAACGACTCCATTCTCCAAATGACTTCGAAGGCACCGGAATTGGTTTAGCTCTTGTAAAAAGAATCTTGCAGAAACACGATGGAGATATCTGGGCAAAAGGAACCCAAAACGGCGGAGCCACCTTTGTTTTTACACTTCCAAAAAGTAACTATTGCACATCCTCGGTAGACTGCATTTGCAAATAAAAGTAAAACGTACTACCCTTTCCAGGTGTTGACTCAACATAGCAGTCTGTTCCATGAAGATCTAAAATCTTTTTACAAATTGGAAGACCCAATCCAGTTCCTTCTGTTATTTTGATGTCATTGCGTAGAATCTTAAAAAATGGTTGCATAAGCTTTTTAATATTCTCTGGTTCAATCCCTACTCCTGTATCCACAACCGATATCTTCACTTGCTCTTCTCGTGCAAGCTTTTCTGTAACGATAGTAATGGTTCCTTGAGGGGTACATTGAACGGCATTGTCTATCAAGTTCACAAGTACTTGTGAAATCTTTTCAGAATCCATCAATACGAGGGGTAGATCTTCTTCTAATTTGAGCTCGAAGGCCACATCGGACTCGATTGTAAGAAGGGAAAAGTCAGATACAACTTGTTTTATCAAATCATTAATGGAATCATACTTCTTGTAAGAATAGGATTGTAAAGTGGTTAGTTTTTGAAAATCCAATATGTTTTGGATGAGCTTTGTTAAGCGTTCTGTGTTGCGAATTGAAATGTCTAATAGCTGAAAATGATCCGGGGACATACTTGAAGAATATTCCTTCATCAATAGAACGGATTGCTTGATGGAGGTAAGGGGAGTTCTCATTTCGTGAGAAACGGTTTGTATAAACTCATTTTTTGCTCGGTCAATTTGTTTCCTTTCAGTAATATCATGCACCTGCATAATATATTCAAACTCATCACTGTCTGGAGTTATATGCATTTTTTTACAAATAATATCAAAATCATGTAACCCTTGTACAGGTGTTATCTCAAAATCATCTGGAATCTTTTTCTTCCATCTTTCTGCATTGACAGTCTTTTCTGTTTTTACAAGCCCTTTGATTTGAAGTGTTTCGACATCACTTGAGGAAAAATGAAACAAGGAGAAGCAATTCAGTTGAACAGGTTCTGCCAGACCATCTAGGCCTACGAAATTTTTAAAAGTGCGGTTGGACTCAAGAAGTTCCCCTTTATGGTTGCATCGTATTGTAATAATTGGAGAGAATTCCAAAATATTGTGCAACTGTTCCTTTCTTTGAAACAAATCCTGATCCGATTCTTTTTGTTTAACCCATTTCCAAATAGAATCAAACATGAGAGTCAACTGCTCTATATCCGTATTGGTGTACTCTTTCTCCTTCTCACCAACCACTAAAACAGCACAAATTCGATCTTTCTCCTCAACGGGAAGGACCAATAAATTGTGCAATTGCTTTTTTTGGCTTGTAGTTTTCTTTTTTTCTGGCGTGGACAAGGAAAGTTCATCTATCTGAAAGGGCTGTTTGCATTGTTTGGATTTTTTGCAAAACTCTAGGAGGAATAGAGAAGAGGGTTCTTCGAACTCTTCAATGCCGTAGTCTTCAACTATATTGTTTGAATAAGATAACAGCTCTGTTTTACTCAAATCGTCAGAAAGTCGAAGCAAAAAACCAATCTTACTATCTGTGGCCTTCAAGACTTCTTGCAACGAAAGATCAAGAAACTCTTGGACCGTATTTGTATTGATTTGCACAAGATTCAAAAGACTTTTCAATCGATTCTGCTGTATTTGATAATTGGACAAAGCTTCTAGCTTTTCATAGGCAACAGAGGATTGTTTGAGAAG
Source organism: uncultured Caldisericota bacterium (assembly GCA_964493625.1). Taxonomy (GTDB): domain Bacteria; phylum Caldisericota; class Caldisericia; order UBA6126; family UBA6126; genus JAGLCW01. Next base: position 44,474 of record CAZBOU010000011.1, read on the forward strand.
AACCTCAATAACTTTTGCCTTGGTTTCATCCAAAGGCTGCTCTTGTAGAAGCGTAATGCCTCCCTTGTAATCATTTTGCGAACAGATCCCAATGTGGTATATATGGGAAATGGACAATTTTTTCTCTATCATGTGGCAGATTTTTTCTGGCACAACTTTTCCCATAAACTCAAACAAACCTTCTTTGATGAAAACAATTCGTCCTTGGTTGTAAATCAATTCTTCAATCGCTTCTTTTCCTAAAGGTACTTTAATATCAGTTATATCAATGGGCAGAACTTTTTGTAACCAAGAAGCAAAAGGGTTTAACCCATGTACATCCGCAGGATATCCAAATCCCTGAAGGGTATCTGCAATAGAGAGAACTATGATCGATTTTGGGACAATTTTCTTAACAGTATCGAAAACAATTGCATGAACACGATTAACAGAAGGAGCTTCTAACAATGCTTGGCTGGCCTCCAAAAGAGTTTTCTGATCGGCTTGATAAGTTTCTTCTATCTGTTTCCGATGCATGACTTGCATTTTTGAATCCCGTACTTTCAGAGCATTCACAACAGAAGAGCCTAAACGCTTAATGTGTTCTTTGATGATGTAATCGGTTGCTCCTTGTTTCATACAATCCACAGCGGTATCTTCATTCAATGATCCTGTACAAAGAATAAAGGGGGTAATACTGCTTTTTTGGAGGGAATAATGCAAAGCAGTTAACCCATCAAATTGAGGCATAGAAAAGTCAGATACAATTACGTGGGGCTGGAAATGATCAAGGGCATCAAGAAAAGAATCTTTGGTCTGGACAACCTGAAACACAACATCTGGAAGACTCTTCCGTATTTCTCTTTTGTTAAGCTCAGCATCTTCAAAGACATCTTCCACAAGCAATACTCGGATCGGTTCGTTCATCCTATCAACCATCGATCGACCCTCCATATATTGGTAGGCGCTATCGTCTACCCCCGTCACACAAAAAGAAACACTCATAATCTTTGCCTAGTCAATCTAAAAAGGACCCCAGGCAATTTCATTCTATTATAGAACAAAGCGAAACTCATGAATAGAGGGGATGTGATTTTTATTCCGAATGGTAACAGAAAAGTAATCATCAAATTGTATTTTCTTTTTTTTTGTGCTACATTGTGGTTTAGTAATCTTCGGGGCAGGGTGTAAATCCCTACCGGCGGTCATAGTCCGCGAGCCCTTCTGGGTTGATTTGGTGAAATTCCAAAACCGACGGTATAGTCCGGATGAGAGAAGATATCTCTTTGTGCATATTTCTTGTTCCCCGAAGACAACTATATACGTTGTAGGAGCAAGAACATGGATCATGAAAAATGGATGACAATCGCCTTGAACGAATCTCTTCGTGGGATTGGTTTTGTACAACCCAACCCTCTGGTGGGAGCCGTCTTGGTACAAAATGACCAAATTGTAGCTACCGGATTTCACGACAGATTTGGCGGAAAACATGCAGAAATTCACGCCATAGAAGCAGCCCAAAAAAAGAGAATTTCACTCCATACTTGCACGCTATATGTTACCCTTGAACCTTGCAACCATAAGGGGAAAACTCCTCCTTGCACGGAAAGAATTCTGCGAGAGAAAATCCCTCGGGTGGTGGTTGGTATCCAAGATCCCAATCCACTTGTACAAGGAAAAGGAATACAAACGTTGCGCAACCATGGGGTTGCAGTCATTGAAAAGGTATTGCAAGACCAGATCCAAGAAGCAAACCGCATGTATATCAAATGGATGACGAAAAAGAGTCCATGGGTTTCTTTAAAAATGGCACTCAGCCTTGATGGGTTCATCTCTTCCCCAAATAGTCCATCAAAATGGATATCCTCTGAAGAATCACGTGAAATAGTTCACCAAATGAGAATGCAACATGCCAGCATCATGGTAGGTTCTGGTACCATTTTGCAAGACAATCCTCGCTTAACCGTTCGAAAGAAGGATTCCGTTGTTGTATCACCGACGCGAATCATTCTAGATCGTCACAATCAAATTCAAAAACCAACCTATCGCATTTTCTCTCTTCCTGGGAACACAATTCTTTTTTCGCCCAAAGCAATGTTTTCATGCGACAACACGGAACATATTCATCCGACTGATTATTCCCCCAAGACCATCTTACACATTCTATATGAAAAAGGCATCCAATCGGTTTTTATAGAAGGGGGTTCCAAGGTGGCACAAGAATTTTACTCCTTCCTGGACCGACTGTATATGTTTTTAAGTCCTTCCATTCTCTCACAAGGACGCAAACCCTTTGATTTTACTAAACATATGCAATTACAAACTCGCAGAGTTCACGCATTACAAACCGATATTTTATGGGAGTTAGAACCATGTTCACCGGAATCATAACACATGTAGTAAAAATGGATGTCCGTGCTCCTGCCATTCTGCAAATCCCAAATATCTTTTCTGATGTTCAAATTGGGGAAAGCATTGCCATCAATGGAGTATGCCTCACGGTGGATACAATTCTCTCTCATGCCATACAATTCCATTGTGGCTCTATCACAAAGAAAATCACCAATCTAGGTTCGTCGCAAATGGTCAATGTGGAACGGGCTTTACGAGTGGGAGATTCGGTAGGAGGACACTTTGTAACGGGTCATATTGATACAACCATCCGATTTTTGCAAAAGCGACGCATCGAGAAGTCAGTCATTGCAACATTCTCTCTTCCCAAAGATCGGACCGCCATCATTCCAAAAGGTTCGATTGCCATTAATGGAGTAAGCCTTACTATTGCTACCATCTCTTTGGATACCTTTTCCGTACAAATCATCCCTCATACAATGGAAAATACAAACTTGCACAGTCTACAATCAGGAGACCTGGTCAATGTAGAGTTTGATATTTTTGCGAAATATGCAAAGGAGCACTATGAACATTCAAAGCATTAAACAAAGTTTTCGTGCAAACAGGCCAGTTCTGATCTATGACCCTGATAGAGAAAATGAAGTAGATTTTGTCATTCCCAATTCTTGTTTAAACAGTTCTGCCTTGCATTTCATGTTGCAATATGGAAAAGGTCTTTTGTGCTGTGCAAAAGATCAAGATATTCTATTGCAAGGAGGTTTTTTTCCTCTTCCATCCAACCAGCAAGATCCATTTTCAACCAACTTTTTCATCCCTGTCGATCATCAATCTGTTCATACTGGCATTGGACTAGAAGAAAGAATAAAAACACTACAAGAACTGGACCATACTTGTTCCATCTCCAATTTTATGTACCCGGGTCATATCCCCTTATTGGGGGGCATTGGTTTGCATAAAAGAAAGGGTCATACAGAAGCGTCGCTGGAGATATGCGAAAGTGCAGGTTTTTCGAGAACAGCGACAATCATTGAACTACTTGATGAACGTGGCGATACACATACCGTATCGTATGCAAAAAAAATCGCATCCGAGTTCGAGCTCCCCTTTTGTTCCGTACAAGACATCTACACGACAATGATCCAGCATAAAACATTTCTTCAAGTTACAGGCCAAGCCAATCTTCCAACAGAATTTGGCAATTTTCAAGTCGTCGGCTTCCACAATGAACTCGACCAAAAAGATCATTTTGCAGTCGTCAAAGGAGATATATCGTCAGGAGATGTCCTTGTAAGGATCCATTCTGAGTGTGCCACCGGGGATGTATTTCACTCCAGAAAATGCGATTGCAGGGACCAACTCACTCAATCATTACAACTTTTAGAACAGACTCAAAAAGGAGTTCTTATCTATTTGCGCCAAGAAGGCAGAGGGATCGGGATATCGGATAAGATAAAAGCCTATTCCTTGCAAGAACAAGGAGTGGATACCTATGATGCAAATGTGCTGCTGGGGCACAAGGCAGATGAAAGAGATTATGCAGTCGCTGCACAAATCATCCAAGCTCTTCACATTCAACGCGTAACATTGCTGACGAACAATCCATTAAAGATAGAAGGACTGCAAAAATATGGAATTTCTATCGTTAAAACAGAAGAAATTCTTGGAGCTATCACTCCTTTCAATCAAAGATATATCGAAACCAAGGTCCATCGTTTTCACCATCAAATCCCACTACAATCCGCAGGAGGATCGAATGAATCATTTTAAAGGAACCTATGTAGGATCAGGCCTTCGCATTGCTATTGTCATGTCACGGTTTAACAGCCAGTGCACTCTCCCGCTTCTGGAGGGAGCCCATGATTGTTTAGTTCGTCATGACATTCAAGACAACGACATTGATGTTTTTTGGGTGCCAGGAGCCTTTGAAATACCCTACACAATCCAAACCATTACAAAAAAACTTCACTATAATGGTATCATTGCTCTTAGCACCATCATTCGCGGAGATACTCCTCACTTTGAAATCATTTCCAATGAAGTCTCGAAGGGTATTTCACAATTGAATCTTACATTGAACACTCCCATATCTTTTGGGGTTATCACTGCAGACACGTTGGAACAGGCTCTTCAGCGTTCTGGTGCAAAGGCAGGGAACAAAGGTTTTGAGGCAGCCTTAAGCATGATTGAGATGATTCAATTAACAAAACAGATTTCTACCCTCCATTGAAACTTTTACAATAACTCTTTCGTATAATGGTATACGTAGAAATTATTTGTTTGAAACAGTGAGAGGTTGTGGTATGCAAAACAAACATTTTTTTAAAGTTGTTCTTTGTATTCTTGTCATCATGCTTTTTGGCTCTTTTTTATCAACATCATCCTATGCGTTTCAGAGTCCATCCCTTTCCCCCCAATCTGCCAAAAAACAAGTTGTTGTATCAACAGATCCACGAATCGAATTGATTGCAACTCTTCAAATGATGATTGGTGCCTGGCCCATGTCATCACTAGATTTTGATTACATTCGGGAAGTGCAAGATACGTTTTATCCTTTTTACCGACACCCTATCTTGCGACAGTTTTCCTACATGTGGTACATGTATGGATTTTCACAGGAAATCCCTTCAACTTGCATGCTCCATTTGTCCCAACCACCAGAATTGAAAGTGGTGATACCTTTTACAAAAGAAATCATCGACCGTGCAGGTGGGGAAAGAATTTTGAATGATTTTTTAGCGCTCCTTCGAGATTTTGCAGAAACCACGGATTTTATGTATTTTTATGAAGATCATGTAGGATTCTATCAAGAAGCCATAAAGCTGGCCGAAAAAAAACTGGAGACAAAAAACACCATCTCTATGCTGGAAGACTATTTTGGATATACCAACCGAAGTTACGAGTTGATTTTAGTTCCATTGTTTCATGAAAATGGGTATGCCACAAACGTGAACCTAAAATATTTTGCGCTTATTGGCCCTTACGATGTAGACGAGAAAAAAGACGAAAAGCTTCCCTATTGGAAGGATTCCGATGGGTTGCACAAACAACTTCTCAAAAGCTTTAGCTACGCTTTTGTCCACCCCCTTATTCGAAAAAACCATCAAGAAGTAATCGACACACAAAAGCTACTGATTCCCATTCGAAAACCCATGATGTACGTGGATATCCAAACCTGGCCACAATGCTTAACAGAACACATTGTCCGTACAATCTCTCACCGATTTACCTTTATTGAATATGGAGAAAAAGACTGGGAAGAACAACGTCAGAAAGACATTCAAGATTCCTTTGTCTATATCGATTACGTAGAAGACTGGTTGCAAGATTATGAAACCAACCGCTCTTACTACACCGATTTTGAACGCTTTTATCCTGTCCTTTTTAACAATGTCCGGACTCTTTGTGAATACCCATTTATTCCCACAGAGCTTACCGTTCTCAATGCTTCCGAAAATGGGGTTCAGCTTTCTTGGAAGAACAATACTATTCAAACTAGTACCCTTTCAATCCTTCGAAAAACACCAATGAGCGAATATGTGGTTATTCATGAAATGGAAGACTCGCAAGCTTTTGCTTGGACAGATTCGAGTATTGAAAGAGGGGGAAAGTATATCTATGCCATTGCTGTCAAAGGAGAAAAAGGTCAGATTGTATCCGCCGGGATAACAGCCAAAATACCCAGCAATCCTCCTTTAGCTCCTACCAATATTGAAACTACCCTAGATGGAACTACAGCATCTTTTTCTTTTTTATACCCATTTAAAGCAGAGGGCTTTGCCCTTTTTGAATGGAATGGTGAAGACGCAAACCTTATCGTCAGAAAAGAACTCCAAGATGCTGAAAATCAAACTTTAACCGTAGAAGATCTTCCTCCCGGAAACCATACATTTTACATCTGCTCCTATATCACGATCCAAAATAGCGAGCAAGAAGATGAGGTATTGTACAGTACTCCCTCAACTCTACTTAAAATTACAATTCCAGAAGAGTAAGAGGGATTTACGGTTTTATATATACTGACGTAAAAGAAGTTTTTTCATGTAAAAACTTCTTCACCGTTTCATATGCTTTTGAAACTTCTACCGAAGGAGGAATTGTACTGATAAACTTTTGCAAAAGTTCCTGCTTCTGCATGTATCGTAGTGATTCTGAATAGTTGAAATCATAGACCCAGGACAACTGCAGTAGTTTCAAGTCTATCAAACTGGATACATGTTTGTATTGCACACATGTTTGGTCAAAGATAGAACGCAGAATGATGGGGTTCACTTTGGGGGTATCGGGAAGATCCAGAATGTAGTGTTCTTCTGACATAATCCGATAAATATCCAGCTTGTCGGCATCTCGTATCAGTTTACAGAAAGACAAAGTTCTTTGCGGTACATGGCTTGGGATTCTAAAAGCATTGTGGTGAAGAATGGCAGTATAGATAACGTTTTGGTCATCGGGGGAAAAAGATGGGAGAACATTCTCTTTCTGCAAGAGTTCAACGCTCCATTGTGCATGATTTCTAGATTCATTGTCACCAAATGTTTTGTAGTAATAAAATTGTGGAAACCTACCCACATCATGCAGCAAACCAATGCATTCCGCCATCAAGCAATCGTGTTCACTCCACTGCAAAGATCTGGCCAAATAAGCCGAAATCTTCTGTGTAGCCACTGAATGGTTTTGTTTCAATGCCAAGTTGTGCTTCGTAATAGAATCACTGCTTGAAAAAAAACGCACCATCTCCTGAAACCATTTTTCAATTGAATCTATTGTCATTGAGTTCATACCAATAGTATAGCAGTAAAACAACCAGGGGTGAAAAGGGTACAATGCAGTTTGGTGAAATCATGTTCTCAATATAATAATCCTTGTTTTTCACTAAGGAAATGTTATACATAAACTGCTGCTGATAATAATCAACTAAGATAGGGATGAATTCTTGTTATCTTCTTCTCCCTCTGTCCTGCATCATGCTCCCAAATACCCAGATAATCATGATGAATTCCACAATCTACCAAAAGAATTGCAAGGGTTTTTTCAAAGAAGAAGCCAGTTTATTCAAGAATTTCAGGAGAAATATTCTATTTCCGTTTTCCAAGAAGAAACAGCAACGACTCTCTCAGGTTACGGAATTACGGGATATGTTACACAAATCATTCCAACTACCTATCTAGGACAGGATCGTTATATTATCATTGTATTGTCCGAAAATCTTCACACTTGGTATCTTTGTTTTAACCAAGATGTACAATTGGAAAACATCCATTTATGCCCTTGGACTTCATTTGGGAATTGTATCATTTCACTTGACCACCCCGATCAGTTCATGGATGTTTGTCTTTTCATGAACTCTACAAGTGGTTTTTTCAACACCGTAACTTGCAAGGTACAGGCAGAGGGTCTTGGTTTTTTACAAAAACCTCTAACAAGTGTTTTCAATAGTGAAGTAGTTCGATATTTAACAAAGGCTACTGCATTTCCATCCCTTTTCGAACCGCTCCATCGAGATATTTTCAGTTTTCAACGAAACTTACCAAAGTACACTCCTGTACTGGACGATCTACCTATTCTGTATACAGTTCAATCCGTGATGATACCCTTCTATCCATTCTATAACTCCAGTATCCACTTCACCTGTCCTTATGGAACATAAGTTCTTTCATCGCATTGGAACGTCCCAAATTGTCGATCATTCCTTCTTCTGTAGAATACAAAATACACCAAGGAGATATTCCCCTTCCTACTCTCTTTCATGTGGAGAATACAGGAGGGCCTGGTTTGGAAGGAACCTTGTCGTGCCAAGAATCGTGGATCCAGCTCTCCGAACATGTGATTGACGATAGCTTAATGAGCTTTACAGCTACGTACCATACAGAATCCCTGGCTTTTGCCCAGTGTTAACCGGTACCACGATGAAACGCAGCAAGTGCAGGTATACTTGAATGCTCGTGATTTACAAGCGGGTACCTACCATGGAACCCTTACTTTTACAGGCAACGATCAAGTCATTGTCGTTCCCGTCACTCTTGAGTGCATTGTATGGATTACCTTTCGCATTGGATCTACCACCGTAGAAGTGAACAAAGTGAAAGAAACCATCGAAGCAGCCCCCTACTTATTCCAAAAGAGAAGCTATGTACCGGTGCGCAAACTTGTTGAATCTCTTCCGGTATTAAAATATTTAAAGAATGCCCAGATTCTATGGAATCCAGAGGAACAAAAAGTAACGCTGTTGTTGGGAGAAGATCTTACCGTAGAGCTATGGGTGGATCAGCCCATGGCACATGTCAATGGAAAAGAAACCCCCATTGATCCTGACAATTTGAATATTACACCCCAGATTCGATCCGGAAGAACCTTTCTACCTTTGCGATTCATTTCAGAAACTTTAGGATACACCGTAGAATGGATTGGTTCCACCCAAACCATTCATGTGAAGTATCTTGTGCAGGAGGAATAAAAGCACTTTCCTCCTTTCATAAATCCATACCCAACTGCTTTTGGTTTCCCTGCTACCATACTTTTAAAAGGAAGGGCCATATAGCAACAAAGAGTTATTGATTTTTCTCACTTTTCTAAGTATAAATAGTGGAAACGAAAAAAAGTATGTGGGGAGTTTTAATGAGACATATTACATCTTGTATTCTTTCGGTGCTATTGGGAATTTTAGTATTGTTCCCACCTGTCTTTTCTCATTCTACCCCTGCTTCCTCTGCTGATGAATTTCAATATACCAACTGGCCCTTGATTCGAATGGATGCACAGAATACAGGATTTACAACTGCGTCCTTGCCTACAACCATGGAATATGCAGGAATACTTCCCATTCATAGCCATCATGCACCCATTGTAGGCAACAACTGCTACTACCTGATTGAATGGAAAACAGGGATTTTACACTGCTATGCAGCCCATACTCAAAAGCTGGTATGGAAGAAGCAATATTCCAGTATGAAAAGCTCCCAGGCAGAAGATATGCGGTATGGGAATGTATGTGCTTTTTCTGAAGCGACCAACCAACTGCTATTACTGGAAACAGCAGAAGGGGATTGGTGGAGGAAAGAAAACTTTGTCTCACGGGTATATGCCTTGCATCCTCAAAATGGTGATATTCAATGGCAAGCAGATATTGAAGGGTACTATGCCAACAGTATTACTTTGAGTGCCACCCAAGCGTTTGTCAAAGTAATTGATATTCAACGAACGGAAACAAGTAATTATATGAGCCAAAAACACAAAATCCTCAGCTACGATCTTCGAACAGGACAAAAGCAATGGGAATCCAATGATATTCCAGGGGGAGAAGCATACTGGTATTCCAATCCCCCTGTATATAACTCAAGATATCTAGTAACTTCTTCATCTGATGGAATATATCAAGAACCAAACGGAGATATCATATCTCCTTCCCCGTGTTTTATCAGTTTATTGGTTAAACAGGGGGAGTCATATATCACCTATACATATCAAATGGAGCAGTTTTCAGCAATAAGTCAACCATTGTTAGTGGATGAAAAAATATACGTTATTGCCGGTCGAGCAGGGAGTCTTGCACTGTATTTTTTTCATTTTGAGATCATCGATAGCAGACTAGAACTTCTAACTCATTTCTGTCTTGCTAATACACCTAGATATTGTTACTATTCAGCAAATCTTTCTCGCAACAACAATTTCCTTTATTTTCTGGATATCAGTGGTTTATTAGCCTGTATTTCAATAACGAATACAGATATCCTATGGCAAAAACAAGTTGGAGAAAGCTGTATAGGTTCACATTTCTGTAATGAAGAGTATTTAGTAGTATGTACACAACGTGATTCTCATCTCACATTGCAATACTTCGATCCCATGAATGGTACTGAGCTCTTTTCCACTTCTGTGCCTTATGAAGGAGATATACCCATTGAATTGACTTGTACAGACAATCATATATGGGTAGTATGTGGAGGGCGATATGGCTATCAAATTGTCCACTTTACTCCTCCCCCTCCCCCCTCTCCTCCCTCTATCACAGTAACTCCCTTAGAGATTCAAAATACTTGCTGGGTAGGTACTACGGATCCTTTCCATCATACTCTTTCGGTAACAACACAAGGCAACATTGAAGGTACCATTCAATGTGAAGAATCTTGGGTTCAATTGGATACCCATCGCGTGCATGAACATCTTACTTCTGTTCACGTAGAAGTACATCCATTGGAACAATCCGTTGGAGTACATCGAGCTACTATTGCCTTTGATACCAATGCAGGACAGATTGAAGTACAGGTTCGTCTGATTGTTCTGCTTCCTCCACAGCTCTCTATTATTCCCAACGAAGTAACATCTACGATAGTAGAAGGATCTTCTCCCCCCCCCTACTCTCTTTCATGTAGAGAATACAGGAGGACCTGGTTTGGAAGGATCCTTGTCATGCCAAGAATCGTGGATCCAGCTCTCAGAACATGTGATTGATGACAACTTGATGAGCTTTACAGCTACGCACCATACAGAATCCCTGTCCCCTGGTATATACAAGTCTACGATTGTAGCCACTAGCAATGGAGGCAATCAAACCATACCCATTGTTCTTACGGTCGTTCCCAAACCTCATCTTGTGGTCACCCCAATGCACATTCGCAAACAAGTAGCAATTGGGAGTAGTGAATCCGATACCTTGTTTCTTTCCAATACGGGAGGACCGGGATTATCGGGTACGATTACCAGTAGTGATCCCTGGCTTTTGCCCAGTGTTAACCGGTACCACGATGAAACGCAGCAAGTGCAGGTATACTTGAATGCTCGTGATTTACAAGCGGGTACCTACCATGGAACCCTTACTTTTACAGGCAACGATCAAGTCATTGTCGTTCCCGTCACTCTTGAGTGCATTGTATGGATTACCTTTCGCATTGGATCTACCACCGTAGAAGTGAACAAAGTGAAAGAAACCATCGAAGCAGCCCCCTACTTATTCCAAAAGAGAAGCTATGTACCGGTGCGCAAACTTGTTGAATCTCTTCCGGTATTAAAATATTTAAAGAATGCCCAGATTCTATGGAATCCAGAGGAACAAAAAGTAACGCTGTTGTTGGGAGAAGATCTTACCGTAGAGCTATGGGTGGATCAGCCCATGGCACATGTCAATGGAAAAGAAACCCCCATTGATCCTGACAATTTGAATATTACACCCCAGATTCGATCCGGAAGAACCTTTCTACCTTTGCGATTCATTTCAGAAACTTTAGGATACACCGTAGAATGGATTGGTTCCACCCAAACCATTCATGTGAAGTATCTTGTGCAGGAGGAATAAAAATGACAAAGCATACGTTTCATTCTATTCTGGTGTCTTGTATTCTCGTTCTTATTTTTTGTTGTCAATTGAGTTGTAGCAACGTAACAGATCAACCTGCTGACACTTCCATTCATGATCAAGATCTATCGCTACAGGTACCAACAGCGAGTAAGGTTTTGATGGATTTGTTTTTCACCGATCCTGTTATCACCAGTAATCATAGTGTTACGATGATCGGAGTCGACCAAAAAACCATTTCTTCCTATCCACTTCGAACAGACTTTTCAGACTCTATCAAATTTAAAAATGGTACATTCTATGTAGACGAAATGATTTCAAATATGCAGCAGTCTTCCAACCCACCAATATCAAACATGGGCGAGAGCTATGAGTTTTGCTATCAAGTTGCCAATCCATCCTGGGTACCAAAGGGAATATGCCCAGTGTTCACAATCACACTACATGAGGGTAGACGTATTCTTAGTATGTGTCAGAATCCGCTCAATTTGGATATTTATTTACTGGTTGAAAAAACAGGCAATTTGCAATTCATTGAAATTGTTCGAGGCGATTCTGTTGTATCCTCAATTTCCGTGGATGGTCCAATCCATTTCACTACAATACGATATCAAAGCTCCTCGATTGACCAACATATTTATTTGTTAGCCACAAATGCTAAAGGACAATTATCCAGCATTGACATCGCAAACAATAGCAGTGTTTGCACGTCGTATCCACAAGAGCTTCCTCCTTTTCTAGCCTGGGATGCAGCTGCAGATGTTTTTATAGGATACGACAATGTACAGAACCAATTTCACGTATACACGACTGCCATTCAGAATGATCAGCTTGTTCTGAATGAAATCCACACCATGCAAAACGAACTGGGAGATTCTTTTGAAAAACCGATTATTCAATACAACCCCTCTACCCATTGCTTTGCCATATGGGAGCCTTTTTTAAGTGGCAAAGCAGGATATGCAGTGTCCGACGAATCTTTGAAAAATTGGAAATGGAAGCGTTTGCAAGTCACTCCGATGAATCTGTTTATGTTTTCAACGAAGGTAGCACAAAAAATAGCCAATGGTGAGGAAAGTACCGATCTTACATTGTGGAATTCATCCGAACATTTCTATTATGTAGGTGTAAAAGACGGACAATCTCAACTAAACCTATACAAAGTTTATGCAAACTGAGAATCCTGCCAAATTGCTTAGCTATTACAGTTTTTTCATATGTAACGGACTAATCAAGCATACTATGATCGATGAGCGATATGCAGAAAACTAGTTAGGTATTCTAAAGAGTTATGTAGATACAAGGACAGACAATATCTGATCTTTAGGGTAGTGCAAATCTTTGTGTGTAAATTTTTTTATGCCTCCTTTTCTTCGATGATTTGAAAGAATGGAAGATTTTTCGGTAGTGCAACTTTTTGTGTGTAAATTTTTTTATGCCTCCTTTTCTTCGATGA
>CAZBOU010000012.1:0-53519 GCA_964493625.1 uncultured Caldisericota bacterium
TTAATCGAAGAAAAGGAGGGATAAAAAAATTTACACAATAAAAGTTGCACTACCGAATTAGCAGAATATCCCGCTATTGATTTCAAATGGATAGACAATGGCATACAGCTACAAATCACTTTCAAGAAAATAGATTACAACAGTACCTTAGTGATAAATGAAGGAAAAGGTATAAAATTTGATAGTCATTTCAACAAACTTGTTGAAGAAGTTGGGACTAAGTTGGGACTAAGCTGGTACCAAGTTGGGACTAAGTTGGGACTAAGCTGGGATCCTGTCATAGAAATCCTGAATAATGCATCCTCACCCGTTTCTATTCAAGATCTACAGAATACTATCCAATTCACAAATCGAAGTAAGTTCCGTAAGAAATACATCAACCTATTCATTGAGCTTGGATTGCTAGCAATGACAATCCCACATAAACCGACAAGTCCCAAGCAAAAGTACTACTTAACAAAAATGGGGATAAGTTTCGTAGAAAATATTGAGAAAGTTTAACCGATTTTTAATCTGCACAGACTTTTTGTTAAGTGATCAATACTAAACGCGCACCATTTCACTACTACCCATCACAAACAAGGATATCCATTTCATTTCTGGTGGGCCAAAAGCCATGCCCACAAAGGCATACAATGAATCTTTTTGCCCTGCATTGTTTCGGTTCCATGGATGCTTTTTGTAAGGAGCGTAGATTCCTTCAATGAGAAATGATCCATTGCCTCTACCAGACCATCTATTTCTCTAGGATGAATCGCATCTGTATAAGAAACATTGTACAACGATATAGAAGGACGAAACACAACAAAATCTACTTCGTGTGTTCGTTTCCAGTAGTATTGCTGAAACGTTTGTCTTCGAAACTCCAGGGAACAAATATTCTCTGCACACTGGCCCAGATCAGGGCGAATATAGGGAATATTTAAGTTGCGCAATCCGTTATCAGCAGCATAGATCTTTTTGGGCTTCTGTATATCTTGCGTTTCTTTCGTTTTATAAGAAAAAGATTGATTTTGATAAAACAAAAAAGCCTTTTCAAAATACATCAGATAATTCTTCACAGTTTCTGCAGATAACTTATAAGGCTTTCCTAAACTTGAATAAGTATGGGTTTTCGTAAACTCTTGCAAAAGATGGAACCCAAGCAATTCAATCAAGTGCTCATTTCGAACATGATTCGGAAGAAGAATATCTCTCGTAATACAATCACGAAAATAATTCGACGCCAGTGCTCTTTTCTGAACATCGTTACTGGCAAGAACAATTTCTGGAAATCCACCTTCCTTCATATAAGCGGATAAATAGTGAAGGTAAACAGATTGATTGGCTACATTCAATTGCCAAACCGAAGAAGCATCTTCCCCTTCTTTGTATGAAACTTTATGGACTGCCAAGTATGCAGCAAAAGAAAAAGGCTCAATCTGAAGAAGAATATTGCGCCCTGTTAACAATGAAGCAGTGTCTGATTGTACCAAGGAGTATCTTGAACCAGACAATATAAATTTCACCCTTGGGTATTTTTCATACATCGTAGCCACCCAACGATTAAAATCTGGCACGCTTTGGATTTCATCTAAAAAAACAAAAAGCCTTCCCGTAGGGTTGTACGTTTCCAGATAAAAGGAAAAAAGTTCATCAAGGAACTGAATACCATTCTGAAGATAAGGGAGAATGGAGATATCTTCCAAAAACAAATACAGAATATTGTAAGAAGGAACCTTTTTATCTTGATGCAAATAGTGCATCAATTGGTGCATCAAGGTGGATTTACCAGCTCTACGAATGCCTGTTAAAATAAGAACATGTCGTAGATCCAGATATGCTTTTAAAAGTGACATATAGTGTTTTCGAGGAACCGTATGTTCCCATTTACCATGTTCCGTATTTGAAAAATGTGGATTCCATGTTTGTATCAAAGAGTCAAGAATTGTAGTTTTCATGAGTAAAGTATACGATAAAATTCTCAACCGTCAAATATATCGGAAGGTTTTGCCAGTAACCTTACGATATATCGAAAGGTTACTTTCCTACTATAGGACATACCTGGGGGTATGGGTTGAATGTCTGGAAAAAAATCGCTTTGTGAATTGAAAATGCCAAAGTGCCGAACAAAAAACAGCCATTTTTCTGAATTTACAGTGTATTTCCATTTCTGTCGGAGCAGGAACTGAGGTTATAACTGTTAATTTGCTCTTTGACAAATTCAATAAAGCGCTTTTTTTGATAATCAAACCATTTCTGTCGGTATTCGCCGGAATTATCAATTTGATCTTTAAAGTGCCTGAAAGGTTTTGGCTTTCTTAAAGCGTCTATTAGTTTATCTTGCAATTCGTCATTATCAACTGTCTCGGTAAAATCAGCCATTATTTCATAAGATTCGTGCGATGACATTCTTTCAAATTCAAAGTAATCATCCCAGTTTTCTTCAATTTCATCTTGAAGAGATTCGTCAACTTCACCATAATAATCAGAATCTAAGATTGTCTTTATTTCTCCTGTCTTTCTATGATAGAAACATCTCATTCCTGAGTCGAGGTACTCAGCAATTTCAAATATTTGTTGGTCAGTTAGTGTAAGCATTTTGATCATCTATCAAAGCACCGAATCACCTTTCCGAAGCGAAATAATCGCTTTCTAATCAAAACACACATGGCAATCCCTTCAAAAAAGAGATTTTCCATACAAATAACATACTGCTTTTGTACTATAGTACAAGTAAAAAAGTTTCGAGTCAATGATCAGTTTTATCCGCACCCATACTGTCACAAAGAAGTGACTTTTGTGTAATTTGAGTAAAAAATGTAGAAGACCATAAATTTAGACTGGAATAATCCCCGATAAAAGGCAATACATCGGCTTTTGCTTTTTCATACGAAATGGTTTCAAATCGATCCATGAGCATTTTCTCAAGGAGCGCTTTTCCCCATTTTTGACGTTCTTGCAAAATATTGCTTTGTCGCAATCGAGCTTCCAAATGCTTCATATTCACAGGGATATTGTTGGTAAGAAACCATACATAGTCAAAATAGTCTCTTCCCTTTACACGATTTTTCCACTTTCTGTAAAGTATTGCATGGATTTTACCCGCAAACAAAGAAGGAAGATCATAACTCCTTACACTAAAAGGAATGGGTGATAACAGATAGTTCACTTCTGTATTAGCAAACAAAGGTGGGTCAATATCAACTTCAAATTTGATCTTCAAAGAATCATTATGAGAAAATGGAATGTTGTCCTGATAAATGTTTGGAGCAATTTCAAGCAAGTGCCTTTTAGTATTTCCTTTTAAAAAAGTAGATTGAATCTGACTACCTTCTTTTTTGGCTTTTGATAATATAGTCATGGAAAATCCATACGCCTCTAAATTCTCCTGAATAAAGGGGAAAAAATCTTCCAGTTGAAAAGTAGAATCCGGCTTGTTAAGAGAAAAATCCAAATCTTCTGAGAATCTAGGAAGGTGATGAAGAATTCTAAGAGAGGATCCTCCATAGAATGCACCTGGTGGAAGAATGTGCTTCTCGAGAGTCCCATTAGCGTGAGAAGCTGTACAATTTCTAGTAATCTCTGCTTTTGTTTCAGTGGATCTTGGCTAGAATAGGATCGCAACATATTTTGAACAACTAAATTCATGACTTCACCTTTTCAAACCACTTCAAGAGCATTTTTACATTTTTCTGCGGATAGCATTGTGCATATTGAGCCAACCTATTTTTCTGCAATAAAAGAACAGAGTGGGTATCCCATCGTAAATCATCAAAGAGTAGCTCTTCAAAAGCCTTTAAAGAACGCACCCCGGGTATTTTAGACAACATATCCAATACAGCCTTTTCAGGAGTCGCGATGAGAAAGCTTTGATGGAACTCCTGTATTCGATCAATTCCCTGTGCATATGTAGTTGGATTTACACCATAATAAATATAGTTGCCCATCGGAGTTTCAAATTGTTTTGTTTTCCTTTTCCCATAGCTAGCAGAAGTAATGTTGAATACTTGTTCTGGTATGAAGTTGTAGTAACGCAAGGCAGCAGCAAAGGAAATATAGGAAGGAGTGCAGATAAGGTTTGCCAAGCAATATGGATGGACTCTTTTATCGCCATTATACACATACAAGCCTCTTCGAATGCGAATTAACTCTCCTGTTTTTACCAAGTACGATATTTTTGATTCAGGAGACGCATAGCCCCTATATCTGTACATCAACATCAAAGTATCGTAATAAATTGGTTCTTGGTTCTGTTCAATATTCTCCATTACCTAGTAATAGTACCAAATTACTGGAGAAAAACAAGCATATAGAGATTTTTTTTCGTTTTCATATCAATACGAAACGCGCACCATTTCACTACTTCCCATCATTCGTTGCGGATATATTTGGATGCTCGTGCTGAACCAATACGTTTTATTCGTCCGTCTTTCACCATCGCTCCAAGAACAGCCTCAACGGTTGTAGGGCTGACATCTGGAAGTAGTTTGCATAGGTCTGCTTTTGACATAGGCAAAAGACTGTTCAAAAGGGTTGCCTCAATGCGTGCTTTCTTTGTGATATGCTTTCCATTCACGACTGCAAATCTCGTATCCAGTTCTTTATAACACGAATGCAACGTAAAAAGGAAATTCTTAACAAATGGAAAATAGTTGTTCTCATTCGTGTTCCAACCTGTGGAAGAGTCCTTGAGTGATTCATAATAATACGACTTGTGTTGGTTGATCTGCTCTTCAAAGGATATGTATTTCCCAACATCAAAACCATTTTTATACAAAAGAAGCAGTGACAACAATCTGGATATCCGCCCATTCCCATCACGGAAGGGATGAATACACAGAAAGTCAAGAATAATGCATGGGATCAAAAGTAATTGATTTATCACAGAATCTCCACGTGCATCCATATATGCAAGCGTTAGTTGTTCCATTGCCTTGGGCGTTTCGGATGCAGAAGTCGGACGAAATCTGACCGTCCGTTGCCCGTACAAATCTGTCTCTAAAATGATATTGTCTTCGCTTTTATACCTACCACCAAACTCATATCCAGTAAGAGAGAGCATAATTTCATGAAGACGTAGAATATCCATTTCACGGAAATCAATGCTCTCATAACCCCTATGTATTTCATTCAAAGCGTCTCTATACCCTGCAATTTCAGCTTCGTCATGATTCAGTGGTGCACTGCCATGATTTACAATCTCACGAATACGCTCATCGGTAATCACTATACCTTCAATAGCATTGGAACTTTTGACAGATTGAACCTTAGCAAGTGCTTCCAACGAACGTAAAATCTGAGGATAGTCGTTTTTCTTATTTTGTGCCTCTGTTTTAAAGGCATATATACTGGATGTCATGTTAACAAAACTTGCTGGTAAAAGACCGTTTCGTAAAAAGGAATAATCAAATCTTCGCATACACATCCTCCATATCTGCATATTTTATAGCACATAATATGCAGATTATCAAGATAGAGGAGTCATTATCTGCATATATTCTTATTTTTTATATGCAGATATACACTTTGAACTTTGCATGAAGAAGTTGAATTATTCTTGAGAATTAACTCGCTTCTTGGCAAATGCAACGCATATGGATTTTTTATCCCAAAGGGTTGTCTAGACTTTTTTGCGTACTTTTCCACCACCACAGGGCATACCTGGTGTAGTGGGTTGTACGGTTGTTGCAATATGACATAATTATGCTATATTTATGTCATTACAATGCAAGGAGCTAACAGTGCCACAAATTAGACCCATAAAAGTACTGCGGAACACAACAGAAATTTCAGAATTGTGTCACAAAATTGATGAGCCAGTTTTTATCTCCAAAAACGGTTACGGAGATTTAGTGATCATGAGCATGGAAACCTATGAAAAACAATTGGCAAAACTCGATGTATACAAAAAATTAACTGAATCTGAAGCACAAATTAAAAACAAGGAAGACTTACTAGACACCAAAGAAGTTTTTGCAGAACTAAAAGCAAAATATGGAAAGCAATAGCTTTCACCTAAAGATTACGTCGAAAGCCAAACTACCGAACGAATAATGGCCAAAGTGCCGAAAAATAATTGGCCATTTTACCGAATTTGTGGTTTATTACAATTTCTGCCCGAGAGTTTCTTTGCCTTTGTTGGTTAAACGATATTTTTGTGACTCTCCAATTACCAATAACATAAACTCTATAAATGTCGTTGAGCTGCCTTCCTTGTCGGATTCTGCTAATACGGCATAGTAGTCATGTTGCTTTTTGAAGACAATAGTTTCAGTAGGAAGACTTAAAAATAGAGAATCCCAGTTCGATAAAATAACAGTTTGCCATAATCTTCCCATTCGTCCATTTCCATCTAAGAAAGGATGAATAAACTCAATCTCGTAATGAACGACAGAACTTTTGATCAGTGGATGAACATCACTGCTTTTTGCCCAATCAAAAAGATTTTTCATGTGACCGTTCACAAATTCTGCTTTTGGAGCAGCATGAATTAGCACATTGCCAGCATAAACCCCAACTCCTTGATGACGAAATTCACCTGGGCCCGTAACAAGATCTTTCATCATCAGTTTATGTGCTTTACAAAAATCTACGATCGAATATGGTTGAAAAGTTTCTATCTGCGAGTAAGCGTTATATGCATTTTTCACTTCTTGTATTTCACTTGGTGGACCAATCACGCGTCGACCATTTACAATATCTGACACTTGTTCCAGTGAAAGCGAGTTATTCTCGATCGCTAGCGACGAATGTATCGACCGAACATTG
Organism: uncultured Caldisericota bacterium; assembly: GCA_964493625.1. GTDB lineage: Bacteria > Caldisericota > Caldisericia > UBA6126 > UBA6126 > JAGLCW01. Next base: position 6,751 of record CAZBOU010000012.1, read on the forward strand.
CATTCTTTACGAAGTTGCATGCTTACTTTTGGTAGAAGCACAGGAAGCATTGCAGAAATATCCGCAACCAAATTGACAATTGTATCTGTAATTTCATAAGGCGGTTTTTTCATCGTAGACCTTTATTTTGGTTAGTACCATAGCCAATCCAGAATACTATTATGCTTTTCATATATACTGATTATACACACTGTTTTACTAAACCCAAACAAAACAATCGGGTTGAGCATCAATTGAAGTATTCTGGAATAAAGTCACCTTTCGGGAAGAAATTCATCCATTGCCATAAAACAAGATTGCTTAAAGGTATCAATTTGTAACTGCGTTAATTTGTACTCTTTTGCACGAAATTAATCAGCACATTATTGTCCTTTCTCAAAACCATATTGAGAAAAAAATGGTTTTACGTTCATTTATCGATCGATTTTGGGGAATAGACCATTATTCTTTTCATTTCATACTTTTCCGAGTAACCATTCCAAGGCATTGAACTGCTTAATGCCTTTATGGGAAGTAAAAGGGGTAAAGTCCATCGTTAACAAGTATTTGGGGTTATGGTCTTTAATAGCCTCAAGTGGAGAAAGTTCTCGTTGCAAAGGGTTTCCTTCTGAATCCAGTGCCGAGTAGGCTACCTGATAATACTCTGTACCCCTATCTCCAATGGCTATAAAATCCACCTCTGCCTGATTCACTTTACCAACGAAAACTTGATAGCCTCTTCGAACCAATTCCAGATATATTACGTTCTCAAGAATATGGCCCATATCAGTCTGTTTGTTTCCCAAAAGATAATATCTGAGTCCAATATCAGACAGATAATATTTTGCCAAAGAGGCAAGAATCCGTTTTCCTTGCACATCATACCGCCCCACCTTAAATAAAACAAAACTATCCGTGAGTGCAGATAAATACGACTCTACAGTATGAACAGAAATTTTTCTGCCTCCAGACGTCATCGCATTTGCTATTTTTGTAGACGAACAAATATTTCCAATCGTATCGAACATATATCGAATGACGCTATCCAGCATACCCGTGTCCGATATACGCCTGCGTGTGACAATATCTTTCAATACAATGGACGAATAAATCCCTTCTAAATACGCATATCGATCGCGGCTATTCTCAAGCTGCAAGATGTAAGGGAAAGAGCCGTTCTGAACATAATCTCTATATTTCACGAGTAGGTCCGATTGACTTTCCATAGTAGACATATACTCTTGAAATGACAAAGGCAGCATTTTAATTTCTATGTAGCGACCAGACAGCAATGTGGCCAATTCACCTGAAAGTATGTATGCGTTTGATCCAGTGACATAAACATCACAGTTCTCTTGGATAAACAATCCATCAACAGTCTTTTGAAAATGCCGAACATTCTGTACTTCATCTATAAAAATATAGTTCATTTTGTCGGGTAGAAGCTTGGCGTGAATACAATCATACAACTGTCTGTCAGTTTGAATATCGCAGTAATAAGGATCTTCAAGATTTAACCGGATGATTTGCTCCTGCACAACATTGTTGTTACGAAGCCATTCACAAAACAAATCAAACAACGTAGATTTTCCGCATCGACGAATACCGGTAATGACTTTTATAAGCCGTTTATCACGTAATCGGATCAACTGATTCAAATAATCAGGTCTTGGAATCATTTTCATTGTGCGCATTACTTTCATAGCAATATAGTAGCAGAAATGTTAAAAAGATAAAGTTTATGCATTGCACTGCACAAAGTATATAAATTTGGCACTTTTGTGCATTCTATTGCACAAACTTTCAAAGAGAGTCGGTCCGATTTCTGCCCTGCTCACATACTGGCAAAACCCCTACTCCTCTTTTGGATCCTTGATTTCAAGGGTGTTGTGTGGGGTGATGTCAACCATAAAACTCACGCCCCAAGAACGATCGTATCCCCAAAAGTCTTCTTCCCACTGAAGGATTTTCATTTTTCCTTTTGAAATCACAGGAAGGAATGAGATTTCTCCTTCGGTTTTTACTTTGTTAAAAACTATGGAGGTGGCATCTCTAAAGCCTGGTTTGCGTTTGTATTGATTCCAATTGAAGAAGGGAAATGTGATGGATTCACCAGGTTGTATGGTCTGCCATAAAAGGTTCTCAAATGGCAATAGTATTTCTATACTGTTTTTTGTATCCTTAGGGCCATCTTTAAGTACTGGGATCATCCATAAACCCACCCATTTTTCATCCCTATACTCCATTTGAATGGAAAGAAGAGATTCTTCTGTAATGGTAATCGGCTCTGATCCCTCATTCATAAGGACAAAAGCAAGTTCTTTTCCTTTGTTTTGGACAACAATATTGGGGATTAAACCTTTTTCTTGTCCAAGTAGTAGAACCTGAAAATCAGAGTACAGTAGCATCGTAGTATCCCCATCCATGTCTATTTCAAAGGTTTGTTTCTCTTCATTCCATTCTTTGGTATACGGATGGGAATATTTCATCGGGATATCGGGTGCATACACCCCTTTTGAATACTGACCTTCAGAAAACACAAACACATCTTCGAGCTGCAAAGAAAATCGTCCCACCTTTTTTGCACACGTATACTGCATTTGCATGAAATCAGCTTCTTCATCGATATAGATGGGCTCTTTTAATCGATAAATATAGGAATCCCCTACAGAGGAAACTAGTTCAAGGGAAGTTTCTCCATAGTCTTTGTGAGAGTAAAATGGTCCACATGCTGCAGCCGAAGGAAGAAGTTTCTCCCAGACAAGCTTTAGCCAGTCAAAGCATGTACCAAAAGAAAAATTCTGAGAATCTTCTTTGACAAAAGACATGTGCGAAGTATAGGAAAAACTAATGCAAAGCTCTTCGATCAATGCAGGATTTATAATTTTCACCTTCACATATTCCACCATGCAGGGTTGTTTTACTTCAATATACGTCCCCACATAGCTATAAAAATGATTGGGCATCCCAAAAACAGGTTGCCAATTCGTGTTTTCATTAAACAGCACATTTACTTCTCTTCCTTTCACAGAAGTCCCATAGTAGTTGCTGCCATAATAACCAGCATGAACAGGAGCAACATAAAACAAGTCGTAGTACAAAGCATTGCCATATTGAATCCCATCAAAATCAGGGGTGCTCTTTTCTACAGACTCAACCGAATTTCCCACTTGGGAAAACAGCAGTGGATTCTGCTGGTGCCAATGCTTCTGCGTCCTTTCCACTACCTTGGTAGTATCAAAAGAACAGTCATAAAAATACACAGAAGGGAAAAAACTAGAGGGTCGTAAAGTATCGTTTGAAGAAGATCCAATAATAAGATCTCCAAGAGCGCTGCTATTAGGTTTGGGTATAGAAGTAATCGTAACATTCTCTTGCTTTTGTCCATCCAAATAAAAATCATAGCGCTGCAGTGATTGATCCCAGGTACAAAACAAATGAGCCAAAGGGTGATCATCTTGAAGAAGCTTTTCTGAAAAAGGGATTTTCATCTTAACGGCTTGATGGTTCTTTGCAAACTCCCAATAGAACGCACCTTGAAAACAATAGATTGAAAAATTGCCATTGGTATCTTCAAAAAAGACAGCTTTTTGGTCTGAATACTCCTCGTCGCCACCAAAGTTCCTACCGAGATTGCTCAAATATCCATCGCGGTAATCTATGATCATTTCCAGACTTCCCTGCCAGGCAGAAAGCACCGATTCCTTCGGGTTTGGAATAGTACAATATGTTTTTTCTGTAGATCTCCACGCTTCAGAAAAATAAAGCTTCTTGTATTCTTCAAACCAGCTCCAACTGCTAGACCCTCCGTAGTTTTCTCCCCACGAAAAAGTGGATATGGTTCCATTTCGATGATTCCCCGAAACATCAAGTGCTTCCAAATAGCTGGCAACTTTGTTGTACCGAAACTGGTACTGCCCCGTAATATTGGTTTCTTGCTTGGTGAACACAGAATCAAAGTTGGAAAAGGGGTACGTAGCATCCAGCATGGGATACTCAAATTGTTGGTTCGCTCCAATGTACAGCGTTTTGGGCTGCGCAGGATTGTACACGGGTAGACGCGTCCAAAGAAGCATGTCCTGATGATAATCGTCTTGCACCCAATAGGGAAGGGGAGTTTGACCATCCGAATCCAGCACGACAATTTGATGAAGAGGGAATGAAAAAGAAGCATTCTGGTACAGGTTTGGAATATGCAATACAAAGCAAAGAAGATGATTCTGTAGCTCCCCAGGATCTTCCAATTGGTCTAATGTATAGGGTTCGTAGTGAGAACGCCACGAAGATTCTTCTTTATCAGGTTCTCGAGCAAACAATACAACTTGTTGTGTAAAGTCAAAAGGAGTGTGCACAATGGCATCTTCCTCCGCTCGAACAGGCTCTGTAAGCATTTGAAACTGTACATTCCCCCGAAATGGATGACCCTTTACTTCTAAAATGCGAGGCCTTTGGAGAATCGAGGTTTTTCCCTTGTTTTCCTCCTCCTCATCTTCGTACAATGCTTGGGTATAGGGTCTTTGTGGAAACCACTGATAAGAAGGTCTTTCAAACTCTCCTATCAACCCCGATTTATCCACTAGTTTACCTTGTGGCGGACAAGTTTCCGTTTCTCTAAACGCTACCTTTAGATTGGCAATCGATCCAATGATAGCAATGCCGACTAGCAAAATAACTGCAATCACAAGACTGCGCTGTAAAATCGTAACATGATCTTTCATAACCCCTCCTTCATTTCTGAACTGGAGTCCATTTGATGAGAGCGTTTAAAAGCTGACACATCCATATAATTTTGCTGAACTTGCTTGAAAAGAAGTTCATCTTGGCTACATTTCTGAAGGATATACTGAAACATTTCCGCTGTTCTTGATAGTTTATGCGAATACAGGATCAAATGATGACCAGCCAGAATGGATAGCTCTCCCAGCTCATCCAACGTCCATACGTTACAAGCCAGTGCCATATCCGATAAATCATCGGTCACAATCAAGCCCTGAAACTGCATTTTTTCTTTCAGTACATCGGTAATAATCAAGCGAGATAGAGTAGCAGGGTAGGTAGAATCCACATGCCCATACACTGCATGCGCGGTCATAATAAAATCCGCTCCTGCATCAATACCATGTTGAAACAAATCCAAAGACTGCTGAAAAGTTTCTTTGGATATTTCCTGGTCAGGTATTGCCAAATGAGGATCGGTGGAAAAAGCTCCCATTCCAGGAAAATGCTTTAGCGTAGCAAACATACCATGCGCATGAAGAATATCGATAAAACCCTGGTTAAAACTCATCAGCTCTTCAGTGGTATTCACCGGAACTCGATTGCGCATAAAAGACTGAGGATTAAAAGGAAAATCCACTACAGGAGCTAGCTCTGTATTGAATCCAAACGAAGACAATATGGCAACATCCTGATCAATCTTCTTCCAATACGGAGATCCTAGCGGACAACAATTTTTCAGTAGTCCCATTCGAGAAGCACCATCCGGTTCTTCGTCAATCATTACAAAATATCGAGTGCCAGTCGTTTCTATGGCAATCTCTTGCAACTCCTGCAATAGCTGTGTGATCTGCGCAGAATCTTCTATATTCCTCCTATAAATCACAATGCCTGCAGGTTTGATTTGGTGTAAATAAAAGCGAATTTCATCCGTGATTTCCTTCCCATCAAAACCAACCATAAAGTTCTGCCCAAGCATCTCTTCCAGAGAAGGCATTGGTGGATCGATAACAGAAGGAGTACTTTCTTGAGTCGCAAAAGAATCATCTGCAGAAGCAGGTACTTGAGCACTTTCTTGCACAGCACCCCCAGAGCCCTTTATCACACTATTCTGTACAACCCCAGTACATCCATGAAAAACCAAAATACAACACAACAGGATACCCAAAAATACCCCATTCTTCGCCCTTGCTACATGCATACTATTACTCCTTAGATGTACTATAATACATTTCGTAGGATGTGCCCGAGAACTTACGTCCTATAAATATTCCAAAGGTGTAGTCCAGCAATGCAAGTTCAATATCTTATCCACACCCTCATTTGCCATCGGTAGACTGCATTTTCAGTTGACTACAATTTGTAGCCAACTCACTTCTCTCCTCTTTTAGTCATGTCTTTAAAACACTCCAGTATTTTATTCATGGCCTAATCTGCCATCGACGGACTGCATTTTCAAACCGTGACAATTTGTCACGGTTTCATTTCCTTCTTCATGAAGTCTCTGTTTCAGTTTACGCCAATAAGCATTTGGACCCACACTTTCGGTTAATACAGCAACAACATCCCCTGCACAAAGTATACAAAATCAACACTTTTGTGCATTCTATTGCACAAAATGCCAACTTCTCGTAGGGCACCCCCACCAAAAGCGTTAATCTGTGGGGAAATGAGGGCCAACATAGCCAATGTAAATACGCTTTTGTGCCATATCGGGGTACATATACAGTCGGAATCCATTTGCTAGCTTTGCATGCTGCTCAAAAAATTGTTTCCTACCATCAGGAAGAAAAAAGGTTCTCATTTTCTTAAGCTTGGGATTGTTCTTCACAGTGTCCGATTCACCACTCACCTCATGGTTCAAACCAAATTCCCTGATAGTCTTCTCTGAATAGAACAAGGCTTCCTCTGTTTGCCATTTCGCAACAAAGGAATCAAGCACTCGAAGCGTTTCCTTTGTCTGGGTAAATACTACTTCTGGATACGACCATTTCTGCAAACATTGAATCATGTTTTCACACAATACAATATGAGGGTACAGTTCGCTAGCATTCTGAATCAATTCTTTTACAGAAAGGAGTAACGAATCCTTTTCCTTCTGCAATGCATCCAGTATTTTCTCGGTACCTTCCAGTTGATACAAATTCTGAAGGCTTACTTCTGTCTTCTTCCCCTTTAGGTGCAAAGAAACGGGAAACGGGGAAGAATTCCAGGGATGCTTTGTGGGAAAACTCACAAGTGGGCTTTGGTAATAGGCCGCTGCTCGCAAGGCAGAATGCTCCGCTTTGCCATTCCATTCGATGGTTGCCTGCAAAAATGCAGGTGCATCCGCAGCAAATGGATAGCTGTCTGTAGCAATTTGCAGAAATCCTTGAATTTGATCCTTTTCGGTGCTTTTGTGTTGTTCGTACCAGTCTCTCCAGAAATATCCTTCAGCCAAAGGAAGATGAAACCAAGTTTCGCCTTGTTTTTCTTCCATCAAAATGGTACTAAACCCTCTATTGCGAGCCTGCAAGCAGATTTGAATAAAGGCAGGCATTGCCTCAATAGCCTTGTAGGGATCCTCAAAAGGAAGAGAATGGTGGTTGAACACTAGCCAGGATGACATAGAAGTTTTTCTAAAACCGCACTTGATTCATCAAAAAAACCCTTCGGCCAGCAATCCATTCGACCGTCCTGGTCAATGGCTGGAGAAATCACAGTGGAGTAATGAGAAGTACAATCGCTTCTCTGTAAAAAGAAAATCGTAACCTCTTGGGGTTCCATCTTTTTTTCTTTCACTGCCACTCGCACTCCATTTAAAAAATGATCCGAATGCGTTTCAATGCAAAGCTGTACACCATGGTGAGAGGCCAGTGCACACAATTTTCCCACAAGAGACTGCCCGGCAGGGTGCAAATGAGCTTCGGGATTCTCAAGCAAAAGAAGGTCCCCTGGTTTTGCTTTTAACAAAGCTACTACCAGCGGAAGCACAAATGTAATTCCAAACCCCACATTTTGGGGCTTAAAAGAGGCCGTAACGTCATTTTGTTGAGCAAAACAATACTTAAGCACAACCGAATTGGTTTCATTTTGCAACTTGGCTTCTATTCGTATCCCAGGAGATATTTCTGCCATCCAGGCATTGACATTTTCAATCAAGGTCAACCCTTCTGTTTTATCATGCTTAAGGGAAGGGATAGAAATCTTTCGCAGCCCATGTTCTGCAATATAGTGGGGGGTGTATTCCCCATGATTGCCCAAAGAATTCATCATAACCACGTGGTAATCCGACTTACCATACATCGTCTGAGGGCTCATGCGATCAGCAGAAAGATATTGAAACTGTGTATTGAATAGACTTAATGGAGATTCATGTTCAGAAAAATTTACAGAGAAATAGTCATTGTCTGCAGAAACATCTAGAAGTGGCTGAACATCTGAATCAGCAGAATAGCGAAATCGATAGCGATCTGGGTTTCGATCCGACCAGGTGAGTATAAATTCAATCTCATCTTGATCGGAACTTTCCGAAAGTATGTCGCTTCCTGTTCCTAGTGACACATAGTCACCATGGAGAAACAGTCCCTTTGCTGGAAACATCCCTTTTTCAAACGACTGACGCAACAAAAGAAGAATTTGTATAAAAGAAGATTTCCCCATTCCGTTTAATCCACTGAAAATATTCAGGTTGGAAAGGGGAAACGAAGCATCGTACAAGGTTTTAAATCGTTGGATTCGTACAAATTCCAGCATCATAAACCTCCTGTAACAAGCGATTAACAGCTTCATGTCTATACCGAAAATGACTGATTTTCTGCGTGGAATACGTGATGGAATTAACATACTGGTTATCTTCTTCGATCATTTTCTGGTGTTTCTCTTTCACTATATCTTTGTTTGCAAGTAGCACATCAAACTGCTCTTGTGAAACTTTGGCCATGGCTACCGTCCACACTTCAAACAAAGAAGAATTCTTTTTAACACAGCTGCCTGCAGTGCTTGTTTTTTTCTCAAAAGCATCCGATCCAAAAAGATCATAGCAGCGCTGTATGGCGCGGTAAAATATCTCCCTATACTCCTCCAGCTCAAGCTTTGTAAGCTTTTCAAGACGCATGTTCATAGCATCCAAAAAACTAGTGATATTCTTTTTAAAACCAGCAAAGTCCATGGTATAAAATGCAAAAAAGCGAAGAATCAGTTCTTTGTCTTTCATTCGCTTTGACTGGTTCCCAATTGTAGAGGTCAGATATTCGTAAGAAGAAAGCTCATTCAAATAATCTCGTACAGAAGGATCCGTCATTGCATTGCGAATCTCTTGATCTTTCAAAAGAAGTCCTCCTGTGTTAATTCGCCGAAATAAAGAAAACTTGACTTCTTTTGGGGTGCCAGGTTGGATAAGAAACAATGTAACTGGGCATTCATCAATGCGGCGTTGATATTTCCTAGACAGCTCCGTATAATTTTTGTGAAATAGCTCTTGTAAATACTCCAATCCACTCAGTTTAAGATTTTGATCAATAACAAATCTTTGAATAGAAGACAATCTTTGAAGTCCGTCTACCACTAACCACTGATCATCATTGGATGCATCGAAATAAAAGGCTGGAAGAGGAAATCGTATAAGGATGGATTCAATCAGGCGAGACATCTTTTTAGTGTCCCATAGCTCTGCATGCCTTTGAAACTCAGTATTCATATCAATTTCATTGTTACGCAATCGATCGATGATGTTTCGCAAAGTATCGTTTCTGGTATCAATTTTTATTTCAGTTGGATTGAAGGGTTCTTGCATTTCAAGCTCTTCAGAGTTATCTTCAATCTCTACTTCTTCTTCCATTTCGACATTTTCATCAGTCTGTGTGTCATCTTCTTGTAAAAGTACCAAATCATATCTCCTATAAAACCATGTTACTCAGAAATTGTACAAGTATATCAACTATCGTCAATGAAATAGAAGAATTCAAAAATACACACACACCGTGTAAACGTTTTGGTGTCATGTTTAGGGTAAAAAAACAGGAATAAACAAATGAATTAAGAAAGTTTCGCTGGTCGGTGTTAGTGGTTATTTTGTTAGGTGTTATAAAACTAAGATTGTGTACAGACCCTCGGTGGTACATAATATTATTAATATTAACAGTAAGTCAGACAAGTAGAAGTAATCAGTATATCGGATCTGCAAAAGAAACCCATGAAAGAAACTACATTGGAAACTATGAAACCAGTAATACAAGAGTGGTATGACTTGCAAAACCTGAGCTTTTAGATTTTTAGTCTATACAAGCCTGTTTTCTGTCATATCAGATAGGAAAAGGCTTTAAGGGGCACTTATAACAACGGTATAGTAAACTCAAGCTAGAGATCTGTTGAACTTTTAATGTATGTGAATAACGATTTTCAGTTATCCCCTTTTGTTCAGTTGTAAAAAGCTGAGTCTTTTGAGCCAATCTTGAAAAAAGATTTGAATAAATAATCCTATCTCTTTCTACTTGCATCGGAGTCCGGTATCGATTTCTATCTTGTGCGAAATAATCCTTAGAATTAAAAATATCTTCATAGTATTCATTAAAAGTACTACCATCCAAATACTTTACATCTTCTGAGTGAAAAGCACAATTTAATAAATTTTCTTCAGTTTTCTTTACAAATTCTTTATATTCACTAAAAGTACACATTATGCACCCTCCTACCATTAAAAAGTTAAAATAACACATAGGACCTTGTTTTGAAGAATACTTTTCAACCGATCTTCAACTTAAACCACCCCTAAAAAGTTACAACTCTTGATTTCATAACATTTGTTGTTTCAAAAGTTGTCTAGACTCAATGGCATAATTCTTCACAAATAGCTTGCATATTGGTTCTTTTATCCTACAACAGCACGATAGACTACTACCTAATGGAGGATTGTATGTATGTGAAAATTACGCCTTGAAAGAAGAAAGACAAGATCTACTACTGTGCAGAACTTGTAGGAGGAACCAAAGAAAATGGAACGGTAAAACATCACCGAATTCTGTTCTTTGGTGGTGTAACAAAGAGATGGCAGAAAAACTTAAAATCGTCTTCTCCAAAGATTTTGATGCTTCTACCAAACCAAACAACATTGAATGTTCTTTTGCTATTTCCCAATGATGGCGATCGAATACACATCTATTCTAAACTCTTCTACGAGTTAGGCAACACAACCTGTAATTTCTGGAATATGAGCCGGTGCGCTTTGGTGATTTCATTTAATAGACACGTTTTCCCTTGCCAAATTGCTTTCTTTAGTTTGTAAAGTTCCTGAAACAATCCTCGAATAGAGTAGCAAGAGTCTATCTTGCTCGTTTTCATTTTCCCTCCCAGATAAGTTTGCATGATCAGAGTTAGGAAGAGAATGAACAATGTACTTTTATGGTTTCTGTGGAATGCATGCGAAGAGGATTTGCAAAGCACTCATTCTTGCCTGCATCAAAGACGAGGGTGCGGACATAATTTTGCACTCCCATGATATTCAAAATTTTCTTGTTGTATATTGACGAAAAACAGGCATCGAAATTTCTATATGAGTATTATTCATTCAGCAAACACTGTTCTCCGAATGCGCTGTAGGGTGCATACACTTCCCAGATGCCTTCGGCGTGAGAGAATACATCAATAAAAATCAGATGGAAGCCTTTTGAAGTTATGGAGAAATTAGAACAACTTTCGGGAGTAACACCCCAATCTATCAACATCAAAAATTGGCCTGTGATTTCCTCTTTATAAAACTCTTCGTACTGCTTTATTAAATCCTGTTTGCAATAATTCATGAGTAAAGTAGGTCCATCCACGTCGGGTACAAAAAAATCAGAAACAACCATAGGTGTTCCATTTTTTATATTCACATTCAGGGTTTCTGCAAATTGGTAAGGTCTTGCCCATCCGTTCTCTGTTATCCCCTCATAGAGAATACTTAAATAATCTGCTGTCATGAATTCAATGGTAACGTTTCGTCGATAAGAAGTATTCCAATACTTGTTTAAATTGTTCTTAAAATCTTCAATGCGACTGGATATATCCGTGTAAATGCAACCATTGATTTTATCTTGAAGGCTTGTATCCTTCATTTCTGCAACCAAGGGATATTGAACAATGATAGTACAGTTCAATAGCTCAGTGTCACCTTGATATTCAAACTCTTCTTGCCAGGTTTGAAGATACAGATTGTATGAAGAAGTTGCTCCTATGAAATCAGATTCGCATTCAATTTGACTACTCTTTGAACAACTGACAAAACAGCTTGTTCCCATGAGAAAACACAACAAAACTACTATCCACGTAGAGTATTTTAGGCCAGTAAAAAACCTACTGCTTGTTAACATTATGATCCTCTTTACTCAATTATTTCATTAGATCAATTGGTATATGCCAGGAAGGTGAAAAAAGCATGAAAGGATTGTGAAGGGCTTTCTTCTTGTTGAGTTCAAACTGTTGAATAGTGGGCAAATAGGTTCTTATCAGGGACGAACAAAAAATTGATACACAAGGTGGATAGTGAGGACATACCTCCCGTGTCTCCGGGTCGGTTGAAGTTGTGGTGATGGGGCGTTTTGCGGTATTAGCTCCATCGGTTACCAATTTCAATGATTCGGTAGTTTCCTTCAATATAACAGGGGTTTGGGATGATGAGGGGCCGAAACACCCAAACCACTCCAAACACCAACAAGAAAAATTTTACAAATTCTTTTATTCTGTGCAAGTAGAATATCATTATTTTTTTCAATGGTATTTCTAAAAATGGCACAAGTTTTTTATCACGACTTTATGATTAGAGATCATTATAATGATGCGAGTACTCGTCAAATTTTACAGCTATAAGCAGCTTGGCATTGATTCATTGAAAATTTCTCATTGTATGCTCATGGCAAGCTCATAGTGCACCCACAGAATGTCCATGGCATACACACAGAACCCCCTACGGCACACTCATTGTCTAAACATAGAGCACCCGTAGCGCACTCCTGGCATATTGCATTCTCATTGCAGGTTGCTACTTTCTTTTGAAACTCACCCATCGCAAAGCTTGGATGATCAGGGTGGGAACAATAGCGCCCATGGCTATCCAAGGCCATAAATGAATGCCAAGTGGCACTGTACCCATGACGGTATTGAAAAATGGAACATAGATCACCATAAGCTGCAGAAGCGAAGAGAGTAACAATGCAATCATCAGGTAAGGATTGCTCATTAGTCTCACTTGACAACAAATGTGATTCTTTTCTCGTACATTGAGGGTATGCAATAGCTGGGCAAACACCATGGTTGTAAAGGACATCGTGAGGGCAATTTCATAGCTTAAACTGAGCATGTAGAGAGCGACTACAAAAACAGAAAACGCACCAAGCCCCAAAAGGGAGCCGTTGCCCAAAACCTTTAACAGGAAGCCTCGGTGTACAATTGATTTTTTAGGATCCCTTGGCCCTCGCTTCATGATATCCGATTCGCCTACCTCCCAAGCAAAAGATATGGCAGGGAATACATCCACTACTAAATTCAGCCATAAAATTTGCAAAGCAAGGAGGGGCATTGGTAGTCCAAAGACGATAGCCAGAAAAATGACAAAGATTTCCACCACATTGCAGGAAAAGAGAAAATACACGAATTTTTCAATGTTATCAAAAATGTTTCTCCCAATTTTGATCGCTTCAACGATGGTAGAAAAGCAATCGTCTGTTAAGATCATGTCGGAAGCATCTTTGGCTACCTCTGTGCCTCGAATTCCCATAGCAATGCCAATATCTGCCCCATTTAAAGCAGGAGCATCGTTGACGCCGTCGCCTGTCATAGCAGTAATTTCTTCATCCATATTCAATGCCCTTACAATTTGGAGTTTGTTTTCAGGGGAAACTCTGGCAAAAATGGAAGTAGTCAGAATTTCTTTTGCCAACTCTTCAACGCTCATTTGATCCATCGCTTGCCCTGCAATCACTTTTTCTGTGTGTTGCATGCCAATCTTCTGGGCAATGATGCGAGCGGTTTTTGGATGATCTCCGGTAATCATTATAACGCGTACTCCAGCCGTTTGGGCTACTTCAATCGCTTTTTTTACATCCGCTCTGGGAGGGTCAATAATGCCCACCAACCCAAGTAGTTTCAGATCTTCCTCCAAGGCTTTTCGCATAGAAGGCTCATCTCCCTGGCCGCTATACTCAGGGATAGATCCCATGGCAAGAACGCGAAGTCCTTTTTCGGTTAAATCATCGTTTGCCTGGATCCAATCCTTTTTTTCCTCAGCCGATAGAGATGCCTTCTCAAACAAAACATCAGGCGCTCCTTTGACAAAGATTTGTTTCCCTTGATCAGGCGTTTGATAGGCAGTAGCCATATATTTATCACTGGAATCAAAGGGGATTTCTCCTATTCTCTCGTAGCCTTCCTGCTGGAGTGTTTTTAGGTCCAAAGACGCTTTTTTACCCATCACGACAATACCGCCTTCGGTGGGATCTCCAATCACCTTGTACTGCTTTTCTTCCTGTACTAAGGAGGCGTTGGAAGAAAGGATGCCAGCAATGAGAACTGATTTTAGTTGGCCATCTACTGTGGTAAGCTCTTTTCCATTCTGTAGAAATGTTCCCTTCGGTTCATACCCCTGGCCCGTTATTTCGATCAGTTCTTCATGGGGAAGAAAGACTTCCTTGACGGTCATCTGGTTTTCGGTCAAAGTACCGGTCTTGTCGGTGCAAATTACGGTAGTAGAGCCAAGGGTTTCTACAGCAGACAGACTTTTTACCAGGGCATGGCGCTGGGCCATTCTTTTCATCCCCAAGGCTAGGGTAATGGTAGAAACAGCTGGCAGTGCTTCCGGTACAGCAGCAATCGCAAGCACAATGCCAATTTTTATCATCCCTATTACTTCTTCTCCGGTAACAATACCAAAAATCGTGATCAGCACAGAGACAGCGCCAGCTAGCACAATCAAAGCTTTCCCCAGTCGATGCAATTGATCTTCTAAAGGGGATGCTTGCTTTTTTTCAGACTGTATCATTGTGCTGATTTTTCCCATTTCGGTTTGCATGCCCGTTGAAGTAACCATTGCCCAGGCATTGCCCCTGGTAACGGCAGTGCCAGTATACACCATGTTTTTACGGTCTCCTAGAGGAGCATTTTCTTCAGGCGTAAAGGCAGCTTCTTTTTCAACAGCTTCCGATTCCCCGGTAAGGGCCGACTCGTTGCATGCCAAATTTTTACTTTTTACAATCCTAGCATCTGCCGCTATAGCGTCCCCTTTTTCCAAAAAAACAAGGTCGCCCACAACCAATAGCCTTGCTTCCATTTCCTTAAGGGAACCATCCCGCTTCACTTTGGTTTTAATTTGTATCATTTTTTGAAGAGATTCGACTGATTTTTGCGCCCTATACTCCGTAACAAACCCTGATATGACAGCAATGAGGATCGCTATAATGATGGCAAAGCCCTCCACAGAATCTCCCATAGAAAAAGCGACGATAGAAGCAATGAAAAGAAGATATACAATCAGATTGTTGAGATTGTGGAGGAGAATTTTCAAGGCAGAGACCTTTTCTCCCGAATCAATTACATTTTCACCATATTCAGCCAGTCTGCGCTGGGCTTCTTTGGTGCTTAATCCTTCTTCATCATCGCTCTGCAGTGTATGAACCAGGTCTTCCATCGAAAGCAAATGAGGCTCTGTGATAGTTTTCATCCGTCGAACAGCTCCTTCAAATTCAATTTGTAGTATGCTTCTAGTTTACATTTCTACCAGAAAAAAACATCATTTCCCATGATTTCACTGAAGCATTGCCTTCATAGGAAAGGAATAAAACGTACTGGTGTCAAGTTTGAAGCAAAAAAATGCGGTGTAGAAATGGCCTTTGAGTACCATCTGAACAGCTTCCAGAAAACTGCTTAGGGTACTTAGTAACTTCTCAATTTCTCGTTCCAATACTCGACATACTCTTTGTATCCCTCAAACATACAAGGAAGATGTTGTTCCATTCTGACCAGATATGCCTTGAGGGTTATATGCCCCAGTCTATGGGCTTTGACTATTCTGTGGTGTCCATCGATTAAGCTATATCCTCTCATGGTGAGGTTATCTGGATTAATGCCATCTACTATGTCCAATCGATCCGGAATAATCTCGGCAAAAATGATGGGGCGACTAACATCAGAGGCTTCAATATGCTCCTCTTTCAGTTTTCCGTGACCTTTTTTTGAATCTTGTTTAGAAGCTCCTTGGAGTAGGCTTTCAAGAGATTCTTTTGCATTCATAAAGCTGACTTCTGAATAATATCAATCCACCTCAATGTCGATGAGTACATAATCTTCCTGATGAGTACGGATGTGTTCGTTCAGAGCAGCAATATCAAAATGAAACATACCATTGCAAAAAAATTCCTTTTCTTTGTCTTCTCCAATGTATCGAACTGGTTGAAATGCAGGGTCAAACACAAGCTTTCGTTTCATGTGTGCACGATTTACAGTTGATTTCATATAGGATATTTTCTCCTTACAAAAATGTTGTCATTCAATTGTGATCAACCAATTCCTTGTAGTATTCAGTTTCTGCAAATTTGCAAAAGTGTTCGAAGTCTTTCTTTTCTTCTTTTCTTGTGTAGTTCTCTGCTTTATTGGGGAGAACATCTTTTTTGATTTTGCCACTTTTCAAGTCCTCGATAAATCTCTTTGCAGCTTCTTTCGCTTTCGTTGAGTCAATAAAGTTCATCTTAGCCTCCTCTTATTTCGACATTGCGTAAGTCTCCAGTGGTTTCCGGGCAATTGAATGAAATAGACTTGTTTTCAGGAAACTATTATAGGTTACATAGTCCTTAAAAACTGTTTCATCTCTGCAATTCATACCAATATTTGGGCCTATATATTGTCGTAGTTTATCCTGTCTTAGCTTCCGGATAAATCTTTCTGCATTTTCACTGCTCATAGACGTATTCATAATAACCCCTTTCTTCATGCAATTACAAAGAAGCTTTCATTCTAATTCTCTATTCAATCATGGTATCATGTCAATGAAGATTTTCTCAGAATTGGGTAAAAAAATACCAAAGGGTTTTTAATGATGCTACTAACATAGATGATTTCAATAATTCTACAAGATTGTTGTTATTCAAGCCAATACTTCATTAACAAAGAAACAAAGGAAATGAAACACAACGTTAATGGTCAGGACATACCTCCCGCTGCTCCGGGTCGGTTGAAGTTGTGATGATGGGGCTTTTTGCGGTATTAGTTCCATCGGTTTCAAATTCACTGATTCGGTAGTTTCCTTCAATATAACAGGGCTTTGCGATGGTGAGGGGCCGAAACACCCAAACCATTACAAGCACCAACAAGAAAAATTTTACAAATGCTTGTTTCCTCTGCAAGTAAAATGAAAGATTTTTTCATCTGCAATTTCATATACGGAAAGGATTATTCATCAAGGGTTCCAAATGACTATCATGAAAATCCTTGGTATAAGGGTCATGCGGAATCATTGGAACAACAAAAGGGGGAACGTTAATCTTCCTTATTCGTACAATGTTTCACAAACTGGCCCCATTAAGAAGTAGCGAGGCAACACAATGGGGTGGGTCTAATCGCCTATGTAGTTTGTGTATGGAACCCTTTCTTGGACACGCAAGCGTACGAAACTTATGCCTAGGTTGTCATCTGGACACAATTTCAACCATTTGGTGGCAACTGCCTCTGCTTCTTCAAACCGATTCAATGCCCACAGTGCTAAACATTCGCCTTGTAACGCTCGTAAATAGGGACGGTTATCCACCCAGCCCCAGGGCAAAAGTCCGTCAAAATGATCTCCTAAGAAGAATTCTCCCATCGCCACTCCTACCCTATAGTTTTTCAAGGCTTGCAGTAGCAAAATAGTATCACTTTGGATTTGAAATCGCATGTGGCCTAGGTGAACATGGGCATCAATGCAGCGCAAATCGGTTGCCAGTAGCTCCAGCAGAATTTCATAGGCTATACTACTATCCCCTGTAGCTTTTAAATCTACAGCTTCACAAATGGGATCGTAGATAGAATCTTTACAAGTTCCTGGAACAACCTGCTCCATTTCGTACTCTCTATCATTTGGAGACATTCTGTTCACTGGCAAAGGTTCCAAACCTAGGGCAGGAATATTAATTTCGTGATGCACAATGGATCCGGACACATAGTGTGTATTTCCAAACACCCACCGCTTGGTAACATCAACGTCAAAAATCTCTCCTTCGACCAGTTCATCAAAGATCTTTTGTCTTCCCCGCCATACCATTTTCTTTTTATCATCCAGGGCATAGGCTGTAATGGTATTCCATCCTGTATTCGTTGCAACGAGTTTCATATTGATTCCTTTCTGCTACGTTGTGAAGTAGCTATTTCAGACCAACGTAGAACAATTTCGGACCAAACTGACCATGGTTTCGGACCAATCTGACCATGAAAGCGGATCCAATTCATAACCATTTCGCGGTCGCATCCCGTCTACACCACCACATCTTCGATACCTGCAAGTAATGCCAATGCATCTTGGAGTTTATTGGAATCAAGATCGCAGGCCTCAAGAATGCCTCGAATCTGGCGGATATTGGAATGCAGAGTGTGCTTTTCTTTTTGTATTTTCTCTTGGTGAAGTGCAAATTGCTTCATGATGGTACTGATCTCATCGCCTGCTCCAGCAATCCGACTTAGAATTTTGCTGTACTGCCTTAGTAGTTCATCGTCTTTTCGCAAAGCATATACAAGAGAATGATCCACTTCTCCCCAGGCTTCTTCAAAAATGGTTCTTACCTGAAGCTCTGCAATGCATCCTTTCCACTGAATAAGATAGTGTGCAGATCGGTAATTCCGAATTCGCAAATACTTTTAACAGCTCATCCAAGCTCTTTTTTAGAGTCTCCTGCCTAGATTCAAAATCGCTGACAATTTCTTCAATGGTCTCCCAATCATACTTCGACGCAATAAAATCATTTTCCAGGTTGTATTTGTTTAAAAATTCCAGTTTATCCAACATATAACCTCCTGATTGCACTTAAAAAACATCTTCAATGTACCCATGACACTTTATTATTATACTCCATATCTATTTAGGGAAACTATTACATCAGTCCGAAGCACTCTTTTCATTCATCTCGTTTGGATTTTGCCAGCAATCCTACCCCATTGGGTATGATTATTATGAAAACACAAGCGTAGTAAACTCAAGGTAGGCGAAAACCTCCTCAAGCAAGAACGTAGAGAGCTGGTCATATACAATACGATCATACATGCAATAGCCAAAGGATCTAGCAAGTTAAATGAGATCGCAACAAAAACAGGAGAAGATGGCAGAAAGTGTGCAAAGTATCTAAAATCATTGATATCGCTTCAGATCATCTACAAAGAATAACCTACTCATAAGTAGGTTATTCGTGAGTAGGTTATTTTACAATTTTATGATTCTGCGGGGGGAATAGATATCTCCATTTCATACTGTTCAAATATATCAAAAAACCAATATAGCCTGTGGTATTTTTCGCGGCCATCTGGAAAGGGAGATTCTAAAAGGGGAGGAACAGGACCGTACGATAGTAAAACTTTGATCCCATCATAGACAACTTCCCAATGCTTAAGACCAAAATAATACAGATACGCTGCATCATATTGTTCTCTCATTTCAGGTAGAAACTCTTTGTTGCAGCTTTCGTGAGTAAATGGATCTACATATTCGGATGCATACATACCAGAATCACAACCCTTTGTCTCTCTGTACATATAACCATCGCTATATTCAAAATATACTTTTCCGTTTTTTCGAACCATTCCCGGAGTGCAATACCATTCGTAATCTACCAGCTTTTCGTTTTCTACTTTAAAATACTGAAGTAGATAAGGGCCTCTATAGGCATACGTACTAATCCAGAAATAAGATGGTTTTTCTAAGCTAACGATTGTATTGATGCTTCCTTCTGAACAACTTCCCTGTTCCCAATAGATATCTAGCAGTTCAAAAGAGCGAGTAAAAAGAAAAACGTAAGTGTCCCATCCGCCTTTTGCTGTTATCACTACATATTCATTATTGTTGGCAGTAACGGGGAAAATACTTTCTACTTTGCTTATTTTGTATTGTACATAATCGACAAATGTTAGAGAAGAGTGTTGGCACACAGAGTCCATCTCTGTCAAATATTCCATTCCCTCGCAAGGATTTTTTGGTGATTGCTTAAAAGGATCCTTTCCTTCATTGATCATGGAAACAAATGTGGCAAGAACCTTGTTCTGCTTCGATACAAATTGTCGTTCTTGGATAGAGGAAGAACCAGTCTGAATGCTTATTCTCGGTGGCAAGGTAACACATGGAAAGGCTTCAGATGAATCAGTGTTGTGCAAAACAATGGCTGCGCTTTGTTCAAAAGTCTCCAGAAAGGAGAAGCTAGGAAAGTATGTAGCAGGCTTGTGAGAAAATATCACGGGCTGCAAAGGCTCATTTGATTCTACAAACGTATAGGGATGGTCCCGTCCTTGTTGAAAATCAATTTTCCGCTGGTAAATTACATTTGAAAACGTATATCGCAAATAGACTTCTTGGTTTTTTTCAATCAGCTCTGGATCGCTTACTTTAGTCAAGCTTCCTACCAAGAAAAGTTCAATCTTGCTTCGAGGCGCATGATAATCCCACACAAACACCATAGTAGGGTTTTTATGGTAATCGTAGTCGTGCCCCACAACCACCACTTCGTCTAGACCATCATGATCAATGTCAATGATCATGGATTGCCAAAATGGAAACCTCTTATTTTCCAGAAATTTAATTTCGTCCCAAATGGAAGGCAGATACTGATCGTTTTCTTTTCGAATGATACCCATAGTGGAACGTTCTTTGCCTCCCGCCAAAAACAATGTATCCTCTTGGTTTTGAGATGTGAAATGCCCTTTTAACACTTGGTTGATATTGAAATAATCGAGTTTTTTGAAAGCTTCGGGAAGTGCCCTCAAGTCGTTAATATAGTCCAAACGTTCAGCATCGTCAAACAGTTTGTTCAGAAATTCTTTTTCCTCTATTTTTTCAATTTGAAAGGAAC
This sequence comes from uncultured Caldisericota bacterium, assembly GCA_964493625.1. Taxonomy (GTDB): domain Bacteria; phylum Caldisericota; class Caldisericia; order UBA6126; family UBA6126; genus JAGLCW01. The sequence goes on from CAZBOU010000012.1 coordinate 27,471, forward strand.
CCACCCCGCATTTATAGTAGCTTTGATACTGATCAAAATACAGCTCTGCATTGCGAATGAAATATTGTCTGTGAAACCCTTTATTGATACGCGTAATAGAACCAGTCGAAGTATCATACGCGGTTAAATAGAAATCAGAGGGTTGAGAGGATAAACCGGCCTGGAATACAAGATAAGGAGCGTGATACAATGTATTTGTACAAATCTCATTTTCAGAATTTTCCTCATCAATTATCTCTTCTTGGGCACCACTTTGAGTAGAAGTTTCAGGTGCAGTCTCGGTGGCCACATCCGATTGATTCGGTGGCGATGGCTTAGAACTCTTACCACATGAAGCAAGCGATGTGCAACATAACAATGCACTAATCATCACCACTACAACTCGATACCACATATTTATTTTCATGCTACTCACTTCTCCTTGTTGTTCTATTCCTATACTGTATTGCAACCCACTACGTTAGTCAATACTGCTTATGTGTTTTACAAAAAAAAAAGATAGTACCCCTTATTTTTAGTTATTTCGGACCAAACTGACCACCGAAATATGCGGGTAGAAAGCTCGACTTTAAAAAGTCAGGAGGATGTGCGGTTGTTTTTCATATGAAAACGCGCATGGTTGTCTAGACTTTTCGTGACACTTTCAATCTATCACAAGGCGAACCTAGGAATGGATCAGGCAAAATACTTAATCAAACAATTGACTGTGGAACAAAAAGTTCGCTAATGCATCGCAAAAGATAATTGTCTGTCATGCCAGCAATAAAATCAAGGACCATCATTTCCTCGGGTACATTTTGATCTTGGTAATTCTGTATAAAATTCGCAAAAATAGGGTATACAATTTCAGTATCCGGTAGTTTACTTTTGTCCTTGAGTTTATTGCTACCCTTAAGGTCCATCAACAAATAATCAAACAAAATGCGTATGCCACGTCTTGCTTGTTCTTTAAACTTTTTTACTCGATCATGCTTGTAAATTTTGTCGTAATTTAACTCGATCAGACTAGCAAGTAATTTAGAAGAACTATCTGAAAGAGTTATGGCATCATTATTTGCACTATTTGTACATAGATCTTTTAAGAAATAGGAGATAAATTTTCCATTTTTAAATGGGCAATGTGTATCGTCTGGGTCATAAAAATCGGTGTGTTCTTTCTGAAAGAAATTTTCGTATTCGGCTTTAGTGTCATCGTCCAGAATATGGGCAGTAAACGCATCTTCAATATCTCTCCCTGTATATGCAATCTTGTCTACAATTCGAACGATACATCCTTCATATGTACTGGGTAAACCCAAATCTTTTGGCCATTCTTTTAAAGTACAATTTAACTTTTTTTCTAGTTCGTCCCGCATAGCTACATCAGTAACGATTCGAGGAACAAAGTGATTGCTCTGGTCTTCTCCATTGTGACATAATACACCATCTCTTACAGCCAGAGTCAGATTCAAGCCAGATTCTTTATGCCCATTGATGAATGCAATCGTGTCTAAAACTCTCAGGCTGTTTGTCTCATGTCGGAAGAAATGAATCTGTTTTTTTAAAACTTCATTGCCTTCAATAATCTCTTGAAAGACGCTTTCTCCATGATGACCAAATGGAGCATGCCCTATATCGTGAGCCAGTCCAATAGCTTTCGCTAAATCTTCATTCCAACCAAGCGTTCTAGCCACTGCTGCAGAGGCTTGGGATACATAAAGAACATGTTCCAATCGAGTACAAACATGATCGTTTTTTGGAAGGAAAAAAACTTGTGTTTTGTGCTTCAACCTTTGAAAAGCATCGGAATAAACAATTCGATCAATATCTCTCTGATAGGCTTCTCTTCCGTTTAAGTCCTCATTGATATCTTTTCTCCGGTATGTGAGAAGACTATGGTACACATGTTCTTTCATAATGAGGCATTAAATGTTTTTATGATTAAATCAAAAAGCTTTTCAGCTACCTTTTCAGTGTTCTTTTCAAGTTCATTGGTTTTGGCACTCTTGAGTTCTAAGAATAATCGTTTCCCGTTTTCTATGAAATCATTAAAATTCGGCACTAAACAATGCGTGTTATTCTGTGTTGGATTAGATGTGCTATCATGAAAGAGTTGTTGAAACTTTTGAGCAATCTCATTGTATGATTTGACAGTTTGAAAACATGATAAACCAACTACCATAGGGTTATCTTGACCATTCATAAAAGATCGTTTGTCATTTTTATAAATCACAATCTTCTTATCCGATGCCCAAGCAACACCAGCTTCAACTATAGCACCTTCGTCAGGAGTTCTACCATTCATATTTAATACTAGCCCATCACAACTAGTAACTTGGTAAATATCCAATGAAAAGATAGCTTTTGATAAAAGAATACTAGCTTCTTCATGAGAAATATTCTTCTTTTTTGCACATTCTAAAAGATTGGCAAGTTCAAGACCGTCTCGTTGGGGTAAAAATGTATCATAGCCTGCATTTTCTAGTGCTTCAGCAATGGCTTTCATTTCTTGTTGTTCAATATCATTGAATAAAGGACCAGCACAATATATTCGCATTTTTGATTCTAGTTGATGCATGTTATCACTCCCTACAAGGTTCTGTTTAAATTCTAAACAAACTTACCAGTTTTTCAACAAAACGTTTGATAAAAAAATTGAAAATCCTGATCGCTGTTTGGAAGACAACTTTTAGTAAATATTTACATTCAACAGCTATGAATCGTATTGATGTCAAGTTCGAAGCAAAAAAATGCTGTGTTGCCTGATCAAAATGGTGGAAGGTACCCCTGCTAGTTATTTCGGACCAAACTGACCACCAAAACGGACCAAACTGACCGTGGTTTCGGTTAAATGCAGCTATTGACAATGCTTCAATTTTCCTTATCCTACTCGTAAGTAGGCTACTTGAAAGTAGGGTAAAATGTTTATAGGTCGCAAAAAAGAATTATCTGTTTTGAACAAAGAATATTCCAACGATAGCTTTCGTTTCGTTGTTCTGTATGGAAGGCAAAGGGTGGGTAAAACGTCACTCATTTCTAAATTTCTTGAGGGGAAAAAAGCAATCTTCTACATAGCCACTGAACAAAATGATAAACTCGCTCTAGAAAATTTTTCAGGGAAAGTATTGGACGTTTTTCCATCGGCAAAATCAATGATCGATACATTTCCCACATGGGAAAAAGCATTTACCTATATTGTGAGGGAAGCAAAAGGAGAAAGGGTCATCCTCGCCATGGATGAGTATCCATATTTAGCAAATAGCAATTCTGCCTTATCTTCCATTTTACAAAAACTCATTGATACGACCTTTAAGAATAGTCGGTTGTTTCTTTTATTGTGCGGATCGTCCATGAGTTTTATGGAACATCAGATTTTGGGATACCAAAGTCCACTATACGGAAGAAGAACAGCGCAGATAAAATTGGAAGCATTTGATTTTTTCGAGAGCGCATTGTTCTTTCCTCAATTCACCTTGGAAGAAAAAATGATCGCATACGCTGTATTTGGCGGTACTCCGCAGTATTTAAGCTATAGCCAAGAATCACCGGATGTATTTGCAGCGATACATGACAATTTTTTGACAAAAACAGGTCCTTTATACGAAGAGCCCGAAAACCTCCTCAAACAGGAACTTAGAGAGCCAGCCATATACAATACGATCATACATGCAATAGCCAAAGGATCTAGCAAGTTAAATGAGATCGCAACAAAAACAGGAGAAGATGGCAGAAAGTGTGCAAAGTATCTAAAATCATTGATATCGCTTCAGATCATCTACAAAGAATACCCCATCGGCAAAGAGTCTGAAAGAAACGGGATTTACAAACTAAGGGATAACATGTTCAAGTTTTGGTATCGGTTTATACCGCAAAACAATGTCAGCATTGAAGCAAATCACGGACAAGAAGTGTTACAAAACCGAGTGATTCCAAACCTCAACCATTATATTGGTCCCATTTTTGAAGACGTTTGTAGACAATATATAATGCATAAAAATTGCTCTTCCTTCTTACCATTCCCGTTTCATGCGATCGGACGCTGGTGGGGATCAAATCCAGTAACCAAACAGCAGAATGAAATTGATATCGTTGCACAGGGGGACAATAGGACTCTTCTGGGTGCATGCAAGTGGACAACAGAACCAGTGGGAAAAGAGGTATTGGAAAAGATGATAGCGATCGCTTCCATGATGAAAAGTTTTCAAAACCCACATTACATAGTATTCTCAAAATCAGGATTTACAAACACTTTGAAAACAATACCCGAAACCAAGCCAAACATACAACTTATCAACTACGACGACACATTCATAGCACCGCCAAATAATTAACCTACTCATAAGTAGGCTACTCGTGAATAGGTTATTTTACAATTTTATAAGAGCTCAAACAATTTGACGAATCCTGTTACACAATATCAAGAAGTCTTTTGAACAATCTTGAGCTACATATCTTTTTGATAGCCTCTGTGTCACGGTCTATCTTTTCATCACAATCAACTTCACTTTTCACAGATCTCTCTACTTTGAACTGTCCATTTTCAAGCTTATCTTGAAATCTTTTCGTTTCTTCTTTCATGTTTGGTCTTGGCATACACTCTACCCCCTAGCTACTAAACATATGGTTATTAAAACACAATATTCACAAAAGATCAACGAACACTCTGGTTTTGTTCCTTTGCCAACTTTTTTGCTTCATATTCCTAAAACGTGCATCCGAACCAGTCTTTAATGTGTTTTGTATAATAGAAACGCCCAAATGAGGGGTAGAGGATGAAACCCTATTTTAAAAACATCGAAATCCATCTTAGGAATGTCAATCAAGATGATATGAAAAGCCTTTGGGATTTTCAAGCGAAACGGATTCATGTTATCCCCTTTTAAAAATTTTACAACCTTTTGCTTATAAAGTACTATTCACCTTGAAAACTTACATTAAATCATCTCTCCATCAGCATTGAAAACAAATGGTATTATGGACTCATTGGTTTGTAATCATTTTTTTATATTCGTATTGCGAAATAGACTTAAATATCTCTCCATCAATTCATCTCTAGTTTGATAGCTGCTTAATATATCCAGCAGATCATGAATCTTATTCTCCATTTGTTGGGTATGATGAAGAGAAGCATCTTGAGAAAGTCTTTCCAGCTTCCTTGACGCAATATTTATGGAATGCGAAACACCCATTTTGATAAACATAGACTGATCTTTGCTCATTAAGCTAGAAACATAGTTCCATAATTCATGTTTATCTTCAAAGCTTTTCATTCTCTGGAGTGTTTTCATTTCTGGATACACTCTGAACACAACCTCTGTATTTGTCTCTTTATGAACACACAAAAGTATTTTTTTCTGAGCCTTTTGTTCAATAGCATAATCAAATTCAACTTTAAACTCTTCGGAAAAAACCACCATTGAAGTAATAATTGACACGAAAAAAGAAGCCTCTGCTAAGGCTTTGTCCCTATTCAATCTCCAGTCTTCTCCAATTTTATCGATTTCAGCAAGATCAATTTGAGCCTCAAAAGCATGAATTCCGTTTTTTTCTAAGTTCTCTTTTAAAAAAGATGCACAATTCTCTGCAGTTGCCGTATCATACGCGATAAAAACATCGTATGCTGGCATTTTAGTTTTCTTTTCGAATCGCTTGTTTTGTAAAAGAATGTGACAGGAGAGCAACAACCATATTTTCTAACATTTTTCGATCAGAACGAATATCCTTATCTTTTCTTTCTTGAATAGCGTAATCAACAAGCTTCTTAACAAACATTTCATTTTCTTTTATTTGACCGTCATCAGATATTTCTAATGAAGACCGGATCACTTCAAAAAAATCTTTCTTTTCCAAATCGTGAATAGTCGGTTCAGAAAAACCCCATACTAGCATACGATCTCTTGTCGTAAAAGAAAACAAAGCAAAATCCTTATTCTTATCTTCTAGGGCTTCTTTAACAGATTTTTTTTCTTCAAGAAATACTTGGCGGTCTACAATTACCACAGCAGCCACTACTTTTCCATGATAGCTTTGGATGATATCAATTGATTTTTGAATCGTTCCTCCGGTTGACAATACATCACTTACGATGACAATGCGATCTTGTTCTTTTACGGGGGTTTCATCAATGTCACAACTAGATTTAACCCGTAGTTTGGATGAGCATAATTTGCAATCACAAGGAAATCGGGTTTTAATGATTAATGCTTCCTTTTGAGTTTTTTGGATTAGTTGAGAAGATAGCATTAACGGTCCTAAAGTTTTATCTGTAAAAGCAAGCTTGTTGTATTCAATTCCTGCTTTGTCAATTTGCCCAAGCAAATCCAAATATATCTCTACAATTCTGGAGGAAGTTTTGGGTGATAATGTTTGTTTGGCAATATCAAAAAAATCAAATCCGGTATTTCCTGCCAAGAAAATGACTGCATTTTTACTATCGATCGGATTGACTTCTTTTGATAGTTGTAAGAGAAAAGACTCAGGATTCTTAATCATTGTTCTCCTCCAAATTCAATTCCTTGAAATAGCAATATGTAAGATTCATGAAAGCATCATAGATTTCTTCTTTATTATTACGCAAATATGCTTTTGAAAGACCTTTAAGTCCTTGAATCACTTTTTGAATAATACGTATGGTTTTTTCATCACTTACCCGTAAAGAAGCATCGCAAGCTAAATGAAACCAAATGTGTTCAAGAAAATTACAATAGAAATAGCGGAAAAAAACAAGATCCTTATGATCCATATTTTTTTCATCCTTATGATAAACATCGCTCTCTATCTGATCATTTATCCTTTTTAAAAGAAACAATTCCATAGGTTTCTTTTCAAGTTCATTAATATTTCTTGTAATAATTTCTGCAATTTTCTTCGTTACGTCTTCAGAAGTCAATTTGACGCCTCTTTTCCGGTAATGATCATTTTTTATGTTTATATATCCTACCAAATTCTAACGATCATGCAAATTGAAAAAAAAATCATTGAATCCATTCATTCTTATCAATATACCCCAATTGTATTAAAGCGTTGTAAATTTTACTTTTAACAAGTGCCGAAGGTTGGTAATTGGGATCATTACAGAATTTACTGATTGTAGCTAAACTCACACCTGATTCAGATGAAAACTTTGCTTGAGTGGAACCATGTTGTATTAATACAGTTTTTAAGTCTATTTCAATCATATTTCACCTCAATTGAAATATTAATGAATAAAAAACAAAAATCAAGTATAATTAGATAAATTTAGACGTTTATTTTCAAACTTATTTGTTTCCTTAATCATGGTCGGTTTAAACCAAATTCGAACATTCTCCTCCAGAGCTAATTATAACCATTTTGTTGACGTCAACAAAATGGTTTTGGACTTTTCTATCACATTGAAACAACTCGCATTCATTATAACGGGAGGTGTTGCGTTTTTTTGAGCGGCTTATCAAGCTATACAACAGACGGCGTTGCGTTTCTTTTTAAGTGGATGCTAGAGCTTGCCGATAGAAGGTTAGAATGCTACAATGAATTGATCGAAGTAGTGTATGAATGCTTTTGTGATTACACGAGGTGTCACCTTTGGATATGCGAAATGAAAACAACTAGACATGTATTTCTGACCAGCAGGGTGAAATCATTGCTAAGGTGTCGTATGCACCTTTATTCAAGAAGCCAAAGGCTTCCTTCTACTAGGTGGTCAGTATTTGTTTACATGGGAAGAGAGGGTACAATAAATGACGGAAAGTAAAGCGCAAAAAATCTTTGAAAAGTATAATCCGGTTGAAGCGGTAACCCGTTGTCCAAGGGGTCGCTCTCCTGTTCGCAAAGTACTGGACCACTACGCAAAGGCGGCTGTGAACCTCTATGGCGTCATCTCCAAAAAAGAACTCGCTATGATATTTAACAGTCAAAACGCAGAACAAACCACCCCCGATGAAATTTACACACTGCTATTGCCGCTGGTACTGAAACAAAAATGGTATTGCTTTTATAAGCATTACATCGTTCACTACTTGGCAATCAACAACTTTGCATTTGCCGACTCCTGGATCATTGTACAGGGTGACAAACCAAGGTTCATCCCTGAAAAGGATGAGCTACTGAAGTTTGAAAACGAGTATTACGAGAGCGAAAAACAAGCCACTTGCTGGAATAAACTTTTCGATTTCATCCTCAAAGAGTGGCCTGATAGCTATAACACATACCGTCTTTACGACGAATTGAAAAGTATTCCGGAGTTGAGTACAGGAATTCAGGAGATTAGTAAGCTTTTTGAAAAATACAACTTTGTTTTTAAAGGTGAAAAGAATGCACAAGCATTTTTCAACCTGCTGGTGGAGGCTCGTAACAATACACGGATGTGGTGCAATAAAGGCTATTCTCCAAACGAGATGCATGCGCTTTTTGAGAGTCGCTCTCCACAAAACGAACCTAGACCAATGATTTTGCAGGAGAAAAAAAAGATAGGCCCAAACGACCCTTGTCCTTGCGGAAGTGGCAAGAAGTACAAAAAATGCTGCTACCTGACCGAAAAAGCCAAAACAGCACAGCTTTCAAGAAGCGAGTGCACACTGTTTTATGAAACCTGGTATGGTTTAATGGGCTTTGTCAACGAGAGAGAAAAAGTGATCAGTGCATCAATAAAACCGGTTTACCCCAATCCAATCAGTGACGAAGAAGTATATAAAGTGCGCGAAGTATTTTGGGAAAACCCAGAAATGATCGACGATTATGTAAATGCCACAGCGCTCTCAAAAGAAAAAATTGAGCTTTTGAAGGCATGGCGTGATCACCACAAAAGGGGAATGTTCTTTTTGGTCGATTACACACCCGAATACGCAGTGGTAATCGGCGTAGGCGACAATAAAGAGGACAAACTGTATGGTATAAAGGGTATTAGCCGGTCGCTGTCGGATACCATGCAGCGAGAAATACCGATACAATTAGAAACCGTATTGCTACCCTTCAAAGACAAAATCATTTACGACAGCTATATGACTTCTACGTCAATAAGTTATGGCGAAGGCGCAAAAAAGGCATTACGGGAAATGTACGAAAGAGCCATTAAACATGGGATAATAACTCAGTGGGGTAATGACATGTGAAAAAGCTAAGCGTAAGCTGCCCTTCAACCTGATACACTATGCTCACCCAGTGATAGACTGAAAGTGTGTAAAAAAGTCTAGACAACCATGGAATTTCATTTCTGGAAAACCATGAGATTGGACCAAGTTAATGAGCTCCTCGAAACACTCAAAGAATTCTTTATGAAAGATCCTATGAAACACTATCCGCTATACAGTTGATATTTTTCCTCCTTCAGTCTATAATAAGATTAAATCGTATTTTAGCCAGAAGGAGGAACCACAATGAATTACATCAAGCGCGATATAGAAAATAGTATTACGAAACTCACTAAGGAATACGCTTGCATCCTGATTACCGGCCCGAGGCAGGTTGGCAAGACCACAGTGCTTAAGCATCTTATGGATCCCAATCGTGAATATGTAACACTGGATGATTTGGATGAACGCCGCCTTGCTAAAAATGATCCTGCAATGTTTCTGCAAATGCATACTCTTCCCATTTTCATCGACGAAGTACAATATGCACCCCAGTTGTTTTCTTATATTAAAATCGCAGTCGACAGCGGTGCGTCGGCAGGTGACTTCTGGCTGTCTGGCTCCCAAGCCTTTACTCTCATGGAACTTGCGCAGGAATCCCTGGCCGGACGCGTGGCTATTTTACATATGCCATCCCTATCGCAGCACGAAATCCACGGTACTGGCAATTGCCAACCGTTTGTTGTGGAACTTGATTCATTAAAAACAAGAAAGCAAATCAACACGCCGGCCGACATGACAGAGATATACCAGCGAATTTGGAAAGGTTCCATGCCAGGTTTAGTCAGCGGAAAGTACACAGATCAGGATATCTTTTACAGCAGCTACCTCCAAACCTATATTAACCGAGATGTCAGCGATCTGATAGCCCGTGTCGATAAACTCCAGTTTCAAGATTTTATTCGGGCTGCTGCTTGCCGAATCGGGCAAATGCTGAATGTCCATGACATAGCGGTGGATGTTGGCGTGTCGGATGATACCGCAAAACGCTGGCTTGCGGTGCTAGAAAAATCAGATGTCATTTTTTACCTACGTCCTTATTTCAACAATCTGTTGAAGCGCACGGTGAAAACGCCAAAATTGTATTTCTTTGACACTGGTCTAGTGGCATATCTTACCCGGTATACTTCGCCAGAGATTCTTTCCGCAGGTGCAATCAACGGTGCGATACTGGAAAACTACGTTGTTGCGGAAATTATAAAGACGTATCAAAACTGCGGTAAGGATTGTCTTCTATGGTACTATCGTGATAAAGACAGCAATGAAATCGATATGGTCATGGAAAGCAATGGAGAACTTCATCCCATAGAAATCAAGCGCTCCGTCAACCCAGGGAGTGAATTGGTCAGCACTTTTCAGATTCTGGATAAAGGTACTGTACCCAGAGGAAAAGGCGCAATTCTTTGTATGCGTCCCGAGTTGTCAGCGATCAATTCTGAAAATTTCATTGTTCCCGTTTGGATGATATAAGCTCCATCGTATGATTCTTACATATCTTTAAGCTACCATTCAACCCGATACACCATGTTCGCCTTGTGATAGATTGAAAGTGTGTGAAAAAGTCTAGACAACCATGGAATTTCATTTCTGGAAAACCATGACATTGAAAACTCATCATGTTTCATCATTGCGTTTCTTGAAGATAAATCTCATTACCCATAGGTTTTCTATGGGTATTTGGCATTATTTTCAATAAAGACTTACATACTTACATACTACTTGAAGTAGTAGTCCTTTTTAGCCTAACAACACATCGTGCAGATCTTTTATCGCTTACGTTAGAGCAATACACTACACCAATTCTAACAAAACAGCTCTTATTTGATTCTTTTTCTGCACACTTTGCCTTTTTAGGTACGCTGGATCGCAGTTTTTTTAAAACTCTTCTTCTATGAGTTGTTCTCTTAAATGCTTCTGATGGATCAATTAATCTAGGGTTGCCTTTATAATCACCAACGACTACTTTCTGATTGTTTCTCATTGCTTCTCTGTAAACTTCTCTTACAGCCTTTCTCAAACCTTGTAGAGACTGCCTTTCAAACTCGCCAAGTTTCATATAATGACCCCCTTGTTGAATGATGTATGGACGATACATGATTTTTCACAAAAGTTGTTTTTCCTGAACCATTTGGTCCTGCAACAATAACAAAAGAAGGTGGACAATCAAAATGTTTCAATCCGTTTCCTCTCATATTTTTACCAAAATGCTTACTTTTTCGCTTTGCTTTTTAGCCTTGCTAGTATAGATGCACTTGAACTACTCATTATAACCACTTCCCTATCTGTGATTGAACTTTCTTTGTGATGTTGAATATTTCTGCATATTCAAGGAGATGCCTGATGTTCTTTTTCAGATCTTTGATATAGCGCATGACTGCATTTGAAAATACTTCTTTTTCAAGTTTCCGTTCATAGCGCATCACATCACACAGCGTGCGATCTCTGTCAAATATTTTGATCTCAACTCCTTGGATCCTTACTATTGATACACCAACCTTCAACAATTTAGGTTCTTGATAGAAAGGTTGAACGATAGGATAGTCGATATCATATTGACTCTTCTCACTATCTCTATCCACAGCAATCTGCCAGGCTGTTGGAATCCTGTCTGTGTAATTATAGTGAAGCAAAGAACTTTCCAGAAAAATAACTGCCTCTGGAAATAGTCTTGCAATGATTATCTCTTCAGCATTTACCTCTCCTGATAGTTCATAGTAACCTTGCTTGATTTTTGAAAGTTCTCTTTGATCAAGCAATTTTCTAATTTGACGACTATTAAGCCCTATTGCATTAAGTTCAGATGTTTTAAGGACACCGCCGTGCTTATTAAATTCTTCTACAACTCTACTCTTATCAATGATAATTACACCTCATTGTCCGCATTGCGTTTTCGGTGCGGGTATTCTAGTGCATATAATAGCAAAAGTATTAAATAATGTAAAGTTTGTGCAGTCATTGCACAAAATACTTGGTTTTCCTCCACTTTTCATCAGTGAATTGGAGAGTTAAGGAGAGTTGGAGAGTTAAGGGAGAATTGGAGAGTTGCAGAGAGATGGATAAATCCGCATTCATTGTTTCAGAAGGTCCTGCGGTTTTTATATGGGTTATCAAGCTAAATTACAGGGAGCATTGCGTTTTTGTTTAACTGCCCCTCAACCCGACACACCATGTTCACCCTGTAATAGATTGAAAGTGTGTGAAAAAGTCTAGACAACCCTGGTAATGTTTATCTTCGGAATCCCTCATCTGGACTCCATATCATTTTTCTTGATTCGATATGCACCCATCACCGTATGGAGATGTTTGCAGATCGTATTGAAGTGCTTCTTTGATTGGTTTGGGGGAAATATTACGTAAGGTTGAAATAAAGAAGCAGGAGTTATGTTCTTACTGGTTTTTTTGGAAATAGGTTTGCTATATCCTTAATAAATCGATAATCCGCTCTGAGAGATAGCACATCATCGGATGTAGCATACAAAAGATATTCGCAGGTTGCATTTTTTTTGGTCCATCAATTTCACGTGAAACTAGATCCGAAAATCGTGAAAATCTTCTATTTTGATATACCCATGAATAGGGTCTCGAATAATCTTATCCGGCACTAAGTGCTACTTTCTGATCCAAATGCGAAGATTCGGTAAAAAAGTTTTTGAAAATGTTACTAAGCATTTCTGGGGTAGAGAATTTTCTTTCAACATCTTCTTTGTTTTTAATTAGTCCTGAAAACATAATGTTGTTCGAATTGGAAGAAAATTTAAAATACTTAGGATAGGATTGAAGTGTGCTAAGAACATCTTTTGAAGATAATTCGAAAATGCAGTTTCCGTCCGTTTTTTCAAATGAGTATTCATACAATTTAATCATTTCGGCAATATTGGTCGTTACTTCTCCAATAATCTCTTTTTTGCTTTCTGCTTTTAGAATAAGGACATTTGCAATTAATTCTTCAGTTGGAATATAGTAACACATCTTTACTCCTTCGAAAACTAGGTTTGAAAATGATACGAAATTGGAGAGATTCAAACCCTATCCAAAAAAGGGGACAAAGCAAAGAAATAACATAAATCGCCAACAAGAATCTCTTGCAAAAAAATCCAAACTTCATATCAAAATCATTTAAATATAACGAGCTACCCTCTAAACCAAACAATATATAAATCCCCCATCAGGAAAAAGGTGATAGAAATATAGTAACAGAATTTGTAAAGAGGGCAATAGCATATCCTGCCTCATCGTTATCTTGAAGTGAAAATGTTTTTTTGATCAAGTGATTGTTACGCACCACTTATCTTCAATTCCGGACCAATCTGACCACGGTTCCGGATGAAACTGACCATTGAGGGGGACCAAATTATGTATTCCACTCAAATAGCTACAGTCTTCCGGTATTTCAGATCCACTTCTTTTGAATAACAAACCCAGGAATACCTGAAGGAAGAGGACCTTCTGTTTTACGCTTCGGTTTCTTCCCGAAAAACTCACCATGTTTACATTATTTTTGTGTCCTGTTTTTCGATTGACAAATACAGTTGTAAAGTAATTATTTACAACTGCTTCTTCTTTCAATTCCCCTTCAAGTAAAATTTTGGACACGTGTTGTCCAATATTCTGCTTTGAGGTGTCAAAAAGTTCTGCTATTTGATTTTGGTTCATCCAAACCATGCCATCTTTAGTATAAAGCGAAACAGATGCTTTCCCATCCGGCGTATTGTAAATGATAATGTTGTTTTTTTATGCCCATAAACACGAGCAAGATGACTTTAAAAATCCCAGCTTACTATGCCATAAGGCACAATAGATTTTTATCTCGCTCCGGTGAAGGAATGGCATTTGGGTGCTATCTGAAGGGCTTGTATGAAATTGCTACCTAAATTCCAACCGAACTACTCTCCATTTGTCATCAGTGAATTGGAGAGTTGGAGAGTTAGAGGAAAGTTGGAGAGTTGCAGAGAGATAGATAAATCCGCATTCATTGTTTCAGAAGGTGCTCCAGTGTTTATGTGGGTTATCAAGCTAAATTACAGGGAGCGTTGCGTTTTTGTTTAACTGCCCCTCAACCCGATACACTATGCTCACCCTGTAATAGATTGAAAGTGTGTGAAAAAGTAACTTTTGAAACCAATGCGATGAATGCAAGAGTTGTTAGTTTATAGAGGTGGTTTGGGTTGAAGATCAGTTTAAGGCTATGCAATAATGAAGTATTTTGTCCATCACATTGAAAATGTTTGACAAATGAACCAATTCTGGTACGGTTCATATATGAAAAGTAGTAGTCACTTGCTTTACAATATGGTTGGCCCATTGGGATACCGTTATCTAAAAAAGTTGATACGGACCTTTGGGAAATACGATCAAAATTAGATGATCATATTTTACGAATTTTTTTCTCAGTTATTGGAACTACAATTGTGTTGCTTCATGGATTTGTAAAAAAAAGCAATAAAACACCGCTAAGTGAAATACAAACGGCAAGAAAAAGAGTAGAACAATTTAAGAATAGGAGCAAAGTATGAATAAGCAGAACAAAGAATTAAATCCTCATGCAGGATCCAATTTTGATGATTTTCTTTTGGAAAACGACATATTATCCGATGTAGAGAAAGTAGCATTAAAACGTATACTTGCATACCAAATAAGAAGTCAAATGAGAAGTGGGTCAATTACTGTTACAGAAATGGCTAAAAGAATGAACACAAGTCGTTCTTCTGTAAATCGATTGTTGGATCCAGAAAATAAGTCCATTACGCTAGATACCATTGGACGTGCAACCAAAGCTCTTGGAAAAAGGTGTCGTATTATTCTGGAGAATTAAAACTGCCATTCAACCCGATACCCCATGTTCGCCCTGTAATAGACTGAAAGTGTGAACATTTACCGCATGTTTTCTCTACACAGAGTAATCTGCAAGAGATTCTGGGTTCTATCCAACTTTCCTCTAACTCTTCGTTCACTGCGTATTGACACAAGCATTTCCAGGCAGTATCATTACGTTATAACTTTATCCGCTTGATGAAGCATATTGTTAAAAAGTTGTAAAAGAGGTGTCCCGGTGATTTCAATCGAAACCATCCAAGATAGATTCAAGCAGCATAATGGAATAATACGTACCCAAGAGCTATACGAAGCGCGAATTTATTATAATGATATTCAGAAGCTGATTGAGAACGGTGTTATTGAGAAAATCAGGTATGGTTATTACCAGTGGATCGATAATGAAAACCTCAGTGAAGCAACGACCGTGACACGGCTGTTCCCGGATGCCATCATGTGTATGGATACGGCTCTTTTTTATTATCGATATAGTGACAGAACACCACTCGCATGGCACCTCGCTGTGAGCAAAGATAACAATAAAACTCGCTTCAAGATAGACTATCCGTTTACAAAACCGTACTATGTTGAGCCGTCAATCCTGGAACTGGGTGCTGTTGATGGTGAAATGGATGGAAACCCCATACGTATATATAACAAGGAACGTACAATCTGTGACTGTCTCCGCTATATGGGAAAGATGGATAAGGAAATCTTTAACAAGGCCATCCAGAGCTATATCGCAGACAGTGTAAGAAATATTCCTCGACTTTCAGAATACGCGAAAAAACTGAGAGTCATGCAGAAGGTGAAAATGATCCTAGGAGTGTGGATGTGATGACAGATATAAAAGCTTCCATTCTGGACGACAGATAGTATCATTGAACAGTACGCTTCAACAACACCGGTGTTCTATAAAATTAGATCCACTTCTCCGGAAAATTAATCCCAAGAATTCATACACAGATCCATTGTTTGCAAGTGATTGATGAAATAATTAGTAACACGTTATCCAAGCTGAAAGGAATGCTATGAAACTTGTAGTAACTAGATCAGGACTTGGTTCAATCAGTGGTTATGAATTGAACACGAAGAAAAGAACAGTGTGGATGGGCAGACAAACTGAAGAAGATTTCATTGCAGAAGGAGAACTATTGGAAATAGAATCTTCCAAAGAGTGGGTATTTGGTCATACTCATTTTGTTTCTGGCAAGATAATCAACCATGCAAACAACATTTCTGCTGTAGGAATAGATCCTTTACCAGTTCGTTCTTGGATTCCTGGTAAATTAAACTTTGAAATGGACCAGGTTATCCCTGAGGGAAGAAGGACCTTCTGTACTAACACTTCAATTTCTTCCAAAAAAACTGAAATAGAAAACGGAAAGGCGGATCTATTCTAACAGTGATCTAGGTCTCTTTTTCCGGAACACTGGGACTATAGAGCATTTCACACAACCAATCCTAATAAAACAGCTTTTGTTTGATTCTTTTTCTGTGCGCTTCTCTATTTTGGCACCATTGGATCGGAGTTTTTTAAACTGACATTCAACCCGATACTCAAGGTTCACCCAGTGATAAACTGAAAGTGTGTGAAAAAGTCTAGACAACCATGGAATTTCATTTCTGGAAAACCATGACATTGAAAACTCACCACTCACCAATCCTATTTGACTATTAACATGTCGCAAGTGCTACGTCCCTTAAGGTGTTTTAGGCGTTTGTATGGTACGCTCAAAGATAATCCTTCAGCTTCCATGTCAGATACCATGGAACATGCTTAACTTCAGTGCCATACACGTTTTCCCCCGAAATAACCAACGACACCGGAGGTTGGAACTTCTTTCGATATTCACCAAGGCTTCTGGCCTTTACATTCTGATCAGATTTTACCTCAATAGGAACAATCTGCTCCTCGAATTGCACCACAAAATCAACTTCAGCACTATTTTGCGATTTCCAATAATAGGCCTTGACCCCGAAAGAGGCTATCATTTCATTTAAAACAAAATTCTCAGCCAAGGCTCCCTTAAACTCAGTAAAATTCGTAGGATTTTCTTCCAGGATTGCGCTTGCTGGTAAACCGCTCATAATTCGCAATAAACCCACATCAAGCAGGTAAAGCTTAAAGTAAGTGCTATCTCCATAAGCCGAAAGAGGAATGCCAGGTTTTGCTATTTTAATCACCTTGTAAGCCAAACCAGCATCTATCAACCACTGAAGAGAACTTTCCAAATCTTTGGCGCGAAATCCCTTTTTCACATCCCCATAGATAAACTTCTTATTCTCCCTCGCCAACTGCTCAGGAATCGACTTCCACAACATGGTGATTTTGGGAAAGTCATGCAATCGGGCATGTTTACTAAAATCAAACTCATAGCTATCAAGGATATGGTGCAGTATAAGCTCCAAGCCTTCCAGGTCTTGATGTTGAAGCCAATGCTCCACTGCTTCGGGCATTCCACCAGTAATACGATACGTTTTCACGTAACTCTTCAAACGCGCTTCAAATAAGCTGGAAACCTTTTCGTTTGGTGAGAGCTTTTCCAGATACTCCAACAAATCTCTCTCCTGATGAGCCAATAAAAACTCCTTAAAACTCAAAGGGTACAGAGACAAAAATTCCACCTTGCCTACGGGAAAAGAAAAACCTTCCTGGGCTACAAAAATACCCAACAAAGATCCAGCACAGGCAATGGGTTGGTCGGGAAGATATTCTGCAAAATACTTTAACGAAGTCAAGGCCCTTGGACAAAACTGGATCTCGTCCAGAATAATCAACGTTTCTTTGGTAATAGGTTTTTTCCTAAAAATACCAAGCTCAGTAATAATTCTCTCTACATCAAGATCCTCTTCGAAGCGCTCTACAAGGGGTCGTTGGTGCTCAAAATTGAAATAAGCAGTATCCGAAAAATAGCGATCTGCGAAGGCACGCAACAGATACGTTTTTCCACACTGCCTGGGTCCTTTCAAAAGCAAAGGCTTTCGATGAGCTTTATTTTTCCATTTTAAAAGGTCTTGCATCAATAATCTATCCATATGCTACCAACTTTCGCATTATTCATACCAATAATGCAGGTACAATTGCATTATGGATATTTATTATACACAATAAAGGAAAAAAACAAAGCTCTCTCAAGCATCATTCCGTCATCTTTAATTTTTCAGTGCTGTAACCAGAATTACTACAACGCCGTCCGGTCTTACATATTCGGCATAATTCAGCAATACCATTCGGCATTATTTTGTATTTTGCTTCCGACTGTTTTTTCGTGAAAGCACACACTATCGGTAGCCAAAAAGCTCTCTCTGTTACACAATTCACCCCTATAGGGTATAATTCATTGGAAAGATTATGAGTTACACCCGATAGGGAGCTTAGAAGGATTTTTTCTTGACAATCGCCCCGTTTGGGTATATTATATACGTATGAATAAAATTGCTGAGTTTATCAAAAACAACAGAAAAGCCGCCGGGCTCACCCAAGAAGAGTTCGCCATGCGTTCCGGGCTCGGTCTTCGCTTTGTTCGGGAATTGGAGCAAGGCAAGCAGACTGTCCGCATGGATAAGGTCAATCAGGCGCTTGCGATGTTTGGTATGGAGGCTGTGCCGGGAAGGACGGATGAAAAATGACGGATGCCTATAGAACCGCTTACGTATACGTAAGAAACACATTTACAGGAGAGCTTTGTGAGACCGACGAGGGCTATTCCTTTGCCTATGATAAGGATTATCTTGCACTCCCTGACGCTTCCGCCGTGTCGCTCACACTTCCTCTTCAGACGGAAGCTTACACGTCTAACACCATTTTCCCGTTCTTTGATGGACTTATTCCGGAGGGCTGGCTGCTTGACGTGGTCAGTCGCAACTGGAAGATTGACCGAAACGACCGGTTCGGGCTGCTTTTAGTCGCGTGCCGGGACAGTGTTGGAAATGTTAGTATCTGGGATGTGAGGGTATGAACTGTCTTTGTTGCGGAAAACACCTGCCTGATAACTCCACCGGTACCGGATGGCATAAAGCCTGTATTAAACGCTTTTTTGGCACCAAAGAGATCCCTGAGTTGGATATCTCGAATCATGCCTTGGAACTTCTTGCCACCGAGAACATCAGTAAAGGTTTTACGATACCTGGCGTGCAGAAAAAGCTGTCACTGCACCTGATGATCGAGGGAAAACCCCGGTTGACGTTAGTCAATTATCCCACCGGATATATTCTCAAACCCCAGGTGGAGGAGTTCTCCGCTCTCCCGGAATCAGAGCATCTTGTGATGAGTATGGCGGATATCTGCGGAATCGTAACTGTACCCCACGCGCTGGTACGGTCGGGAAATAATCTTGCTTACATCACGAAGCGGATAGACCGTGTCATTGAACCCAGCGCGCCTGTCCTAATGCTTGCCATGGAGGACTTCTGTCAGCTTGATCTGCGGTTAACCCAGGACAAGTACCGCGGCTCTTATGAGCGCTGCGCAAAGATCATTAGGCGGTATTCCACATGGCCCGGACTTGACCTCAGTGAGCTGTATCTGCGTCTCGTGTTTTCTTTTATAACGGGGAACTCCGATATGCATCTAAAAAACTTCTCCTTGATTGAAACACTCGAGGGCAGCGGCCAATATGTACTTTCTCCCGCTTATGACCTTTTACCGGTGAATGTCATCATGCCGGAGGATACAGAAAACTTTGCACTCACGATGAACGGCAAAAAGAGAAACCTTCGCAGGAATGATTTTCTCGTGTTTGCTGACGCCTGCGGCCTCGACAGAAAACCCGCAGAGACCATGCTGGATAAGCTGGTTTCCATGCGGCTTCGCTTGGCTGCCATGATTGAACAGTCGCTTTTACCGGATACGCTCAAAACGGACTTCGCGACGCTGCTTGCCACCAGAACAGACGCTATCCAATAACAAATCATTCCGTGAGTGTCCCTCCAAAATTAGCATTTGCTAATCACCTGCTATCACCACTACAGATATTCCCTTTGTTCAGTGGGCACTTCGTAACTACCAAGTT
Source organism: uncultured Caldisericota bacterium (assembly GCA_964493625.1). Taxonomy (GTDB): domain Bacteria; phylum Caldisericota; class Caldisericia; order UBA6126; family UBA6126; genus JAGLCW01. Next base: position 47,383 of record CAZBOU010000012.1, read on the forward strand.
GGTGTTGCCATAGGTGATTATTTCCTAGTCTTACTCAGCACCTTTGAGCCGTGGAAGGTTATACAAATCGGACAATGTAAACAAAAGAACGTTTGGATTCTCTTTTACTTGTTCTTTTAGTCCAACACTGAACCCACTTTTTGAGAACAACAAGTAATATGTTTCAGTATAATTCTTGGATAACACTTCACTGTTATTCATTAGATTGTTGTACACTTCTAATCCTGTTAGTTCGCTTCTATACTTACACTCCCCAACCAGAATTTTTTTCTCAATTTGCGATGCAGCCACAATATCTATCTCAACTTGTGTTCGACGCTTCGGATCCGTTCCCCACCACCTGCCTATGGAGGGAAAAAAGAAGGGCAAGTAATGAAAGTGATTCTCTCTTTGAAGAAATTCCATGCACATTTTTTCAAATACAATACCCATGTAATCGTTTAGATATGGCTTTATGTACGTTTCAAAAAGATATTCACCGTTGCCATGGGTAACAGATGAAATATGCTTCGCTATATAGCGATACCAAAATAGAAACAAATTATCTTCTATTCGATACATGGTTTTCCTGGTTCTCCCTTCACCAAAAGGAGTTTCTTTTTTAATGATACCAAGAGACTGCAAAGTTTGAAGGTAGACAGAACATAAAGAAGAAGCTATTCCAACTGTCAGTGCAATGTCGTTTAACCTTGAAGCCCCTCGAGCAATAGCAGTAATGATAGAATTATACAATTGCGGTTCACGCAATTCTTGTTTCAGAAGATTCCCAGGCTCTTCGAATAAATAAGAAGAATCGTCTAATACTTTCTCGACAATATTTTGCTCTATTGAATTCTTTGCATTAAATTTCTCAATATAGGATGGAACACCCCCCGTTATACCATACAGTAGTGCTTGGTCCTCATTTGAGTAATGAGGATAAAAAAGTGAAGTATCTTTGTAATCAAATGCAGTCATTTTCATTTGAGCGGTTCTTCTCCCATACAGGGGACTTTGATAACCCAATACCTGCTTCTCCATAAAACTCATTGACGAACCACACAAAATAAGAAATACTTTACTATCTTTGAATTTTGTATCAATATATAATTGCAATATAGAAGATATTGATCGCTCAGATGATGCTAAGTAGGGGTATTCATCAAATACAACCACGAGTTGTTTTTCACGAACCAAATCATGTATGTAGTCCAATGCTCTTTGATAGTTTTCAAAAATGGGATATGCATTAGTTTGAGGCATAGCATAACGGAATATGCTGTCACTTAAATTCTCTAAATTGATCTTCGATGAGGCTTCAATGCCAGTAAAATATATTGTGGGCTTGTTTTTAGTAAACTCATTAATCAGAGTCGTTTTCCCAACACGTCTTCTACCATACATTACAATGCACTCGAATTGCTCGCCTAGATAGAGTTTCTCTAACTTTTTCAGCTCTTGTTTTCGACCAATAAACATAGAATCACTCCATTTGCTATATCACAATATAGTATATCACAATATAGCAAATATGCACTACCTACTGTACAAAAATAAAGTGTACCCAAAAAACGGGAGACCCATTCAAGCTGGCATTCAACCCGATACACTATGCTCACCCTGTAATAGACTGAAAGTGTGATAAAAAGTCTAGACAACCATGGAATTTCCTTTCTGGAAAACCATGAGATTGGAGACTCATCATGTTTCATGATTGTGTTCTTGAACACAAATCTTAAAACCCATAGGTTTTCTATGTGTAAAAACTATATCCAAGTCCTTGGTAGCCCTGAAAGGGAGACCTAAAGAATTCATCAAGAGATCACAAGCAGTTCCACCAATGAAAACATACTTCTCGGTAAACTCATTAAAATACTCCTTAAACTTCCCTAGCCCGTGTACCACGATTCACCCCTTAAAGCTTCTTCGAGAGCTTGCTCGATCCGCTCATCCTTCTGGTCCTTCAAACAAGCATACAACGATGCCAAATCTACCTGTTCCCTGCAAGAAAACAACTCGGGCGGATATTTCCATATCTCTAGGTTCATACCCACTTCGTCAAAATCTTCTTCCGCAATCAAAACCCGATTACCCACAGCAAACACCCTTTGCCCTGGAGGATTCAGCATGCTTACCTGAGCCAAAGCTTCCAAGCCAGATACCAGAGCATTCGGTGGAACCTTTCTCACAAAAACTGTTTTTTGCACTGGAGTTTGTAAAAATTCCTTTCCCCTTTCAAAAAACAAGGGGTCTTGAATTTTACGGTACACTTTGCTTTTGCCGGTTTTCCCCCCTATCTCATAGCTCAACAAATCAGCGTCATATAACTCATTTAAAGCTCTTGAGGCCGTCATAATCGTCATTTTCAGAATAAGTGCCAGTTGAGTAGCATTGATTTCCTCAATTTTGCCATACAAAAAATAAAGAAATGTGAGTTGGGCACTTAGAGTAAAGCTCTTTGGTTTTGCTTTGTTTTCTATGTAAGCTTTCGATAAATGCATCCCCAAAAAAGGAAGGAAAATCTGGTTTCCCTCAACAATAAAAGGTATTCGCTTGCCAATCAGGCTTCTTCTCTTGTATGGCGTAATGCCTTTAAAAAGAACGACTACTTCTCTTCCCTCGATAGATTTAACCATACTTACCTGTTTTTGGAGCTCAGAAATAGGAGGTAGCTCCTGAATAGGATCAAGCAAGATGCAGGAAACATCCAGTAAAGTCATGATATAAAATCGGAAGGAATTTCTCAAAAACAAGGGGGAAATCGAGATATCGGGACAAGGTTCTACTTTAGCATCCACATCCAAATTGTCCTGAATATATCGTTCAATTACAGTAATCATGAAATAAGTTCTCCTAATATAACATTAATTTCTTCTAATATAACATTCATCATGTTACATTGCAAGTTATATTACGTTGATCAACCTGGAACATGCTTAACTTCAGTGCCATGTACATTTTCGCCCGAAATAACCAATGCCACTGGGGTGATTTTGGGAAAGTTTTGGCACCATGGGATCGGAGTTTTTTAAAACGGTTCAATCGCTACTATTCCGGCCACTATTCCGCCATCTTTAATTTTTCAGTGCTGTAATCGGAATTACTACAACGCCGTCCGGTCTTACATATGCAGCGTTTGACAATCCGCAGATAACGCATAATACTGACGGCACCTTTCCGCCGTCTTTACTGATACTGTCTCGGATATCGATCAGAGATGCAGCAGCCTTATCAATCTGATTTGCACCGAGTGTAATCTCAAATGCACTCCACCTTCCATCCGGTAGTTCAATAACGGCATCAATTTCCCTATTCAAATAATCCTGATAGTGATACACATTTGCATCAAACGACTGTGCATATATCTTCAGGTCGCGCTCGCACATTCCTTCAAACAGAAAGCCAAAGGTCTCCAGGTCGCCAATCAATCTTTCAGGAGTTGCTTTCAACAATGCGCAGGCGAGTGCGGGATCACAGAGGTGTCTCTTTGCCGCTTGTTTGACCCTTACAGAGGATCGTATATGCATTGAAAACGGTTGCTGATTATCGATAAGGAAAAGGCGGGTGAAAACATCAAGATAGGTTGCTATGGTATCGTAGTCGACACTTTCATCATCAACTTCCTTGATATCGTTCATCAGTTTTTTGTTCGTTGCAGTTGTACTCTCGTTTCTTGCAAGAGAACGCAGCAAGAGCCGCATCTTTGAAACATCATATTTCTTGCCGTCCATCCGCTGTGTATCATCATCCAAAATCGCATCAATATAGGATTGTAGAAGAATCGAAGCGTTTTCTATCGGCACATCAAGATTCCCTGGCCAACCGCCTCGCACAATATAACCCGCAAGATCCCTCAAGTGAACCTCGCCTGTCATAACAGGGGTGATCTTCCCCTGACATACATCGGAGAGTGATACTTTGCCACTGGAATCTCCGGATTCATATAGAGACATCGTCCTCATTCTGAGTTTTCCGATTCTTCCCGCTCCGCTGTGAAGAATTCCTTTTCGTTTTGGGGTGGAAGAACCTGTCAAGATAAACTGTCCTTTTTCGCTTCTTTGATCTACAATATAACGCACCGCATCCCAAATCGAAGGAACCTCCTGCCACTCATCAAGAAGTCGTGGTGTATCTCCCTCAAGTACAAGTGAAGGGGAGAGTTCTGCCAATGACCGATTTTGAAAATTGTTATCCGGGTTTCCAATCAGAAACTCGCTTTTGCTGTGATAAGAAGATGTCCAAGTCTTTCCGCACCACTTTGGTCCTTCAATGCAAATAGCACCAAATATTTTCAGATATTTCTCGACAAGCGAATCAATCACTCGTTTTTTATACTTTGCCATATTCGCAATTTCTGCCATGACTATGCCTCCCTTGCTTCTCATGACATCATCATAGCATATTCGGCATGATTTAGCAATACCATTCGACACTATTTTGTATTTTGATTCCGACTGTTTTTGGTGAAAGCTCACTTATATAACTTTTTTTGATATCCCTATAGTACGATCGGAAGCCCTGTTAACCAGAATATTGAAACGTATTCTTCAAAACAAGGTCCTTTGTGGTATTTTAATCATTGAACGGTAGGAGAAGAGTTTAGGAGAATAACATTCTTCGTTTAGAAATATTCAACTCATTTCTTACTTGACTACAGAGTATACCCATCGCTTGCCGTCTTTTTTGGCATTAAGTAAGCCCTTTTCGCTCATACGAACAAGAAATTTATATGTACCGTTGACGCTCATACCAAGAATCTTCGCAGCATCTTCTTTTGTAAATTCCATGGTATTGAAAAAATCGAGTAATCTTTGTTCACGCTCGCTTTTTGTGGCTCTTGCTTTTTGCAAACCATAGTTTTGGTTAGGCAGACGGATTATAAAGCCACCGTCCACAACAGGAATTTCAGGTTTAACCACGCTTTTTTCATAGGCTGCAAATATCCGTGGGATACCAGTGCCAAACGCTTCAATAATCTTCAGACGATAGAAAATCTGTGCCAGTTTTTCGTTCCTTGTCACGGAAACACCCATCAGCATCAAGTCGTAGGTAACGCCAGGCATTATGCCGCCAAGGGACATAAACTCCAATCGGTCGTCAAACATACTGACAAGAACACTACCCTCTACATAGTAATCCCTGTGAATAAGCGCATTAACATACGCCTCTCTGAGTGTTACATCAGGGTAATCAGGATGGTCGATACGATATGCACCTTCAAATGTTCCACTCACACGGTTAAAAACGTGAAGATATGCTAAAACATCATCAATCTGCTTGAACAACGAACCTGAAAACTCCTTTCGGTCTTTGAATTTTCCCTTATTCGTTCCCTCAAATATTGCTGCTTTGGTTGTATATGGACATTGATCAGAGAGGATAAGTGCGAGATTGGAGAACCGTCCATCAGGGCGAATAAGCCCAAGTGTCTGCTTATGTTGTTTGTTAAATGCTACATCTTTCTCTGCAAAAATCGTATCGGCGTAATCAAATGTCAAGTTTTGCTTTATAGACAAATCGGAGATAAAATGTCCCATTCCGTTGTCTTTAATCATTTGCCTGATATGCTCGCGGGTTGCCATAAGTGTGTTACTGCCGATGCGAATCCACACGCCTTCAGGGACAAGTCCGTATTTAGAAAGCCCAGCATTGTTTTATTCACTTTGTCGTTATATTCCCGTTTGAACTCAACACATTGATTTTCAATCATAAAGCACCTCTGATTGTTGATACTTCAATATCATATCGAGATACTCTCCATTTTTCAACAGTGAATTGGAGAGTTAGGGAGAGTTGGAGAGTTGGGGAGAGTTGGAGAGAAAATAGATTTTCAATTTTGCTCAACTTATTGACTATCAAACATCTTTTCTACCCAATGAAGTCAATTGATGTCTAATTTGATGTCTAATGTAGTGGTACCAATCACAGTGATTTTTTGTCTCTCTCCGGTGGAGGAATGGCATTTGGGTACCATCTGAAAGGCTTCTAGGAGCAGTAGGTCTAGAAAACGCTTCTTGTTCCCGGTAATACGCTGGATTTTCATCCTGTCGCTGCTGCAAATGTCGATCATTCTCGGTAATGCGCTCAATTTTCATTCTTTTTCTAGATATAGTAAACAGGGTCCCATTTTTTTACATGGAATTTACATCCATTATACA
>CAZBOU010000013.1:0-51420 GCA_964493625.1 uncultured Caldisericota bacterium
CGAGGCCGATGGTACTTGTTGGGAAACTGACTGGGAGAGTAGGAAGCCGCCAGCCTTTTTTTTATGCTTTTTTTTCCACGGCTCCTTGTGTTAGTTCTTAAACAACCGTTGTAAATGCAACTTTATATACGGTAACCAATCATTTCTTTCCTTTTATAGTCTTTTTCCCTTCCGAATTTCTTATTCCAAAAAGTATTCTCATGCTTTTTGTCCAGTGGAATCAAACAAATTAGGAGGAATTATGAACACAATTAGAGAACGTAAGCGTGCATTTACGCTAGTCGAGTTGTTAATAACAATTGGCATTATCGTTATTATCGCAGGAGTAGCTGTTCCACAAGTGGCAGGTTATATCAACCGAAGTAAATCAGCCCGTGCCAAAATGGATCTATCTACTATATCCACCGCTATCAAGTGTTTTTACACCGATTGGGGACAATATCCAGCATCTTTGAACGATTTACTGGGTATTGATACGACCGATGATGCCATTAACACAAGTGCTAGTTATACAATAGCCGGGCTTCCCGGTGGAATTGATTATTTAGGCGTACGCATCCCTGTTGATATTTTTAATCAAGCTGCTTCAGATAACGAATACCAATATCATATTTTTGATGACCATCAAAACTATATAATTTGGTCCATTGGACCCAACAAAACAGCAGAAATTACTGATACATCAGCAACGTTTGCTACCGATACGATTACTATTTCATACACCGATGAGTTTGATGATATTTATGACTCCAACTGTATAGTTGTGCTTTCTGAAGGATAGCTAAACCCCGCAGATTCATGCAAAAAAATGTTAGATTCCAACGAATAAGATATTCAAGAAAACCGGGGTTTACCTATTTGGAAACCCTGGTTTCAGTTATATGTATACTCACTTTCTTAGGGGGTTTTCAAAACTGGATGGTCTTTGTCCATTCTCATAAAACACATGCACACCTTCAGCGCAAACTGTCCGAGACAAGTCATTTTATTGCTTGCCAACTCCACAATACAAACCAAGACTGGATTCATGAAGAAACATTTTTTACAACACCACCAGCCTATCAATCATTCACAAGCGATCCTTTCGTGACAATACCCGTTACGCTAGATAGTGCTTCCTCTTATTTTTCAATCTCTCTACCTCCCGAAATTCACGAAAATCCTTATCAAGTTCTTATTTCGAAATCTCTAGGGTCTGTTTACGAACAAGAATATATTTTTTATCATGTGATTGTTTTTGTCACGCTTGAGTCGAAAAACTTTTTTGCAACATCTTTTTTTGCAAAAAAAGCTATGAATACATAAGATGAAAATGAAATGAAACCATTTCAACAACAGAAAAGAAGTACTCTCAAAACATTTAGTACGGTAGAAACCGTAGTAAGTGTTGTGCTCTGTGGAATGATACTAGTTCCTATTGGAAATTGGATCCAGATGTACTCTCAATCGTTTTACAACAATAGCAAACAAAATTCTGTATACTATGACGTTTTGTTTTTGCTAGAAGACATCGAAACGCAGTGGACGCAGTTCCTGTATGAACCCATTTCTATTCGCCCAAAAGAGGGTATTAGTGAACAAATATTATCTTTCAAAACAGTGGACCAAAAACTTATTCGTTATTATACAAAAGGCAATGAGGTTGGTAGGGATACCGGATACGGAACCTTTCAAAATTTAACACAAAAAGTAATTAAAAAATTCATGGTAACGAGATACCCTGATGGGGATTCTTTACAAATCCAAATCTGTATTGAAGACATTCTCGGTAGAACGTATTGCAGAATGCTTTTTTTTAAATTAACCCCATGAGAAAAGAACATACTCTTTTTTTTCACCAGAGTTTTTGTCGAAACCACAAAGGCTTTGCTCTGCCTTCCGTCGTGTTCATCATTTCACTCCTTTTACTACTGTCCATATATTTCATGCAACAGACAATTCGAAATCAGTTTGCTATGCAAGCGCAGTTAGATCAAATTAAAATGGATCAGGCAAAAGAAGTAGGGGAAATGATCTTGATCGATTTGTATAAAAATGGAGGACGAGAAGGATTAAAATTGAAGTTGTCCCAACAGCCAAAAGTGTATTTAAAGAGTAGCCCCTTGCATGCGGAAGATATGGTTTTGGTATATACATTCATCAATGAAACATCAAAGAAGATCATCTGTCAGATGTCAGTATTTTTGTTAAAACCTGACCAAAAAGGGATTGATTCACATCCACTTTTGAAAGTACCTTTGTATGTTAATTCTTACCACAAATGCTATGTGTTGTCTCATCAATACATCTATCCAACAACATTAACCATGAAATATACCATTTCGACTGAAGAAGAAACCAATGGAAAAATTTTGAAACGAGAGATTGTGAAGGTGTATTATCGTGGCTAAGGCTGTATTGTTTGCCATGCTTCTTCTTTTTTCAGTTGAAGATATACGCAAGCAAAGCATTTCTGTTAGTTGGTTTTGGGGTTTGTTTTTTATCGTTTTTATCTTTGTCTGGGTACCTGTTTCTTGGACCATCTCTGTAAGTTCTTTACAATGGCTATCTATAGTGCAGAATGCTGTATCGAATATTACGGGGTATACAGCTATCCAAGACTGGATAGCTGGAATAGAATACAACGGATTGCTTTCATTTGTACTGTTGGACTCCTTTGTTTCCACATCTTGGATTGGAGTACTATGCACTACTTTATGTAGAGGAATCATTGGCTTTGTGCTGATGTTTCTTCCGTATATATTGTCCAAAAAACAGGGATTGGGAGAAGGAGATATTATTTTCTTTGGTTTGCTCTCACCTTTGTTTCCTGTGCCCATAATATGGGCCTCTTATTGTATGACCTTTCTTGTAGGAAGCATCTATGCCATTGTTGTTTTATCTCTACAAAAAGTGAATCTTGTAGGTACAACCCAACTAAAAAAAATTCCATTGATTCCCTTCATATCTTTTGGTTACATTTTGGGCATGCTTTTGTAAGATGACAAGGAAATCTGCCCACATCCTCTTTGAGCTCTTTTTTTGGTTGGCATTGATTGTGATTCTAAGCGGATCATTCATATCTTTATCAAGAGATGTTTTACAACAACGACAGCTCGATATTTGTATTAGCACGCTAGCAGAAGATCTTCAAATGCTTCGAATGAAATCAGTTTCAACGCATCAAAATTTAAAAGCAGTGTTTTATCCAACCCAAAACTATTATGTCCTTGAAACGGAAGAAAATGGTTTGGATTGCCCTGGTAAATACATCAAACGAACGTTTCCTACCAATATTGGTTATCCTTATTATTTTGGAATTGCAATGCCTGCTTATGTTGATGAATATGGAAATATCTGTAGCGGTTCCGTCGAATTTGGCTATAGTGGGTCTCCTCTGCTCCCTCGGACGGTTACATTCAAATATACAGGGACCCCTTCGGCAGGAGGGCACATTATTCTAACTTCGTTTCCTGATTTGCGTAGTAGTGTAGTAATTGTAAAGGTTGCTACAGGCAGAATTCGGGTTGGCCGGGTATCTTTTTTTTCAATGGATTCGTAGTCATCGTTTACAAATTGGAACAATTCTTTACCGATTCGTCATTATTTACCAAAAAAAATTTATATAATGAATAGGTGACGGATCATTTATTTTTTTTATGGGACGTACTTTTTGTTGGAGGTTTGTATGACAAAAAGCAGTAAAGTACTTATAGCAACGATTGTTTGTATGTTGTTGACGGGGTTTGTGTTTTCTTCTCCATTGCTGCAACTGTTTTATCATGATGCAGAGCCTTTCAAGTTTTTTGGATATCAATTTACAGCTGAATTTGAACCCATCGTAATTGCTTCTGTTAAAGATGTTCCAGAAGGAACAGGACATTCTTTTAGCGTCAAGCTAGATCTTCCTTATGCAGGTCCACAATATGTTCGACAAGATATTTATGGAATGCTTACGAATATCGATGGAGAATTTCATGCTTACAGTGCCGTATGTCCTCACCTTGGATGTATTGTAAGATGGGACGAAGAACAAGTATCTGAGAAAAGAATATGGTGCAATTGCCACAATGGTGCTTTTGACCCTACCACAGGGGATGTTACAGAAGGACCTCCCCCTAGAGGTTTGCCAGTGTATACCGTTATGGTTGACGGCGATGATATCTATCTAGAAAGCATTGAAGAAGGTGCACAATGAGAGACATCCAAGCAAAAACGGTATCGTATTTAAACAATCCTTTTTACTACCTTGGCGGAATTACTTTTATATTTTTAGTGTTTCAAATTCTTTCGGGAACCTTTTTGTTCATGAATTTTGTTCCTACCATTGGTGGAGCGTATAACACTCCCATTCCGGGCGCATATGGCTCTTTGGTTTATATCACAAACCAACTCCCCTTTGGGGTTTACTTGCGAACCTTTCATCGATATGCTGCTATGGGCATGCTTTTGTTTTCTTTTCTCCATTTGCTGCGAATGTGGATGACCAATAAAATTACAAAACCAAGAAATCTGGGTTGGGTTAGCGGTTTGGTCCTTGTCTTCTTGGTGGTTGTGATTATCTATACGGGGTTCTTTTCTTCGTATACCCCCCGTTTTGAAGCTATGTTAATGAAATGGGCTGAGTTTTTCGAATATGGCCGTAGACAATATCAAGATTTGTTAACGGTCAATTTTGGTCTTCACCTATTGCTACCAATTTTGATCTTACTAGGTCTCATAGTGCATTTTAAACGAATTGCTAGACCGAAAATTACCCCACCGCTATCATTGTTTCTTATTCTTACAGGGTTTATGATTCTTTTAACAGCAGTTTTTCCTCTTCCTTATTTACCCGAAACACCCGTTCCTTATGAGGGCACTGCTCCCTCTTTTCTGCAACAAATTTCGGTTCCACTCATTTTTCTAGCTGTCTGTATATTGCTTGGTTTTATTCCTTTGTTCTTACAACGAAAACAGCTTTTTGCAAAAGTGGATCCAAATCGATGCACAGGATGTTTGTATTGTGTTGATGTATGTCCTAAGAAGGCCATTAAGCCAATCACAAAAGGACAACGCATTGTTGCATTTGTAGAGGAAGCAAAATGTCAAGGATGTGGCATATGCGAGGCGACCTGTAGATCGATTGCAATACGCATCTACAACGATCCAAAAAAATCCATTCAAGAGGAGGTTCGGGCAATATGGCTAACAAAGAATTAATATATCTTTTTCCCTGTTTAGCAGAACAAAGAAAAAGACTTCTCCAAGAGATTCAAAAAAAGTACCCTTTTATACAGGTCGTTCCTATTACCTGCGCAGGAAGATTTAATACAAGTCTAGCACTCAAGTTAATACATGAAGGTGCAAAAGGAGTGATCGTTCTCGGTTGCGAACCAGGAGATTGTCATTACCGAGAAGGGTCTGTTTTTTCTGAAAGACGATTTCTTTTAACGAAGCATACATTGAAAGCTTTTGGAATTGAAGAAGATCGTTTTCAAGCTATTTGGCACAAACCCTCAGATTTTCGCAAAACAATGACAGAAATTGATCGTTTTGTTAAACATCAAACCGAATTCGATCATAAAGGGGGGCACCATGAAAAAGCAAATTGAACAAAACGTTCATCAGCTTCTAACAGAAATATGGAAACCAGGAGACTTGCTCATTGCTTGGAAAAAAGCATCTTTGCCTGGGCACCGTATACCTGCTTTTATCTACCACAAAGAAGAGATTCAAGAAACTGTATTTGACTCCTTCTGTGATATATCTTTAGCAAAATATTTGAACGAACAGAATCGGCAAGAAATACTACCCAACTCTTTTCAAGGAACAATTCATGTTGTTTGCAAACCTTGTGATGCCAAATCCGTTATGCAAACATTTGCAGATCAACAGATTTCAGAAGATCTTGTAAGTTTGATTGTAGTTGCTTGCGATGGCGTGGTTAATCGTAAAAAAATCGAAAATCAAATAGAGCAATCCATTGTTTCCATAACCGAAACCGATTATCAGATGATCGGCACAGATATTGCAGGCAAAGAGCATGCGTTTGAAAAAAGAGAAGTATGGCTAGACAAATGTGCAGATACAAGCCATTGTGAACTGCCCTATTACTTTGGGTATTATTTTGTAGGAGAAGAAAAAGAACACCGCAGACGGGTGAAAAATCTATATCGTACCCATAAAAAATTACCCCAGGATACCTTACCTCCTGCCGACCTACAAAAGATGATCCATCAAGAGCTAAGTAGGTGTATCCGTTGCAATGCTTGTCGAAACATTTGCCCAGCTTGTTTTTGTTCGGATCAATGTGTATTCGATAAACCAAAAGAACCCGTAAAACTGCTAGACAATCATGTCACTACAGAAAACAATATTTTGTATCACATGATTCGATTTCACCACGTGGCTCCAAATTGTACCGGTTGTGGTGAATGCGAAAGAGCTTGTCCGAAAGATATCCCTCTGCATATATTCTATGAATATTTCAACCGATGTATGGAAGAAGAGTTTGGTTATAAGGCTGGAAAAACGAACGATGAACGACAAAAGCTTCTGTCCTACAATCTTGGCGAAGATTTGGTGTAAGGAGGAATCATGAGAAAGAGACTCAAAATTAACAATTTACATGCCTTTCTACAGGAAATCCAAAAGCAAGGATCCTTGATTGCTCCTGTTAAAACCAATACAGAGGAACGCGAGTTTATGCCTGTAGAGAAGATTTCACAAGTGGCATTAGAAGGGAGCAATCCCCTTCGATCTCCCAAAGAATACCTTTTCCCACAAATGGAAACAATGTATCAATACCATATACAAAAAGAAGGAAAAGCAACCATAAAAGAAACGTTGCATCAAGAGCCACAAATCATCATTGGAATCCGACCTTGTGACTTACACGCCCTATCGTATGCAAAAGAATTTTATTCCACAACCCATAAAGATGTCTATATATTGGAAAGATGGAAACACACAACTCTCATTGGATGGGCATGTCAGACTCCCTTAAATACCTGTTTTTGTACATCTCTTGGCGATTCCCCTGTTGATTCGAAGTGTGCTGACATTATGATGGCCAAAACCGACCAGTTTTACATTCTAGAAGTTCTTACTGCCAAAGGAAAAGACTTGGTCGAGACCGTGGGTTCCTTGCTTGAAGACTCACCTGATGCCGATGATGATATTATTCCCACTATTCGACGTCAAACAGAAGCTATGATTCGCGAGAAAGTGGATCTATTATCGATTAAGGGGCGCATTGATTCTGCCTATTCCTCTTCTATTTGGAAGAAATATAGTGATACATGCATTGCATGTGGTGCTTGCACATTTAACTGCCCAACTTGTACCTGTTTTGATACAGCTGATCAACTCGAAACCTGTCAAGATGGATGTCGATATAGAACGTGGGATACATGTCAGAATTATGCCTTCACCTTGCATGCTTCAGGTCACAACCCCAGAGGTACAAGAGAAGACCGATTGCGACAGAGAGTGATGCATAAGTATCATTATTCGGTTGAACAACTAGGTCTTTTTTCCTGCACTGGATGCGGACGATGCACTCGGTCTTGTCCTGTAAATATCGACATGGTATCCATTATTAAAGACATTAAGGAGGTTGTTTCTCATGGAGAAGAATAAAAAAACCCCTTCATCCACACATAATCCCTATGTTCCATTCTTTGCACAAATTCGCGAAGTTGGGCAACAGACGGCTACAGTTAAGCACTTTCGTGTAGAGCTGCCAAAAGGAAATGTTCCCAAGAATTTTATTCCAGGACAGTTTTATCAAATTTCTCTTCCTGGGGTAGGAGAGGTTCCGATTTCTGTATCTGATTACGACCCAACAAACAATACTCTCCTTTTTTGTATTGCAAAAACGGGTGTTGTTACAACCCAAATTCACACGTTGCAAAAAGGGGATTATCTCGGTCTAAGAGGACCCTATGGAAACGGTTTTCCTATGGAACAGTTTCAAGGAAAACATTTGGTTCTTGTTGCTGGTGGTATTGGGCTTGTCCCGCTTCGAAGTGTCATTGAAGATTATTTTCGACATCAAGACCAGTACGGCGAGCTTGAGATTTTGTTTGGTGCAAGGAATTCACAAGAAATCATTTATCGCGAAGAAATGAAACAGTGGCGATTGATGAAAAACACAACCTGCAAAATTACAATTGATAAACATGAAAAGGGCTGGGATGGTAATGTAGGGTTTGTTTGCAATCTTGTTGATAAGACTTATTGCGATTGTAGCGAAGTTTTGTTCCACCACTTATCTCCTGAAAAAAACAATACCGTCATATTAATTGTTGGCCCCCCAGTAATGTTCCAATCCATTCTTGATAATCTGTCAAAAATGCAATTTCCAGATGATTCTGTATATGTTTCTCTTGAAAATCATATGAAATGTGGAATTGGTAAATGTGGACATTGCAATTGTGGAAGCAAGTATGTTTGCCAAGATGGACCCATTTTTTCCTGGAACGAGTTAAAAACTCTGGTAAAAGAATACTAGGAGGAATATATGCCTGCACGAGAGAACACATGGCAAAAAATTACGTACTGGATCAAAAATAGATTTCGAAATATTGATCTTTTTGATGAAACATTGCAGCCTAAACATCCAAAGAATCCAGCCTACTGGATTGGCGGAATGCTGTATTCTGGATTATTGATTCAAATACTTTTAGGATCCATATTGGCCATTTATTATATTCCCTCCTTTGAAATGGCATACCGAAGTGTTGAATCCATTATGGAGCTACAACTAATGGGTGTCACGATTGGTCCATGGCTGCGAGGTTTCCATCGATATTTGGCGGATGCGATCATTATTTTAGCAATGCTCCGCGTGTTCCGACTTTTCTTCGCAGCAGAACACAAACAACCTCATGAGTTTACGTGGTTTTGGGCGGTACTTTTTGTAGTAATTACAACTGTTTTTGGCTTTAGCGGCTATATATTGCCCATGGATCAAAGAGCCTACTGGGCAACAACAATTGGAACTACAATGCCTTCTTTTGTCGATGAATTGCCTCTTTTAGGAAACCTTCATCTGGGCTCCTTTATTCAATTCATTGCTAGAGGTTCGGTTGTTATCTGTACCAACACTCTTACGCGTTTCTATGCACTTCACTATGTATTGCCTGTGGGTGTTGTAGTAATGGCCGAGTCCTACTTCTATTTTTTTAGAAAAAAACGAGTCAATCTACCTGCTTTAGGAGTGATTTTGCTTTTTGCAATTGTGATTGTGTGGCAGATTCTCGAACCAGCTCATTCTTTAGCCCCCGCTGACCCATCGTCCCCTCCTGAGCACATATTGCCTGATTGGTATTTCCTTTTTGTTTACTATTTCTTGAAAATTCTAGACTTTTTATGGGGAATCCTCTTCAATATCATCTTTTTAGTGTTTGTCATTTTCATGCCATATATTGAAAGAAATCATTTCAAAAAACCTTCCAAAAGACCTCTTTGGAATTCCCTTTTAGTTCTTGGGTATGCATTGTTTATTATTCTTTCTTGGAGATCAGCCATATATTCTGAGTCTGAAATTTTACGAGGAGACATCCCTTGGATTTTTGGAGCTTACATTGTGTTTATACTAGTTTTTGGATGGTGGCAAAAGAAAGTAGAGAGCAATGAAAAAAGAAAAGGCGCATTGGTTCATAAAAAATAGCCACTGGTTGTTTTGGGTGGCATTAATACCGGCCGTAGTATCAGGCAACGTGATCTTTTCGAAAACACAGTTGCTGTTTCGTTTTGGGTTTGGAGCAACTCACTTTTTGCA
Organism: uncultured Caldisericota bacterium; assembly: GCA_964493625.1. Taxonomy (GTDB): domain Bacteria; phylum Caldisericota; class Caldisericia; order UBA6126; family UBA6126; genus JAGLCW01. The sequence goes on from CAZBOU010000013.1 coordinate 9,749, forward strand.
GCTTTTGATTGCAATCATTTTCTTCATTGGTTCTGTCATTTTTCTAGGATTCATTATCTATCTTCATGATACAAGAGATGGAAACATTAAAAGACACATATCATGGTTCGATTCTTGGATACAAAAATGGCATTTAGAGGAGTAACGATATGAAAAAAAGTGAACAATTACTAACAGCTTTGTCATATGTACTGTTAGCTATCATTGTGATATTATTAGGGGTATGTTCTTCGTATCATTTAGCAGGAGAACAAAGATTGTTAGTTGTTTGTGCAGGAATTATCCTGATCTTGTTTGGGGTCGTTTTAACGATCGAAACCAAAATTAAGTGGTTGGAGGCAGAAAAAAAATCATCGAAATGAAAACACTTCGGATTTGCTTGATTGTTCTCTTGAGTTTATCTGTTACAGGGACTACCTTGCTTGTTCACTCTGTGCAGGGGAGTGCGGATGTAACAATTGAGCCAGCTTCTGTTTCTTTTTCGATGACCTCAACAGATCGAGATACCAAAGCTGTTGAAATATCGAACCACACTACCCACCCCATTCAATTTGCTGTAGTAAAGCAGTCATCATCAATATCGAACTTGAATGTACAAGGATTACAATCCAACGAAGTTCCCTCCGAGGAAGTTGGATCTCCGTGGGTAACACCACAATATGATTATGCAAGAACCGGTTACAACAAGATTGAATCTACTTCACCTCCCTTTGAGCAAAAATGGCGATCCACTTACGGCAAAGCAGTAATGCCTCCAGTTTTATCAGGAAACAACCTCTATTTGCCATCAGAAGATGGTAGAATACATCATATTCATAGTAGAACAGGTGTCAAAGAAGATTCCTATCACATAGGAGAGGCTATTTATTCGGTTCATCTTTATACCAGGTACTTGCTTGTAGCAACCAACAAAAACCTTGTTTTATTTGACCGAATTGCCAAACAGGTTATCTGGACAAAACCCTACTTTGTTCCCAGTCTGTATGGCATAGCTGCGTGGGAAGGTCTACTATTCATCGGAACGCAATCGAATCTGATTTGTTTGGATCTCATTACAGGGCGCGAAGTATGGTATCGACAAGGAAGGTGTGATTTTATAGCCACCGACAAAGGAATTCTTACGGCAGTTTTGAATCAAACAAGTCTTTGGGTGGGACGCTGTCAAACAGGTAGTGAAGTATACTCTATTACAACCAATCACCCAATTCCAGGGTCCCCCGTATTGTATGACCAAAACATTTACTATTGCACCACCGACGAAGACAACTCTCAAAGCGCAGTAGTATGTTTTTCCCTTGATGGAAAAGAACAATGGAATCACCCTTTAAAAGACTATATTACATCTTCTATGGCCGTAGACGAACAATATGTCTTTTTTTCTACCGGTACAGGAAAGGTCGTTGCTTTACATCAATCCACTGGCCAAAAGAAGTGGGAAAAAGATGTAGGAACCACCATTTTAATACCACCTATTGTAGCGTGGAATACTGTATATTTTGGTGGAAACAATGGAAATATCTATTGTTTTGACCGAAACAACGGAGCGGATATTTGGACTCATCAAATGTCCTTTCCTATTAACTCTCCCCTAGTCATGGCACAAGGATTTTTGTATGTAGAAGACAACAGTGGCAACATGTTTGCGTTTTGTAGAGTTGGCGAAAATGTTATTCCGCCCTTTGCCCCAGCAAGACTAAAGGGGTACCCAGGTTCGCAAAAATTTATCTTAAGCTGGGATATAGAGCAACCCAAACCTGATTTAGCAGGATTTCATATTTATCGCAAAAAAGAATTTGAAAGAGAGTTTTCCTTTATCGATACAACAGGTATTGTGAATTACTACGTGGATGAACCTCTTGAAAATGGTGTCACCTATCGATATGTCGTACGATCATTTGATACGTATGGCAACGAAAGCACGAATTCGAGTATGGTATCTGGCATTCCCTCTCAGAGCCTCACGCCCGTGTGGTTGGATTACCAACCCACTTCGGGGAGCATTCCTCCACAAGACTCTGTCATCCTTACTGTAAAAGCAGATAGTACATTGGTTCCCCCTGGAGAGTACCAGGCAGAATTGCTTGTGCTGCTATCCGGTATAGAAAAAGAACATACAAAAATGCTCATTCCTGTAAGCATGAAAACCTCTAAAGGAGATCCTTCGGTTCTTCAACCTCCTTCTCTTCAGAGAATAACAGGATCTGATACAAGAGCCACTTTGTACTGGAAGAAGTACCCAGGTATTTGGTCTATTGAAATTTTTCGATCCACCGTTTCAGGCGACGAAATGGTTCTTATAGATACTGTACACGGCCAAGAAGCTGTCTATGTTGATGACACTGTCAAAAACGATATCAAGTACTACTATACCTTAAAAGCAGTCACCCAAGACGGCATATATAGCGATTTTTCCAACGAGTTATCCATTGTCCCTCGACCTGCTGCACTGCAGGTATACAAGGATACTGCCATCACTGTCTTTCATCCAGTGTTTAACATCCAAGGTCGTGCAGACCCAAAAGCAACATTATTTGTGCACGGTCGGCCTATTTCCTTATCTTCTAATGGAGAGTTTGAAGCATCTGTGGGAGTTCCAGCTGGAAGTAGTAAATTGGTGTTTAAAGCAATTGCTACAGACAAAACTGTACAAGAAAAAGAAATCGATATAAACTGCATTGCAGAGTCCTATACAATACGCCTGCAAATACAAAATCAACAAGTGTATGTAAATGATCTTCTATGGCCTTGGGATTTAGAAGCCCCTCCTATTTTACAATCGCAACGAACATTCGTTCCTCTTCGCTTTGTCAGCGAAATTGTAGGGGGAAGTGTTCAATGGGATCCCCAAGAAAAACGCATTCAAGTTTTGTATAAACAAAACGAAGTAGTATTATGGATAGGTAAAAGAGAAATTTTAGTAAATGGCAAAACAGCAGAGATTGATGCTGCCCCATTCATATGGAACAACCGCACGCTGGTACCGCTCCGTTTTGTTACAGAGCCTTTGGGAGCAACTATCCAATGGGATGATGAGACACAAACAATCTTGCTATATTTCTATTTCACGTAAAAGAGGTATAAACAATGATAGTACAATGTAAAAAAAATGACCTAAGCACTATTTTACAAGAGATGATTACCGTGATTCCATCTAGCTCGTTAGTTCCAGTATTAAACTGCTTTCATTTTTCTGTTAAAAATCAAACGATTACTATTACAGCCTCCGATTTAGAAATTGGGTTTACAAGCAATCTAGAATGTGAAGCAGATGGGGATGTGACCGTAGCAATCCCTGCTAAATTGCTGGCGGATATTATTAAAAACATGGAAGAAGAGTTTATTAAGTTAGAGTTTCAAGATTTGCACCTTACGATATACGGCGTAACAAATCACTTCTCAATTCATTGCATAAATCCAGAAGAGTTTCCTAGTTTGCCTGAGGTTTCAGGGACTTCCTATGAAGTTTCTATCAGCCGCTTAATCTCTCTGTACAACAAAGTATCTCCTGCTGTCTCTCAGAGAATGGAAGGAAACTTGAATTTGCACTGCATTCCTTTGCAATCCGATGGAAACGAACTCCGCATGATTGCTTCTGATGCACAGCGATTAGTTGTGGCCAAAACGATAGAAGAAAAAGACTATGATACAATTCGCGTATTAGCGCTTCCTAAAGTCTTTAAAATTCTTTCTAGAATTGCCATGAAGGCTACTACAGACAAAATGACCATGACGGTAGCTGAACGTGAAATCATGTTTGCTTTTGAAAAACAAACATTGGTATCTCGCCTAGTGGACTCGAATTTCCCCGATTACACCAAAGTGATTCCTAAAGAATCAGCATATCGCTTCATTGTCAATCGTGAAAAACTCATCCATGCCCTTCAACGGCTTTACTTAGTTGTACGCAACAATACGGGCAGGATTAGTATGAAACTGAAAGAAAATTCTATTATGTTAATAGCAAATGACCCAGAAGTTGGATCAGGAGAGGAAGAGGTACCAGTAGAGTACCTGGACCGAAGCGGAGAAGCTTGTGAGGTTCTTTTCGATGCTCGCTATATGATGGAAGGTGTTGATGGTGTCGAAACAAGTCTTGTTGAGTACAACTTGCAAGGCTCTATTCACCCCTTGGTTATCAAAGAGCCTGATTCAGATAAGTATCTGTACGTTTTGGTGACAATACGGATGAAGTGATGTTTGTTGACCATCTACAGGCAACAAACTTTCGATGCTTTGATCATATAGAATCCTCTTTTTCTAGGAATGTGAATGTCATTGTAGGAAAGAATGGTTCTGGCAAAACCAATGCATTGGAAGCACTTTACTTTTCTTTGCAGGGCAATGGTTTTCGTACTCGAAAAGATTTTCACTTGCTCAAGTATGGAGCAACCTTCTTACGAACAGAGGTGAACATTTTTACCCAAGGTGCTAGCAAAACCGTATCCATTGCATGGGAGAAAAACGGTAAAAAAAGCATTACGCTGAATGGTATGGAGAACCAAAGAATTGTTGATTTGTTTAGTACCTGCTATGTTGTTTTGATGACACCTTGCACGCCAGAGTTAGTAAGAGGAGGCCCAGAGTTTCGTCGCAAATTTATTGACCGCATTCATGCGAAAGAGAGTCCGCCCTATCTAGCCATATTAAACCGATATGCGTTGTCTTACAAATCTCGGAATTATCTGCTAAAAAAAGGTCTTCAAGAAAGCCACGATCGAAAACTATATGATACTTTAACACATACTCTTCTTCACCTTTCTACAATCATTCAAAAAGAAAGACAAAAAACGATCGAGAAAATGCAAAACGTTTTCCTTTCTGTTTGTGATCAATTGCAATTTCCTATGCTACAAGAAATTCGCATTGTCTATTCTCCCTCCAATTTGGATGTGAATACTAGGCAGCTCCAGCAGCAAGAGATTTCTCGGGGTACTTCTCTTATAGGTGCCCATTTAGATAGAATCAGCATGAAACGACAAACGAAATCTTTGCGTATTTACGGATCCGAAGGAGAGCAAAAAATTGTGTCGTTTGTATTGAAACTTTGTGAGTTTCATTTTTTAGAGCAAGAAACCAAAAATGTTCCCGTTGTTTTATTGGATGATTTTCAATCGGAACTGGATAAGGATAATTTCCAAGTGTTGCTCGAATTTATACGACCCAAAGCGCAATTGTTTTTAACCTCCTTACAGCCAGACTTGATAAAAGATTGTGGCAAGATACTAAAAATTCAAGATGGATGTGTGTATGGAGAAAATTAATCATTCTCTTCGCTCTTTTTTTTCCCGTCGAAAATACGATCGACAAAATGTGATCGAAAGCTCTTTTATTCATAATGTTTATCCGCTAGCAGTGGGAAAAATGCTTGCACGATCGACAAAAATTCTTGGTTATAAACGGGGGCTTCTTACAATTGCTTGCAAAAACTCCATTTATGTTACAGAATTAAGTCATATGAAAGAAGAGATGATTGAGAAAATCAATAATGAATTGAAGCAAGAATTGGTCAAAGAAATTCGATTTGTGATCGGAAATGTGAGAGTATCAAAACCAAGAAAACGAAAAAAAGTTCTGAATCAGGAACAGAAAGAATGGGTTGAAAGAATTGTTCAGCAAGCCCCAGAATGTTATCAGAACCAGATACGCTCCATGTTAGTTGCGTACAAGGAGAACTCCTAATGTTCAAAAAATGGATTCCTAATATCGTTGTTTTTTCTATTGTTTCTTTTCTTGTGGTTGCCCTGTTTTATCCCTATACGAAGACAACTCCAAGGGGGATCTATTTCGATGGAAGTCAAAGTCAAATAGTGATTGATGGGGAAACCAATGCATCTCCCTCTCTTGTTGTTTTTTTCCCTCCTGCCTATCAATGTTCGCAGGTATCACTAGTACAGGATTCAATCTTACCCAACGGTGAAAAGGGTGTTATTGAAGAAACGCGTGTTCAAATGGAACTACATGTTCCCAATGAAACACTTCCAGTAAGTGCCAATACCATTGTACGCACGTTTCGAAATGGAGACCTGTTTGTGTTAGTTCGCTTGTTCAGTATGGTAAGCATTTCGCAACCTATTCAATTTACCATACAAACAGACACTGATTTTTCCGAAAGTGCCAAAGCCTGGTCCCTGAAATACAATACAGATGAACGTCCTCACGAGAGTACAGTGCCAGATTCAGAATTCATTTCCTATGCACTCTCGTCGGGTATGAATATACTACCTCCAAGTTTGTATTACATCGAAATGAAAAAGGAGGAGTTTTATCTGGATAGTATCTTAGCGGGAGCGCCAAGCGTCTATCAGAAAGCTCCCACAGAGCTAAGCGATTTAACAACTCTTGTAAGAATGAACTCGCAACCCGTTGTTAATTGGACTCCCAAAAAAGCACTGTCTATTACGTCTGCCCTTACACTTGATTCATATCAAACAGCGGAAAGTTGGTTTTTTGTTAGCAAAAGCTCTTTGTTGGACATAACCAACGAAGAAACCTACGAAAATATGAGATCTGCAGACTTTACATTGCGTAAAAAAATTACCAAAGATGGTATTTTTCATATTGCCAGTGAGGATCAGTATATAGGAGCTTCCAACCAACGCTACGATTATTACTACACCTATGCTGGATGGGAAGGCAGACGTTTTATGAACCTGCATCAAAAATATCCCAATCAGAGATTCTTTTACGACATGTTTGCCAATACAGTGTATACTGTAGCTAAGGCTGCTAGTAAATACGGCAACTGGCCATCTGGACATGCTAGTGTTTATTTGTGGAATCTATACAAGTTTCCCAAAAATTATATTGATACACGCTACTGTACAGATGCCGGCTTCTTTTTATTGAAGGCTCATAATGATTATCAAATACCAGAAGCACTGTATACAGGGAAAAAAATTGGCGATTATCTTGTGGATTTAGCCCAAGCAGATCAGAAAATGTATACGCCAAATGGTTTCTTTTTTTACGATTACTATCATAGTGAATATCCAAACACACCAACCCATGCTTCTTTAAATCATATTTTATCAGAGATCAATTATTTACTAGAATTGTATCTAGCTACCCACAATGAAGCCTATTTAACGACAGCTGAACAGATTTTATCAGCTTTGGAAGATACAGAAACTCAATGGATTCGGAAGGACAGCACGCAAAATTATCGATGGTACCACGACCTTTGGTATTGTGTAGTTCCCTCCGAGGATGGTTCCTTATCCTATAAATACCACGATTATACAAAGGATTTAACGTACAAAGACTTACTCAAAACACAATACTTGCTCCAAAAGATTTACAATCGAAGCAGTCCTACGATTGAAAACTTGATTCAACATAAACTTGAGTTTTTGAAAAAAGAAGGCTATGATGTTGAAAAGATTCACCAAGATTTTACGCACAACAATTCAAAATGATTGTATTTTGAAAGAAATATTGGTGAAAACTGGTACACTATTACTATAACCTTGCAATTTTTTAAGAAGGAGAAGTACAATGGCCAATGTGAAATTGATTATTGGAATCACGCTGTCTGCAATTATTGTGATATTTATTGTCCAAAATGTTTCGGTTGTGAATATTCATTTTTTAGCTTGGTCTTTTGAGATGTCTCGTGTATTAATGATGTTTATTCTATTCGTTGGCGGAATAATCACTGGTTGGATTATGCATGAATTCTGGGTCTGTAAGCCTTACCACAAGAAAGTACAAAAGGCAATAGATGCAAAAGAAATAGCTAAAAAAGAAGAAGTTGCAACGATGCAGGAAGAAGAAGAATAAAACCGTGATTAAGAAAACCGCTCCTTTTTTATCTACTTTTTTTTAAGTAAGATTTTCCGTCATGAAAGTATTCCCCAATTCTCTGAAAAAGAGTATTAAAAATCGAGTAGCGCTGTATTTCATGCTCTATGCTTTTGTAGTAGGATGGGTTTTTGCTTTTTTCCATATTGTGACAGTTCCTCTTTTTACCCCAGCTGGATGGATGATGGCTGTTTTGTCATCACTAGGAGTTGTTTTTTTGCTGGTGGGGTTGTTTTTATGGGTTAGTGGGGAATATGGTAAACAATTAAAAAAACAACCTTCCATATTACCCGTTAAGGGTTGCTATGGAATGACTAGGCATCCTATTTTTTCAGGAATATTATTCACATTTACAGGTGTTTACATACTATTCACGGGCTCATATCTGTGCATTATTTATTTTCTGCTATTGTATATTGCTGTTCTTTTTATGCTCCGAAGCACTGAAAAAGAATTGATTGCTCATCATCAGTTGCGTTTTATCTATTACAAGAATTGTGTTCCTGCTATTATTCCTATTCCGAAATCTTTTTCAGCCTCCTATTTTTATCCCGCTTCCTCTGGATGGATTACCAATGATTGTCTAGCGCTAAAAGACCGCTATGTAAACTTCTTTTTGTATCGAATCAGTCAAAACTATATTGCCATCGATACAGGGAAAAACCCACACATTGTTGAGGAAGAATTGAGACGTTATCACATTTCTCCTTCTCAAATCAGCCATGTGTTCCTAACCCATCTAGACCACGATCATTGCGGCGGTTTGGATCTGTTTAAGGAAGCTTCTATCTATGTCTCTTCCAAAGAACCTTTGTCAAAGCGCTTTTCTTGTATTCCACACCATCGTTGGAAACGAATCGTATCATGCCACGATTTTGCTACCCTTGAACACATGCAAGAGACAATCATAGATACGACTTCCATTGCTTCTTACTTAGTACCTGGTCATACACATGGTCATATGAATTATGTTGTCAATGGAACCATGTTTTTTACCGGTGACAGCTTACTGTTCCAAAATGGAAGAATTCGACCTTTCTATTATCTTTTCAATAGAGATCATGCAAATGCTAGACTATACGCCGACTATGTTTATACTTTTCTTCAAGAACACCCCGAGATACAAATGCTTATTTCTAGCCACAGTGGAGTTCTATATAGAGATTCTCAGCAAAATTTTACTTCTGTTGAATGTGAGTACCCCTTTATTAAGGAGGTATTCCTTCTACATTCTATGCCTCTGGATGAGCAAATACAATTGGATGAACGTTGCAGTGGGGAAGGTGCTGTTGAATAGCCCGTCTGCATTCAAATAAGGTTTTGCCTGTTGTACAAATGTCATCAATCAACAAGATAGTTGGATACGACTTACCCCCTACCCAGTTAAACAAGCAAGAAAGATTCTCTTCACGTTGTTTTCTTGTACGTCCTATCTGATCTCGGTCTGTCCATAAAACACGTCTTTGTAGACTGCTGTAATCTTTGGGCAGGCCTGTCATGCGCGATAGAATATCAACAATTAACTCACACTGATTGTATCCTCTTGAATATTTCTTATGCAAGCTCAATGGAACAGGAATAAGAACGCTGTCATGAATGTGCGAGTAGGGAATTTGGGTTTCAAACAAAGGATACATCATTTTGGCAATCCATTGTGCAGCAGGATAATTACGACGATACTTAAGGGAGGTAATTAGTAGCGATGCTTCCTTGGTATAGCGAGAGGAACAAAAAACAAGATCTCCAAAACGACTTGTGAAGCTGCCCTGCGGATAGATAGATTTTTGTAACTGAACAAGACAGTCTTTGCACAAAAACTCTGTATTTGGTTGATTGCAGATGCTACAAGTGGGAGGAAAAAAGAAGTGTTCGATTTCTAGAGAAATATGCGAAAAAAGGTCTTTTAGAAGAGGTTTCATACGGTTTTAACAAAATTCTCCAGTGCAATAAAGTTGTCTTGATTCTTTTTTTGTAAAACCACAACTTCTTCCTTGTACGGAATCTTGTAGGAAGAAGGTTGATAGAATCGATGAAAAGCATTCATCATGTCGGCTGTATCATCCTTGTTTGTTAAAACAGGATCAAGATGCAAAATCTGCGAAAATGTTCTTACTTTAGGATCGTATATAAAGGGCAGGATAGGTTTTTTAAGAAGAGACAGCAGGATCATGAAATGAAGGCGCATGCCAATGCCAAACTGGCATCTGCGTAGCAAAGACAACATGTCTTCAGGGGTGTTAAAAGTGTCAATCAAGTGGGTGGGAACTTTCATTTTTTCTTGCAACAGAATAGAAAACTTTTTGTCATAATCTGGGTAAAAAGGAGTAAATACCAAGGGAAGTTTGGTGGTTTCACCTATATGGTCAAGAAAAGTAGCAATATCATCCATTCTGGAATTGGTATGTTGATTGGGGCCAAAACAAATGGCAACAAAGTTTTCATGATGGGGATACGAATCTATATTGTATGTTTTTTCTGGATGCAACGAAAAAATAGGATCAACTGTGACCGTCATAAGCGAAGGACGGACACCAATTTGGCATAGGAGTTTCTGAGAAGCTTCATCTCGCAGGGTTATTGCTGTGCATTGGTTGAGTACTACTTTGCATAAAAACCGATTGATACTACTGTGCAGAGGACCAATACCATTGGCATAGATAAAAACAGGTTTTCGAAACAAACGAGCAATTTGTATAATACCAAGGTAGTATAGGGGGCTTTTAAAGCTGGTAATATCTTGGATAAGCCCACCACCGCCACTAATAAGGGCATCACATCGGAGGATTTCTTCCACTACAGAAACCAAAGAAAACCGTTCAATGGCGAAAGCGTCTGTAAGGGTGGAAGTGGAGTAGGGATTGACAGATAATACAGAAATATCCAAAGGATATCCTTTCTTTTTCAGCAAAGATAAATCTCTCATAAGGGTTCGGAGAATTGCTTCATCACCTATATTTCCAAATCCATAATATCCTGATAACACAATTCTTTTCTGTGAATGTTTTATGTGACGCTGTGTAAGGTAGAAAGGAAGAGTATTTGCTAGGCGTGAAAACCGCTGTTTTGGTTCCCGTAGGGCTCGATACAACCACTCTAGCTTATGATCTATCCACCACTTAGGAGACCGTTTTGATTGCCCCGACCAGACGTCAAAAGATCCACCAACTCCGATGGCAATTTTGCAAGAAAGCTGGTGTTTCCATTTGGCGATAAAAAGTTCTTGCTTGCCCATACCCAAGGCAACAAATAAAATGGTTGGTTGCGCTTTTTGAATAGCATGAACAATGGTAGGTTCTTCTTGTGGTGAAAAGTAGCCGTCCTGCATACCAGCAATGGTTATGTGAGGATAGTTTGTTGTAACAAACTGCTTGAGCGATGGAAGAATGCTTTTTTTACCACCTAGAAAGTAGACCTTCCAGTGATTTTGATGAGCCATCTGTAATAGATCTGTGGAAAACTCAATACCAGGAATTCTGTTCAGAAAACAAGATTGTTGAATTTTTGCCAAGGATACGATACTCATTCCATCGGGAAGAACTATGTCAGCATTTTCGATGGCTTGGAATACATCTTTTTCTCTTGATGCTTTTGCAAGCATTTCGATGTTCAATGTGACGACATGGGTGCATTCAGAAGAGTCTTGTATAGCGGTTGTGAGTTCAGACAAGATCTGTTCTTTGGGCTTTCCATTGACAGATATGGAACAAATGGGTACAGAATCTTTCAGGATCATTCTGTATATTGCTTCTGTTTTTTCGATCATTGTGTTATTGGAGAAGTACTGGTGAATCATCTTATGACCATTTTTGATGAAAGCATTTTGCTTTTCTTTCGACTGTATCACATCGACCAAAGCCTTCGATAATAGTTGGGGAGATTCATAAATAGAACCGTTGTAGTCATTAATGATTAGTTCGCGAATTCCTCCAACCTTTTTTGCTACTACTGGAACCCCCGCATTCATACTTTCAAGAATGGCAATGCCCAAGGCTTCAGACCGAGGTGTAAAAAACATGACATCGGTCGCTAGGATGTATGGTTGAGGGTGCTGTTGAAATCCTACGAATCGAACATGGTTTTCTATTCCAAGTTGTTGACACAACCTTTTTAAACTCTCTTCTTGTTCCCCTCCTCCTATTAAAAGCAAGTACAAAGGATCGGGACAGGTTTTTTCAAATGATTTTTTTACACTAGCAAATATGCGAATGGTTTCGTCGTAGCCTTTGACAGGCACAAGCCTTCCTAAACTTCCTATGACGTTTGCATGAGCAGGGATGTGTAGCATACTCCGAAGCTCTTGCTTATGAGAGGTGGAGGCAGAAACTTCGACGTCGCCCTCCGTAGGGACGCCATTCTTTACAATGTGGATACGCTCTCTGGAAACGCCTCTGCGAATAAGCTGGGTGGCAACTTCATACGAGACGGCAATGTAAAGAAATGACAAATGAAGGGTCCATTGATCTATGAGGCTGAATACGATCCCTAAAAAACGGGAGGAATAGTCATACAAAGGATTGCTATGGTAGGTTGTTACGATGGGGATAGAGGTTTTTCGTAGTGCAATTCTTCCATACATGTTTGCTTTTAACCCATGTGTGTGAAGAATATCAATGTTTTGATCCTGCACCCATTTACGGATGATAGAGGGAAGGGCGGGGTTCATTTTAGACCGCAGCCGATACGTAGTTTTGTGAATTGCAGAGAGTTTTTCTACAGAATGAGACAAAGCTCCTTGGCCCAAAGAAAAAAAGGAAACGGATACACTATCAGAAGGCAATTTCTCACACAACGTTAAAATATGTCTTCTCCCACCTCCGGCGTCACCACCATCAGCAAGGATACCAATTCGTATTTTTCGCATACGCATAGTATACAAAAAAATAGTGGATTTACTGCAATTGATACACTCGCCAAACTTTTTCAATGGAACCCATTTTGCGCAAAGGATTCATCATGGGTAAGTTTGTGTCAGCAATTTGAGAAGCAGATATCTTGTGGATCCCCCTTTTTTTGACTGCTTGATACAAGTTCTTATACAGAGCCGTATCGAGCCCACTAAAAGGAGCATTGGAACCTAGTATTAACACCCGCGCATGTGCAAAGCGGCGACGATGAATTTTTTGAAACATCTGGAAAAAACCTCTCAGGTCTTGTATTAACAAAGAACTTTTAGAAGGATCAAGGGGAAAGCGATATGAAAAATCAAGGAAGGCTTCATTAATATCCGGTACGGTTATTCCAATACCAACAATGATGCGATCTTCTGTTTCGGCAATATGGATTAGAGATGGCTCCCAAAACATAGTAATGGCTTGTTGCAACGCTTTCTTTTCTCCCATGCAAAGAGGTGAGAATTGCGGGTGTTCAGGGCTTGTCCACAATTTATTGTATAGGGAGACAATGCGATCTACTTCGTAAGCAAGGTTCTTTTTGGACGGGGAGTAAATTCGGATTCCTTTTTTCTGCAGTTGATCTTCCAATGGTCCGTACCGAGATTCGTTTTTTTGTATCCTGTCTAGGTACATTTGAAAACTGTTCTCTTCGACACCAAAGGAAAACCAATCGTTAATCTTTTCGCCAAACGCAGAAAAGTAAGCCTCGTAATAGGGAGGGTGAAACGGTTCCATAAAGGAAGGAGGAGAATCAAAACCTTGAATTTGTAGACCAATTTGAGAGCTGGCATTGAATCGGCCTGGACCAAGAATCGTTGATACCTTTTTTTCTCGCAAGCTCTGGCATGCTGTTTGTATAAGACGATGAGCGATCGTTTTGTCAGAAATACATTCAAACAAACCAATCCAACCAGTTTTTTGGCAAGCATTGCAAGGGAGAAGTGTGTCATATTTATCATCAATCCATGCAGCAATTCGTCCTACGGGCTTTTGGTTTTGATAGGCAACCCAATATTGAACATAGGAACAATGTTCTCTAAAAAAGGGATTTTTTTTAGGATGGAGTTCAAGATACTCTAACAAGAAGAGTTGATATTGGGATTTTGTCCGGTACCAAGGAATGGAAAAAAAAACACGAAAAAATTGATCAAGAAGTTGAGGTTGGCAAGTAACAACAAGCTCTTTATTGAGAAGAGTGCCATAAACAGCAGTTTTACAGTGTAGGTCCAATCATTTGTCCATTTTTTTTAGCAGTGAAGTATGTTGTTTCTTTACTTTCTCTAGTTTTGGTCGTATAGAGATTTGACAGTACATTTGGTGAGGATTTTTTTGAAAATACTGATGGTGATGCTTTTCAGCAGGGTAAAAGGAGTGGAGTTCTGAAATTTCTGTAACAATTGGTTTCTCAAATGTGTTTGAATCGGTAAGGTGTTGGATGTACGATTGGATTGTATTTTTTTGCGCTTCTGTTGTATAAAATATGGCAGAACGATATTGGGTACCGATGTCGGGACCTTGTGAATTAAGTGTTGTGGGGTTGTGAGCAGTAAAGAAAATGGATAGCAATTCTTCAAGACGAATCATCGAAGAATCATATACAACACGAACAGCTTCGGCATGACCTGTTCTGCCTGTACAAACATCTTCGTAGGAAGGATCTTCCGTTGGTCCTCCCGTATATCCTGGCTCTATAGAAACGATACCATCTAGAAGGGAAAAAACGGCCTCCATGCACCAAAAACATCCTCCAGCAAAGACAATGGTTTCAATCATTGCGTTTTCATTCGTTTTCATTCTTGACTCCTTATACTGTTTTCCAGTGCATCAATGTAGGGATAATCAAACAATCGAAGCTGACAAAGAAGGGATACAATCTTTTCTTTGTCTTTCGAAAAAATCAACTTGTCACGGAACATATCAAGATCAAGCAGTTCCAGAATCTCGACGATATGGGTAAACTGAATACGCGATAATGTTTTGAGTAAACTTTGAATTTTTTCAATATCATCTGTTTGATGAATTTTATCCACAAAAATGGAAGCAGAAATTTGGTGCATATTCCGATATTTGTTTTTGTATAGTGCATTTAAAAAAGAACAGATTTCTGGAAGATCTTCACTTGCCATTATTTTCTCTTGAATGGTAGATACTTTTAGGGAGGTCATAAGAGACTCAAAAGGAGCTTTTTGAAGGATTTGTCGGAGAATGGTTAACAATGTTTCAATCTGCGAAAGGGAGGGGTTATCTTCTATTTTTTCTAGAAAAATGGAAGGCGATATCTTGTGGAGATCGGGATACTGCGTTTTATACAAAGCAATCAACATAATGCCGATATCCTGTAGATTATCATGAGACTTTATCTTCTCAACAAAAACGTTGACAGAGAGAGATCGATATATTGTTTTAAAGAAGCTTTTTGTACACACATCCTTCAATGTACACAAAAGCATTCCAATATCCCGCAGATTGGTCCCCATTCGAATTTTGGTTTCAAACAATAATGGGGATAGTTTTGTGATATAGAGATACTGGATTTCCTCAAGGTAAGATAGTAACAAGCCGATGCTTCGCAGATGATCACATTGTTCAATTTTCTCTCCAATAAGTGAGGGAGGGATGAGCTGGATAACTGCCATAAAAAAGGAGGGAGATACGGTCATCTGCAAAGAAGAAAGGAACCAAGTGATGGTTTCCAAATTGTCGTTGTCTTTAATTTTCTCTACTAGCATTGCAGGCTCAATTTCGCCAATATAGGGGTAATTTATGCTCTGCAAGTCTTTCATAAGCTTGCTAATAAAGGGAAGGTCGTCGGTGCTTTGAATTTGGTGAATGAAAATAGAAGCGGGGAGTAGCTTGATAATCACTTTAAAGAGCTCCGGAGAGAAGGTTTCTTTTAGGGTGGTGAGCAATAAGCCTGTTTCCGACATATTGGTAGATTCTTGAATTTTCCGTGCAAATATGCTTGGAGGAATTTCATTAAGATAGGGATATCGAATATTCTGAAGAAATAGTAGCAAGTCTGCAATATCCGATAAGCTAGATGCTTTTTGAATCTGCTGACGGAAGATGGATACCGGCAATTCATAACATTTTTCATAATGGTGAAAAATGAAAAATAAACAGTGTGGGTGGTTTTGTTTTTGCATTTCATCCATGATAGATTCAATGGTTGTTAGAGAGAAGGAAGAAAAAATGTCTTGCAGTCCAGAGTGTTTTATATTATATAAAATGGAAGCATTGACAAATTTAGCCTGACTTAAAATGGCTATAAAAGTTGTTTTGAAGTCGTCATACTCGCATAAACGATTGCATGTGTTAGGACGAATCCTTGAAAGTATCATCATGCCTTCTTCGGGAAAAATTAATAAATAATAATATAAAAATGTATCCATGCTATACATTTTCTGTGTCTCTAACAAGGAAAATAAATTCATGATGGAATGTTGTATATCTTTTCCAAAGGAAGGGTGATGTTGATACAGCGATACAATTTGATCAGCTAGAGAAGGGTGAGAAAGTCCCACATATTGATGATCGTCTTTAGAGACTGAGTACAACAGGGGAGAAGAGTGAAGACTTTTCTCAATGGCTGACGAGGGAACGGACAAGAAATTCTGTAAAAAATCCTTACGAATAGGGATTTCATATTGTTCAAGAAATGCAATGGGTAACAGAATATTCTCAGCATGGGAATTTTGTATCGTTTCTATCAAAATGTCTTCAATTGGAGTGTTTTTTTGAAGAGCATGCAATGCAAAACACAATTCGTAGAGGTTTTTGTACTTGTCAAGGGCGGTACGCTGGGATAGTATTTCTTGAATGGTAGCATTGTCAGAGGACTCTCTTCTTAATATCATAAGCAGTCGTTCAACGATACGACTGGATAAATTTGTTTGTAATGAGATTTGAACGCAATTTTGTATGGTTGATAATGAAGGTTTTCGACGTAAGAACAGAATCCGGTTTTTGAGGGAGGAATAGAATTCTTCAGAAAAAAATTCTTTGGGATCGGCAAGATGAACATCGTCCAAAATCAGAAAACTGTTTCCTTGTTCCAACAATGAAGCCAAATCAAAGAGTTGTTGAGGGCTGATTTGTGTTGTCTTCAACGAGATGTACAGTGCTAGATGTCCTTTTTTTGCAAGTTCATAGCCAACAACGTAGCCAAAAGTGGTTTTTCCACTTGCTTCTTCCGATTGCATCATAACAGTTTGGTTTTCGATGTGGTCTAATACTTTTTTTAACGCAGGATCTTTTACAATAAAACCTTTTTGAAGGTCAATCCATCGGATACCTTGCATTCTAAAAAAAGCAGGTTGTTTGTACTGATCTTTCTCTAGTACTGTTTCAATAGAATTGTATTGATTCTTTAAGTATTCTTGAATTTGAGAAGCGATGGTAGCATGGAGATTAGAATACTGCTCGGTTATGGGGTGGTAAATACTAACACGAGAACTTTTTTTTGGATCAACAACCCATTGAATCGTTAGGCGATGAGCAATCAGAAAAATCCCACAAAATACAATCGACATATAAAAAATGAACAAAATGGTCGGGAAGGGCAAAATAAACTGAACGTTGATCAAAAGAATAAAAAGCACAATAATGTTTAATCCATTGATCCAGGAAGATGCTGTTTTGAAGCGAAAACGGGAAAATATTCTGGAAGAAGTAGTGATTTCTTCTAGCGTTGTGCTGATTGCTTTGTCAAAGGATTCTTGAATCCGATCCATTGCTTTGTGGACTTCAGATGGAGAATCATTGGATTCAATATGAAGTTTTGAAGCAATGTGCTGAAGCTTCTTTCGGAGAGCGTGTGGTTTTTGAAGAAGAAGGCAGTAGGAAAGAGCTGTGATGATACTTTCGGTAAAGAAAAAAAGTGTCACAAACATAAGACCATTTTGCAAAAATGTATATTGCTTCATTGTCTCTAAAACGACTGGAAATTGCCCCCCCAGGAACCGTAAGGCAAAAACATGGAGATAGGCAATAAATGCTAGAGTATACATTGTGTAACTTCTCTACAAGAAGAAGAATTCATAGTAGTTATCATTAACAAGCAGTTGTACCGTTTAGTAGTTCAATATGATGAATCAAATCATCAGCTGTTTCGAACGTATGAGCCGATCCTGAAACGGGTATTGGAGGAGTGGCAATGAATTCTTTATTGGAGACCATTTCGACAATTGACCAGGGGAAAACAAGAGGAGGGGACGGAGTATCTGCTTTGAAAAAATGATCTGGGAAAGGATAATTTTTTAAAGTAAACGTATAGTATGTTTCTCGAAAAGATGCATTTTCCACCAAGAACAGGAACTGAGAAAAGTAGCTTTCATTTCCGAAATATCGACCTTCTTTTGTAAAATAGGGATTGCTAGTAGATAGAAAAGTATTGTGCCAATGTATCAAAGACTCAATCGTCTCAAGCTCCCCATCTGTAGGCTTTGTTTGTGTCCACGAGGAAAGAAGTTTGTGAATGCGGTTCAATTCAGTTTTGGCCATTTTTTTTGAAGCTTCACAAGGAAGCTCTTCAAATGGAAATACCTTAACTGATAAATCGCTTTGCGTAATCATAATCAACTCCATATCTTTATCGATTAACGAAATTACTCCAAAAAGAATTACCTAGTACTATTGTACCATATTTCTAAAAAATGAAGAGTGAATACTGTAACCTTAGGATATGTGGGGCTGAATAGCAGACAAAAGCTCTTCGGGGGTATCTGAGCCAATAAATATGGTGGCACCATTTCTGAGCGTAAGCATGACACCTGTATTCCCGTGCATTATATAGGCTTTACGCTTTCCCAAACCTCGGTTGCCCCAGCCTCCATACTCGAAAAGGGGATGTATGGTCTTGGCCTCTGCATCTTGAATGTCGCTGAAAGGAATGAACCGTCGCACAAGTATTCGATTTGTAGAGGTTAAATGAATGCCTTGCTCATGAACCTTTATGTGCAAATCACTGGTAATCATGAACAATGGGAACAAAATACCCATCCCGATCCATAAAATGACAACAGCTGTATCTGAGGCAGGATTAGACCCAACAGGGATGCCTTTGATCAGCTGAATGGCTGCCGTATACCAAGCAAAAAAAGTGGTCAGAAGGATAAGAACCCAAACCCACCACTGATCAATCACTTGTCTTTCTTCATATTCTACAAAGGCGTCTTCCATATTATCTTCTTTCTGATGCTGGATGCACCAAACGAACAAGTCAATATTATTTGAAATGATACATTCATTGTAATGGTATTTTTTGACAAAGAAAAGAAAATTTTACCTCCAATGCAGAAAGAAAATTCTATAATGAACTTTTTCTTTTATAATACATAATGATCCGTCAATTCTTTCCGATTTATAGGAGGCATCGTATGGCAGATTTTACATTTACCATTGAGGAAATGATTGGAACTCTTTCAACCAACGCCAAAGGATGGAAGAAAGAGCTGAACAAAGTATCGTGGGGTGGACGACCTCCCAAGTATGATATTCGGGATTGGTCACCAGAGCATGACAAAATGAGCAAAGGTGTAACGTTAAGTGACGAAGAAGTTGTCGAATTGAAAAAACTATTGGAACCATTAACCCTACCCTAAAATAGGGCATAGATTTCATTAAACTCTTTTAGGAGCTGCTTTTGAATATTATTGAAGTGAACAATCTAAGCAAACAGTTTGGTATTTTTACTGCCGTTAACCGCGTTAGTTTTACGGTTGAAACAGGCGAGATATTTGGGTTTTTAGGACCCAATGGTGCAGGGAAAACAACCACAATTAATATGCTGACAGGACTTGCTAGACCCACATCTGGAGATCTATTTATTTCCGGTTATGATGGCAAAAAAGAAATGAAAAAAGTGCAAGGTTCCATTGGCGTTGTTCCTGATGAAAGCAACCTGTACGACGATATGAGCGGGTTTGAGAATTTAACTTTTTGTGCCTCCCTTTATGGAATTCCCAAAGCAGTACGTGAAAAACGAGCCAAAGAACTGCTTGAGCAATTTGATTTGGCGGATACAGGAAAACGGAAATTCAAAGCTTATTCCAAAGGCATGAAAAGAAAATTAACCATTGCAGCAGGTGTTATTCATGAGCCTTCCATCCTATTTCTGGATGAACCTACCACGGGAATTGATGTCGAAAGTGCACGTCATATACGGTCCTGGATTCGAGATCTAAACAACAAAGGAACGACCATTTTTTTAACCACCCACTATATTGAAGATGCAGAAAGACTATGTGATAGAATTGGTTTCATTGTGAACGGAAAAGTGATTCAGGTGAGTAGCAAAGATGATTTAATGAAAAATACAAAAAATGAGCATATCATGGAATTCTTTTTGGATCAACCCGCTGAATTATTTCGAAATGATCTTCTAGATCGTTTTCCTTTGATTCGTGTGAAACGAACGCAAGGAGAAAAAATACGGATTGGCTCCGATCAAATCATTCATTTGGTACCCTTTATTAACTTTTTTCAAGATCGGAATGTGAACGTATTGGAAGCAAAAATTATCCGCCCTTCATTAGAGGAAGTATTTGTTTCCATTACAGGAATCGAAATTGATAAATTGAAAAAAGAGAAAGAGGGGAAAAAGAAATGAAAAAAGCCATGGCATTTTGGAACATATTGATGAAGGATATGAAAAATTACTATTTAAAACCCCCCAACATTAGCTGGGGAATCATTTTTCCAATATCCTGGACATTGATGTTTTTCATGAAATCTACCACTGCCGTCAATATTCGCGATATTTTACCTGGTGTGATGGCTTTATCCATTTTATTTGGTACTACCTCTATGCTTTCTGTAACCATTACGTTTGAACGAAAAAGTCGATCGTTTGAAAGATTGTTACTGGCTCCCGTCAGTCTCAACTTATTAATGCTTGCGAAAACTTCTGGGGCTATCTTTTTTGGTATCGTGAATGCCTGTATTCCCGTCATTATGGCTTCTTTTTTAATTCCTTTAGTCGGTGTTCAATGGGGGTTCTTGTTTGTTGCCATTGTATTAATTGCTATTACTTCTACATTTTTGGGTCTTTTCATTGCTGTGTCGGTGAGTGAAGTATTTGAAGCCCAAACCTTTTCCAATTTCTTTCGATTTCCCATGATGTTTTTATGTGGATTATTTTTCCCCATTCAACAGCTTCCAATATGGATTCAGCCAGTATCCTATATCCTTCCCTTAACCTATGGCGTTGATATTCTACAATATTCCATTCGAGGATCCCATATCATACCACTACTGTATAGTATTGTAGTTTTACTCCTTTTTGCTGTAGGCCTTTTTTTAACAAGCACGCGAGCGATACAAAAAAGGTGGATCTTATAATCCTGAATTCCCGTAATTTATAACGAGGGTGGCTCTACCCCCAAAGTCTGGTACAGGTTCTTCTGTTTTTTAGTGATCTCGCCCAGGGTACGTCCGTATCCAGGCGCTTCTACTAGCTCAATCGTGTCTAATTCATCTAAAAGACCTTGCAGTGTCCAGGACTCAAACAATTTTGCTTCTTGCATTTTATGTTTAACATAGGATAGATAAATGAGGGCAATAAACTCCACAAAGAGTTTACCGTTCAGAGAGAGTTCAGAAGAAACCTGCAACCTCCGGAAGTTCAATCGTTCCTTTAGGTTCCCAAAAGCTTTCTCGACAATATCTTTACTGCGGTACAGGGATAAGGCTTCGAAAGGATCTTTGACTTCATTGGAAAGCAATGCAAAGTAGCCATCATACTTTGTTTCCTCGGTGATCACTTCTTCTTTCGGTGTGATCCGGATGCCTCTTTTGGGCGTCTCCTTTACCTCAAAATAGCGGTCATACTCTCGGATACGGTAATCACGTCTATTGTTTTCTTTCAGATCTTGCAGAAGACTCGTCAAGTACTCATTCCTCTTGATTTGGTCCTTGGCAGCTTTCTCAGGATGATAGTACAGTAATACGTATGCTCTTCGCTTGTCTTTCATAATATCGCCCTTATAGGGTCTTTCCTGCGCGTATTCCCAATCGATTGTCCGGCATAAACCGTAGGCTCCAAACTGCGTCTGCAGGTTGGACCAACGTTTCAGGTGTTCCCGTTCTTCTTCCAGAATGGCTTTGACATACGAAAGCCCTACCTTGAGTCCGATGATAAACTTCTGATGATATTGATACAGTCTATCGATATTCTGTTTGCTGTAGAAGCCTCTGTCCAGTACGACGCTGACCTTTTTATACCCCAGGATATCGAACTCCCGCACCAGTTGCCTGACTGTTTTCATGTCGGTCATGGTACCGGGAAGTTTACGGTAATAAAACGGCAAACCGGATTGCTCACCGAAGAGGAGTGCCAGATTCAATTGAGGCAACCGGTCATGCTCCTTGTTCTTTCCTTTCTTGACCTGTTTGAGGACGTCGGAATAGCTGGAGATCGTCGTGATGTCATACGCCCAGTATTCCTTCTCCAGACGTCTTTTGCCTTGCTTTTGAAAGAACATCATCCGCCCCTGTTCTTCGATGGATTGGAATAGTTCACTGCTTCGTTGTGAAGGGATATCTTCTCCAAACGGATGGATATGCAGCTTTTGCCAGTGGGAGAACCGACTGAGGGAGTTGTTGTCTTCCAAGATAAGGAAGTACGCAATAGAGAGAATCCTTTGGTAAGTATCGGGAAAACAAGCTTTCAGGTCCGCTTCGACACCTGTCAACTTACCGATCTGATCGAACAGGTAGCTGGCACCATAGAAACTTCTGTGCATTTGGGTGATGGGAATCGGACCGGGTTTGGGTATCATGGGTTGGAGAGCTGATATTGAGTGTTTCCGGTATGTTCTGGTGGGTATGATCTCTCCGGTTTCCGGATCCAACTTGCCGATCAGCTTTCTCTTGGACCGGGATTGCTGTTTCTCCTTGTCCCAAAAGGCTTGGTTCTCATACACATACGTGATTTCCGTTTCTTTGTTACGCAAATATACTATCGGCATTTTTCTCACCTCGTTATACATTGTAATGTATAACGAGGTACCTGTCAAGAGACAAATGCTTTTATTTCTTCATAATATCGTAGTTTCTGGAAAATTCATTGTTATACATTTAGGGAAGGTAGGTTATAATCCTATTTTTCGGAGCATGAATCATGTATTTTGCAATGGATTTTCCCTATGATTCAATGGTTTTCCAATTCCGATAATCTCCAACAAGGGCTTTTTTTTTAAAGTCAACTTTCATTTAGAAAAAAAACGTTGGAATATTCCCAAATGAACCAAATCATGTATAGTTAAATTGTAACTTTTTTTTCATCACAAAACCTTTTTTTGAAAAATAATCTTTTCCTGCTAAAATACTCTTGGTTTGGGGCAGTAGTTCAACTGGGAGAACACGTGCTTCGCAAGTACGAGGTCGGGGGTTCGATCCCCCCCTGCTCCACCATCTTACATATTTTATCCACCCCACCCATGTTGCTATTTCTTACAGTCTTGTAATTATTTTTCAATGCCAACACCTCCACAAACATCTCTCTTGTCATATAATAAGTGTACCTGCATTTTGAAAGGAATGGTGCTATGAAAATATATTTTAAAATTCTTCGTATAGTATTGGTTGCTTCATTGCTTCTTACGGGGTGCTCTGGAAATGACAAAAAAGCAGTAACAATTCAAGACAATCGTGTATCGATGGATGCAATCGAGATTTCTTTTCAAAATACAATGGCAATCGATAGTCAGCAAGTCATCTTGACGAATGTGTCCAACATCTTCCAAGCCGATGGTCTGATTTCTGATTTGTACCGGATTGAACTAGGCGAAGACTATTGGGATGAACCCATAGATGTACAGATGATCCTTTCCAGAAATGGACTGCTAGATTCCCCTGTAGGAACTATTTCATTTGGCGTTGGAATGGAAACTCCAAATGAGGATGAAAGTATTGTTTTGTATCAATATGTAGAGGCACTTGTACAAGATGAAACAGTTAGTGCTTCTTTTGTTCCTGCTCATTATCGAACACAAACCATGATCCGTCGAATCGCTTCCGAATCAAATCTTCCTCATCAAAAAAACCAAACGCAATTGTATATAGGCTTGTTTCAACATACAGTTGAAAGTAAAAATGATGGACTTTTTCAAGTGTATCTACCTTTGATCCAAAAATCTGGTGAAAGCTTTCTATTGAATCCTACTGATCGACAGACTTTTATGGAAGACTTAGAATCCGTTTATCAGACCTTTGTCCAAAAAGGATATCGCTATTCCAAACGATCGTTATGGCCTTTTGACATCTATATCCAAAGTTTAGATACAGAAGGTTACTACATACAAAGAACTGAATTCACAAGCATAGAAAAAACCCTTCCCTATTCAACCAATTTTGGTGCAATCTATTTGCACATTGACCTGTTTAAAAATGGGTATCAAACAGACATCATCAAGCCAATCCTCATCCACGAGTTTTTTCATTTTGTGCAAAGCAATTATACAACCCCCAGTACTGCTTGTGTCTGGTTTGATGAAGCAACTGCTTCCTATTATGAATGGACCCTCAATCGGAAGCTTCCCAATGCAACATCTACGCACTGGTTTCTCCTTTTTGATGGAGTCTATCCCGTTATTGATACAGCTAGTCAGGGGTATGCAAGAATGCCATTAATAGAGTATATTGCTCATAAACAGTCCGACGACTTTATTGTAAAAGCCTATCAGTATGGGGGAGAGAATGGAGATTGGGAACATGCTTTTTATAGTTCCTTTGGGGGGAATCCAGCCAATTGGGCAAGCGATTTTTATGAAAAAGTGCTTCTAGGAAGAGTAGCAAACAATTATAACCCCCATGAGCTATACACAGAATTGGTCGCAAACAACAAAGATTTCAGATCGATTGGCAAAACGTTGCGCTTATCCCTGCCAAGCCAAGAAGAATATAGCCAACTATTGGCCAATGGGGAAACCCTGTTGCTTGGAGCCACAACCCTTACAATCCCTCCTTTTGGTGCAAGAATGATTGCCTTAAAATGGGACGAAAAGCAGTTCCAAAATGCCCAAGAAGGATGGAAACCGGTTGTAATTGCAGAAGGTGATGTTTCTGTTGCAGTCATTGCCATGCAAGGAAACAAGTATGATCTTCTACAAGGAAATCCTGATGTTGTACTCAAAAATTTTCCTCAGTCTACAAAAAAAGGAACCCAGTATCTAGTTTTCGTTGTGGGGTTGAACGATTCCATTCAAAACGATTGCCAGTTTTCAGTCTACCTGAAGCCTGCTGGGAAATATTAGGAGGCAAATGATGTATATTGATCCCATACTGGGCAATCTACTTGTGCTACTGATGATCGCGGTCCTTTTTCTTAAAGCAATCTTTCTGCTACTCGTTTATCTCAAACGCAAGCCTATTGTCATTCATGGTTTCTTCGTGTCTTTGCATCTTATCTTTAGTGCACTCGTATTATTATTTGCCATGGGGGTTCCGGACTTTTACGGTCCTGGCTGTCTCACCGTATTTCTCTGTGGTTTGATATTGATTTATCTTTTATTTACGGTCATTGCTTTGGTCAAGGAATACAAAACATGGCATATCTTTTTATTCAATGGCGATTTCAAACACCTTTTGCAAGAAACCTCTCGGGATCTTAATCTTACCACTACTGTGTATCCAGAACACAGAGAGGGAAAATATGTGGTATGGATTGAAGAATGGAAGGAAGAAATTACTGTCCAAAAAGAAGTAGAAACATGGATATGGTGTTATCATAAAAGCCGAAGAAATCAAAGAAAGTTGTCGGAATTCTACAAACGGATCCTAGAAAAATCCCAAGAGGAAACAAATCCACCCTCCATAAACATAAAGGCAGTTTCTGTATTCGTAATTCTAATAGGGGTCTTTATGTGGGGGTTTGTCTATTTTTTACAGCTATTCTTACGATGACCAAGAATATGAGTATACTGAATTGTACAAGCAGGATTTACATGCTAGATCAGGACGAGAAGAAGAATTAATATTGGTCAGTGTTTGTACCAATTTGATAGTGAATCTTGATGTCGAAAATCATGTAGTGAATGCTTCATTAGATTGATACCAAGGAGGACGAAATGAAACATGTATTTATGAAAGTTGTTCTGATTTCATGTATTGCAATTTCCATGACCAGTTGCAGTCTACAAGGCAACACTACCAATAGCAGCAATACCACACCCCGTCAAACAAAAGCCACATTCACAGAATCTTCATTCACAGAAGTAACAGAACAAATAAAGCAAATCAATGAACAGAATCTAGATTTTTCAGAAGATTTTGCAGGTTTTGTTTTTATATGGTGCCCAATGCAGGAGTACCTTGTCAAAGATATCACTTGTTCAGATTATTTGTTAGAGTACTATAATTCCTTGCAATTTGAGGCACAAAAATATCATGTTGCTTTCTCGTTAGTGCTTGGTTCCATGGAGAAAAAAACAGTCGATGAAATCATTGTGCAGCATAGAGAGCAATACGATGTTGAAGTAGATTTTGATTCCGTAAATGAAAAAGAACTCAAGTATACTATTTTCTACGACCAAGAAAACATATTTAAGGACACCTATGAAATCGTTGCATATCCGTCTATGCTGTTTATGGATAGCAAAGGATCTGTAATAGATAGTGATACAGGATGGTCAGTAGAACAATTAGGAGATTTTAGCGACAAACTGAAATCTCTATACACTACAGAATAATGAATTAAATCATCCCACAATGCCGGGCACATTAAGAAGAACGAGAAAGAGAAGTTCATTGGAAGTTCTCTTTCTCGTTTTGTTTACTGGTACTATTCGTGATAGGTGTTCATACATTGCTTTACAGGGTATAGTGTGTGTATCTGTTATGAACTGAAGGCGTATGAATTGTAAACGTCCAATTTGGGACGATAGATGTTAAAAATAATAACATTAGTTTTCCTCCAATCTGATGTTTTCATCACCACTTTTGGTTTTAATTAATAACTCTACATCCGCACCATTGCCAAAGGAAACGGGTTGATCGGTAAAAGTTTGTTCCTGGCCCATATAGTCGATGAATTTTCTGGGCTTATTGGTATCTTTGGTAGCAATGGTTCCGCCTTTTGTAAAAAGGTGAGCGTGTAGGTCTCCAGAAAATGTTTTCAAATAGACGGTACGTTGGGGCGAGACTTTTTTTAATGCTACATCCCCACTAAAGGTACCAATTTCTGTATCGGATATGGTTGTGTTTACGATCCCAATATCACCGGAAAAACACTTAATGGGTCCTTGAATTGCACTATTGGATATCTCAATATCACCACTTTTTGTGAATGCTTTGCAAAGGTGTGTGGTAGAATTGATTTCAATGTCACCGCTAATGGTTTCAAGCTCCACTAGGCCATGCAATTCATTGGCTTGGATATCCCCCGATACGGATTTGGCGACAACGCTTTGCTGCAAATTATGCAATTGCAAGTCACCCGAAACGGATTTCAGCATAAGCGCAAGCACGCTGGGTACAAGTAGTTGAATACGACGTTTTTTACGGCCAACAAAGAACGATCTTTGCGCAACATCTTTTTTGCTTTTTATCGAGATTTTCTGTTCCGAACAAACAATGTCGACAAGATCTCTTCCTTTTTTCAACTCGATGTTTTGCAACAAGGGGTCTCCGATGATTTCAATATCTTCATCAATGCTCTTGCAAACTAGTTCTTTTTGGCTTCCAACAGGAATGACATCCTGGTTTTCATCAATGTCTATCTCGTTGGTATTGTGCATTTCTGTGGCAGTTTCTTCTTTGGAAGAAAAGGCAGAGGAGTTCTCTTTATGCTTTTGCCATTTTTCTTCTAGCTGCAGTCTTTGTTCGTGGGTAATTTTCCCGGATTCTTCCAACATATCTAGTTTTTCTATAACTGTGTTTTTCATACTATTCTCCTTGGTCGTTTATTTTTTCTAACAAATCATCAAACGCAATGTCACCATCATCATATTGTTCCAAAATCTCCAATACATCTTTGTCTTCTTTGGACAATGGTTCTTGTGAATCTACAGACGATTCTTTCCATGTGTCCTTTATTTTTCGAAACGAATCGGAGATTTCGTGAAGCGTGCTTTTAATCTTGGCAGGGTCTACTACTTTTTCCACAAAGCTTTGTTCAGTTTTTTCTGATTCGACATGGTTGCGAATGCTTTCAAGAAGTTGATCCAATTTATTCCTAGCGGTAGGATACGAAATGTTAAGTCGCTCTTGAACTTCTTTTAGGTTACCCCGAGAGATCAAAAAACATTGCAAAAAACTTTCTTCTTCTTTTGTTAAATGAGCGAAAGGGCCCATTGTAAAAGAACCGTTTACTTCGGTTTTACAAGAGGAGCACGAAAGTACTTTTATTCGGAGCTTCGAACCACATGATGGACATATTGTGGGAACGGAACGTACATTTCGATTCTCGGTTTGTCGTGTTTTCATTCAATGCCTCCATAAAATTAAAATTGTTAAGCATAACATTAACAATCTTAAAAAATATGTTAAAAATGTCAAGTTCAAAAAATTTATTTTTTCTCTTTCTTTTTTTCTTGCGAAATATTGGTTATCGATCATACTAAAAAGAAACAAACCTGAGGTGAGTATGAAAAAGATTCATGAAAAATTCGGTTACAAAGGAAAATGGGTGGGTGTTTTGGAAAAAACCTTTGCCTGCAACAATGGAGATCTATCTCATTGGGAAGTTGTCACAAGGGTGAAGCATCCCATTTCTATGACCATGATTGCCCAATTGCAACCCTCGGGCCGAATGGTTCTCATACGGCAGTATCGACCCACTATAGAGAATTGGGTCATTGCCTTTCCTGCAGGATTGTCAGAATCGGACGATATTGCTACACAAGCTGCTCGTGAATTGAAAGAAGAAACCGGGTATACAGGCAAAGTTGTTCGAGTGAGCCCCAGAATTTGCAGCAATGCTGGGTTGTTTTCCGACTTTATGCATGTGGTGGAACTGGAAGTAGATGAAAACGATCCTATCAATGCCAATGTTGTTGCTCAACTAGAATCCTCTGAGGAAATCGAAGTCGTTCTGTTGAAACCAGCAGCCATCCTCCCCTATATTCTGGAACAAAACGCAAAGGGCGTCGATATAGCAGTGGGTGTATGGTATTCTTTTGCTCTCTATAAAGGGAGATAAACTTCTCAATTGCCTAGTATCTGTTTGATGATGTGATATAATAAAGGGTAATAATCGTTGTTTTGTACGTCATTAAAAGGAGTAGTAACAATGAGTTTGTTACAAGATTCCCTCACACTTTATCGAGATTTGTTTCATTCGTCAATGAATCCAATGTGTTATTGCCAAATGCTATACAATGATGATGGACAGCCTGCTGACTATCAAATTATGGACGCAAATCCCGCCTTTGCTACCATGATGCATACCGATCAAGCACATGTTCTCCAGAGCATTGGATCGGATTTTCACCAATCCAATCCCCCTCCCCACCTTCATGTGTATGATCATGTCGTCAAAACAAAAAAAGATCGGTATGTGGAAGCCTATGTTTCTGTGGCAAAACGAACCTACCAAATACATATTTCCACTCCACGGCACCCTTTCTTTTTTGCCATTTATTATGACATCACCTCCATCAAAAAGAATTTAATGGAGCTTCAAGAAAAAGATCAGTTTCTACAAAACTTAATTGAAAACCTCTCCGGGTTTGTGTACCGCTGCAAGTTTGATAAAAACTGGACCATGGTATATCTGAGCAAAGGATTTGAAGATCTTACGGAGTATCCTTCCGAGGATGTTTTACAAAACCATAGCATCAGCTACAACGATATCGTTCATCCAGATTTTCAACAATCCATTTGGGAAAAATGGAACCATATCGTTAAAACGCCCGGTACATTTCAAGATGAATATCCAATTACTACGAAATCGGGCAAGCAGAAGTGGGTTTGGGAAAAAGGTCGGGCTATTTATGACATTGAAGGAAATGTAACCTATTTGGAAGGATTCATTACTGACATTACTCAACGGAAGAATATGGAGATATCGTATCAAAATTCTTTACTAGACGAAAAACAAAGGACCAATGAACTAGAATCTTTGTTTGAAGCAGCAAAAATGATTATCAAACAAAAAGATTATCAAAGTTCCTTTCGAAGAATGTTTGATCTTTTATGTTCGGTTACTTCTTCTACCAAAGGCTTTATTGGATTGTTCCAAAACCATCTTCCCTCCGACACTATTCTTCTTTTGAAATCCATTGGTTTCACATTTGATTCCGACACACCCATTCCCATATCTATTCACCACGATCAAGCGTTTTTCAAATCCAAGAAGCACCCCTTTGTTAGCAGCGATATGATACAATCTTTCTGGAAGCAGTATCAAATAAAGCCGTGTCCCCCATCATTTTCTGTTATCTATACCCCCATTCGATACCAATCAAAAACCATCGGTGTTATTGCACTTGCTGGTAAACCTGAGAAATATAACGTGCAAGACAGCAAGGTGTGTCGTGCTTTTAGCTATCTAACATCTCTTGCTTATCAACACTGGGAAAGTATCAGATTGATGGAAGAAAACGAAAAAATGAAAGACCAATTTGTGAACCAAGTCTC
This sequence comes from uncultured Caldisericota bacterium, assembly GCA_964493625.1. Lineage (GTDB taxonomy): Bacteria > Caldisericota > Caldisericia > UBA6126 > UBA6126 > JAGLCW01. The sequence continues at coordinate 40,018 of CAZBOU010000013.1, forward strand.
CCATGAATTGCGTACGCCCTTGCTGGCCATTCAAAGCTGTTTTCGCCTTCTGCAAAACCATTCTTGTTCCGACCATAATGAACAAATACAAGAGCTTTTGTCGATTTGTGATAAAAACTGTCAACGATTGTCTTTTTTTATCCGAGAAATATTGGATTTTCAGAAATTGAAATCCTCTCCCGCATCTCCTATTCTTGACCGCGTGTATCTTCCTACGCTTTTGCAGGAAATCATCAAAATGATCCAACCGTTGGCCGATGAAAAACAATTGGTCATTCACAATGAGCTTCCATCCACGCTGTCTATTCTTCATGTAAACCGGGATGAAATATCTACCTTGTTTTCCAACCTTCTACACAATGCTATTAAATATACCCCCAAGGGGTCGATTACCATTGCAGCCAAGGAAAACCCAGAACAAAAAAAACTGCACATTCAGGTTCAAGATACCGGCGAAGGAATTCACCAAGAAGACCTTCCCAAACTGTTTGCAAGTTTTACTCGATGTTCTCGTTCCAACAAACAAAACAACAGCAGCGGTTTGGGTCTTTCTATATGCAAACAAATCGTCGAGCGTCATCATGGGAAGATTTGGGTCGATTCGCAATGGGGAAAAGGCAGTACATTTCATGTCCAACTTCCCATTCAAAAAAATATCCAACATCCCCAATGAAAAAGGAGATCGTATGAACCATATTTCAGTAACCAGAGAATCCATTCAAAATGCAACCTTTGCTTGCATTACAGGGGATCCATACCGCATAGATGAAATTGCCAATCAGAAACATTTTGATGCACAAATTGTGGAACGAAAAAGGGAATTTACGATTGCTCTTGCACACCATCAAAAAAAACCATTTCTTTTTGCTTCTCATGGAATTGGGGGATCTTCCCTGGAAATCCTAGTAGAGGAGTTGTCCCAAATTGGTATTCGAGACATTCTACGAGTAGGCACTTCTGGTGCTATTCAACCATTCGTAGAGCAAGGAGAAGTTGTCATTTCTCAAGCATCAGTTCGACTCGATAGCGTAAGTTCATTTTACGCTCCCATCGAGTATCCTGCCATTGCTCATTACAAGTGGAATTCAGTATTACTGGAATCCGCCATAAAGAAAAACATTCCTCATCACATTGGAATCACTGCCTCTACGGCCTCTTTTTATCCTGGGCAAAACCGGTTGGATACCACCAAACAATATATTATTCCTCGCTGGAACAACGCCATGGAACAATGGAAACAATTGGGAGTTTTGAACTATGAAATGGAATCTGCTAGCTTGTTTGTGATTGCTAGCACGCTAAGAATGCGCGCTGGCTGTATCACATCCATTGTATCCGATCGAACATTGAAAGAGGATATTCTCTCTGCAGAGATTGATCCCGTTTCCATTTCTTGGGAAGTTGCCTGGGATTCAATTCAAACCTGGTTGCAATAAAAAGCTCTTTTTTTCTTGTTTCTTTTCTTGCTTACTCGGAGTGATTTTTGTACCACACATTCATGCTTTCAATATGTCCTGAAATATCAGTGTTGTTGGGCAACCGACCACCAAAATGGTAATTTTGTTTTGTAAAGGTCGCATTCATTCCTATGGAAATTGCACGGGCAATCGTGTAGAAAGTGTAGATTTCTTTTTCCTGCATATCCAGCTCCATTTGATGCAATATTTCACCAGCATACCCTTGACCGCATTCCGTGGGAAGAGTAGCAAAATCTGTCATTTCCACATTTTTGTATCGAAACGACATTTCTGCAGAAGCTAGTGCAACCATCTGATTGTGTTTTCTCACGCAATAATAGTCAATATTGTCCCTCATTGTTTCGTAGAGGTAATCGGGGTCATTAATAGGGAAAGGATAAGAAGGAAACACAGTTTTATACAGATCTGCCATGGCGGGAATATCTTTCGAAGTACATTTTTCCACATGAATTTCCGAAGAGCCAGAGGAGGTTTGAAAAGTACCTCTTTTGTCTTCTGCAATTTGTTTCACTTGCTCATACTTCAGTTTCATTTCTTCTTTTTGTCGCAAAGGATCCCCATAAAAACATACAAAATGAGCATCTTCTTTTCCTTGGTAGAACCTAGGAATAATTGCTTCTTCCACATATCCGCCCTGCAAAAAACAATCCTTGTAACGAGTAGGGATTTTACAAACGATTTTTGTATACCCCTTCTTTTCAGCAAATTCCTTCAACTGAAGAGGAAAATCTTCCTTCATGGGGGAAGGATATTGCATCAAATAAATCCGATTGCTAGACTCTCCATGTTGAAGAACAGAGTTTTGAAACTGTTCAATGGTATCCATGTGGTTTATCGACGTTCCGTACGTTCATTTTCAGAGGGAATCAGAGAAATAGAATCGTCGGAGTCACTCAGCAATTTCTCAACTCCCAATGCTTTCTGTTCATCAGCATCTTCTAGGCTTAACTGCAAATCACAGTTTTCGCAATCGCGATTGCAAAAGATAGGTTTGTATGAATCAGGTTCTTTGTAGGTGGTAATGATACCTTCATAGTTGCGAAGAATCACTTTGTTGGTGGACCAAGAAATTAAATAATTGGGCATTACGGGAATTTTTCCACCCCCGCCCGGTGCATCAATCACATACCTGGGAACGCAAAAACCGCTTGTATGACCAATCAAGCTTTCCATAATTTCAATCCCTTTACCAACGGGCGTTCGAAAGTGGCTTAAACCTTCCGATAGATCACATTGATATAAATAATAGGGTCTGACTCGGTTGGCTACAAGTTTGTGTACCAATGCTCGCATTATTCTAGGGCAATCATTCACTCCCGCTAGCAATACGGATTGATTTCCTAAAGGAATGCCTGCATCGGCCAATTTTCGCAGCGCAGTGCGAGACGATTTTGTAATTTCGCGAGGGTGATTGAATTGCGTATTTACCCACACGGGCTGGTGTTTTTTCAATACATTCACCAACGAATCTGTTATGCGAAAAGGGAGCACCGCGGGGACCCGCGAGCCGATCCGGACCACTTCTACGTGATCAATGGCTTGAAGTTCAGATAAAATCCAATCCAGATATTCATCGGACAATAAAAATGGATCCCCTCCGCTTAAAAGAACATCCCGAACTTGGGGAGTATCCTTGATGTATTGAATCCCCTTTAAAACTTGTTCTTTGTCAGGGATACTGTCAATGTCTCCCACTTTTCTTTTTCGAGTGCAATGCCGGCAATACATGGCACAGGTGTTGCTCACAAGAAACAATACGCGATCTGGGTATCGATGAGTGATTCCAGGAACAGGGCTATCGGCATCTTCAGAAAGTGGATCCTTCATATCGCATTTGGTAACTTCCAATTCTTGCACAGAAGGGAAGCTTTGTCGAAATACAGGATCTTCCTTTATATTTTTCGTATCAATCAGAGACAGATAGTAAGGAGTAATGGAAATCGGAAATGTATTTACGGTTTTCCGTAAATCTTCTTTTTCTTCTGCAGAAAATTGAATTCCCAGCACCTTTTCAAATGTTTCTACGGAACGGATACAGTGTTTTAACTGCCATTTCCAGTCGCTCCAATTGGATTCCGTACCATCGGAAAAATTGCTTCTAAAGTTTTGTTCTGATTGCGAAATCATACTACCTCTTTCTAGTCTTCATCAAAGTTTAAACAATACGGTCATTCGTATCAATATTTTTTTCACAAACCGCATAAATATACCATTTATTATATATAGAAAGCGAACTTTGTCAATTATACTTTTTGGTATGAAACAAAATCTTAAGAATGTTCTTTTCAATAGCTTAAAGGCTGCTGAAAACAATCAACAGAAACATTAGCGGAAAAAACACTACATCTGATCAATCTGCAGTTGTACTAAATTTTCGAGTTCGGAAAGCAGATTCTTTTTCACCCATATTTTTTGAGATGGTTCTAGTATTTCTCCCAATCCATTTAAAATGGAAGAAGACCTTATTGAAGTTATTTTTTTAAGAAGACCAATTAAATACTCTTTTGGAGATGTTTTCGTTAGATCTTCTAGCAAAGAATAACGAATAGATGTTGCATACGGAGACTGTAAAAAATAATGCAAATCAAATAGGTCTCGATTGGCCAATTGATTACGAGTCATGACTGCAATCATCTTATATACAATCATATCTTGAGCATCCATAAGGTGCAATGTCACGCCATAGAATAAAACGGGATGATAGTGATTCAGGGTCGAGTTTCTTGTTGATATTTCTATTTTCACTTGAGCTAAATGAAGTTCATACCGAATCAACCAAAAAAGCGTGTTAAACTTCATACATTCGTCGGTCACTTGATATTTGCGATGCAAAAGCTTGGTTATGTGTTCAAATAACAATGCAGAATTGATAGAACGTTTTGAAGTGTCCCCCATGATATCAAAATCCAAATCCACCGAGAATCGTGGTAGATTATAAAACATCATTGCTGCAGTTCCTCCCTTAAATCCAAGGAGAGGAGCAATCCTAGAATCTTTATAAAAATCCAGTAGTAGCTGGGTCATTGCTATTCGGTGTTTCGAAATATCCAAAGTGATCATGGTTTGTTCTCCCTAATGAAAGAAGTAATATATCGGTTATCGTTGTACACATTTTGATTGAGCGATGTCATGAAATCCCAATCGATCGATCGAAGATTGTCAAAATACTCTTGACGGTCCAAATAGATTTTATCACAAAGGGCTCTTTCAGGACTCGCTTTGAATACACCATTCGCCGAAACAATACCAAGTGTTTGAAGGAGAATGGAATCTTTGATTTTACGATACACATAGTTTTGCCCAACTCTTGCCATTGTTTCATTTCGGTTTGCAACAGAAAAAACCGAAGGATAGGGTTGAAATACTATGTTGTGTTCTTGCAAAACTGTATACAAACTAATGTAAGAAGGAGACCGTAGTTTATTGGCATATTCGTGTTTTGAATACTGATGATCAAAAGCATACAAACCTTTTGAAATGCGGATCAGATGATTTGTTTTTACAGCATATTTCAAGGCGGAATACAATTTTTCATTGCTATAGTGCGTTATATACGAAATCTCTGGAATCGTGAAAACAGTCTGCAGTCCTCGCATTTTAGACAGCTTTTGTATGAATGTCATGTAACACCAACCTGTAAAATATTTACAGTACTATGTTACACAAAAAGATCACAAATGTCAATTGAATTTCATCATTGCACAAAACAGACTCAGAGACTAAACCCAAAAACAATTTATATCTCAGTTTTTAATATATCTAAAATGTCCAATTTTCCTTTGAAAAGAACTGTTCAAGATTGATACAGCATATTTGATAATACTCACAAATGGTAGGTATTTTACCAGAATTTGGAGAGTGTTTTTCCTCAGTAACCACTGTACCTTTTAAGGACTGTGCCTTGGCTATGATAAAAGGATCAGCATAGGGATCATTGCTTAATAGTTTATCTTGTTTAATGCTATTTCGAAACTGAGGGATTTGAAACATTCTTGTTATGAATACTGAATCTTCCTTGTTTGGGTTACGAAAGAAACTTCTGTTTAAAGCTTCTAATCGTTTTGGGAGATCTTTGATTCCCTCTTTTTTTTCGATTTCTTTTTTTACATCTCGTACAGATACAATTTGACCATCTATAACGTAGGTTTCGAACAAATTCCAGAAAGAACGGAAAATAGATTCATAATAAAACCTTCCAATATTGGACAATGTATTGGTGTCAAAAACGTAAATGGAGGTTTTCAAATTTTTCCTTCAAGTTTTATAGCGTTTGTTTTCGACATCCCCAAATAAGATGCTAAAGCATCCAGAGTGATTCTATTGTCATAATAAGATCGAAATGCAAGTTCAATATAAGGCTTACCCATTTTGCTTAATTGTGTAGGATAGTATATTGGTAATGGTTTACTACTCTGTTGTTTTCTTTTTTCGAAGCTATCATCCCATTTTTTGATCAATTCACTATATTCATTTTGATTGATCATGTTATGGTCAAGGTACTTCCTTAAAATGACTGCCCTGCTAACGCTAAGTCTATCAGCGATTTCCTTAACAGAATCAATATCAAAAGTTTTCTTCAAATACGGTGTAAAATAATCCTTAGGAACAAGACACTCCCCTGCAAAGGCATTACATAATACTTCTATGGAACTATATCTGTTGTTTCGATAGCGAAGATAAGGGTTTGTACTCAGTACATCTAGTCCGCTATAATCTAGTAAGAGGTGGGCTAATTCATGAAAGAGGGTAAATGATTTCCGTTGATATGACATTACAGAGTTAACCATAACAACAGGATAAACAGGATCATAAATACACATCCCAGAAAAATCGTTATTCGCAAAATTCTCGGTAAAAACCCAAATACCATGTTCGTTAAAACTATCTCGAATATAGGTAAAAAATTCTTTACAAGACATTTTCTTTTGTACTTCTATATCAATTTTCATTGTATCTCGGAGAATCACCGCTATCTCGGGAATACTTGTATCATGGTCTAGTTGGATGTTTCGAAACAGATCAAGCTCCTCATTATGCTTCTCAAGTAACTCAACCAAATTGAATTGGTATTGTTTCAGCTTTCTAAAGATTTTAATGATGGTTGGTGGAAGATGGTCTAAATATTCAGAAGGTACAGTAGATCTAAATTCAGTGGTTGGGGAATCCTCTTCTGGTGGTTCAGGAAAGAAAAAAATGAAAGTAGGTCGACTATAAAGCTTAGCAATTTCTTCTAATTTCGGATAGGTAGGTTGAAGTGTCCCATTTTCCCATCCTTTAACAATGTCAGCTTTTTCAATTTTCTGAAAAATAGCTAAAGCTACCTCATCAATAGACAAGTTAATACTTTCTCTAGCCCATTTTAAAATCGTCGGATTAACAGCCATTAATTCACTCATTATATGTCCTTAACGATAGATTATACGATTTTTCCTTTAATAGCAAAAGCTTCTTTAAAGAATAACACCGCTAATCTTCATTGATGAAGTTACTCCCACCCTTCAAAAAAGAATTATGCTCAACCTGAAAATCAATGCCTAAGTTTCGAGTAGTATGTATGTATCTTTTTTGAAGTCGTTTGTTTTCTCTTGTAAACCTTTCTAAACAGAATATGATTATAGGAGTGATCTTTGCAAAGGAAAGTTGTCTTGTGAGTAGGCAAGATTTCATAGGATTTTTGACAGGTTGGAATGATATAGTTTTGTTACGTTGTTATCCAGCAAACCGCTGGTAAACGGAGGGATGATATGTCTTTAATGGAGTCCATGAAGAACCTTCTGACAAGTCAGAAAAAGTTAATGTCTGCTATGGAAGAAGAAGTGAAAACCCTGGAAAGCAAAGATTTGGTGAACGAAAACCAACATTTGAAAAAGGAGCTGGATCAAACCCAGGAACAACTTCAAAAAGAATCAGCACAAAACCATGCATTAACAAAGGAAAACCAATCTCTGAAAAGTACACTGTATGAACAGATCTACAATGAAAAAATGCACCTTCTACAAGCTGCAAATCAGCGAACCGAAGTATACTTTGCAACCAAAACAGAAACCGGATTAAACCGCTTAAAAGCCTTCGAGAAAAAAGCAAAACATCACATCGACCGACTATACAAAACTCTACAGGAAAATAGAATTTCTGCTGCAGAAACGGTGTATCAAGAACTAGAAGACCTTCGAAGTCGCATTGATGTTTTAGTAACAACCGCAGAATCTGACTTTACCTCACAAGCAAAGGCTTTTTCCAGGGAACAAGAAGCCGATGCGGCAAAATTAGAAAAAGAAGGCCTTCTTGATGAAGAATACAAAGCAGCCCTTAAAAAGGGGAATATTGAATCCCTCATCGGACTTAACATCTTCAGCAAAATTGGAATTTTATTCCTGCTGATTGCCGTCATTGCTCTTTCACGCTACGGCTATGTGTTACTCACTCCTCTTTTAAAAGGAATTGTTATTTTTGTACTTGGTGGCTTGCTTCTTGGAGTTGGTGAGTGGCTCAATCGCAAGATTCCCTCCATTTTTTCCATTGCCCTTACCAGTGGGGGCATTGCTATTTTGTATGGAGCCATCTCATTAAGCCATTTCACCCTGGATATTCTCTCCATCGAAATTGCTCTTCTTCTTTGCGTTCTCAATACACTTCTTGCCCTGGTTCTTTCTCTGCGTTACAAAGCAGAAACCATCACTCTGTTTGCCATCATTGGTGGTTATCTACCCATTGTAACCATTACCGATCCAGCAATGCCAGTTTGGATTCTCATGCTCTATTTCCTTTTTTTCAATACATTTTTGCTTCTCATTTCCACACAGAAAAAATGGACCGTAAGCATGATTGTGGGATTTTTATTCAATAGTGCTGCTAGCATCTATATCATGCACATGGTTCTTACCAGCAGGAATCCTGATCTCCCATTTCGAATGCAAGACGCATATCTTCTCCTGTATATCCTTCTTGTCTTCCTCATCTATACTTTAATTCCCATCATAGCAACCTACAAGCGTAAAGTAACGTTTTCACTTCCCGATATTCTTCTTATTGCAGCGAATACGATTGTTAGTGCAGTACTTTTAAATATAGCTTTCTATTCTGTTCAACTGCAACCCTATATGGGAGCTCTTGCGGCTATTTTTGCTGCCGTTTACCTTGCCTTGGGTTGGTGGATGGAACGAAAAATGAGCAAAGAGAAGAGAATCATTTCTCTCTTTTATCTGACTGGCTTCACGTTCATCCTGTTGTTCATTCCATTCCAATTTGACAAAATGTGGTTTTCCTTGGGGTGGTTGGTGGAAGGAGTCTTGCTTGCCGTCTATGGCATCCTGAAAGAAGACAAAGTTTTAAAATGGAGTGGTGGGATTGCATACGCATTAAGCTTGGCATCCTTTCTATTTGGAGATGTACTGGGAATCTACATGAATATGTACTCGTTGTTTACTCTCAAGTATTCGGCCATCACCTTCGGAAGCATTGCTATTCTAGCTGCACTAGCCTACAAGAAAACGTTTCAAAATAATCTGGCCAAAGCAATCAAATATGCCACGGTTTTGAATGTTTGGTTTTACGGTTTGTACCTTGTCAACCAAGAATGGTACCGGGCATTGGTCCAAATGCTTGGATATGAATCTCTTGATATTCAATATCTCCTGCAAGCTTCAGGCATTGTGATTACACTTCTACTTGCTTTTCTGGTCAAATATATCCGCATTCTGTACGATGGCTGGACGAAAGTCATACGTGTTTTCTGGTTCGTTATTGGAATTCTCTGGTTGTTTGGACTAAATGCGAGTTATCATCCCATCCAATTCACCTCGCCATCCGTCTCCCCAGCTCTCTATATCGCGGGAACCGTTTTGCTTCTGTTTCTTGGACTTTTGTCGATCGCATCCTTGCGAGAATTGGTACAAGACTTCATTGTAAATCCCCTCCAAAGAAGCGGATTCTTCAGCATCCTCATATCTGCCTATACCGTCATTATTCTCACGCAAAACTTGATATCCCACTATGGCTTTGGTTTCCAAAGTTTGCTGATCAGCATTTTGTATATTCTTACTGCAACCCTTTGGATTTTGTACGGCTTCTTGAAGCGCAATGCTATGCTGCGTCGTTTTGGATTGGGCTTGTCTATTCTAGCCACTGCTAAACTTGTATTTCTCGATCTTTCAGGACTAGAATCCTTTGGTCGAATGATTTCCTATTTTGCATTTGGTATTTTCTTGCTTGGAATTTCCTTCACCTACCAGCACTTTCAAAAGCTCTTAGAGCTTCAAATAAAGGATGTTCAAAATGAAAAATAAAACCCTTCTTATCCTTCTTATTTGCTGTTGTCTCTTCGCCAGTCCTTTGGTCATTTTAGCTGCAGCTTACCAGTATTCAGCCCCCATACAAAACCAGGGAACCCAAAAATACAAAGCCGTAAGGCTTACAAATCAAGTCATTTCAGCCTGTCAGTACAATTTAGCCGATCTCAAACTGGTGAATTCCAAAGATGAAGAAGTGCCCTTTTTCTTGCATGAATGGAAAGAAATTCAAGATGTCATCAAAAAAACGTACAACATGAAGCGAATCGATAGCTTTGTGAAAGAGTCCTGGCAATATTTTGATTTTGCACTGGAAACTTCAGTAGAAGGAGATATACAAGCCAATTCTCTACAGGTGTATACAAACAATCGAAGCTATGCAAAAGAAGCCCAAGTGTATGGTAGCTACGATGGAAACCATTGGACTTATTTACAAAAAACTCTGCTGTATTCTGTCGATACCTATACCCAAGACACCATTTCATTTGATTCTGTCCAAAAGTATACCCACTACCGACTTCAAGTGCCACATGGAGGAGAATCCATTGATTTTACCAGTGCAAAGCTTCATTTCGACCAAGAACTGGTGCAAAAAGAATATTTTATCGATACGTTTGAAGCCCAGTTTTCAACCGAAGAAGTAGGAACCACTACGGTAATCACCCTGTACAATATGAAAAACCTATCCATTTCTGACATCACCCTTGTGACCGATGAACTCTTTCACCGAACCGTTCGCTACGAAACATTCTCTCCAGAAGAATTGTACAATCTTCGCTTCACCGATCAAAACTACCAAAACCTTACCTTGCATCTAAATGGATGGAAAGAACCAGATAGCAGCAAGATTTTTATTGAAAACTTAAATGACCAGCCTATCAATATCCAAAAAATCATCGTGCGCAGATTTGCCCAAGAAATCGTTTTCAATGGTGAAAATGAAACAACCTTCACCTTGCTGTTTGGTAGTCCCACACTAACACAAAAACCACAGTACGATATAGGGAGATACAGAGAAAGCATCCTACAAGAAGGCTACGATGAACTGACGCTAGGTCCCATCCAAGAAGAAGCCACATCCCCAGACCGCACAAAAAGCCAACAACAAATCTTCAACGTCATCATCATCGCCATCGTCCTTCTATTAGGCACAGCCCTCCTATTCCGCCTCAAAAAAACCAACGAAAAAATCACCAAATGAGTCAAAAGAAAACGGTGAAAAACTTACTATGCACTTTAATTTTTCCTTCTTGGACATCCCCTTTTCATGACTGGTACTGGGATTATGTATCCAGAGATTTGGATACAACTGGACGGAACACTCCAAACCATGATTATGTAGTCATAAATGAAGCATTGTCAACAACACAAGAAACAGATATGTTTGTTGTTGTAGTCAATGGAGACAAATTACAAGCAGTCTCCACCTATATTGATCCAAACTGGGGTATGTACGAAACTAGACCGAATGATCCAAAAAGAATTTTATGGGAACATACACTGCCTAGTGATCATTATGGAGATTTCTGCTATTACAATCACAAAATATGCTACCTGAGTAAAGAATACGATACAGGCAATCAATACAAAGTCAACTATCACTTAATACAAAATACGTACGACGTTGTAACATGCTA
>CAZBOU010000014.1:0-46608 GCA_964493625.1 uncultured Caldisericota bacterium
CTCCACGATCATTTTTCACATGAATGGCACGTGGATAGGTTTTGGTTTGATAGATACCGGAGGGAGTGACATACTTTTTACTATTCTTGGTTCGCTTTGCAATCATTTCTTTGGGGGCATTGGTTCGAGCCTCTTCTTCCTGCTGTTGCATTCGCAGCAAGGCTTCCGGAGAGGGAGGGGGAGAGGAAGGCAAGGGACGAAGAGACGGCGACGAAAGAGAAGACGAAAGAACAGAAGCAAAGGTGGATACGGGAAGTACGGTGAAGAAAAGAAGACAACTGACAAACAATGCGATCAGTTTTTGATATTTATGACGATTCTTTTTTCCTTGCCAAGACAATAATGCAACACCATCATTGAAACGAAAACTAAAATTCCTTACACTTAACTTGACCAATTTCAAATCTCCTTATGAAGGAGAATGCTATTTGTTAGAAAAGAGAATCAGTAGGGTGGGCAGGGCTGGAAAAAGATACGATGGCAGAGAGCCAAAACGGCAGACTAAAAACTCCTTTTTTCCGGTCATTGAACAGTTTCAATTTTACTTTTGTAAACAAATTAGTTTCTCCCAAAAAATTGTAATTTATTGTTAATTTGAGAATACTCGCGAAATACACAAAGTCAAGAAAAATAGAAACAATTTTTGGTTTATTTTTGTGACCCATTTTTCGATTGAAAATATAGCCGTAGAGGATGTTTTCGTAGCAATGAAACCTCATCTACGACAAAAGTAGAAAAGAGGAATTTTTAAATCGGTTTAGTGATAAAGGTTATTAGCTCTTTCAATGGTCTTTCGTCAGTAGGCGATAAAATCATCGCATTAATATAATCACGTTTGGTTACTTGATTAAACTGTACATGATATCCTGCATTGAAAGCAATATCTTCAACAAGCAACCTTAATACTCTCCCGTTACCCTCTCGAAAAGGATGTATTGTATTAATCTCAATTTTAAATCGAGTAATTTCTTCACAAAATAAAGTCTGAGAAAGATTGTTGAAATAGGAATTGTTTTTCAGTTTTTCAAACTCTTTATTTAATTCCTGATCAATATACTCTGGATAGGCAAACATGAAGTCATTTTTGCTAATTCTAACTGTACGATATTTACCAGCCCAGGAATAGATGTCTTGAAACAGAAAAAAATGAATCCTTTTAATGTACTGAACAGAAAAATCTATACTATTGTACAATGGATTTTTTTTTAGCTGAGACATACGGAGTGAAACTATCTCATGTTCTTTTTTTTCCAGCAGAACCCTATTGTGAATGTCAAGTTTATTGATTAAAACTGATGTTTCGGGATAACAGTACTCATTGTCTTGAGTTGCATAATCATTCTTCACAGATAACTTGTTTGATTGCATCTTCTGGAGATAGTTTACCCTCAAGTATCATTTTACATCTTTGTAAAGCCTTTTTGGATAAAGTATATCCCTCTAAATATGAAGACGCATTAATGGCTTCCAAATCGTATTCAATTGAACGCGAGTTTTTTGAACATAAATTTCTTTTCATCATACTATAATTATACCATGAAAACTGGAGTTTAAAACTTTTTCATGTGGCAAACAATTCAAAAAACATTCACAATTGGGTTATGGATAACTTAATCACACTATTCATTGACAACCCCAAAACTAAAAGCATTTTCATTCGACAAGCTGAAATTCGGTGCCATCGGTTCTCATTTTGTAAAGGGTGTCTCTTCCCATGCGGTACATATCATCTCCAAATACCTTTTTGGTACAATAAATCCACTCTCCCACGACATTGATTTGATTAAAATCTCCTTCCGCCAATACCGTATATTTGGTACCATTGGTACGGATTTTACAAAGTTTACGAACATCATTTTCTTCGTTCCAAAAATAAATCCAATCCCCTACAACATTCATGGGACCAGTTTCACCCTTGTACACTACTGTACGTTCTGTACCATCAGTCCGAATTTTGCATAGCTCTGTCCTTGCATTCGCCCCATTGTCCAAATGTTTCACATAATAGAGCCAATCCCCTGCAACAAGCAATCCCCATACTGAATTGTCGTGTAGACTAGTAAGATCAGTACCATCTGTTCGTATTTTATACAGCTTTTCGCCTCCAAAAGAGTCACTGTAATAGACCCAATCCCCTACTACATTGATAAACGTTGCATTGTCTTCACCCACAAGAGTTTTATCTGATCCATCAACACGTATTTTGTATAACTCACCCCTATGACTTACATTGCTGTAATAGATCCACTCTCCTTGAATGGCTGCTATTCCCACGTTGACGATATTTCCAGTAGTATTGCCATAGGTGTTGATTGCAGGAATTTTCTCTTCATTATTATTGATTGTGTTTGATTTTTCTTGGCTACAACCGAAAGAACAGATGGCAAGGGAGAATAATAACAATAAGCAAATACTGGTTGCAATACTTCTATTTGTGAAAAACTTACCATTCTTAACAACGAGATTGGTATACTTCGTACCATACACTTGATCTTTCTTTTGCAAATCACATAGTTTCTTCATATTCTACCTCTCTTTCAATACCTTAAAATCGTAAACAGACCACGAAAATGATTGAAACAAGGGCTTCATTTTGCTATTACTCCTTCTTCTGTATCGAATACTCTGATACATAATATATCCATGGTCGGAGTCTTTTTTTCGTAATAGAGAGCTTGTTTTGCATTGGTTTGGTTAGCAATGTGTTTGTATCATTGTTCATGCTGATCATATACAAGGTATCTCCGTAGCTAGCAATGTTTTGTACCCAATCATCTATACAGATACTCGGATAAGAGGCTTCTTGGTATGTTTTATTCCCAGCTGCTACTTGATCAACATCCTGTGCATCTGTTGCAGTGTATGTACTGTATTTGACTTCTCCCTGTTTCGAAAGAATGAATAGCAAACTGGAGCATTCTGGTTCTGATGAAATGTTTGGATTGGTACGTTTTAACACAGGGCAGGCATTCACTTCGTCAATCTTTTCACTGTACGTCGTGGTAGTTAATACAAGATGATCTTGGTGCAATTGGAATTGCACAAAAGCAGGAGCATAAAAAGTGCTCGGTTTCACTCCAAGGTAAGCTGGTTCAGCGCTTTGACCCCCCAAATACGTTCCCCATAGATAGGAGTGATCCATTGTGAAAGTCTCAATAAATAGGTCGGTTTCCCCTGCTATTGCAGGTTGAAATGTATGCTCGTGGTTGGGTAAGAAATGAGTATCCGTATACCCCACAAGATATACAGCGTCATCGTCACATTGGAGATGAGTTAGATATACAGTAGGTAAAAGAGGGGTTTGTTCAATCCATTCTATAATGCCGTCTCTGGTTAGACAAAATAGAAAAAGCTGCTTTGTTTCTTCATTGTCTTGACGCCATTCCAAAGTTCCACCAAAAAACAGATGATTATTGTTTGACTGAAAACAATAAAGGTCATTGGGTTTAACAAACACACTTTCATAGCCATCAAAATGTTGAGAATCCAACGGAAATGGAATCGTTTGTTTCCATTGAAAGCCATCTGTGAAAGAATAATTCCGTAGATCCCAAGATCGATCATCTCTTTGCTCTGTAACAACGTAAACTCCTTCATGATCGATCCAAAACCTTCCAATGTACGGTTCGATTGTGTATTTCGCTACCGAAATTGTTTCCCCAGTAAAAATATCAAGAATGTTCACGCAAATTCTTATTTGGTGGATATTTGAAACACACACAATGGTGTTTGAAGATGGGACTAATTTTGTTTCAGTGCACTCGGGAAGCATCTGAATCCATTTCAAAGTTCCTTGCTTTGATAAACATGCAACGTACCCTTTCTCATCGTCAATTGTTGTGGACTCTTCATCCAACACGTGGAGTTTGTTTGAAACTCCTGAGAAGTACACGTTTTCCAACTCATCAACGATAGCATTATCAATAGAAGTATTTGTACGCGAATGATCCGTTGGTTGCATGTCAATAACGCGGTGCCACTCATATTGTTGATTTGCATTCAAGCGAATAATGTGAACACACTCGCCTTGTGCTTCAGAAGAAGTAATATCCCTCGCATTGAGCATTGCGATCACATACAATCCAGTTGAAGTAGGAATAACCCTAGATGGAGCTGATGGATAATGGCCATGTGTTTGGGATTCTACGAGATGATTAATAAATATATTTCCATGCCCCAGCAATGTTTTGGATTCCAAAAAGCAAGAAGAGGATTCTTGAGTGGGAAATGTTATGATAGAAATAGAGCTATCTTTTTGACAATGTGTAATCCCGCACATCAACACAAGAGAGCATAATAAACAAACAATTTTACACATTACTACCTCCAGAAATTATGGGAGAACCAGATAAGCTACATACTGGAATGTGTAGATATTTCCTACAACATGCCGAAAAGATCGGAACTCATTCAAGATGATAAACAAATCATCAGAGATAACTCTGGGTCTCAGCTTTGGAATATTTAATGTCATTTGAACCAATAGATCTCTTTGCCAGTTTCTTCCTGCGGGAAATGATTCATCAACATTTCGAGCAATCTGCTCAAAAATCCTTTCTATGCCATTATACATATGATGGAGGTTTAGAGCAGTTGAATCGTAGTAGCAATCGTTATTTTCAATTTTAGCTTTGTTCCAAGCTTCTTCCGCTTTTTGCATAGATCGTTTCACAAAGGATAACTCTTCAATAATCCGTTCTTTTAAAACCAGGTATTTTGAGTTCACAATAGCCTTCCTTTTGTAATCACTTTGCTGTAAAACTCCTCAGATATATCATTTATATCAATAAGATGAAATGGTTCTCCATCTGTAATATTCTCAATTTCCAACCAAGCTTTAAAATATTGTTTGGGATCTAAACCTTCTACAACGATATCTATATCAGAGTGATCATGAAACCAATCAAAATCTAAAAGAGATCCAATGAGAAATACTTTCTGTACAGAAAACTTCTTGTACAGCATGGAAGCAATCATCTCGGTCATTAAAAGGAAATCTTGAAATTTCTTTTTTAAAAGATCTTTCTTCTCATGTTCACTTTGATCAAGATAATAACGATACTCGCTCCATTTGGCATCAGATGGTTTTAAAAATGACTCACTCATAGCCTCATTATACAGAAAAACAGGCTTTTTCACAAGAAAACAATAACCTAATCAGCAAAAATTGCCTGCAAATAGAGAACAGAGTTTTCTACACTTCTAATGGATTGGTTACAAACCCTTGTTTTAACAAACTACTATCAAATGATGCAACACTAGAAAAAGCCCAACATAGACCTACGTTGTTCCACCACTCATCAGGTACAGCTTGGGACTTAATTGGAGTTATACAACAATCCAACGTAAAAAACTTGTTAATAATCATATTATTTTTATCTGAGCTCCTTATTCTTTAGTGGAGTCCGAAAATCCAGGGATAAAGAAAAACCATCAACAAAGACCATAAAAGATAAATGGGGAGATACGTTGCAATCCACACAGTGGAATTGGGTTGTTTTGCCTTTTTCAATAGCCATTTGAGTTCATGATACAATAATCCGCCGATGTTTACGGTTAAGAGGATATTCATACCAATCAATGCCATACGATTGGGGGTAAAACCATCTTGGAATAAGCGAAATAACACAGCTGCCAATGCAATAATTCCGATCAAAAAGCCTCCCCCAAGGAAAATGGACAACACTACATTGACAAAATTCTTTACGATGGCATCTCGGTTTACAATCACATATGTGGAAAGAGTCACTATGACAAACAACAAAACATTGATTGTAATCAAGTAATCACGATCTTCAAAAGGATTTCGGATTCGCAAAAGAATCAGAGCTAAGAAAGCAATCACTACAATAGTAAACAAGGGAGTAAAACCACGAACCAATACAGCTAACAAGTTGTTTTTCACATTTCTTTTTAGAACTAAAAAAACTGCCACAATGGGGCATCCAATCGCACCAAAGATAGCTACCCATCCTACCATAATATCTGATACATTAACATTAATGGTTTCAAATAAGAACATCGTTAATACGCTCAGAATGAAACCTGCTAAGAGTATAAGAACGGTGGTGATCAATACTTCGCCATTCAACTGAATGAATTGAATCCGTTTCTGTAAGTCCTTGTACTCTCCATTTGCCCAAGCAATACCACCTGCAATCCAATACAGGAAGGGTACGTGCAAACAGGCTAAAATAAGAGTATCAGAAATGGGATCTATCTTCCCAGGAAATACATAATTAGGAAGCAGATTGATATAGGTCAGACTGATAGCGATCATTCCTAAAGTAATCCACACTACTTTTGGAGATATGTTTTTCCGAAGGATGATATAGAGAATAGCTAGACCTGGGAGGAAAAAAGCAGTGATATTGCGCATATAATACATCGCATCTGGGTCCTTATTCCAAAGAAAAAAAGATGGGAAAAAATCGGGTAGTTTTGCAAAAAATCCCCCTAATGCGATTAACAGGCATATAAACAAAATTGGCATCATGGTTTTCCAGAAGCTTTGTTTAATAGCATTGCCATCCCGATAAGGATCATCCTCAGCGGGAGATTCAATAGCGAAAGCATCCAATTGTTTTTCTACAGAAGATTGTACCGATGAAGCTGGCCCTAAACGTTCCTTCCATACTCGTAACAATAAACTGTCTGGGTTTTCTTTGAAAAGAATCTCAAACACTTCTTCGAATTGCGATGGATTTTCACGATACAAAAGTTCCATCGTATGTGGATCATTCATGGCTTTCAACATACGTTTTTTCATGTTAAGCTCCATAGTGACAGTTTTAACGTCAGTACACTTCAGTAGAAATGCGGTATAGATTCATGCGAGATTGATGAGGGGGTACGCCGTAATAGTATGCGTGATCCTTGGAAGACCAGAATGGAGTCTCCTCATCAGGCGAAGTATCGTTTCCTTTTTGTAATAGTTCATCAGAAAACATAAACAAACTCATTGGAGTCACTTTCAACTGTTTCCATTTCCATGCAGATTCTTCATCATGAAAAGTTGCCACATAGGTTTGTCCGTTGACAATGGCATCCCACAATACAATTCCTTTTGATATGGGGTTGTATTGAAGTACAGGATTACGCATCTTCACATCGAAAGGAACTTTTAAAGTTTCCTTTTCTTGGAACGAGAGTGTATCACCGGTGAAAGCTGCTGTATAGAAATGTAGAGTATTGGTTGTATCCATTAACAGCAGTGTATCGCCAGACAATTCCCAAGAATGAAAAGAAGGGAAACTAGTTTGAATGGGATCAAATTTAAGTGCATCTTCAGTAATCTCTGCAGAATAGAAGTTTCTATAAGCATCCAATGCAAGCAGGTATTCTTTGTTCGTATTCGGTTCGTGACAATATTTTATTGTTGTGAAATACTTATCGTCTTCAATAGAGTATTCTTTTAGGATATCATCCCCACGCACAACTTCAATAACAGTCTGTGAAGATTTGATGGACACGGGCTGAAAACGTCTTTTTACATAGATTACTTCTATTGAATTTTCTTCTTCGGAATCTTCCATATGGGTTGTTGAGTCTTTGTCAGGGTCAAGACTGGTGGTATTGTCCAAACCTTGGTGGTCAACAAACCGAATGTCAGCCTCTTCCAAACAAAGGGGCTCTGATTTCTCCGTCAATAGATAGATATCAAAGTTTTGGCAGTTCATACACATGCTTTGAATGATACGAGTTTCAGAGTTTTTAGACGGCACCCATGAAGGGTTAGAAGCTGGTATATATTTTTCAAATTTCCATATATCCAACACATAGAAGGTTTCATTGGTGATTGGATGGATGAATTGATGCAGCTTTTTTGATTGTTCATGAACTGCATAATAATTTGCATAGGTAGTTACCGTTTGGTTGTTTAGTCCAAGAGTAACGACTGCACCTGTGGCTGTAACAACTGCATCAGAAAAAAAGAAATCATGAGGAACGTTCCTCTGATATGCCAGTTGATACTTTACTTCTTCGACTTTGGTGGAAACCGAAAAGTCCTTCGATTTTTCTGCTGAATATTGACTACAATTCATCATTAAAAAAGGTAGAAACACAACCATAACAACAAAAAACGAAACCCATCTTCTCATTTCATTGCTCCTTATGGAAAAACTTTCCATTTAATGCCACTTGGTAAACTATTTTCAACAACACACTAAAAGGCATTGGATTTCTCATCCATTCCCATGATTACGCTGTATTACATGCAGCTTGGATCTCGGTACTTGTCAGTTATAACTTTATAATTCTCGTGGTGAATCTTGTCCCATTCGGTTTTCTTGTAATGAACTCCCTCTAGGCTTCTGTTAATAAGCTTTGGATCGTATTCTTGGAAATGATTCGAGTCAGCCCATTCTTTATATTCTTCATGATCGGGGTGTTTTGAATCGTTGTAAGCATCGAGAAATTCATAAAACATAAAAATTCCTCCCACATCTTCAGGTGGGGCGGTATTTTCCCCATCCAGCAAAGTGGGATACCCGAAATAATAATCGAAAACAATATCTTCCAAAGTAATCGTAAACTCCCAATTGTCACCAAAATCGTATGTATAGGGGATTGTTTTGTATTTCTCCAAATAGACATCCACTTTTCGATTGCTGGGTAAGTATGTGGGAATTTCCAACAATGCAATTTGATTTTTTTGGAATTGGGACATTTCTTTTGGCAATGCCTTTTTCGCTTTTTTCATTTTCTTTTTGTATTCGATATAATCTTTGTGCTCTTGATATGCATTCTCATCATTGGTTACCATCAGAGGTTCTTGCCTAAGATCAAAGTCATAAAGGTGGTATGGATCAAAAGGGTAGCCACTTTGGAAATTCGTTACATTTTGTATGATATCGTGCAGTCTTTTAAATGTAGCATCTGCAGGGAATATGACTCGTCTCCAAACAAGGGGATTGGATTCATTTAGTTCAATCTTGACAATATAGGCTTTCATATTTCACTCCTTCATGTATGCATTACTACCCTCAATTTTACAAATATCAATACATATCTCAATAGGGAATGAATAATTCGAATAGTAAGCACAGAAAGGAATTACATTTTGCTTACAAGAAAACTACTTTTCCAATATCCATGAAACCTTTAACTAGTTTGATGAGTACTATAAGTGTAGTCCCTCTTAAAAGTTTGTCCGTCCCATTTCTCCTTTCTTGGGACGGATTTTTTCCTCCACCTGGGATGTGTTTCTTTTCATAATCCAGTACAGCGAAAGATTTTTTGCATAAAGCCCAAACAGAAGCTGAGAAAATTGAGGATGTGGAAAGCAAAGAACTAATCACAACAGATTTACAAGAGATTGAAAACAGATTGAAATAAGCTGTTGATATCAAAAAACCCGAGGACTTTGATATCCTCGGGCTTACTATTTATAGGAGAAAGAAGGTTTAATCTTTCTTACTCCTAGTATACATGTTACGAAATGAGAGTGAAGTGTTTTGCTGTTTATTTCGTGTTACAGAACAAAGGACAGAAAATTCTCTGGAGTGACCACTTCAAGAGAACTTTCAGGATATGTCTCTAAAAAAGTTTTGCTTCCTTTTGATGGATTCTTACTTTTCCATTTAAATTCATACCCGAAAAGGTTACCATCTCTTTCTTCAATATAATCAATTTCTTTTTGATCCCAGGTTCTCCAGAAGAAAGAATTTGCATAGATAGATGAGTATTCTAGTTTTTTCATTCTTTCGATAAAAAGAAAATTTTCCCACAACGAACCAACATCGTTACGTATAGACACTTCGTTGAAATTGGCGATTAAAGCATTGCGAATACCATTATCAAAGAAATAATACTTCCCCTTTTTCGTGATTTCTTTTCGTAAATTTCGGCTAAATCCTCGTAAATTGAAGATTAAGAAAGCCTTCTCGAATAAGTCTAAATATCGCCCTACCGTTTTTTTGTCAAGACCAATCGTCATTCCGATCTCTTGATGTGACACTTCATTGCCGACTTGAAAAGCTAGAAGACGAAGCAAGTCATGAAGAACTGCAGACCCCTTGACGCGCTCAAGTTCAAGAATGTCTTTTAATAAAAGAGAATGAACAATCTCATGTAAAATTTCAACCTGATCTTTTGTAGATGACTGCGTGATAACTTCTGGGTAAGAACCAAATATCAATCGTTTAGAGAGCTGTTCACGTAATTCAAACATAGTATAGTGTTGATTTAATTCTTTTTGTGAAATCGGATACAATCGTAAAGTTCGTTTACGGCCTACCAGGGGTTCGCCTATCTTGTTTTGTAGATCAAACGACGCTGAACCAGTTGTTATCACTTTAAGAGATGGATTATGATCAACCATGATTTTCAATCCATACCCAATAAATGGTACACGCTGCGCTTCGTCAATGACAAATAAGTCAACACCTTGAACCAATTCAGCAATGGATTGAATGCTTTGAGAACCAAGTGCTTTTTGTATCGTAATATCATCTCCAGAAACAAAACGGTAATGTAGTTTCGTGGTATTTAAGTAATGCTGAATCAATGTCGTTTTTCCAACTCTTCGTGGACCATAAACGACGAGTACTTTTCCTGGATCTATAAAGGAATCAAGATCATCATAAACACGTTGTATTATCATAGCATTATCTTACCATTATCCCTGTAATTGTCAAATTTCAGGGATAGTATTTCCTCGTAATTGTACGATTTGGGGGATTTCATTTGGAATAAAAATCCTTTACTACTTCTTTGTCCCTTTTTCTTGGTGGATGGGTAATTCAATGAAAAAGGTAGATCCTTTTCCAACCATAGATTCTGCCCATATCTTACCGCAGTGATGGTCCACAATTTTCTTGACAATAGACAAGCCCAATCCTGTACTTCTTTGACCATTTGTTTCTGTAGAATGAAGCTTCACAAAACTTTGGAACAAACTTTTTTGATCATCGGGTTGAATCCCGATTCCTGAATCCTCTATTTCAATGCGAATTTTATTTTCTTTTGCAAAAGGAACAACTCGAATTCGCACAAACCCACTTTTTGTATATTTAACAGCATTGTTTGCCACATTGATAAACAACCGAACAATTTGATTCCGATCCATATCCATGTGCGGGATAGAAGAAGGTTCGCAATTCATGGGTTACCACATTCACAAAATGATCTTTCATTTGTACTATTTTTTTCTCTTCTGTTGTATCTCTGCAAATCAGACAAAAAAGAGATCCGCCCTGAAGATGAATAGGGATAGCTGTCACTTGAATGTATCGATGGTTACCTTGCTTATCTTTAATCTCCACATCCCATATCTCTGGATTCTTTTGCAGCTGTTTGTAATGCAGAATTCGTTCTCTGAATTCGCTGCTATGAAAAGATTTCTCTTGGTGTACCGGTGTGATAGAGTTCTGGAAATCCCACAGGGACGAGCCTATCATTTCTTTACGTGAAAACCCAAATATTCTTTCTTGGGCTTGATTCCATTCAATAATTTGATATTTCTCATCGGCAATTAAAATCCCATCATAGGCTTGTTCAATGGTTTCTCTAAATTGTTGCTCGCTACTTACCAGAGCTTAATGGCTTTTCCATTTTTGCAAAGCCAGAGCTGCTAAATCCCCAAATGCTTCACAGATGCTAGCGTCTTCTTTTGTAAAATCAGTGTGTATTAAACAGAATATAGGAAGAAAAAAACAATTTTTTTACTATTGAAAATTCGATAAAAAAAGGAAGCCTGAGATCAATCAAGGGACCTCAGGCTTAAGAGCTAATAAAAATGAGTGACCATTTCCATTGCTCAAATTACACTCATTTTATTCAAACAAGAAAAAAAGTAAACCCTTCTGTTACATTTTAAACAATCCGAGTATTATCTACGCAAAGTAAGAATACTCGCGAGTTTTTTTAACGAATGTTGAAAATACTCCACTCCCAAGAAGACTTCTTGTACATAGTTATGGTATTATTGGTCGCAACGATCCACCTCTTCCAACAAACGGAGTGCGATTTCATCCGGGTTGTTTTCATCCCAATCGTGCGAAGGGAAAAGTGTATGCCACAAGGAAACAAAGGTTCCTGTAATAAACTCTTTATAGACAGTTTTTTCTGCTTCGCTCATTTGGCTCTGACACTCTTTCAATGTATCTGCAATATCATCGCTAGAAAATGTCAATCGAGTAGTTCCCAGATACAATGCACAAGATACAATCAAACCGTTTGATTTTGCATTATCCAGAAGCCACTGCAGGGCTTTTTGAAGAGACATGCGATATTTTTTAATCGCTCTTCCAGATTCCACCATACCCAGAACAAACATAGCAGTAGCTCTTGTTCTGTCGCTGCCAGGTCCCACCGAACCATTGGCATTTTGCAAAAGAACAGCATTTCGGATTGCCATTTCTAGTGGGTCAATAGAGCTGGCATCTTGTTGCGCAAATGGTTCCAACAATTGATGGGAATGCGAGGCTGTATGAACCGGTGATTTCATGAATTCACAATAATCTTCTAAAGAAGCACCGCTTTTCCTATTTCTCATAACTGACATTGGTGCAGAAAAGCCATCCACTCCGGCATTTCCTAAGTCATAACGTGGGGCTCCTTCGCAAGGTGTATCCATATCCCATCCTCGAGGTGCAGAAACAGGAATTTTTACAAACGTAGGCATTCCCTCTACCTTTTCTTCCCTGGGCATAACAGCCACTAAGGAAGTGAATGTTGACAATACATTGTACTGCACAGAAAGCTCAACAATTTCCTTTTCAAGTCGGCTACTCCGAGTTTGACCCCGTGTTGGAAGCAACGATTCGAGAAGTCGTATTTTCTCAAGTGCCCACCAGGCGGACAGTCGTTCAAGTCCTTGTACGGTATCCAAGGGGGGTGAAACTATGGGTATAGTAGTTTCCTTTCCATTTTGTAGGCATTGAAAGTGCAATGTACCCAGTGGTTTTTCCTCAGGATGTTTGTGTAAAAATTGGTAAAATTCCCCACTAAAAAGCCTTCGGGGAACAAGAGGAAATACTTCTACCTCCGTTCCTGCTTCGTCCAGAATTTTCCCATTCGCATAATGGGGGCTGTGGATTCTACCGAATTGCCGTAAAACTTTGTCGTCGATCATTTCTCCCGGGTATATATATTCTGGTAGACCATTACCTACTGCTGCAAGTCCATCCAAAAAGGCTTTGTTTACAGCAGTATCAATCCCAAAAGGATACAGTTGCAAATCGTCTGCATGGTCTTTCACCATCTTTATAATGTTGTCCTCATCAATGACTTGGCCATCCGTAAACAAGAGTACGATGTTATCATGCTTTGAATGCATTTTTTGAAGAATGTATTCCAAAGGCTTATAAATCTCTGTTCCACCACTGGCATAAATTGCATCAATCCAATCATCCGCTCTTTTCAAATTCATTTCATGAAAAGGAATGGGCCTGTGAGACAAGAAATCAAATTTTTCATTGAACGCTACTAGCATGAATCGATCGTTTTCGGATAACTGGCGAAGACAAAGCTTCAGGGCCAATTTGGCTTGCTCCATTTTTTCCTGCCCCATCGAACCAGAATGATCCAGGATAAAAGCATATAGTCGTTCTTTATCCTCAGAAGGCTCAAAGGCAATAGAAGGATGCATTTGAATCAAGGAAAACTTCTGATCGGGAGAAGTAAGAATCAGTGCATTTTCTGGCATGGAAGAGTCTTGCAATGCTATGGTAAGAATGATATCGCTATCCGGCACTTCTTTGGTTGTAGCCAGAGCAATGTGAGCTTGATACAAATCTTTGGTTGCCAAACTGTCATGGGAAGTAGCAGCTTGTTTCATCGATACAGAAATAGGATGAGACGGAGAAGAGATTTGTTGGATAGGTCGCAACATGCAAAGATCCAAATCCATCTGAAGCTTCGTGTCATTTGGAGCTATATAAGGTTGTTTTCGATAATCCTCTGGACCAGGATCTGAAGTATATCGAGGTGCAATCACAGTAGGAATTTGCCATCGCAAGGATTGACCCTCATCTTCCCATGGTAACTCTTGCAAATACTGCAGCTCAATCGTCACTGTTTCTCTGGGGGCGATATTCCCAGCAGACAGTTCTAATATATCTTTTCCAACGGCTTCTACGATGGCGGCACTGTCTCCTTTCATAATAGAGTCATCGTACTCTTTGTATGCTTCTTCGGTTTCCATAATTTCACTTCGAATCACGCGTGCCCCAATTTTCATTGTAAAACAGCATATTTGTGCATCGTGAGGAACAGGAAACATATAGTTAAACTCCAAGTTTTTGGACGATTGATTTCGATACATCTGTAGCAATTGTACTTTAGCTCGATTGTGTAGAAGTTGTCCTTGAACATGAATAGAAGACAAACCGAATGAATTCATCATTACCCTTCCTTTTTTTGGTGAAAATACCAAGACACGATTTCTTCTGCTTTGTCAGTAGCACTTGAATCATCACTTTGAAAGTGAATCTCTAGTCCTTTATCGAGTGCAATACGTTGCCAGCAAACTCCTTTTACGGGTTTTTCTCTCCAGGCTTCTTGATTTGGTAATACATCTTCCTTCAGACAAGCTTGCACTTCCTGTAAATTCAGTTTCTGTAAACGTTTACGAATTTCTTCTAAGGGGAAAAAAGCTTTTTGCCACTTCTTGATCAAGAGAATGCGATAATAATGCTCGTCAGAGTAGGTTGTTCCCAGGCCTGCACCCTCTGATGGCGGGAGAAGCCCTCGTGAAAGATAATAGTGGATCGTACGCCGGCTCACATGTAGAGCATCCGACAATTCCTTAATTCGATAGATATTCATAGGCATCACACCCTTCTTTGTAGTTATTATAGCTTTATTATATAACGTAACGTTTTGGTGTCAACTTAAAAAGAAAAAACCTTCAATTTTTATTTTCTTCTTGGTATGTATATTCGCTATATGCAAAAGGCAGCATACAAAGGGATCGTTTTGATATTGTTTTCAAAGCCAAAATTCCTCGTTGACAATTTTATAGCATATTTCGGTTCATAACTACTCATATAGACCTTTAAACTCTTTGCTTGTGAATTGTCAGTACTTTTTACTTCGATAGGAACCACATTTCCTTCTTTTTGAAGAACAAAATCGATCTCTGCTCGATTGCCTGATGTCCAGTAATAACAAGTGTAGCCATTGCTTTTCAATTGCGAAAGAACATAGTTCTCTGTCATTCCTCCTTTAAAATCATCCAGTTCATTCGATTCATATAAAATACTCTCTGGTACAATATCTTTCTTTGCACACAGAAGACCCACATCACTGATGTAAATTTTAAAAGCATCAATATCTTTATAGTTCTCTAGTGGCAAACGAGCTTGTTCCACTTTAAAAATTTGTGTTACAATCCCTGCTAGAGTAAGCCATTCAATAGAATTTTCGAATTCTGAAGCCCGTCCCCCTTTTTTCACCAATTTATACTGAAATCGGGTATTCTTTTTTGAAAGTTGAACCGTAACACTACTATAGGTTTGTCTGGTTTTCTTAATCTCATTCTCCACATTGTATTTACTCATATCATCCAAATAGCCTTGCAGAATCATATCTTGAGTATTACGAATAAGTATAAAGTCCTTTGTATCGATATATTGCTTCACGCATTCCGGCATTCCGCCAACCAATAGATACAACCGATAGTACTGAAGCAACTCCTTGTGAAGAACTGTCGGCATAGGTTGGTCAACAGAGAAACATTGTCGTATTGTATAAACCAACTCCTCTTCTCCAAGAGCCATTAAAAACTCTTCCATATTCATTGGATACATTGTTTTCATATCCACTTTTCCAACAGGAAATGAATACTTCTTTCTGTTTACAGCTACTCCCAGTAAACTTCCACAAGCAACAATATGGTATTCATTCGCTTGTTCTTGAAAATATTTCAAAGCAGTTAAAGCTCTCTCACAAAGCTGTATTTCATCGAAAACAATCAATGTTTTTTCCTTCACAATCGTTTGTTTACACACCCGTGAAAGCAAGGGGATCAAGTAAGACGGTTCAATACTCTCAGAAAAGGTTTCTCCAATTGCTGGATTGGTTTCAAAATTGAAGTAGGCAACGTTTTCGTACTCCTCTCTTCCAAACTCCAAAATCGAATACGTTTTCCCAACTTGTCTAGAACCCTGCAGTATGAGAGGTTTTCTATATCGATTTGTTTTCCATTGATGTAAAAATAACCGTATTTTTCGTTGCATTGTATACATTCCTTATCATGTCGTGCAAATTATTGTGTAATATTATACTATAGTCGTATTATTTTCATAGCACTTTTTGGGTTAATTTACATTTTTCTGCATGACTTTTTTCTACCGCCTTTTTTTATGTTGCATAAAGGCTCATAGAATAAGAAACGAGGAAGAAATGTATCCGTTTCTCCACTAACTAGTATTTTATCCCCATTACTGGAGAAAAACAAACAATTCAATAAAAAAGTGGTAAGTATCTCGTGCATTTCCATGAAATAGTTTATTTCGACTATACTCGAAACTGTATTGTTTTTTACTACTTTTTCGAGTACAAGCAAATGATTCGAAAATTTTACGAAATATAAGCCCTAATCATCCTTCACTTCATTATACTTAACTCTAGCTTTTAATTGTGGAAGTATAAAACGAACTCCCAAGTTATCTGATGGTGAAAGTTTGAGTATTTTTTTGGCATTATCAGCTGCTTCTTCAAAGCGATCCATTGCCCATAAAACCAGAGACTCGCCATACAAAGCTCGTAAATAGGGCCTATTATCAATCAGTCCCCAGGGAAGGCGACCTTTGAAGTCACTTCCCAAAAAGAATTCCCCCATAGCCACTCCTACTTGATAGTTCCTATAGGAACGTAAAAAGAATGGGGATTTCGGAGAAGATCCATAAAACCGGAAATTTCCTAAATGCACATAAGCGTCAATGCAACGAAGATCCTTTTCCAGTGCCTTGTAAAGAATATGAAATGCTTCGTCCCATTGCCCTTGATTCTTAAAATCCACTGCCACAATGATGGGATCTTCTGTAAAATCTTCATTTGCTCCAGGAAGCACTTGTTCCATTTCATATTCCTGACGGGGAAATTTATGTACCGGCAAAGGTTCAAGTCCCAAAGCAGGAATATCAATGCGATGACTCGCAATGTCTCCAGCAATAAACTGTGTGTTTCCAAATTTCCATTCCCTTGTAACGTTTACTTCAAAAATCTCTCCTTCTACCAATGGATCGAGTATTTCCTGGGTGCCACGCCATACAATTTTTTCTGTACTTAAAAGTTTGTACGCTGTAATCGTATTCCATCCAGCATTAATCGCAACCAGTTCCATGATGCCTCCTTTGCTTGGTTTGTGTAGTATTATACGAAAATTGCAAGGTAACGAGAACCAAGGGTAGACAAAAAGTATTCAAGCTTTAAAAGGGTTTTTACATATGTATCCATACAAATGACTTTACGTCGATGTCCCGGGACATCGACCGTATAATTCACAGTAAAGGAGCCATTATTGCCATACGAAAGCCATCGGGCTTTTTTCATCAGAAAAAGAGAATAGTACGCCTCCATATATTCCAAAATTTCACGAATAAATAAACTATTCACAGAAGCACCTGAAAAAGGATCTCGATATTGTAAATCGTGGATTATGCGTGAATCTTGTCCGATTTCCCAGTGCCATCCTGTAGCACCGCTATTGTGGATGGTGAAATAGGTTTTATCATCTTTTTGAATGGTTCCGAATGCATTCATTCTTGCTACCCATTTCATGTTATTCTCTGAGATTCTACCGAACAAAAAAAGTAGTGGTTGCTCATATTCAGTATATGTTTGTATCCAAAAATAATCTGGATGGTCTGAACTAACAATAATACTGGCTTTATCAGATATATCCCAAAGGTGGCTATGTTTCCGATAGCTTAACAAAGACCAATTTTCAGTTAAAACCACAAGATATCTTCCATCACTTTCGTCTGCAATACGGAGTAAAAAATAACATTTTCCATCTGTTTGTTGTACTACATCAAAGGAATAAATGTGAGTAATCAGTAGGTCATTTTCATGTTCGGGTGACAACGTTAGTCTCCAAATAGAGGTGATATCGGGATAAAAAAATCGTTGAAACTGAATCCCGGTAAAGGGATCATTCCCCTCATCCAGATAAGATAAGAATTTTTGCAAATAGTCGTTGCGTAGTTGACAATACCCAAGCTCCTTCTCATTCAACTCCTGATCATTTGGTTCCATCATGGGTGGCATTGTTGTTTCTGGATATCGTTTGCAATTTGTCTTCGCCATGTTCACATACATTTCCCCATTTTGAACAGGTTTTTCTAAGAACTGAAAAGGAGCAAGATTGGAATCGTAATGGTGCTGATAAAGGGTGGAATGTAAATTTAGTGAACACTTTTGAAGCGAATAGAGTGTGTTAGACGCGGGTGCATAATCAATATAATATTGAATACGATTTGTTTCCCCATCATGCCGTTCTAGATAGTGCTGAATGTAGAGTGAACCCTCAAACAGAATCAACTCTCTCTTTTTGCATTGACCAAAAGAAGGATAGTAGAGCATATCGTAAATCTCAATAGCATCATTCTTTTGAAAATAATCACATACAAATACATAGTACTCTGTCAAAAGAATCAGTTCTTCTAAGCCATCTGCATCAATATCGAAGAAAATGCTCTGATAAAATGAACATCCTCCACTTTCATATTTATTGACGCTTTCAAGCTCAAAGCTTCCTGTTACTATGGGCACAACAAGGCTTCCGTTTTTTCCCATCACCCCTATTTTTACTGACACATCGTCTCCAGTGATAAAAACCATATCTTCTGTTTCAGTTTGCGTGAAATATCCAACATCAATTTTATTGATATAGTACAAGTCTAAAAGTGAATATTCGGGAGGGACTCCCTCTTGATAATTCTTCACCAATGGAATTGAATCCGTGCTCTCAAAAAGAGGGAGCTTCTCTTCGGGTTGTGTTGTTCGTATTGACTCAAATTCCCCTATTGGGCAGGTAAAAACTTCACCATACTGGTAAAAATAGAGTTGGTCGTCATCGATATATACTCTTTCGTGATACCCTTTGTGAATTGTCGTAATCATTCCATTTTCTGTATGGAAAGCAACAAGGTAAAAATCCCTATTGTTTGGACCAATCGATGTTTGAAATATAAGATAGGGAGTGTAGTAGAGATAATTGGATATGTCCATGCCAACATCAATAAAAGAAGCATTTAAGATAGTTTCTTGTGGAGAGGGATGTTTACAGATATATGCATAACAGTGGTTGGATACTTTATACTGAATAAAATACTTTTGCCCTTGTACAGTTAATTCTTTAACCTGAACGTTATTGTTAGTACTTTCATCGTACTCGCTATCTGGAAAACGCAATATCTCAGAAGTTGTTTTTGGATCTAGGTTCAACTGAAGACAAGTTGTGCTTTTATAGTCAGAATGAATTGTAAACAACGGATTGTATGAATCCGTCTCACAGATACTCCTTATATGCAAATGTGGACTTGCATACTCTCGCAGAAAATTCCCATTTCTCATATCGATAACATTACACCCCTCGTTGTTGTAAATCAAAGCTTCATTGTCCGCAATTAGACGTACTTTCCAGATAATATCAGAGATATATTTTTCATAAAAATCGGCAATGACACTACCCATATCCTTTTTCCATAAAAGCTTTTTTTTGCGTACATCGATACATCCCGCAATATTCTGGTCAGAAACAAACAATAAATAGGGATCCATCAAATGTAGCATATAAAGTTCGTGATCTAAAAAGACAATCTCGTCCTCTAGTTTAGCAGACATTAGATTAAAACAAGAAACATAGATATCGTCTCGTTGAAAAAAAGCAATATCATTCTTGCTTGATCCAATATACCGTACATCAGAAGTAGAAAAGGTAAGCGTGCGAATAACTTCATTTTCAATGGGATCAAGCAGAGTAAACTCTGCATCAGGAGGAGGTGACCAATTCTCAGTAATATCGGAATTACGGTACAGAATATTGCTCTCTATCCAATCCACAAATAGTGCCTTTTTCTCCCATATGACATCCCCTTCAACAATATCGAAACAAACAATAGTTTGCTGATCGTGTGAATCAATAGCTCCTAACACTAGAGAATCCGTAAGCAAAAAAAGCATATCCATTGAGTTCTCGCAGTCTTGATATATAAAACTTTGTACAGATAAAGCTTTCTGTTTTACAACATCATACCGGTACAGGTCTATTTTCAACTCTTCGTTCTGGTAATCAACTTCTGTACGGAAAAAATAAATCCAATCACCAAATAGAACAGGGGTGGTTTGAATTGTTGAGTAACTCTCTGCAGGTTCTACTAGATGCATTCTTTCTAATACCACTTCGTTGGTCTCAACGTTGATTTCTTGGTTTCTAAAAAAAAGGTGAGATGAGCATGAAAAACCCTGCACAGAAACAAGATATTCTTTGTTTAAACTGCTAACTTGGAGAACGACTCCGCGAAGAAAAACAGGATAACACTCTGCAAATCCAACAGTCCGGTAGGGGTAAAAGTGATAAAAAGACTGTGCCTTATTGCCTGTTTCTAAATCTACCCAAAAAGCATATGTATAGTCATAAGAAAATGGGTTTCGAAAGGGTCCCTGAAAAACAAGAAAATCTTCTTGTATAAAAGCATCCGTAACAATACTATTGGTATTTTCCAATGAAGAAAACTCTTTATTCCAAATGCAATCTCCATTTTCATCAATTTTGTGTACATACAGTTTTGTACAGACAGTATTATTCCGAGGTTGTACTGTATCACTGGATACATCTGCTGGAATAGATTCATGGATAGCTATGTAATAATTCTTCCCTTTTCGAAACATCCGATACCCAAGCATATCATCTTCCACGGCAAGAGTTGGCATCACATCTTTACAAAATTCTTTGGAAAGAAAAGGTGTTTTTTCTAAAACAACTTCGACTTT
The DNA here is from genome assembly GCA_964493625.1 of uncultured Caldisericota bacterium. Classification (GTDB taxonomy): domain Bacteria; phylum Caldisericota; class Caldisericia; order UBA6126; family UBA6126; genus JAGLCW01. Next base: position 20,947 of record CAZBOU010000014.1, read on the forward strand.
ACAATGGGGGTTCTCCATATTATGGTATGAATAGATAGATCCCTCTCCCTGGGAATTTAAAACACCAATATCAATTCCATAAGGAGACTTGCAATAGTCAATTCGACAAACTGACTTCCATGTGAACACATCCGATCGTTCCCCTGTTTCCAGCGAAACTGAACAAAGGGTAGCAGAAGTAGAAGGAGGGGAAGTTGGGTATTCACCAAAAGCACAAGAAAGATACTTGGGATGCATTTCAATCAGCAGAAGAGAAGTATCTAGGACATCAACGATGCGGTAGGGAGAATTCATTTTAGATTGAAATGACCATATCTCTATCTGAGAAAAACACTGAATACATCTTACAACAGAAGGCGAGTGTGAAAGATCCTCTACCAGTAGCATATCTTGATAGGAAAAAAATGCTGTATAACGATTTTCCTTATCATCACCAATATTACATTCCTTTTTCATCTTTCCTGTTTTTTTGTCAAGAATGATAATGGCAGTTTGGTAGTTTACAATGATTTCATGATCCAAACAAACAAAGGGATTGTGAGGATTCCATAGAAGTTTCGTAGAGTATTCCCATACAATATTTCCCGTAGATAGATGAATACAGAGAAGTTGCGATGGAATTCCCGATCCTTTCGCCATATATAAATATCCCTCCGACACTTCAGCTTTCGCATATTGGTGGAAGGAATAACGATCTTTTGGCAAAGGACACGATGCATCTAAATCAACTACATCCCAATTCCAGTTGAAATCCATAGGTTGCATGGTTTCATATGGAAAATGATATCCATGTACAGAATGTAATCTGCTCTCATTTTCGGTGGAAAATGTAGCTACACTTCTCCACGCAAAAACAGTTATCACACACACCAGAAACCACACAATTGTCTTTTTCATTTTTCTATATTGCATACAAATCCCCTCCCAAAAAGAATCTCACTTCATACAGAAACGCAAGAAACAAATGAAGCTTCAATCAAAAAAATACGTTTCCACAGATACTAATACAAATTCAAATGAAATACTACAACTATTTCAATAAAAAATCAAATCCTTCCTTCTATTCTAAGTGCATTAAATATGAGCTGCAACTCTCAAGTTAATGCAAACAGCAACGAAATAAGTGATACTATTGCACGTAAATGTATGTTAGAAGTTTGATTTTCAATACAATCACTTCACTCCGACAATGGTTTACGAGTCCTATTGATCTATGTTATCTAATGTGGTTTGCAGGTCTTCTATTTCGGTGTTTTTCAGCATTTTCTGCAAGATGAATGCGATGAGGATAATGCCTGGGATATCTATACATAACCTTGTAAGGGCAAATCGAGTAAGACAAAAACCGGCGGGATAATGAGGAGCATCTCTATGGTTGTGGCCATACTAATATAAATAGCATTCATGCCAATAGAAGGTCGAATGAGAAAAAGAATTCCCAAGGCAAGGAGTGATAGAAGTGCAAACAAATAACGCTTTGCAAACCCTTTTTTCATACTGCCATCACCCAGCCAATTGCATAGGCTACCTCTTTTTTAAGGCCGTCAATGTTTTCTTCTTATCCATAAAAAAAGAAACTAGCAGCAGTACAAATGTAATGCCATAAAGCCATACCGACGAATGCATACGTCCTCCTACGGAATGTCAATCGTTTGTTAAAAACTTATTGTACCATGCACTGTCAGATAAATGGTAAAACACCATATTGGGAAAGGAGGGATTATCAAATAGTCCTTTGTGTTTTTGGCATGAAACAGCATAAAGTCCTTTGACTTTTGTGTTCTTTTCGGTATACTTACCCACATGATGTCTTCACAAAGATTGACATAATAGGAGTTTGCAATGTTTCGAGAAGCAATCAATCAACTGATAGCATGGAAACGCAGTGCATACAAAAAACCATTGATTATCCATGGAGCAAGGCAAGTAGGCAAAACTTGGTTGATGAAAGAGTTCGGTCAAAAGTACTACCAACATTGTGCATATATCAATTTTGACAACAATTCCCGTATGAGTGATTTGTTTAGTGGAAGTCTTGACACCAACCACTTAATCAAGGGGCTGCAAATCGAAACGGGGCAAACTATTCGTGCAGACAATACCCTCCTTATTTTTGATGAAGTCCAGGAAGTTCCCCGTGCACTCACATCTCTCAAATATTTTAACGAAAATGCTCCCCAATATGATATTCTGTGTGCTGGTTCATTGCTAGGTATTACGCTACATCCTGGCACTTCGTTTCCGGTAGGTAAAGTAGACTTTATGGATCTCGCTCCTTTAACATTTTTAGAATTTTTACGTGCTGTGAAGAAAGAACAGTTTGCACAACTTTTGGAAACTCAAGATTTTTCCATGATAAAATCGTTTAAGGAACCATTGATACAACTTTTGAAAGAATACTTGTATGTAGGTGGTTTGCCCGAGGTTGTTGATCGGTATGCAAAAAATGTAGATCCAAATGAAGTCCGTCTGGTACAAAATAGCATCTTGGAAGCCTATGAACAGGATTTTTCAAAACATGCACCAGCAGATATAGTTCCAAGACTACGGCTTTTATGGCGATCTATACCCAAACAACTTGCTAGGGAAAATCGCAAATTCGTGTACAGATTGATACGGCAAGGAGCTCGAGCTCGTGAATACGAACTTGCACTGATGTGGTTACAAGATGCAGGACTCATAAGGAGAATAAACCGCATCGAAAAACCTGGAATTCCATTGTCAGCCTATCAAGATTTTTCAGCCTTTAAAATTTACTTTGTGGACACAGGGCTATTAGTGGCTATGAGTCAATTGGACCCCAGAGTTCTCTTGGAAGAAAATCAAATCTTTTCAGAGTTCAAAGGTGCACTAACAGAACAATATGTCCTGCAAGAACTACAGGCCATACAAAACCTTCATTCGTATTATTGGACAGCCAAAAACGCGATGGCGGAGGTGGACTTTGTTTTCCAATGGAATCGTCACATACTTCCTTTGGAAGTCAAAGCCAGTGAAAATCTTCAATCGAAAAGTTTGAAAAGCTATGTTCAAAAGTATTCCTGTAAAAAAGCCCTTAGAACTTCACTGTCCAGTTATCGAGATGAAGGTTGGCTCATCAACATTCCTTTGTATGCCATTTCACAGCTCCCTATCATCGTGGGAGAATGAAAACACCCCAAACGGAGGCTTTCAATGAAAAAACCGAATTTAATCCGGCTTAAAGCAAGTGTAAGTTTTCTTCTTGTGGCCTTTATCGTTCCCACTGCTTTCTGGTCACCCATTTCTTTTCCTTTGGTTTACAGCAAAGCAGATGCACCCGGTTTTGTTGGAAAAGGTCTTTCTCCCGGGGGTATAAGCTTTCCTTCGCATCTAGCTGTTGATACGCACCGAATTGTGATAGCAGACGAAGAGCACAACCAAATCGCAATCTATTCTGAAGCTTTGGATTTTCGGAATCAATTCGGTTCCTTTGGTCAAAACGAAATGGAATTTGATGGCATTGGTAGGATGGTCTTTGGAGAAAAATCGTTCTTTGTTGTCGACACCGGCAATCAGCGCATTCAACAAATAGATTTCCAGGGGAGACTCGTAAGGCAATTCTCTACCAAACTTCAAGACCATGATTCAAGAGACCCGTTTAGTATTGCAATAGTGGATGATTCTCTGCTCATCTCTTACCACCAAAGCACCGATTTTTCCCTTCTTTCGATTTCCGATGGAAGCATACAAGAGGTCGATCTTCCTTTTGAAGAATCCTTCTACGAAGCTTCCCTGTTCAGTACTGAAAAAGAAGTTTTTCTATGGGAAAAAGAACAGGCCCATTTTTTCAGCATGGATCACCAATTAAAGCCTTTGGAATCTTTTAAACTTCCAGATGGTGATCCCTCTAACGAAAAGTCCTACTATCATTGTGCTGCAAACAACAATCGCATTGTCATTGCAGAACGCTTCGGAAAGCAAGTATACGTAATGAATAGAGAAAACAAGGAAATGGAACAAAACTGGACGTGTGATGCCTTGGATGATATTGCAGATATGGCGTTTAGTGACGATACAATTACACTCAGCTGCAAGTCGAACGCTCGCGTTGTTCAGTATTCCCTTCAAGGCAACCTTACAAAAAGCATATTCACCAGAGATTTTTCTCCAGATTATTGGTTGAGACCAGCAAAACTCATCCATACCGGAGCAACCATTTGGGCCTTGGATATTGGAGCAGGAATCGTGCGCGAAATGGATGTAAAAGGCACAATTCTTTCCACAATAAAGTGGGATTCATGGGTGCTAAAGACCGACCGTATTGTTTCTTTTGCAATATTCCAGGACTGGATTTGTCTTCTTAGTAGCCAAATGGGGAAAATCTATATGATCCATACGCAAGAAGACACCAGAAAAGTACTAGGCCCATTTCTGGGAAAAGACTTGCAACTGCTCTATCCAGAAGATATTGCCAGCGATCATGAATACCTTTATGTAGCTGACAGCGGTCATGGAAGAATTGTACGCTTCGATCCCCTGGAAGACAAAGCAACCGTTCTCATCAGCCATGATGCAGGAAAAGCAATGCACCCCAATGCATTGGATGTAAATGTATCCAGAATTGTTGTTGCCGATGCCATTCAAGGAAACTTTAGATGGTACGACAAGCAAGGAAAGCAGCTGGGAAAAGCAGGAAAACGTGGAAATGAAACCGGTTCGTTTGCGGGTCGATTCCACCCCAGTCTTGTATCTTCTGAGAAAATAATTCTTGCTGACACCGATCAACACCGTATCCAGCTTTTTGATATTCCCAGTGAAAGCTTTCAGGAATATGGATCTTTTTCATCAATATACCAAGATCCTTCTGCCTTAGAGGTCAAGGCAGAGGAACGTTACCAGCTTCGACCAGGTTTCTTCTTCTACCCTCATTGCGCTATCGCTACTCAAGAAGGAATATGGGTGGCGGAACCATTTCATTCACGCATACAAATCCTTCCCTTGGACATATGGGAAGAATCCTCGATAGAAATCTTTCCACAGCATCTTGAAATTATTGTTCAGGAAGAAACAGAACTATATGAAGAAAGCTTTTGGGTTTGGTCAGAAGGTCTTTCCCTGGCTACAGGTACTGTCACTACTTCAAACCCCGGCATTGTCGTAGAACCTTCTTCATTTTCATCTGTACCCCAATTGTTCAAAGTACAGGTTTCCAAAGAAGATTTTAATCCTGGTACGGTGTACAAGCAAAGCATTGTAGTAACTACCAGTCAAAACGAACAACATACCATTGATTTCACAATCTTCTACGATGAAGAACCTACGTATCGCCTTGTCACTCCAGCCATATACAAAGTGTCCACCAGTGGTAGTGTTCGGATCCCTTTCGCAGTAGAAACCTCTTCCAATTTTGAAGAAAATATTAGTTTGTCTGTCCAGGGAGCACCTCCCAATGTCATTCCAAAGATCGAACCTTCTCTTGTACCATCAGGGGGAGTTAAACAAGGCTGGATAACCCTGAACCTCAACCCAAATCGCCCCTGGGAGCATGGTCACTACGTCGTTACTCTACTAGCTCGTTCTGCGCGGACAGGCCTAGCCAAACAAAAATTGATCCAACTTTTCTTACATCACTCGGAAAGCTCTGCACCAAGAAGGGTACTATCAGAGCTCTTTTCGGGAGTATGGTGCACAAAGTGTATTTATTATCATTATGTGTTTCACCAGTTAGACAAAGAAATAGGAAATGCAGAAGCAAACTTTATTCAATACTATGTTTTTACTACTGCCAGTCATCCTACACCTCGCTTGGCCTGGGAAAGAAGCAACCAACGGATCCAATTCTACCAGCGCGACAAAGGTCTTCCAGCGTTGTATTTTGATGGAATTGATTCTTTTAAGGGGGTTCCCTATGAAAATCCCGAAGAAGCTACTTACGAAATATGTCGCAGCCGTATAGAAAAGAGAACAAAGGATCCTTCTTTGTTGTCCATCAGTGCATTTTCAACTCATGATCAGAAGCGCCGTCAAGGTATCCTTCGCATCCATCTAAAAGCCCTTGATGACTTACAAGCGATTCAAAACCCGCAACTCTATATTGCTTTGGTAGAAAACAATATTGATTATCGCGCTCCTAGTGGAAAAAAAGAGCATCACCTTATCTTTCGTGACTTTATAACCTATGAGCCCGACAACCTTGAGCAACTGAGTATATCTCTCAAAGATGATCCCATCGGATTCACGGGTATCAAAGGCCAAGAAGTTTTTCTAGACGTACCTTACTCCTATGAAGACTTTTTCGTCTCCGATCATTTGCATTTCGTGATCTTTGTCCAAGATCAAAGCCTAAAAAAGGTTCTGCAAAGCTACCGCGTTCCTCTTGGCTCTATTCACAGATCTGATTACTATTTACAAACCGATGAAGAGATTTTGAAAAAAAGACTCGCTGGAGATACTGCAAACCATCGTTTTTACATTTTTAACCCCACCCTGCAGCCCATGGATCTCCAGTACAGGTATGAAAATGAATGGATGGATCCTATAGAAGAAACAATTTCCTTAGCCCCTCTCGGTCAAGAAACTATATCATTGGATGTGAAAATCCCTGACCACTACTTGGTTGGATCTATTTTGCCATATTCTTTCACAGTACATGAGCCATTTTCAAAGAAAAGTCGCACCATTTCCTCTCATTACGAAATAATAGAAGAACTTGACCCAGGATTTACATTGCAAATAGACCTTCCCAAAGACACGAAAATGCTTTCAGGAGAAACGCTACAATTTCAAATTCAAGTAGCACCTGATCCATATTTTCTGACTCCCGTATCACTATCACTCGATGGAGAAACAGATTTACTCGAACAAGTACAGTTTACTACGAATCATGAAAATCCTCCCTATGAAGCAACCTGCAAGCTTCAAATAAAAAAAGATGCCTTCAAAGAACAAGCCCGTTTTACTATAAAAGCACAAGGAGAAGATTTTTTAAGAGAAACATCGTTTCTTCTTACCATTGATAAGAATCCTGCCTATTTCCCCCCTGAGCTAATTGTTTTTTCCCCTCAAGATGATTTCATTACAAATCAAGAAAACCTTATCATTGTAGGGAAAACAGATGCACAGCATACGGTACAATTGAACGGCAAAACTCAGTCCATTGGAGAAGATGGAACATTTGAATTCCAGTACCAATTGACAGAAGGGTGGAATGAGATTGTATTGACCGCTGAAAACTCTCATGGACTACAAACTCAGGTAATAATCAAGGTTGTATTGGATACAATTCCTCCGGAAATCGAATGGCTTAATCTTCCTGAAACTCTAACAGAAAAAGAGTATGTGCTGAAAGGTTCCACCGATCCATCGAACCGGTTGTATTTGTTTGACGACCTAATTCCCACAAACGAAGAAGGATATTTCGAGATTCCTCTAGAGCTATCACGTGGAGACAACTATTTCGAAGTAACAATTTTGGACCTTGCTGAAAACCAAACAACGTATCCCCTTGAAATCCGTCTGGTAGTACTCATCTGGCTTCAAATTGGAAAATCGTACATCACCGTCAACAAGGAACGGAAAGAAATCCCTGCTGCCCCGTATATACAATCAGGACGTACTATGGTTCCATTAAGAGCATTGTCGGAAGCATTTGGATTTAAGGTAGAGTGGATTGCCGCTACCAGAGAAATAGTACTCACCTTGGACAGAACAGAAATCCGGCTTTTCATTGGGAAAAAGGAGCTCTACTTGAACAATGAAATAAGGAGCATTGATGTTCCCCCCGAAATTGTAAACAGCTCGACCTTTGTGCCACTACGGGTGATATCCGAAATCATGGGTGCTACCATCGATTGGAATGCGGAAGATCAATCCATTTTGATAGAGTTTTAACTACCGTAAATGGGCTTCTTTGCTGAAGTATACTTTGCTGAAGTATGCTGGGTGAAATATGTTGGGCTTTCATTTCTTGTTGTATTGATGTAGAAATTGAAGGAATGCTTGCCCAACAGGATCATCAGGGTTGCCCAAAGCCAAGGCAATTTCATTGTGGCTTTTTTCAGGAGCATAATAACAAGAAGCTTGTACTCCTGCATCCAACAAGGTGTTTTTAAATTCTTCCACCAATTGAATTTTTTCAGGATTGATAGCAGGCACATCATCAAGTTGAGAAAGAAAAGAGCCTTTCATGATCCAGGCCGTATTGTGTGACAATTTTTTATTACAGTCAAACCCTCCCACAAATATCTCTTTTGCGTCCCACGGAGAAGGACAAATGCATCGCAAAGCTCGAAGTTCAGGATGATATGGAATGGAAGGATCGTGTACCACCTGGTAGGTATAATCGCCACTTGGCCATCGAATCAAAAAATACGATCGGGGATTGTCATAGCTTTCATCGGGGTGATGAATCTGAATACTAACCAAATGCACAGTGGTGGAGAACCAGTGGTTCCCACTGAGGTTTGGATCCATCCATCCATTCGTTTGTAAATGATATCCCCTATACTACAAAAGAGTGTATTGTTAGCCACTGTAAAAGCCATCACTCTCTCCTATATCCCCACTACTTATTCTCGTTTTTTCCCATAAACCGTCTTTGTCGTTACGCAGCCATACAGAAAAAGAGTCATCCATATAATCAGTGGAACCAGCAATCAGTAAATGATCTACAACCTTACCATTCTCATTCAGAATTGGTATAGACCTCAATCCATCGACTCGAACGGAAAACCATGGCATGTTTTCTTCCACGCGCCAAGGAAAAATGGGGGCCTCTTTTACAAGAATTTGAGCACCTGTCCACGGCTCATTCCCTTTGTCAAAAAAATAGGGATGATCTTTCCAATATCCTACACCTGCATACAATTTGCCTTTGTGTTCTGTCAATTGAACAACTTCTGTACCGCCCATCCAATTGCCAAAAATATCTTCTTGCCCTGCCTGATAAGACTGCTGAAAAGTAAAGAGATTGTTGTTGTTACTTCCGCTATCCTGCGCATGAATAGAAAAGGAAGAACCACCTGAGAGAAGAAAAACAAGCCCTACAACCAGCATCTTCGAAAATAGCATTTTCATATCAACCTCCATTACCGATATATATCATACACTACTAAGTTCTAAAAGAGGTTACACGAAAATGCTGAGGAAGTACAAACACTTTATTGCTCAATTCAAACTCGTATATCTGGAATCTCGCTTGTTATTCTTTTAAACGCTTGGTCCTGTTTTGAATACCCTTTGCGTGGTCTTCTTCACTTACATCTGGATCGCGCCAGTCATAATAAATTTCACAGGGAAGATCAGGTGTTAGTTTCATAGCACCACTCTCCATCGAAAAATTCAACTATTGTGCATCATTTCTTTACAATTAAATGATTTCCATATAGAGTAGAATGCGAAGATGCATTTTGCAACATCTGCATAAAAAACAATTGCACTCTGCATAGTGGGGCATTCAATCCGTATAGTGTTACATCAGAACACTTGATTTTATTAACATATATGCTAATATTTTCTTATGACACATTACGAATTAACCCTACAAAATCTTAAGAACAAGAGCCTGTTAATGCACGCTTCATTAGAAAACATTCTTCGAGAAGAACTTCAGAAATGTGTGCTATATCTTCTTGCAGAAGCAGATTTCTTCCGCGAAGGTGTGTTCCAAGGAGGTACTGCCCTGCGGATTGTTTATAGTAACATTCGCTATTCTGAGGATTTGGATTTTGTGTTTCAGAGCAAAAACACCCCCGCATACTTAAACCTGGAGAGTACCATCGATACGATTCCTATGAAGCTTAAAAAATGGTTTCCTTATCTCCATATTCAAAAAGGAAAATGGCAAAAACAGAACGAGCTAATGAAACGATACCAGTTTGTTTCAACCCAAGAAACCCTTCATGCAAAGCTCATGCTCCAACTTGAATTTGCTAACATTCCTAGTTACTCTTCTTCCATCTCTACCATCCAATGGAGCCTGTTTCCTTTCCCTCTTCGTACCGAAAGCGAAAAGGAAATACTTGTAGACAAATTGGTTGCATTTGCTCTACGTAGCTACCTGAAAGGCCGCGATCTATGGGATCTATATTACATTCTCCATACCCGAAAAATCCAACTACATCAAGGGGAACTAGCGCACCTTGTCGGACAAAAAAGCATTGACTATGGATTTTCGCCCAGCAATTTCCACTCCAAATATAGAAACAATCTGCTTCTTTTAAAAAAGGAAGGGCTTCTTATTCTAAATAATGAAATGAAGAGATTCATGAGTCAGAATATCTATACCGCTTATTCACAAGAGTTTACATCAATTCACAAGGTACTGATTGAAGATCTTACAACATTTGAAACCTGGATTCAATATGAGCATTAAAGCGTTTCTCGAACTTTTCCAAAACCATCCTGAAATGAAAATTTTTCATGTCAAAGAATTGGCGTTGTATCTGGATCAAAAAAAAGAAGTAATGCAAGTAGAATTGCATCGATTAACAAAAAAAGGCATTTTGCAGAGATTGGCCAATGGCTACTATGCCAATCCTTTCCATAAGCCCAGTCTTGATGAAGTCTCTATGATCTTAAAAAAACCCAGCTATATTAGTATGGAAACTGCCTTAAACAAGCATGGTATACTTCCGCAAACGGTTTATACGTATACAATGATTACTACCGATCATTCTCATCAATTCCAAGCGATGCAAACTATTTTTGAATATCACCAGATTCAACCACAGTATTTCTTTGGATATCAAACGGCATTTAATAAGGTTTTCATTGCAGATTCAGAAAAAGCATTACTTGATCTGATTTATCTACGGCATTTCAAAAAAAACACAAAGATACGACATTTGATCTATAGCCAGCTAGACAATATGCTACTCGATGAAATCCAAAAAAACAGACTTCTGCGATACGCAAAAAAGATGAAACTCACAAATCACTTGGAAAAACATTTCACGTTCCTCCTCTAAAACACAATACTCACCGCCCTACAATCAGCTCCACAAACTGTTAGTTTCATAACCTAACTCTCCTTCAAAAATCTATGAATTCTGTATCGTTTCTTTACAATCCATTGATTTCCATATAGAGTAGAATGCGAAGATGCATTTTGCACCAACCATTTACAATATACCGTTATCTTTTAAAAGTATATGCCGTAAATGGTTAGCAAATACTTATTATACAAAACTACTTGCGTGAGGTGAACGATGGATCCATTTAAAATTGGCAAATGTGGATTGTACTGTGGAGCATGTCCATTTTATTGTGCTACACACGATTCGGAAGTACGTAAAAAGTTAGAAAAAGCATGGGGAGAATACAATGATGATTGGTATTGCAGAGGATGTGGCGACGAAAATGAAAAATCTTCGTGTCATGGGTGTGAGATTCTTGCCTGTCTCGAAGAAAAGAAGCTACAGCACTGCGCCGATTGTACAGAAAAAGAGTGTCAAAAACTACAAAATTTCGACACAGATGATGCTTGTCACCACAAAACAGCACGAGCAAATAGAGAGCGTATCCAAGAAATTGGATGTGAAGCATGGTATAAAGAACAAGTGGTACGCTGGAAATGCCCTTCTTGTGGAACCTATTTTATGTGGTATACACAAAAATGTCCTCAATGCGGTGAAAATGTAAAAGATTGCCAGGAATCTTAGAATAAGAGTGCAGAATAAGTAAAGGTCACTCTTTTAGGTTTACATCACTTCACATCGCTTCTCAGTTTTCATGGTATTTTGTAATCGATCTACCCTCTCTTGCAACCCGCTTGCATGTTCTTCTTCAGAAACAGAAGGATCGCGCCAGTTAAAATAGATCTGATAAGGAAGATCGGGGCATTGTATACAATGCTTGTTTCCCATTTGCAATAATTTTTGTATGGGAATATGATTTTGGTATTGGTATTAAGAATCGACAAAGGTATAGTTACTTACAGGTAGAGTCAAGAAGTATTGATAGAAAAAACTGTATTTAGTTTCAAAGGAGATACGAACGTGAAAGAGACACTAATGAAACATGCAAAAGCCACGTTATGGCTTGGTATTGGAATTGCCGTATTGGCAACCCTAGCGACGCTTCTGGGAATTTTCGTTCAGGAAGGTCCAGGATTACATGAATTTGTATCTCAACACGAACAGCGCATTTTGGTCTACGGATATGGTTTCTACCAATGGATGCCAGCAGATGTTGCCATTCAGGGTGTAGCCCAAGATTTTATTACCCTATTTCTAGCCATCCCCCTTCTGCTTCTTTCTCTTTGGCAGGCTCGCAGAGGACGTAATCGAGCACTGTATGTACTAGCAGGTACCTGTGGATACTTTTTTGTTACCTACCTCTTTTACGTCAACATGACCTCCTATAGTGCCTTATTCCTTCTCCACGTTGCTCTCCTTGGAATGAGCTTTTTTGCTTTGTTTTTAAGTCTTTCTGATGTTTTATCCATGGAAAAAGAAACGTTCTTCCCTTCCCCAAAACAAATGAAATGGGCTGGAGGATTCTTGTTTGTAAACTCTATCATGGTTGCTCTTTTGTGGTTAGAAATAATTGTGCCCCCGTTACTAGATGGCACAATATATCCCCCCGAATTATTCCACTTGACCACCCTCGTTGTTCAAGGACTAGATTTAGGTTTACTCCTTCCTATCGCCATCGTAATCGGTCTTCTAGCATGGAAAGGACGAAGATCCATCTATTCTTATCTCACAGTATACCTAGTCTTTTTAACCATATTGATGGTAGCGCTATGCTCTAAACTTGTCATCATGTACCTCGCTGGAGCACCTGTCATTCCAGCTGCTTTTATCATGCCAACGGTTTGTATCATCGCAGGCGTCTTTTCAGTACGAATCCTGCTGCATATGAAAAAAGAAACGCAAGCACTACAAGAATGATCAGGCCCAGCTAACCTATGCAGAAAACTCCAACGTCTTGTATCCCTACAGAATAATCTTCAGCACTTCCTCTTCCCAAGCTTCTTTTCCTGTATCTACAAACCCGTACTTGGTATAGAATCCATAGGGTCCATAGGGTTCCATGGTGCAAAAGTAACATTTGTTTCCAGCCAAACATTTTTTGGTATACTATTTTCGTTAAAATTCTACTACAGAAAGAAAGCGTATGAAACAATATAAAGGAACTATCTGCTTGGTGGCAGGTTTTTTAATGATGCTATGCTTGGGGGCTGTATATTCGTGGAGCGTTTTTCGAACGCCCATTGAAAGCCATTTCCAAATCAATTCATTGGCAAGCGGTTTGCCCTATATGACATCGCTTGTCTTTTACTCTGTTTTCATGGTATTAACTGGAGAAAACCGTACAAAGTTATCTTTCAAAACATGGATGTACATTGGTGCTATTTTGATCAGTGCTGGATGGATTTTATCTGCTTTCTCTCCTCACATTGCCACCCTAACACTTTTTTACGGCTTCATGGTAGGGGCTGGCGTTGGAATTGTGTATGGCATTCCTATGATATTGGTTGCACAATGGTTCCCCAAAAAAAAGGGAGTGATGGTTGGACTCGTATTGGCAGGTTTTGGTATTTCACCCCTAGTCAGTGCTCCTTTGGCCCGGGCTTTAATTGTCAGCAAAGGCATTATGCCCACCTTTCTCTATATCGGTATCGCGTTCGCTGTGATATTGCCCCTACTCAGCAGCTTGATGGATTCACCAGAGACTATTTCTGCTCCAGAAAAAGGACAGCCAGTGGAATCAGCAGAAATAGAAATCCCATCCCGCGATATGCTCAAACTTCCAAGCTTCCGACAGCTATACCTGTGCTATTTTTTAGGAACAGCAATAGGCCTTACCATGATTGGCCTTAGCTACCCTATTGGTGTTGAATACTTGCAAGCTTCTCCGCAAAGCATCGCATGGATGATTTCTCTTTTTGCAATATGCAATGGGCTTGGCAGACCTTTCTTTGGGTGGTTCACCGATCGCTTCTCCCCTATTTCCAGCATGCGGCTTTCATTTGGATTGATTCTAAGTGCTGCCATCCTAATGCTCATTTTTAGAGAGAATAGTATGCTTGTTTTTGGTTTGAGCTTCTGCGTCTTTTGGTTCAATCTTGGAGGTTGGCTGGCACTAGCACCAGCAGCTACTCTTCGCTTTTATGGTGTTTTGCATTTCAGTCAAAACTATGGTTTCTTGTTTACTGCCTATGGAACAGGGGCATTGTTTGGCGTGTTGGCCTCGGGCTTCCTGAAAGATTGGCTTGGGCACTACCAGGGCATTTTCTGGTTTGTTACAGCTCTAGCTCTGCTTGGAATTCTCTTTTCTCGTCGCCTTGCTCAAGATAAAACATAAACTATAAAAACATTGCCATATATAGAGGAAGAGTTATCTTTTTACCCATAACACCAACATTCCCAGAAATGAGCTTGATTCCTTTTTCAATATCACTACGCTTGAGTATTTCGTTAAGAGAAAGGGTTGAGCCATTTCTAGCTTTTACTTCTACGGGTATTATTTTTGCATCCTTCGTCAACAAGAACTCAATTTCTTGCGAATTTCGTTCGTTTCGAAAGTAATGAAGATCATATCCCTTTTTAGTTAGCATGTCTGCAATCAAACTCTCATATATCCCTCGTTTCACACTTCCCCTAAGCTCATCATTTATAATAGCTCTTTTCATGTCAAAACCATACATAGCAACCAATAAACCAACATCGTTAAGGTAAACTTTGTACTGATTTGATTTTTCATATGCATTTAATGGAAAAAAAGGTGCAGAAACATTGAAGCAGAAACGAATCAAATTTGCATCTCGTAACCATTCTAAGCTATTTTCATATTTTCTAGCTGTGGATCCCTTTTCAACTACTGAAAATTGAAATTTCTTGTATTCTTTTACCAGTTGTTTAGGAATGGATAGATAACAATTTCTTGCTTTTGGTTTCTCATGAGTAGTAGCATATTTAGCAATGTCATCTAGATAGCTATCCAAAATTTTCTGTTGCTCCTGTTGTACTTCTTGAAAGTTATTGGTTTTCAAAAAACGATTCACAACCGAAGGCATACCTCCAACTACCATATACTCCCGTAAATGCTTCATCATTGCAGAATGTATCGTATCCGGTACCTTTTTCAAAGCCTCAAAATACTCTCTCACATATTGTATGGATTCCGCTTGAAATCCAATTGCCCACAAAAATTCTTCAAAATCGAGTGAATGCATTTCTACTTGCGTTTCATACCCAACTGGTATTGAAGAAATTTCCTTATATCGAATACCCAAGAGTGATCCAGATGCAATTACATCATATCTAGAATCCATTGCCATGAATTTCAAAGCCGTTCTTGCCTGAGGACAAGCTTGAATTTCATCTAAAAAAATAAGAGTTTTCCCCTCAATAATTCGCATATCTGGAATGAGCAGTGACATTTTCTTGATGATTTCTTCTGACGATAAATCTCCATCAAAAATATCTCTCATCCTGGGAATCTCTTCGAAATTTACAGAGATATAGCTGGCATAGTGTTTTCTTGCAAACCAATCTACAATAAAGGTTTTACCAACTTGACGTGCTCCTTTGATAAGCAAACATTCTGTATTCTTTTTCTTTTTCCAGTCTTCTAGGTTTTGCATGAATTTTCGTTTCAGCATGCATTACTCCTTTGCAAACAATAAAAAGGGATGCAAAAGTCAAATGGTCTCGTATTCATTTTACCCTGTATAGAAAGCTTTTGCAATTCTTCATGCATATTTTTGGACAATCTTTAGTAACTACCCTGCATATTTTTGGACCATAATTACTTACATTCTTGCATATTTTTCCATGCAAATGTAGATATTAAGTCAATTTTATTCGCCCAAGTGTAGATTTTTAACGGAATATTTTCACTACTTACTTGTACTATAGTACATTTCTTAAAAAGTGTCTACTTTTTTGGAACTTTCCACAAATCTTTGTTTGCAAAACAAAAACATTGGGAAAAACTATTGTACTAATGTCTACTGTTTTATATAATTGCTGTAAAATATCACACACAAGAAAGGCAAAAGAACAATGAAAAATCAATCTGGTACTGTCTCCATTAAAGTGGCTATTCAAAAATCTTACCGAGTCATCAAAATATCCTTCAAAAGCACTCTGGAAGATTTGCATCTAGCCATTCAAGGGGCTTTTGATTTTGATGATGACCATCTCTATGCTTTCTATATGAATGGTGATAAACGCTCCATGGATAATGTATATTGGGGAGTTCCTGAAGAATCACCGTCTGCATCAGATACTACTATCGGAAAATTTCATTGGGTGGTAGGTCACAAATTTTTATACCGTTTTGACTTCGGTGACAACTGGTATTTCAAATGCAAAGTATTGGAAGTCAATCCCAATGAGTTAATGGATAGCTATCACACGGTAATAAAAGAGAAAGGAGAATCCCCAGAACAGTACCCAATGGAGGAGGATTTTGAACTGTAAAAAGCAGCAAGATGTAACGCTTTTTCAAGATCTCTGCACTACTTTGATATAAAAGAATTCAAGTTTCAAGGAGTTATTGTCTGAACACTGCTACTATACATCCCGTTCGCAGGAGGGCAATTCATGAAATTAAAATGGAGTAGTACTCTTCTTTTGGTGTTTGTGTTTTTGTTATCGTCTCTTTCGTCTATCCAATCTAGGAATGGTACACAAAGTACGAGTACCACTCCTTCAAAAGAGTTTCCCAACTATTTTATTGCCATCCACAACGAACCTTACTGTCACGATTTACAAGACAACCTGGACATTCTTATTGACATGGTATCCTATGCTAACGAACGAAACATTCATCTCACGCTCATGTTTACTCCGCAGTGGATTCCCTTGCTCACAGAACCTAAAAACAAACCCTTGCTTACGCATTGGAAAGAACAAGGCCACGAGATTAGTGCCCATCACCATGGTATAAGGCATAGCGGGTGGGATGGCTATACCAACTACCCCGTAGAAGTAGCACAAAAGCAGAGATGGCAAGAAATTCATTTTGGTCAATCTCAATTGCAACAACCTGAACCCACCCTTGGAACCCTAGAAGATGCCATGAATATATGGCGAACAATAAACCCCGATATACACACTGGCTGCATGAATGCAGAATTTGACAAAAATGAAATCCCGACAGGAATCACGATCGACACTAGCGGTGGTTTTATGAATACAGGTATGGTAGGCGTTCGCAAACGCAACGATGGTATTTCTCCCCCCATTGGTATCAACGACTACATTCTGCAAGGATCTGTATATGGTCAAACAATGCATTGGCTATCGCATTATCTACCAGGAAGAAATTCCGGCGTCCTCCCTACCTTGTTTTCTACCTTTTCCGGTTGTTCTGAAAACAGCGTGTATGGAATGGTATTTCATAGTTCTTCGGGAGAGTTGCCTATTTTTCAAAAATGCATCGATTTTTTACACCAAAAAGATCCGGAAGGGAATCATAGTTATACACTTCTAGAAGTTGTCCAAAAAAATCTTATCCCCACTGAAATTGTACCTGAACCATTTTTACAGCGTTCCGCACAAGATGCCGTAGCACCACCTATTGGCATCCACCCCGCCAGTATCAATCACCCTCATTTTTCAGAAAATGGATTTGCCCATGCATACAACGTAGGAATCAACATGAGCCGTGAAGGAGTCTATGCTTTTTGGCCCCTGGTGCAACCCGATTTGAAAAGCTCCCTCTACAACTTCCAGATGTACGATTCACAATGGTTCTCCGTCCCCAGTAATATCACTATTTTGGGAAATATTTCAGCCCAGCCTTCCATGCACGATTATGGTCGGTTTGTACCGGGTACCTGGATCCCAATCGACATCCCTGCTTACAAAGAATTTGTTAAAGCCGTCATAGAAAGATACGATGGAGATGGCATCAATGACATGCCAGGACTCATCAATCCAATACAATACTGGCAAGTGGGCAACGAACCCAATATCCACCGATCAATACGAACGGATTATGCCACCTACCAAAAAATCACTTACGAAGCCATCAAAGAGGCCAACCCCGATGCGTTTGTTCTGATGGCAGGTGTAGCAGGTTTTCCCGAAAGCTATTTGCGAGGTTTTGATACGTTTTACCCTGCTGTACTCCAAGAACTAAACGGGCAATACATGGATGGATTTGATTTTCACTGGTATGGAAACGCTTTTGGTGAATACCAGTTTGTGGATACTACCACGGGTCAAAACGTACTTGAAAAAATCCGTAAAACCCTTGCAGATTCTGGCTTCTCCGAAACAATCCCTATATGGATTACCGAAATGGGAACGTATGCAGGGATATTGAACGACCCTCTCGATTGGAATACCTACCAGACAGAAGAACAACAAGCTACAGACCTTGTAAAACGATGCTTCTATTCCTGGGCCAATGGCATTGAACAGGTGCTAATGGCTTTTGGCTTCATGGAAGGATTCAAACATGATGCTGGATATTTTGATCATACTGGTTTCATCTACGATGGCAAAGGCTTCTTTGACCAAGGTTTGGGAGTTAAAAAACTAGGGTACTTCACCTTGAAGCTAATCACCCAAGAGTTTCAAGGACTAAAGCCCTCGCAGGTTACACTAATTCAAAGCGATGACAACATATCCCTGTACAAATGGAATGCCCCCCATGGACAACCCACCTATATTCTATGGAGAAATGACAACCCCAGTATTCTAGCACCAGCCATGGAAGTTACCCTCAATAACCTTGCGTTTGCCAATGCACAATCCATCATCACCACAGAAATGGTACCCGACGCTTTCATAGGAAAAGGGTTGGAAACCCAGGAGTTCAACTCCCTATTCCGCACTCAAACTCATACCTCCACCTCTTCTGGCACCTTTACCATACCCATCCAAAGAGCCCCCCTCCTCATCAAACCTATCGAATAACCTCCCCCAATCAAACTCACTACCAATAAATAATATTTATACACACAATACGTGAGTCACGTATTGTGTGTATATCTTTAATGCTTCTCAATTTTGAAGACTACTTGCGAAAATTCTTGTTTGTATTAGAATTATAAGCAGGAATGATTGGGGTACTTATAATGACTCCAACAAATAAACCGATGTACTGGAGGAAGCATGTTGAAATGTACAAAAATAATGACCCTGATGGTGGTGGCTACTCTTTTTTCAATATCCTTCGTATCGTGCTCAAAAATAGGTACCCAATCTGATTCAAAGAATTCTTTTACATTGTTCACACCAATTTCTACCGATTACCCCAGCGTGGACAATCCAAATCTAGCCTGGACATACCATTGGCCCGAAGATTATGATTCAGTTCTAGAGGCATCGACTGCTCCAGCGACTGATTTAGATGGCAATTGCTACTTCATCGGCCATAACTCTTATTTATATGCCTTGAGCCCCTCTGGAGAAGTACGATGGAACAAAAAAGACTATTACCGCCCACTATCGGTAGATAAACTCACAATTACCGAAGAGGGAATTTTAGCTGAATCGGGATCTTTACAGCTGATATCTTTTGACGGTGAGATCATTTGGGAAATAGATTCGATGCTTAGAGACTATTACCTTGCACCAAATGGAACTCTTTTCTGTTTTACTCTCGATAAAAAAGTACTAGGCATTGATGCAAAGGGCAAAACAATGTGGTCCACAAAGGATATACCACAGAAAATGTCTCTAGAGGGGGCCTTTTTCGATTCTAACTCCAATGGGTATTTTGTTATGTATTGCCCAGAAACAGATACTCAAAAATCTCATTACTGCATTGTATCCATATCACCCACTGGGGATATACGGTGGAACAAAAGACTACCCCATAATCGAGGTGACTTTATTAATGAGTTTCTCCCCAACAACACCATTCAAGATACTTTCTTACTAGCCTACACAACTGATTCTGGTCCTGAATCTGAAAATGAGGAGTATGATTATTACACAATGGAGAGGAAAGAAGAAAAAATACTAGAAGCATACAATCTTGACTTCGAGAAAGTGTGGGAAGTAAAAGTACCCAGAATGGGGATATATGAAGATAGATATGCTGTCAGCAAAGAAAACAATTTTACCATCGTGTTCAATGAAGTAGACATGAATACGCACAATTCCCCACTCATCAACAGCTATCTAACGTGTTTCTCCAAGGAAGGCACAAAAATGTGGGAAAGAGCATTTGACTATAGTATTGCAACCTGTCCAACCTTCGATGCGCATCAGAACATGTACCTGTGGTTCTATAGCACAGACTACAACCTATGTTCTATGAATCCCGATGGTTCCTTCCGGTGGACATACTATCTAGAACATTCAAATGGATGTAAATTCCCCGTAACCCTTAGCCCAGTAGGCTCTATTTTTACAACATCCAGATACCAAAGCCTCATGTTTTGCGTCAAGTAAACTTTAGATGAAGACATGAAGTATAACAATCCCAAATAAAGATTGATTTTCAGGATTTCGGCACTACGTTGATATAAAAGAATTCAGGTTTAAGGGAGTTATTGTCTGAACACTGCTATGATAATGTTGTTCAAATAATGCATGGTTTTTTTGTTTCGCCTTTGGGTTCCATTTAAACTCATAAGCATGAAACACACCATTTCGTTCTTCCACATAATCAATCTCTTTTTGAGAGTGAGTGCGCCAGAAATAGTTCTGAGGAAACACGCCTTGGGTCTGCAAAAATTTCAAACGCTCAACCAAGCAGAAATTCTCCCATATAGCACCTACATCATCACGAAGTTCCATAGGATTAAAGTTGTTAATCAAAGCGTTTCTAATTCCAAGATCGTAAAAAAAGCATTTTTCTTTTGTATTGATTTCAATTCTCAGATTTCTACTCAATGGTTTAAGACGATATATTACAAAAGCTTTTTCTAAAAGCTCTATATACCGTTGAACTGTAGACACGTGCACAGATAAATGATTGGACAATTCATGAAATGAAACTTCACTTCCAATCTGCAAAGCCAGTGCCTGTAAAAGTCTAAGTAAAACTTCTGGTCGTTTAAGGTTCTCAAATTCAAAGATATCCTTAAACAAATATTTTGAGGTTAAATTGTGTAGCAAAGTAATTCGATCTTTTTCTGATTTATCGATCATCTCTGGATACTGTCCAAATCGCAGAAACGTATAAACAGCTTGTTTTAAGTCAAGAGGAGTATAAATCTGCTTTAACTCAGAGTAAGAAAAAGGGTACAACATAAACTCCAATGCTCTCCCAGTAAGAGGTTCTTGTAACTGAGAAGACAAAGAAAAGCTGCTCGAACCTGTAGCAATAATCTGCATTTCAGGGTAGCTATCGTGCAGCATCTTAAGAATCCAACCTATTTGATGGATATGTTGCGCTTCATCAAAAACCAATATGCGATGACCGGAAAAGGCTTGTTTCATCTCGTTCAAATCCTGGCGTTCAAACAATTGGCGCACAGTGAGTAACTCACAATTAAAATACCCGGATTCACTCTGGTATTTAGCTAATATGGATTTAGCCAAAGTAGTTTTACCCACTTGTCTAGCTCCATACAATATTAGTACCTTGTTTCGAAACAACCATTCTTCCATCAAAGTCATTATGCTGCGTTTTAATATTTTCATAGTATCATTGTAGAAGTATACCAAAATTCTCACACAAGTGTAAATATTTATCTAAATTTGTTCACACAAGTGTAGTTTTTTAACGTAATATGATCATTTCTGGATCTTTTTTTTTATCAACAACTACCCAGAATCGGGGTCTTACCACTCTGTGATGATGATGGGGGTGTTAGTGAGGGGGATGGAGTGGGAAGAATCGCACTTCACTGTGACAATGGGAGGCATCCCAGCCTGGTGCATTTTATATATGTTCCAATCATATAGCATGAACTTGTACTGCCCTTTGCTTGGCTCAAAAAGATTCCACGAAAGAATGACCCGAGGTTGCGTAATACCCAAATTGATTGCAGATTGCAATTGATCCACTGGATTCCCGGGGGGAAACACTCCCAATCGGTATTCTTCTTCACTATGGCTTATTAAAGTCAAAGAAGTATTTGGCGTGAAAGATGTAGCCACAGTACTATCGCCAAACCAGATAGCACTCGCAATGATGAACAAGAGGCAGCAACTGATGGAAACAAATCTATGATTCACTCAATCACACACTTTCCAAAGCAAGCCCAATGAAACGATCTGCTTGATCGGCCATAAAAAGAGGAATGTTCAACATATCATTGTCTTTGTGAAGATTATTCAGAGAAAAACGCAGTCTTAAAGGTGTTTCTTTCGGATATTTATATGCATATCTTTTCAAACTAACACTAGTAACGCTATTTTTGGTTTTCACCTCAATAGGCAATACATCATTTTCTCGTTGAAGAATAAAGTCAACTTCATTGCGTGAATCGTCTTTCCAATAACGAAGAGGTACTTCGTATTGATTCCGCAAAGCTTGAAGAATATAGTTTTCTGTCAAAGCACCCTTACACTCTTCAAACAACCTATTCCCTTCATTAAATGCTGTTGGAGCCAATAAAGACAGTCTCCTGAGCAATCCAACATCCGGTAGATACAATTTAAACGCACCAAGATCATCATAAGCAGAAAGTGGCAACCCTGGCTTTAAACACCTATACACTTTATGTACTAAACCAGAATCGCAAAGCCACTGTAATGCATATTCATATTCTCTGGCCCTAGCTCCGCTTTTCAATGTAGAGTAAAGGAACTTTTTATTTTCCCTAGCAAGTTGTGACGGTATACTATTCCACAATAATGAGATTTTTGGGAATTCGCTTGCATCAGGATATTTCGCGAAATCTCTCTCATAGGCTCCAATAATTGCACTGAGAACTTGCTGTACTGCCTCAATATCTCTTCTTTTAGTCCAAGCACTAACGGATTCTGGCATACCGCCTGTCACAAAAAACATTTTTAGTTTTTCGTACAAGGGGTTGTAGAATGCATCGGGGATGGTTTCAATCGTTTCAATGCTTTCTAAAAAAAGATAAAGATTCTCATCTCCATTTGCCACTAAAAACTCTGAAAAAGTCATCGGATGCATATCAATGAAGTCAACTTTTCCAACGGGAAAGGAAGCTGGTTTACTCAGTGCTACTCCAAGCAAGGATCCAGCACAAGCTACGTGAAATTGGGGGGCATTTTCACAGAAGTATTTGAGTGTATTTAAGGCCTCGTTACACTCTTGAATCTCATCAAAAATAACCAATGTGGTTTCTGGTTGTATTCTTTGACCACTTGCCATGATGAGATTTTGTACAATTCGATCAACATCTTTTGTGGTCTGAAAAAACTGTTTGTACTCTTTGTTTTCATCAAAATTAAAATAGGCAACATTTTCATATTCCGTTTTTCCAAACTCACGGAGAAGCCATGTTTTCCCTACCTGTCTTATTCCATTCAGAATTAATGGTTTGCGATATGGCGAATTCTTCCATGTATACAGTTTTTTCATGACAAATCTTTTCACTACATCACCTCGTCACATAATATGTAAATAATATGTGATTTTAATCACGTTTTTTACAATTATATCGTGATTTCTTGTTTATCCAAAATTTTCAATAAAAAAGTGGGAGCCATTTACTTCCATTTGATGAGTAGATCTCCGACTGCATCTTCCATAAAATATTCCGATCGGAGTTTGTTTTTTTCTTCTTCGCTATGTTTCAAGGCTGCATCCCAAAAAGCTGTAGTCACGTTTTTGATCCACGAGGTAGGTTTTTCAAGTTTCTGTCCGCGCAGGAGTAAACTTAAAAACTCCATGTCGCGAAAATATTTTTCGTTACTCAGCGGGGCTTGTCTTACTACAACCAATTCCAGGGAAGGAATGATGTACAAAAGTTGTTTACCTGCACCAGCTGCCATAAACAAATCTTCAGGAACCCAATCCGAGTTAGCAATCTGACCCATATCTCCTTGCAGAAGAGGAATTTTTTTGATCTGCTCTTTAGACACTGGTTCCTTTAACCACCAAGTTAATCCATACGCAGGATTCTCTTCAGATCCCTGCGTGAGAAGATCAAACAAATCTGCTTCAATGATTTGTTTGTCATGGTTAAGGCCTTTGTTGCGAACCCACTCCCCAAAGGTAGCCCAATCGCTAGCTGTCATATAGGCACCTCCAGCTAGCTGTGGGTTGTCATCAGCACATCGCGATATCCAATGTACTTTCACGCCGATTGGGTCAAGGATGCGACGCTTCAGATATTGTTCAAATGTTTCCCCATATAGCTTTTGAGTTTGTCTCTGCAAGGCTTCTCCAAAAGCAAGAAAATGAGATGATCCATATTCAAATTGAGCGCCAGGTCTTCCTGCCATGGGAAGTTGAATGATTTGATTCCAGGTTAGATACTTTGCCCTACCCACTTTTGGTCCTGGGTGCAGCCCACTGGTTAAGCGGAGTAAATGATGGTACGTAATCTGCGATTTGAATCCCACATCTTTCCATTCTGTCAAAGAGGTAGAAACTCTATCATCTAGCTTTAAAATGCCGTCTTCGATAGCAACAAGAGCAGCAACTCCGCTGAAACTTTTGGAACCACTTGCTAGCATCATCAATTTGTCTTTTCTTCCGCCATTGGTGTACTCTTCTAAAATCACATTGCCCTGGTGCATCACCACAAGGGTTTGTCCCCCCACAGCTCGATTGTATTCAACAGCCAAAGCAAGCATTTCGGTGGTGGGAACTCGTGCCTTTTCATCGGCCAGAGAAACGGGTGTAAATGATAAAGCAAACAAACATAACGAAACAATAATTCCAAGTAGTTGTACCATTTTTTTGTTCATTTCAGCACCTTTTTTAAGTTCTAACACAATAGAACATTCAGTATGTAAATGATACTACAAAAACAAGGCAAAAGTTACACTTTGACAAGCATCTCTGTTGATGTATACTTTGAATATGCTCTGACCCTGTCTATATGAAGCACCTGAGAAGGAGTAAGAATGAAAACAGTTATTTGTGTCATCGGACTGATCCTATTCATCGTTTCACCTTTTAGTGCATGGTTTTTAGTAGACCAGACAAACGATCCCGTAAAAGGGCTGATAGAAAGAAATCCTAGCATAACGAGAGAGCATATAGACATATACAAAAGACTGCAGGGACTAGATAAACCCGCTATTGTACGTTTCCTTTATTGGTTCAATAGTGCATCAAAAGGTGACTTTGGCCTTAACAAAATGGAAAAAAAATACGTTCTACCACTCGTTCTTTTCATCATAGCTTCTATTCTATCCGGCATTGCAGCCCTATTTGTAAACAAAAAACCATTGATTTCCGTGTTTCTTTTTCTATCTGCCTCCATTTTATGTATTGTTTCTGGAGTATACGGTCTATCAACCTACGTGTTTGCCGTCATCTTTCTTATCCTAACAGGTTTCTCCTTTTTTAGCTACAAAGAAGAGCAGCAAAACGAAACACAAATAGCATAAAACAAGTACAGAAATCAATGAGTTAATGGATCAAATAGAATGGGATTGCGATATACTGGTTTGTTTCTTCCAATTGATTTTTAGTAATCACGATAGGTTTTTCCATTGGAATAGATTTGTTGTGAGAAGAAAACGCTGAAAAAGAAGAAATACAAGGCATGCGATTCCGAAATTTAACTTCCATAGGCTGAACGCGGGTGTGTTTGTCAACAATGATATCGATTTCAGTATTCTCACCCCTATAACCTGACTTTTACACTTCATGTTTCTACCATAATCTCAGAATTTCTGTATTAAT
>CAZBOU010000015.1:0-44260 GCA_964493625.1 uncultured Caldisericota bacterium
TCCTTTTTCTATGCGAACCTTTCCATAGGAATCCGTTTGTACAAGAATACGTTTTCCACCAGAAACTCTTCCTTGTTCAAAGGAATCGATTTGTTTTGATCCTCTTGAAACAAGGTTTGAATGCACACCTTTTTGAGATAGTGCATCTTTTGATTGTAGTGGGTGCATCGCCTGAGTAGCTCTTGGTTGGTTTTTTCCAAAGAGGTTACTTCTAGGTAGGGAGTAAATAGATTTCTCCTGTGGTAGCCTACTTTGTTCTCAACTCCACCTTTTTCATAAGCAGAATGTGGGTTACAAAAGACAGGAGTAAAGCCATAATGGTTAGCAAAGCGGTAAAACCGATCTGCAATGATTCGCTTTCCTTCTTTGAGAATTCGTTTAACCAAGGGCGAAGCATTGTCAAACCATATCCGAGGTGGAACGGATTGTGTGTATTGAAAGATATTCAGCAAGCCTTGGAGAAAACACTCCAGGGTTTCCCCTCGAAACAGTTGTGTAAAGCCTGCATTGCTATAGGGATAATCAAGAGAGAAAAACGATCCTTCGCAAGAGCGATGAAAAGCATCGTAGTAGTACGTGGTTCCAAAATCACCTTGTGCTTCCCCAGGGGGGTGCACAAGAGGAATGTAGGCTTCTTTCTGCTGTTGCAGGTTGGTACGAATCTCTTTCACAGCATAGGCCAATGTGCGGTAGGAACAGTGATAGGTGTCGGGGAACCTTTCTTGCAATAGGTCGTGCATGCGAGTAGCTGTAAGACGATTTTTATGCCACTGGTGAGAATTTTCTTCGATCCATGTTCGAAGAATCGGAAGAAAAGGATCGATACAGTGTGGTTTATCTCCTTTAGAAGAGGGTTCTTTCACTGCAAATCCTTTTTGTCGTAGTGCCTTGCGTACTGTTTTACGATCGTGTCCTGTCATCCGAGCAATCTCGGAAACGTTCTTTCCATTGCGGAAATACTCATTTTTGATACGATTAATAATAGCCATTGTGATCATCCTTTCGGTGCCTCCTTGTAATGAATAAAGATTTGTTCATCTACAAGAATACGGCACAATGAGTTTGTTTACAATGGCTTTGCAAAATTGAGGAATTCACCCCTGCAAAAGTGGGGAAATCCTATTTGCAAAACTGGGTTACTACTATTATGCAAAACACAACCCACAATCTCCAAAATATCCATAGATTCTGCGGTAGTAAGTGGCCTTAACAACCATTCATCCAGAATCAAAAGATCCAATTTGAAATATTGCTTCAGTAGTTTCTTCTGCGTTCCTTCTGCTTTGGCAATCATGAGATCGTTCAGAAGCTCTGGAATGCGAGTATACCGGACTTTCATGAAAGCCCGACAGGCTGCCATTCCCAGTGCACATGCAAGATAGGTTTTCCCATTGCCACTGGCACCTTTGATAATTACATGATGCCCTTCCTGGATGTATCGACACGTAGACAATTCCAGAAGAAGGGATTTGTTCAACTTGCGATCTGCATGGTATTCAATGTCTTCCATAGCTGCATTGGGAAACCGAAAATCTGCACCATGAATGAGTTTGTTGATTTTGTTGGATTGTCGTTGCGACCATTGTGCATCTACGATCATGCCAAAGCGTTCTTCAAACTGCAAGGAGCTATAGCTTGCATCCTTCATTTGCGAGGAAAACGTATCCGCCATTGTACCCAATCGCATTTCAAAAAGTTTATGAAGTGTGGTCTGGTTCAGCATGTTTCCCTCCTTTAAAGTAATGCGCTCCTCGCGTATACCCATACTTCCCACTTCTTTTCGTGGGTGTGGAATTCGCTCCCAAGACATGTTTGACTTGCCCCGTTTTAAGAATGGTATGGATATTTTTAAAACTGGGAGAGGGTGTATAGAGTAATGCTCTAGAACAAGCATCTTCAATTCTAGACAGAGAATACCGATCTCCTAGTTTCATCAGAGCAGCACAGGACTTGTAGCATTGTTGCTCCACTTTGACCGATGCAAAAAAAGATTCCATCACAATGTGGGTGGATTTTCCTACATCGTGTGCCCAGCCTAAAAACGTATCTCGATTCCACGAGAGATATTTTTGGTGTTTCTCGGGCATATGGTCCTTGCAGATTTGTGGTTCACACATTCCATATCGTCGAATATGAGAAGCAATTCGATGGGAATGGTAAAACACTTCGATGGTGGTGGATGTGATACGAAGATCTACTTTTTGTCCAATGTACTCATAGGGAACCGAATACTTGATTTTTTCAATGGTTATGAGATAATCAGGCTGAATGGTAGTGGTTTGCCATTGTGCCATTTCATATGGAGAAATAGGCAATGGTTGAAGATACGCCTTTTCCTCTTGTTCAAATGCCTGCAAACGACTTCCATTCTTTTTTTGAAATGGTTTCTCGTTAAACTCTTTTAATTTTACAGCAATAGCCTCATTTAACGCTGCAAAAGAAAAGAATTTCTCGTGGCGCAATGCTGCAATGATCCATGTGGACAATACACCCACTGCACTTTCCACATTGGGCTTCTCTTTATTACCTTCAATTGAGGGTAATAAAGATTATCCCTAAAATAATATTATCTTCAAAAACACTTACATATGTAAGCATAGCAATTGTTTGACTTTTTGAAATTAAAGATAAAAAAACACGTCAATAGTGGTATTCTTTAGATAGCCAATAAAGGCAGAAAGAAGGTACCGCATGACGAAACTTGAAACTGATGTTGTCAATCTTTTAAAAAAGTTAAAACCAAAGCTAGCAGATGCTACTTGGCAATCCAGACGTCGTTACTTCAATCAAATGATCAAACTTGCCAAAATAATGAATATCGAAGAACCTTGTCAGGAACTCTATGATGCCTTCATTGCCGATGACAATGGTTCTCATAACCGTCATTCACTGCATGTTCATTGTTGCAAGCTGATGGATGCATTTGCGTGTACAAATGCAAGGGATGAACAGGGGATTATGTTTCACGAATCCACTATGCCAAAAGAAGAGACTGTTCAAGTATTCTTTCAAAATTATCAATTCCCAATCTACAATGATGTACCTATTGATTTTTTAATTGTTAAAGCTGGTATTGAAATGAAATACCTCCATTTAACGAATTCGTCAATGGGGCAGTATTGGCATTCCTGGATGGATATACGACGTTCATTCCATGCGGCCAATTTATGCACATACAATGAGAAAACTTTGCAGAATTATATACAGGAAAACGATCATCAGTATCGAAACCATTCTATGGAAACATGGAAGTGGAAAATAAATCGCAAAGCTGCTTATGTTTTGAAGGAAATTGCACATACAGGATGTTACCTTTGGAAACCAATACGCAAGGCGATTTCGTGTCATTCTCCTGAAATAGAAGACATCCGTCAGCAATACATTCATCTCCTTCAACAAATGAATCTTCAGAAGTCCTCGATAGAACTACGAGATTATGTATTTCGTAAAACAGTTGGATTTGCTAAAGTAGAAACTAGAACGGATTTACAGTCCATTACACCCCAAAAAATACAAGGTATCATCATAAAATTCGCCAGTATTTGCAATAGTCGAAGTATGTCGACAATACTTCCCATTCTACGCTCCATATTGAAATTTTCCCATACAAGAGGTTTCTTGAAAACAGAATTATCAGGAGTAGTAATGAGAGGCTTTGTACATAAGGGTTCAGTATCCTCATATGTATCACAAGGCAATCAAAAGATACTGATTGCAAGGTTGGAAAAAGAATGCAAACGTACCCGGGCTATCTTATTCCTTGCTATACACCTTGGACTTCGTGACTGTGATATTTGTTATCTTACATTTCAGAATATTGATTGGCAGACCGATACGATACATTTGGTACAGAAAAAAACAGGAGAATCACTTGTTCTTCCCCTCCTTCCAGAGGTAGGAAATGCCCTTATGGATTATATCCTGAACGAAAGACCTAAGCGTAGCGATTCATATCCCTACATTTTTTTGCGAAAAGAAGCTCCCTACAATAAGTTAACATCGGTTTATACAACATGTTCGCGACTGTTCAGTACGACGGGAATAAAGCCAGAAAATGGCAATGCAACCGGAGTTCACGTTTTTAGACATTCATTGGTGCATCGATTACTGCTTGCTAAAATTCCCCATCCAGTGATTCAAAAAACACTGGGTCATACTTCAAAGGAATCTACCCAATCCTACATCTCCATGGAAGAGTCCATGCTTCGGATGTGTGCACTGGATCTATCCATCATAGGCAAAATAACATGGAATGGGGGTGGCGTACATGACTGTTGATTCATTTCATAGTCGTTTAGGTTCCTTACTGCATGCATTTATCCGACAAAAGCAAGCAGCAGGGTACCCATACAAATCGTCAATTCGCATTTTACATTGTTTTGATCGCCTGGTAGCAAAAGAGTTTCCCAAAGAAACAACAATCACAAAAGAAATGAGTGAGTCTTGGATCCATTTAAAACCAGAGGAACACCCAAACGGTCTTTTGCGACGGATAACTCCAGTACGTCAATTTGCTAAATACTTGAATGGAATGGGTCACAATGTCTATGTGATCCCAGAGCATATCCCAAACAAACAAATAAAATATGAAGCTCACATATACACAGATGAGGAATTAAAAGCCTTTTTTTATGCCGTTGACCATTGTCCCATCTCTCCATTTTCACCAAACAGAAAGTATGTTGCGCCGGTCCTCTTCCGCCTACTTTACTGTTGTGGACTTCGTTCTTCAGAAGCACGTCTTTTACAATGTGAAGATGTAAACCTTACAACGGGAAAGATTGTGATAAGGGAATCAAAAGGCTGGAAAGCACGGATTGTATACACGAGTAGAGATTTACTAAAAGTTTGTAGAGAATATGATTCTATCATGGAATCTATCCTACCAGGAAGACAGGCATTTTTCCCCAACAGATATGGATTCTTTTTTAGCACTTCAACCATCGATTGTTGGTTCCATACATTCTGAGACAAACTACCTCAAGCAAGTATGATTATTGGTAACTCAGCAAGAGTGCAGGATTTCCGTCATGGGTATGCAGTGCATCGCTTGAATCAGTGGGTAAAAGAAGGGGAAAATATCCAAGCACTGTACCCATATCTTAGTGCATACATGGGACATTCCAGCTTTGTTTACACGGATTATTATCTTTCCCTCGTTGAAGATATTTATCCAGAGTTGGAGAAGCGTCTCTCTTCTGTCAATAATGATATTCTACCCGAGGTGTATCATGAAGAAGAGTGAACTGTATTTTTACCAGCTTCTCCGAGATTTTTTAGCTGATTATCTACCAAAGAAAAGAAATTTCAGCAACCTGACTGTCCGATCCTATCGTCAAACACTAAACCTTTTACGAAAATATTGCCTTGAAGAAAAAGGAATTCCTTTTGAAAAAATGGATTTTTCCTGCTTTGCTAGAAAAAACATCTATGATTTTCTAGTATGGTTGAAGGATTCTAGAAACAATTCCTCACAGACACTTAATCTACGACTATCTGCCATTAAATCCTTCTTGAAATACTCCAGTGATGAAGATATCGAATTGATGCCATCGTACTTAAGAGTTTGTAGTATACATGCCTTCAAAGGAAGCAAAAAGCATTGTGTAGAATACCTAACCCAAGATCAATTGAAACTTCTATTTTCACTACCCGATATATCAACACGCCTCGGTAGGCGTAATCGATTCTTTCTAATTCTAGCCTACGAGACAGGTTCGAGAATGCAGGAATTGTTAAACTTAAGAGTTGGCTGTATTGTCCGAAGCGATATGAATGTTCGGGTACGAATCCTTGGAAAAGGAAACAAAATACGATACATTCCATTGCTTGGAACTACGGTGAAACATCTTGATTCCTACCTTGCAGAATTTCACAGAGAAAGCCATCCGGACTCTTTTTTATTCTACACCATCCACGATTCTCGCCCTACACAAATGAAGCCAGGAACTGTTGATTCCCTCATGAAGCAGTATGGCAAAATTGCCAACGTTAAAGATAGTACTTTTCCAAAGGGACTCCACGCACATATGCTCAGACATAGTATTGCTATGACAATGTACAAAAAAGGGATTCCTATTTCATATATACGAGATTTTCTTGGGCATACTAGCATAGAAACTACCTTTATATATTCGTATGCTGATGCAGAGACCATTGCCAAAGCATTGGAGTCAGTTGATCACGAAGAAACATTTGGTGATGCAAAATCAACAAAACAGAAAAACTGGAAAGGAAAAGAACAATTTCTACTTGAATACTGTGGATTAAGCTAAAATATTATCTTTAATTTCAAAAAGTCAAACAATTGCTATGCTTACATATGTAAGTGTTTTTGAAGATAATATTATTTTAGGGATAATCTTTATTACCCTCAGTTGAAGGTAATAAAGATAAGGCCGTTGTAGAGAGCACGGTCCGGGATATTGAAACGTGGATCATAGGAGCTCTGCGCCACCAGACTTTCTTTTCCTTTGCAGAATTGAATCAAGCGATTTCGGAAAAGTGTGCTGAATATGCACACAAGCCCTTTCAAAAAAAGGGAGGCAGTCGCTATCAGAATTATATGGAGATTGATTTTCCTGCCATGCGACCACTGCCTCCTCATCCGTTTGAATATGCACAGTGGAAATGGGCGACGGTAGGAGCCGATTACCATGTAGATGTAGACCACTGCTACTACAGTGTTCCGTATACACATGCTCATGATAAAGTAGAGATTCGAACCACCTCGTCCATCGTAGAGATTTTCTACAAAGGACTGCGCATTGCCAGTCATCCCAAATCCTCTCAACCCATCGGAGCGTACCACACACAACTTTTACATATGCCTGATTCACACCGGTGCTATGCAACCCTAGATCAAGATCAATTTATGCAGTGGGCAGAAACGATTGGTCCTACCACCCAGGAGCTCGTTCGAAAACTATTCAAGCGAAATCCCGCTAAGCAGCAACATATTCGTAGCTGTATGGGACTGCAAAAAATCTGTCAGCTCTATGGACAGACACGCTTTGAAAACGCTTGTCAAATGGCACTGGAAGCAGGCAGCTATGGAGCTAGCTATGTCGAGAGAATCTTGCAATCTCATTTGGACGAAAAGCGATTTTTACCCTCTCCTACCAAAATTATCCAACATACCAATATTCGCGGAAAAGAATACTACCAATGCGAGGAGGGGAACCATGTTGTCCAAACAAACTCTTGAAAAAATGACAACCCTTCGATTGCATACCATGGCACAAAGTTGCCAGAGACTTTTGGAAAGCCCTGAATCGTCTCGTCTGACCGCCGAAGGAATTGTTGGCTTGTCGGTCGATGCAGAATACACAGAACGACAAAACAAACGATTGAAACAACTCTTAAAAAAAGCATCTTTGGCAGACAACGCTTGCATGGAAGATATTGAATATTCATCGGAGCGAGGGTTGGACAAAATGACCATGGCGCGCCTTGCAGAAGGAATCTATATCCGAGAACAGAACCACATTCTGGTGACAGGAAAAACAGGGTGTGGAAAAACATTTGTCATTTGTGCATTGGGACAGATGGCTTGTCGTAGAAACATTCCGGTGTATTACATCCGTGTGCCCAAATTGCTCATTGATATGAATATTGCCAAACAAGAAGGAACGTACAGCAAGTTTCTGACTCTTTTGCGAAAAGCCACGCTTCTGATTCTCGATGATTGGGGACTCATTCCCTTTACAGAAGAAGCAGGCAGAGATCTTTTGGAAATTGCAGAAGAACGTTACAGGAATGGTTCCATGATCATTGCAAGCCAGCTTCCTGTGGCCAACTGGTACGATGTATTTCCAGATCCTACCATTGCAGATGCTTGTTTGGATCGTATCTTACATAAGTCCTATCGCATTGAGATGAAAGGAGGGAATATGCGAATAAAGAAGTCCTCGATTCGGGACGAAAAAGAGAATCTACTTGTCGTATCAAAGGAATTGTAATACACTAACTGTGTACCAATGTGGAAGAGAAACTGAAAAAACATTGTACATTGAAAACGAAAAGAGTGGTCAGATTGGTCCGATCTCACTGGTCAGTTTGGTCCGACCGAAGTGGTCAGATAGACCGAAATAGCTAATTGATTGAAGAAATCGAACCAGAATTTTCCAAAACATTAGAAGATATTAGCAAAGAATCAAAGAAAAAAATTTACGAAAAGAAATCAGTAAGTATTAAAGAAATAGCAGGTTTTGAGGTAATACCTTATCTACTGAAAAGACTTCTTAAAGCTTTTATGATGCCAGATAGAAGAGATGGTGCTAGAATAAAGAATCTTTTACCAATTGAACTTCGGTCTGATTACACCGAAACGCCATATTTAACAGTTTTAAATGTTACACGCTATATTGCTGAAATGTCTGACTCATATGCTGTAAAAATTTACAGAGAGTTAAGTGGCATAGAACTTCCGAATTTTTAATATGCTATTTTAGAGGCAACGGTGTGGTTTCTTTGGAGACCATCCAAAGAAAACCTTGACATAATAGCAGATGATTACTTCTTTCAATATGCATATTATGGATTAAACATTCTTCATCGGCACTATTTGGCATTAATTATGTTGACTTCAGCCTAGAATATCGTTATCTTAGATGGTGGATTGGGGAAAAGCTTGAGAAATGAAGTCACCCAAGTTAGTTTTTTAGAGTTAATGCAATAATCTTGTATTGAAAAAGGACAGATACAATGGAAGAACGATGGCTTACAGTTGATGACATATGCAAATATCTCAATGTGAGTAATGAAACTGTTTACAAGTGGATTGATCAACGGAATATGCCAGGACATCGTGTAGGGCGGCGTTGGATGTTTAAGCAAAACGAGGTAGATACATGGGTTCGTTCTGGTGGGGCAGCTGATAAACCGGAAAAGGAACAACAATAACCTATGCAACAACGACATAAAAAAACTGATCCTAGTACTTATAATACTGCGATCAATGTGATTGGTGGTTTGAAGGATTGTAGCGTCATCTTCAAAGCCATTCAATCTTATTTCAATACGTCTGTATCGGTAAAAGAACTCATATACAACAATAACGAATTTCATCTTCGAACAGAGAGAAGTCGCACCCGGATCGAGCAAGAAGTAAGGAGAACTTTATTACATTTTCATAGCGAAGAACATCGAGAACTCCTCCAGGGAATATTCACTGACCGGGTACCACTGCAGGATAAAAATCTAGCTCTTATGTGGCAATTTGCTCTTAACAACAGGTTATTCAGAGAAATCACGACCCGTGTTTTTGTCAAAATCTACATCTCGGGTCGTGTCAACATTACCAAGAATGATATTATTGCCTATCTCAAAGAATTTCTGCACAAAAACGAATCGGTGGAAATAAACTGGTCTGAGAACACCATCAATACACTTTCAACTAAATATCTAAACCTGATGAGCAAGCTTGGTTTTTTGAATTCTGGTCGAAATAAAACATTTAAGCACATCAATCCCTCCTTAGAAGCACAGGTACTTTTTCTTTACTTTGCTACATTGTTTTCACCAAATGTAAGCAATATCCTAGAAAACGAATTTCTACCATTAAATTTCATACCACGGAATGATATGCATAATCGGCTAAAAAAACTATCTATGAAAGGTTTCTATAATATGAGTTTCAATGGGGTCTCTTTGAAAATAGAACTAATCCATAGCTACAAAGGAATTTGTGATGTCATATATAACTGATCATCAGAAGAAATTTAACGATCTGAGCATTTACATACAAAACCAAGACCAACTGAGAAGGCAGGCCAATGGTGGTAACACCATTCTATTCTCCTATCCACCTGCCGAAGAACAGCAATATATCAAAAGAGTTAAAGATCTTTATGCCGATAGAGCGTTCTTTATTGATATCAGTAAACTGCTAGTTCAGTTCATTGACGAAGATGGATGGGACTCATTTAGTCATTATTACAACGATTTCAAAAATACCCCCCATTTGATTTTTCATTCAGATGATCCCACGCCAGATCTTTATGATTACATTATTAGAGAAATCAATAACACTCGCGAGAATGGTAAAATTCCATTTTTACTAAGAACCGGTTGTTTGTATGGAACTGGAATCGAAAATGTGAACATCATGGAACATAAAACCGTCATGAGTTTACCTCATCCTTTGGTCATTTTTTATCCTTCCAAGATCGAGGATGACAACCTCTATTTTTTAAACTTCAAACCTGCATCGAAGTATCGTTGCACGTTGGTAAAATAAGGGATTAGTCATGAAAAAAATAAAAGACCTTCTTACCTTGGATTTTCATCAAGATATTAAAAATGTAATTGATCTAGAGGATCGATCAGAACAGGAAATTCAACAGGAAATTGAATCCTACATTGTAACAGAAGGAATTGGTCGACACTTGAACAATTTCATTAACCAATTTACCTCCAATATAAAAGAAACAGGAGTTTGGATATCGGGCTTTTATGGTTCTGGCAAGTCGTATTTTGGAAAGATGTTGGGGTACATCATCGATAACCCTATGATCAATGGAACTCCTGCCCGAGATCGTTTCATTCCAAGGATTAAAGGTATTTCAGACGAGAGTATCATTGAAAACTCCATTCGCAAGCTTGAATCAATCAAAGGTAGGGTTGTATTTCTTGATGTAGCTAAGCAGAATACCGAGAAAGGATTGGCATTTACTCTTTTCACGAATTTTTTAAAGAATTTAGGTTTTAAAGAGGGCTTGTATGGTTATTTTGAATATCACCTTTTCATTGATGGTAAATACGATACCTTTAAAGAAATAATACGAGAATTGTCTGGAAAGAATTGGAACGAGATTTCACAGCGCGAGACTGCTAAGTACATGCGAAGAGCTATATGCCAACTTGATGATCAAACCGATAAGGAATATGAAGATACACAAAAATTGTACGAGGCTACCATTGAAAGTTTCTCAGTGAATACATTTAAAGATGAACTTGAAAAATACTTACATACTACTCCAGATGAAACACTTGTATTTATATTTGATGAAGCAAGTGAAGCGATTGGACAGAAAAAGTTTTCATTACTTGACTTGGAAGGGATTAGTGAATCACTTTCGAGTATCAGTAGTAAGGTTTGGACTATTGCCATTGCTCAAGAAAAGTTAGACGATGTTATTAACAACACCAACGTAAATAGAAGTCAGATGACCAAGGTAACAGACCGTTTCAAGACAAAGCTTCATTTAGAATCGACAGAAGTGGATGTTATTATTCGATCTCGTTTGCTTCGCAAAACACCTCAAGGTCTCAAAGAGCTTGCTGAATACTACCATAAAAATGAAGGACTTGTATCGGATGCTACAAATCTAAAAGCATCTTTACCAACCAAAACCTCCAATGAAGATGAGTTTTCATCGTATTATCCCTTCCACAGATACCAATTTGATATTTTGCAGAATTTTTTATTTAGTTCCAATGCCCTAGTAGCAAATCAAATTGCTGCTCGTGGAATGATTATCACCACCTTTGATGTGCTTCGTAAGCAGATGCAAGAAAGAGAGCTTTTCCATTTTACTGAAAGCCATGCAATTTGCTCTGAAGCGCAAACTGCACCTACCGCCGGGCTAATTAATAAGTATGATACAGCAAAAAAGATATTAAAGGATCGCAGTCCAATGGATGGTGAAAAGTTACTGAAAACTATCCATTTCCTGTCTGAATCAGAAATTGCTCTACCAACCCTAGAGAACATCACCAAGAGTTACATCTCAGATATCACCACCTACTACGATATCAAGCCATATATTGAAAAAGATCTCACCTTATTGGTGGAGGCCAAAATTCTGATTCTGTCAAACAATAACTATAAAATTACATCTGACCTTGAAGATCGACTACTAGAAGAGATGCAAGACTATGATGTCGAGTTTTATGCCAAGAAACGTTTTTTGATCAATTACATCAAAAACCACAAATTATTTTCTCAAGTTACTTCCTACAATGAAGGCGCAGATAACTTTAAGTTCAGCATCCATTCCGATCAAGATGATGAACTAACTAGCCCTGGCAATAAAAACCTTAAAATGAAAGTATATAGTGTGTTCAATATTAGCGAAAATAGACAGGATTTCATTGATACTGTCATGCGAGAAACTCAATATCAAAAAGATCTCATATCTTTGATTCCGGACAATAAAGAGTTCTCGCAAATTGATAAATTGATTGGAGAAGTTAGTCGCTACTCCTACATGGAAGAAAAGTATTCCAATGAGTCAGATCCAGATAAACGTCATATTATTCGAGAGTTTTCCATCATTCGCGAAGAGAAAGAAAAACAACTCAGAGTTTTGATTGAGGAAGCGTATCGCAATGCTTCAATGGTGTACTTGTTTGATGAGTACCGGCTCAATGCGAACACCTTCTGTAGCGAAATCAAAGAAGTACAACGCAAACAGATCAAGAATATTTTTACTAAACGTCTGTCCACTGGTCTTTCTGAAAGCTTGGTTTCTAAAATTTTTAGTTTTCCGAAGGAAAAATTGAACCAATTGTTTTCTGGAGACGATTTTCGGTTTTTTGATACCCATGGCAACTTTATTGGCAATCATTTGAAAGTAGTTGAAGAAATCAACGCCAAAATTAAAAACCGGTATATTGATGGTCGCACAATTGAATCAGAACTTTCAGATGCTCCTTGGGGCTACTCTTTTGGTACTATCATTTCAACATTGGCTGTTCTCTTTCGGACAGGTTATCTATCTGTTAAATATAATGGGAATATATGGTTTTCATATGAACAGAGTGGTATTCAGGAAGCATTTACAAATGGTACCAAGTTTAAATCTGCATCATTCAAATCTATCACGACTTCTCTTTCGTCTTCTAAGAAAAAACAAGCCGTGCAATTTTTAATGGATGTAGATATTGAAACCTACGTTAGTCGTAGTGTGGACTGGAATATCAACGACTTTGATCTAGCGGATAGCATCCAACAAATGGCTGACCATTTGATTGGCACATTGACAACGATGGAAGATACAGTGGATGGGTTTAGTACTCTTTTCCCAACATTAAATGAGCAGAAAAGAATATTGCAGGGATATATTGGAAAAGTGACAGAAAGCAATTACATCCAAAAAGTTGAGACCCTGCTTGAAAACCGTGATCAGTTTTCCACAACAGTGCAAACAATAAAAAGAGTTCAAAAGTTTATCAAAAAGAATCTTCCCAAGGTTAGAGAATTTAAGAATTTTATAGAAGAAGTAGCCAGAGAGTTAAAAAAAGCAGACCGTAAAGACAATGCTATAGAAGAAGCATATGAAGAATTTAACCGACTCTATAAACAAGATATAGTAAAAAACTTCAATGAACTCCAGAATCAGGTACAAATTGTAAAAGACAGGTATTATGATTTAATTAAGAATGCACTGGATCGCATGAGCCATGAATATCAGATTCTTAGTGGAAAAGTTGATAAAGAAATCAAAATTCTGAAAGGGTATCCGCAGGAATTAAACATACAAAACCAGAAAGAGTTAGATAAATTCAAGCGTTACTGTTCAGACCGAATCGTCAAAGAACCTGTACTCGAGTACTCTACTACATGTAGTAAGTGTGGCTACTCACTCTCGGATATTTTAAACTATACAGAACTTGTTTCAAACAAGGAAAACGAGCTGTTAATACTTCAAAGCAGTTTCATTCAAGAAGTTCCCAAATCGAAAACGGATACTGACGGTACACAGGATCCCCCCTCGGTTCACAAAAAACCACGAAAAATCCCTTTTCATCTTACCAACAAAGTCATAACCGTGCAAGAATACAAATCCCTTCTTGCTGAACAATTAGATCTTCTTATCGGTGCTAACTCAGATGAAGAAATCGAAATCGTAATCGAATCGTAGCATACACAATGAAGTATACCGAACAAGAAATCAACAAACTTATTCTGCAAGGAGAAAATCTTACACAGGAGATTAAAAATGTAAGAACGTACAAAAACGCTGATCAAAGAGAAGAATATATACATCAAGCAGGTTTTGAGGTAATACAACAAGAGCAAATGGTGCTTCAATACATCAATAAACATGGTAGAATAAAACGAGCTGATGTCATTAGTTTATGCCGTCTTTCAAAAGACCAGGCAACAAGATTGTTGAAACGATTGGTGAAAGAAAGCAAAATTAACATGCATGGCGAAAGAAGGGGTGCTTTTTATGACTTTAACCCATGAGTTATGCGCTCCGCGTATAAGTTATGCGCAGACCTGGTTTTGTATTATCAATCCGAGTCACGCGTATGCTGGATCATACGTAAAACTTAGTGCGTTTGTACATAAAATACGCGCGCTACATAAAATTATACGCACCGCGCATATTTTATGCGCATTGTTGCAAAAAAGCGTGTACACTGCCAAAAACTACCAATTCTACTCTTGGTTGCCCTACAAATATTTTACCATTCATGATGTACACAGGAGATTAGTGCATGAAACTTTCTGAACATGTAGACAGAATACGTGAGCTTATTGAATCATCCTTTGATAAGCAATTTTCTCGTCTGGGCATCAGCAAGAATAAACAGCTGGATATTGAAAAACTCCCCCAGGAAGTCAGAGCTAAACGATTACGTTTTGAAGAAATGCTGGAAAATCACATCGGTGAAACTGGCAATTATGAAAATGCTAGAGAAAAACTCATCGATGAGCTGACCTTTACCCTGTTCAATCGTTTGGCAGCCATCAAAGTTATGGAAGCTGCTGTATTATTCCCACCGATATTGACCAAGCAACCGGAACACGGTGATCGTTCTTTTGGTCATAAAGCATGGTTGGAAATGAACCCACATATGCGATCAGAGGAGTTGGAAGGCATCCGTGAATATCTGAAAGCTGCTTTTGACGAATTGGGTGAAATGCTTCCCCTTTACAGCAAATCGTATCCCTATGCATTGTTACCCGATGCCATTAGTGTAAATGAAATCATTGATGCTTTTAATGCAGTGGAAAAAGATACCCAGGTAGGTAGTGACATCTGGCAAAGTGATGATGTGCTTGGTTGGATGTACGAAAGCTACAATAATGTAAAGAAAAAAGCCCACAAAGACAGCGGAGACAAGACTGAATACAACAAAGTCTCTCTGCAGTCACAGGTCTACACACCCCGCTGGGTGGTGCAGTTTCTGGTGGAAAACTCGCTGGGCAAACTCTATCTGGAAATGCATCCGGATTCCGAGATCAAACGGCGCTACAAGATAGCCAATGCTCCACAAACCCAAGAACGTAAACCAAAACCATTGCATGAAGTCAAAATCATCGATCCTGCCTGCGGATCAGGGAATTTCCTTCTCTATGCCTTTGATTTCTTTTACGAGCTCTATATTGATCAGATCGAAAACTTTGGAGCTAATTACGTCGAAAAGGATATTCCCAAACTGATCATCGAAAACAACCTACACGGCATCGATCTAGATGACCGGGCGGTTCAGTTGGCCCAGCTCGGTCTGTTTATCAAGGCCAAGAAGAAACGCCGCACTATCGGTGAACTGACCTTTAATGTGGTCTCCTCCGACTTTTATCTACCAGAATACGAAACCGTTGAACATATTTTTACGGAAGGTGCTACACTGGAGGAAAACCAACAGAAACTGATTGCAGGTATCTGGACTGACCTGCAGTATGCTTATAAATTTGGCTCACTGATTCGCATTGATGAAAAGATGAAGGACAGATTAAAGGCTTTGGAAGAGCAAGACTTCTCACCCAAACGTGATCTGTTTACCATGGAAGATATAAAATCACATAAGAAATTTGCCACCAACTTTTTCGCCAAGCTAAAAACAGCAGTTAAGAAATACACACAAGCTCAGGGCAATACCTTCCTGACCAGTAAAACTAGGGATGCCATCACGTTCCTTGAGCTGCTCACCACCGAATACGATGTGGCTACAGCTAATCCACCCTATACAGACAGCTCTGATTTTGGACCAGAGCTGAAGAAGTTTATTGAGGATAACTATAAGAAGCCGTATAAATTTCACACCAATTTATATGCAACCTTTATCAAACGATGTTACGACTTCACTGGAAATTATGGGAAGATTGCAATGATTCATCCGCACACGTTTATGTTCATTAAAACCTTTGAGGATGTGCGCAAATTCATGATTGATAATACACATATCGATGCGATGGTCGATTTTGGATTGGATCGAGTGAATCTCTTTGGTCCTGGCATTTTGCTGGATGCAACATTCTATGTTTTGAGCAAAAAACAAAACAGCAAAGACGGTTTGTATTTTAACATAACGACGAATCTTCAGGAAAAATTTAAAAAAGGTAAATTTCTTGATTCACTGAATGATTATATTGCCGGTATCTCAAACGAGCGTGTTTACACTCTTGAGCAATCCAAGCTGAAGATCATCAAATCCTGGCCCTTCATTTACTGGATCTCCGATGAGTTCCGAGAGAAGTTTGGAGAACAAACAACAGGAGAAGCATTGAAACTGTGCTCTGGGCTAGGAACTGGTGATAACAGTAGATTTATACGTTTTTGGTGGGAAATAGCTCATAAATATCCTGTTGGAGAAAAGTGGATTACGCATGCAAAGGGTGGGCCATATAATAAGTGGTATGGTAACCTATGGCTATGTGTTGATTGGGAGAATAAGGGACAAAAA
The DNA here is from genome assembly GCA_964493625.1 of uncultured Caldisericota bacterium. Classification (GTDB taxonomy): domain Bacteria; phylum Caldisericota; class Caldisericia; order UBA6126; family UBA6126; genus JAGLCW01. The sequence goes on from CAZBOU010000015.1 coordinate 16,645, forward strand.
ATAAAAGAATTTCCCACTTCAACAATCAGGAACGAATCCTATTATTTCCATGAAGGAATGTTTTTTGCGAAGGCTGGATCAAAAACACCTTCATTTAGATACATTCCTCAGCAATCGATTTTTGATAGCAGTAGCCCAGCAATATTTACAAAACAATACAAAAACCTTGAATATTCAATAGCATTCATGAATTCCAAGGTTTCTTCCTATTTGCTTGAATGTTTAAACCCTACAGCAGGCATGCAAGTGGGGGATGTTGAAAGAACTCCCTTTGTTATTCCTGATGTTGACGATGAAGTATTAATAGCTGATTCAGCAAAAAACAACATTAAAATAAAAAGATATATATGTAGCTTTTCATTGATAGAGTTCAATTTTATCAAAGCACCATTCTACTTTTGTTTAGATAAGACTAACTTTAAACTCCGGTCGAAGATTTTTTTAAATCATGAAAACCACCTTCTAACCCAAGTTCTGATCAACGAGGCTATCATCAATGAGAAGATATTCGAAGTCTATGAGCTGACCGAACATGATAAGTCGATGGTGCTTGCCAAAGAAGGTGAAAGTATCGGTGGCCTTCCGGTTTCTTCTGAAGCTCGGGATGCCTATTTGGCTGACACCGAATCAACCAAGGAATTCCCGTTGAATGACATTCGTGAATTTATTGAGGCACTTCCAACCAAAGAGTTCTCTGCTGAAGAGCGTGAAGTTATTGAAAATGGCTTTCCAACTCTTTACCAGAGCAACAACGACCTAGAAGAGTTTTGCACACGCCATCAGGTTAACCCGATCAATGTCTGGTACTGGTTCAAACAAAGCAATGTAATCCCTCAGCAGCGAATGCATACACTGGCCATGGAGTTTCTAGTAGATATGATCCGGGAAATCCTCATGGAAGATGAAGATGGAATTATCCCTCTGGTACCCAACGCTGGTGAAAAGGTACTACTGGACCGCATCGAAGAAAAATTCCGTGAAAAAGGCTTCAGTTCTGCCCAGTATTCCAGTTTCGATACAGTGCTTGGACGCCCTTTAAAAGAGTATTTGAACAAATACTTCTTTGCAGAATTGTCCGACCACTTAAACTTGTTCATGTATCTACCCAAGACCCCCTTTATCTGGCATCTCACCAGTGGGCCGGAACAAGGATTTGACTGTTACATCATTATTTACAAATGGAGCCGCGATAAACTACTGCGTCTACGTTCAGTTTACATCGAACACCGGGAGCGCGCATTGGTTAACCGACAGAGTGACCTTTCCGACAACGAAAGCGCTGATGCCCAGAACGAAAAAGATCGGATCTTTAGACAGCTTAAAGAGATCGAAACCTTCAAAGCAAAGATTGATGAACTGCTAGCTGAAGGTTACAATCCTATTCTTGATGACGGCGTCGGCAAAAATATTGCTCCCCTGCAGAAAAAGAAAATGATCCCCTACGAGGTGCTCAATGAAGGACAACTCAAAAAGTATCTTCATGCAGATTGGTAATAGGAATACACACATGAATGTATATATCATAGTATTCATATATGGAGGTTGAAATGACTTACAAAACTCCTGATATTTTTAAATACGGTGCTACGTGGCTTAGAGCTGATTTTCATCTTCACACCAGGGCAGACAAGGAGTTTCAGTATTCTGATGAAGAAGATTACTATTACTCTAAATATGTGGATGCATTAGAAAGAAGCGGAATTAGACTTGGAGTAATTACTAACCACAACAAGCTTGACTGTGAAGAATTCAAAGTTCTGAAGAAGACAGCCTCCAAAAAAGAAATATGCCTGCTTCCGGGGGTTGAATTATCTGTAAATGATGGCTCAAATGGCGTTCATACATTGATTATCTTTAGCGATCAATGGCTGGAAAACAATAACAATTACATATCGCCCTTCATCACAACCATGTTTCCCGGGAAATCCGAATTAGAATACCAGAATGAAAATGGGAGAAGCGACAAAAACATACTACAGGCAGTTGAAGAGTTGGAGAAAACAGGTCGTGACTACTTCCTCATTTTTGCCCATGTAGAACAAAAAAGTGGGTTGTGGAGTGAAATGGGCGGAGGAAAACTCGGGGATTTTAAGGATAAAAGATATGAAACAGTGCGTCGCAGGACTCTTGGGTTTCAGAAGGTTCGAACACACGACAAATCTGATAAGGTTTGTAGAACCAAGGTAAACAACTGGCTTGGTGATTGGTATCCAGCAGAAGTAGAAGGATCAGACTGCAAAGACATCGCTAGCATTGGCAATGGTGAAAAGTGTTTTCTCAAACTGGGAGATTTTAGCTTTGATGCCGTAAAATATGCTTTGATCGATAAACACAATCGTGTTTCAAATGATCCTGTTCAACATAAACACTCGCATATTCGTTCAATCCGTTTTACTGGGGGAACACTAAAAAACCAGGAGCTTCATTTTTCCCCAGAACTGAATACGCTGATTGGTATTCGAGGGAGTGGTAAATCTTCAGTAATTGAAGTGCTTCGTTATGCTCTCGAGATTCCATTAGTTGAGGAAACTATAGATGAAGCATATAAGAAAAATCTTGTAGGTTTTACGCTAGGTAGCGGGGGTAAAGTTGAAATTGATGCGATTGATCGCTATGGACAGAAATATACTATTAGACGAGTATGGAAGGAACCTTATTCTGAAGTTTTAGTGGACGGAAAATTGCAACCCGGAGTTTCTGTTCAAGAATCAATAATCCATCACCCTATATATTATGGACAAAAAGATTTATCGAGCACCAGCGAAGGTTTCGAGAAAGATCTGGTTGATAAACTTCTAGGTTTGAAACTTGATGAAATAAAAAGAAAAATAGCAGTACAAAAAGAAAGAGTTGGAGAATCTGTAGACCAGCTTTTAAAGGTTTCTAGTATACAGGATCTAATGGAAGAACAAAAAAAGATAAAACAAGATACTGAGTATCGACTAAAGCTTTACTCTGAGCATGGAATTGAAGAAAAACTCCAGAAACGACTCGATTATGACAATGATATACGAATAATGGAAAAAGGGATTCACCTCACAACAAGTTTTGCAACTGACATGGAGAGTCTTCTTGCTCAGTACGAGGATGATTTACGTAATTTTAAGGGTTACCAATCAAAACACAATGCTGAACTGTTCAAACAATTCTACCAATACTATGAATCCTACATTTCGATGATGGACAGTATGAAAACATGGTTGAGTGATGAGAATTCTCGAAGAGAGTCGTTGTTAGTTTTCCAACAAGAATTACATCAGATTCGCAAAGGAATGGTGGAAGAATTTGCAGAAATTGAGAGAAAGCTTGCAGAAGAATTAAAAAGTAGCGGAAGTCAAAACATCAGTTCAGATGAGTTTTTGGGTTTAAAGGATAGATTGACGAAAGCCAATCAAATGATTGCTATTTTGGAGAAAGAAGGTAGTTTAAAGAAAAGCCTGCAAAACCAACTTCTCTTAGAACTTCAAACATTGAACGATCTGTATCATGAGGAATTCACTAAGATAAAAAATGAACTCGATAAGATTGGAACAGAAAGTTCTTCAATTTCGATTTCCTCTGGGTATAAAGAAGATAAAGAATCATTTTTGGCTTTTTTTAAAGAGATTTTTAAGGGCAGTAATATTCGTGAGAATACTTTTCGGTCAATCATAGAGGAATATGATAGCTTTATCTCCATTTATCAAGATTTTGAGAATGCTCAAAACCTTTTTGGTAGCAATCCGCATATCCTTTCTGAGTTGTTTATGGATAACTTAAAAAGCTTACTCACGTACCAGACTCCAAATAAATTTACCATTATGTATCAACAAAAAGAGTTGCAACACCATTCGCTCGGTCAGCGTGCATCAGCATTGATTCTTTTTATTCTCACCCAAAAAGAAAATGATATCGTAATCATTGATCAACCGGAAGATGACCTTGATAATCAAACTATATATAAAGATGTAATAAAGTTAATACGCCAGATGAAATGCAAGATTCAATTTATCTTTGCTACCCATAACCCAAACATCCCAGTTCTTGGTGATGCTGAACTTGTTCATGCCTGCTCTTTTATGGATGATACCATCACCATAAAAAGCGGTAGTATTGATCACGCCGAGACTCAAAAGACTATCATTGACATCATGGAAGGCGGAGAAGAGGCATTTAATCGTAGAAAGGAGATTTATCAAATATGGAAATCTTAGAAATCATGAAAATTCTTGCCCAGGGTGAGGATAGCCATAATCAATTTAAAAAAAATGTGAATAATATTGATTCGTTAGCGTATGAGCTTATTGCCTTTAGCAATACACTTGGCGGAAAGATATTTATTGGAGTGGATGAAAACTCAGAGAAAGAAGGAGAAATTGTCGGACTTTCTTCTGAGGATATCTATCGCATTAATCACTTGGTTTCAAACGCTGCCAGCCAAAATATCAAACCAGCTATCAATCCGTTAACGGAAATAGTAACAATAAATGATAAACGTATTTTAATTATTGATGTTCCGGAAGGTTTGAATAAACCATATCAAGACAAAAATGGTGTTTTTTGGGTGAAAAGTGGATCAGATAAACGAAAGGCAACTTCAAGAGAAGAAATACAAAGACTTTTTCAATCATCGGGCTTGGTTCATGCAGATAAAACTATTGTTAACGGTATGACCATAGCTGATCTTGATATGGACTATTTTGGCAAATTCTTTAAGAAAAGATACGGAGAAAACCTTGAAGATGTTGGAATTCCCTTATCAAAAACAATTTCCAATATGAACTTAGGCAATGATGGAAACTTGAACTTGACTGGCGCATTGTTATTTAGCAAATCTCCTTTTTCATTTCTGCCTTCATTCATTGTTAAAGCTGCAGCATTTCCAGGGGAAAAAATTACGGATGAGGTTTATATTGACAACCGTGATATTACCGGGAAACTATCGGATGTATTCCAACAAACAATCAGGTTTATTCTTTCCAATATAAAACATGTTCAAGGAGAACAGGGGATTAACAGCATCGGAAAACCAGAAATACCCAAAATTGTTTTAGAGGAACTCGTCGCAAACGCTCTTATTCATCGCGATTATTTTATTCAAGCTCCCGTCCTCATTTTTATTTTTACTAATCGCATTGAAATCATTAGTCCTGGCCATTTACCAAACAATTTAACTGTTGCCAATATCAAAGCTGGAAACTCCAATACTCGCAATCCTGTTTTAGCATCTTTTGCACATCACATATTACCATATCGTGGATTTGGTTCAGGGATTTTAAGAGCACTGGAAAATTACCCTAACATTGAGTTTATTGATGACCGTGAAGGCAACCGATTCAAGTGCATAATACAGAGGGTTTTAACAATATGATTGACCAGTGGTTTAAAAATGATTTGAATCAGATATACGAGCAGCACAATGTTGCAGTGTTTATTGATGAGTCGGGCGAGTCTGCATTTTTACTGAAGACTGTTGAAAGTATTTATACTGTCTATCATGCACACACTGCGTTAGAAGAGCTATATGTAAAGTACATGATTGAGAAAGCGCAGCCTAGCAATAAGAAATTTCTTATTTATACAAGAACTACTAAGGATCAGCTTAAATTTATTCGGGAGTATTGCGAAACCTGCGGATGTCTAGAGATCCGTTATCTTCATAACTATATCAAGGATAAAGTCCATCAACTTCTTAACTTAAACATCACTCTGTCTAAAGATGAGATTGTTTCTGCGGCCAAAGTAAGCGTCGGAAAAGATAAGACATACTGGATGGATCTCTGTCACAAGGGTGCCACAGAAATTTTCAACTTGGACAAAGAACTTTTAGAATTTCTCAATGACCCCATACTCTTTTCTGAAGAGAGATATGATGAACAACTTAGAGAGGTATTTTACCGTAAGGTAAACGAACTACTTGGAAAGGGGTATCTAAAAAAGCCTCCCACTACGCTTGCTCAAGAAGTCGTAACCACAATGTTTGATGGTTTGTTAAACGGTCAGTGCAATAAAAAACTCGAATCGGTCTATGAAAAATGGCTAGACTCAGTCTCTTACCGTAATTCATTCGACAAATACCTTACAGATTATCTGCCCAGCTCCATTCTAGACATATGGACCGTTAGCATTAACCACCCTTTCCGACAGATAGATGAAAAGTGGTTAGCTGAAATCGGAAACATTTTAACCGACCAAGAAATCATTGCTAAAAAACTACCCAAGCTGCACAAGAGGAATAAAAGCAAGCAAGCTCAAACTCTCGGCATTTGTTTCTGGAGTGATATAATCACCCTGCTCGAATTTGATCCGAAGAACATATCGTATCTAAGTTCTTTGAGTAAATGTGTGGAGTATTACAAAAAGCACTTCTACAAACTTGATACTTCTATCCGTAATTTATACACAGAGTTTCTAGATAAGAAAACAATCCTTGAGCCCTTTCAAGAACTTTACAAAGAATTTGTCACTGTCTTCCTTGACAAATGGTTCCAGTATTGGGAAGAATACAAAGAAAATCAAACGGGAACTCTTCAGCGGATTTTTGATGAATCTTCCAATGAGAAGACTGCCATTATTGTTGGTGACGGTGTTTCTTATGAATTAGCCGAATTGGTTGCAAAAAAGGTTAAAGGCTCATCAAGTCTGACAAAAAACTCGATTCTTGCCGATATACCTTCTGAAACCGAGAACAATATGAGTCGCATTTATATGTCCAATGGTGTTACTGAAGCAATTCAGGATAAGCGTGAGAAATACCTAGCTGCGCAGAACCCGGATATTAGTATGGAATTTGTTCGATTGGATGAGGCAACCGAAGAGACCCAGCCAGGACAGTTTTTAATTTGCACATACAAGGATATTGACGAAATGGGAGAGAAAATTCAACAAAAAGCACTTAAGTATTTTCCCAAAGCTATCGATTTCTTTGCTGAAAAGATTTCACTTCTTCTGGCCAGTGGTTATGCTAAGGTTTACCTGATCACAGATCACGGTTTCGTCCTAACAGGACTACTGACAGAAGCAGATAAAATTTCTGTTTCGTTAGTCGGAGATTACCACAAGGCAGAACGATATATCCGTACAGTAAAAAGGCAAGTTGATCTTACTCCAAGGTTAATTGAAGCCAAAAAAAGTTACCATCCATTTGAATATGTGTATTTTGCGAAAAATATAAATTCATTCAAGACCCCCGGATTGTATGGATTTTCTCATGGTGGCGTATCACCGCAGGAATTAATCACTCCTTATTTTTGCTGGAAACAAACCTATGCATCCACATTGCCTGTAACAATTGAAAACAAAACGGAATTGCAAGATGTCACTGGAGAACTCTTTTCTATTGTAATACATGCAAATGAAACTATTCGCAATCTTTTTGCCTTAGACCGAAAGATTTGCCTTGTCTTCTTTTCTAACAAAAAAAAGGTGAATACAAGTGATGTATTTAGTATTTCGCAAACTGAGACGATTACGAAGGAATACACATTTGATGGACATCCGGAAATGGAAGTACAACTTCTGGATGCCGACACAAAGCAACTACTCGACCGAACCGTAATCAAACAGAACAAAGATAGAGATTTAGATGGACTATTCTAATGATAAGGAACTAAAATGGCAGTATTAAATGATTTGGACAAAAAGCTTCTGGAACACTTCAGGGGATATGTAGTAAAAAAAGATCTTGTTCTTTCTGTAAAGGTTGGAGCAAACGTACCCGTGTTTGTTCTTGAATATCTAATTGCGAATTCATGTTCCACGGATGATGAAGAGAAGATAAGAGTCGGGATGGATAACGTTAAGAAAGTTCTCAGTGAGCACTTTGTAAACCCCGAAGAAAGCTCTCTCATTCATTCCAAGATTCGCGAGCAAGGACGTTACAAGATTATTGATAAGATTTCTGTTGAGTTAGATTCGAAGAAAGATATCTATTGGGCAAAACTACTAAACAGCAACATTAAAAATGGAAACATTACTGATAGCTTGGTGAAACAACATGAAAAAATGTTGATGGGTGGCATTTGGGCAATCATTGATGTGGAATACGATCCAGACATTCGAATAGGACAGAATATATTCCCGTTCGTTGTTACAGATATAAAACCAATCCAGCTATCTAGCTTTGATAATGCAAGGATAATGAATAAACGTAAGGAATTTACAAAGAGTGAATGGCTTGACGTTCTATTAAGAAGCTGTGGTTATGAACCTAGCGCAGAGGGTGTTTCTGATCGTATCAAGATGCTGTTGCTCTCCAGATTACTCCCCATGGTAGAATCAAATTTTAATTTCATCGAATTGGGTCCACGTTCGACTGGTAAATCCTTTGTATTCAAGGAATTAACACCTTATGCTGTGTTGATTTCTGGAGGCCAGGGTACTGTAGCGAAACTATTTGTGCATGGTTCAACCGGAAAAGTAGGTGCAGTAGGACAGTGGGATGCAATATGTTTTGATGAGGCAACGGATAGGATCTTCAAAAATCGGGATGCTATTCCTCTTATGAAAGACTATATGGAATCAGGTTCTTTCTCTCGCGCCGGTGCTGGAGGAGAAATAACTGGTGTTGCATCTATTATCCTGAATGGCAATATAAATCAACCCGTTGAAACAGTACTACAAACTTCACATCTCTTTAGTCCACTATCTGATGAAGTCAATAGTGACACAGCCTTTCTTGACCGCATACACTTCTATCTACCTGGCTGGGAAATGATAAAGTTTTCCCCAAAACATTTTACATCTAGTTTTGGGTTCAGTACTGATTATTTTTCCGAAGTTCTAAAATCTTTACGGCGCGTAACCTATACCGATGCGATTGAAAAGTATTTTTCGTTGGGTGCTCATTTAAAGCAGAGAGATACAAAACCAGTTAAGAAGATAGTTTCTGGATTTATCAAGTTAATGCATCCAGATGGTGTGTATACAAAGGAAGACATTAAAGAGTATCTAGAAATTGCCCTTGAAATGCGTCGGCGAGTTAAGGAACAGCTGAAAAGAATTGGTGGCATGGAATTTTGGGATACAAACTTCTCCTATATCGATAAAGAAAGTCAGGAGGAGTTTTATGTTGGCTTACCTGAAGAAAAAGGATCTCATATTATTGAAAATACTCCCCTCCCACCAGGAGTTTGCTATACGAGTACTAGCGATGGAGAAAATGTTGCTTTAGTGAGAATTGAAACCGTGGCCGTTGCAGGATCTGGAAAAATAAATATCACGGGTGTCAACAACACAGTGGTAAAAGAGAACATAAAAAACACATACCAGTACATCAAGGCAAATGAAAAAACAATATTGAGCGACAAACACTCTCTAAAAAATTATGACATTACGATACAGGTAACAAATCTTCTGGGATCGGTAATATCCTCAGGAATAGGTTCTGCTGTATATATCGCCATTGTATCAGCTCTTTACAAAAAGAACCTTAAAACTGGACTGGCAGTACTGGGTAACATCTCTGTAGGGGGAGCCATAGAACGTGTAATCAACTTTGCGGACAAAGTAACTATGCTTTCGGAAAATGGTGCCAAGAGTGTCATTGTCCCTATGGATAACCTCAATGAGCTTTCCAATGTGCCACCCTCTGTGCTTGGAAATACAGATGTACCCTTCTACCAGAATAATCAGATGTTGATGCAGAAAGCAATACTACAAGACTAACAGTTGTTTTCCTGGGTTTTCTATGGATGAGACACGTACAATGCGTAGAGCTGTTTTCTTACGTTAGAAAACGCAATCTTTATTTTACAGTTGGTTATTACGGAACAATCTGACCACGGGAGGGTGCGGATATAATCTTGGACTCTTCAGATTGCATAGCATTCCGTTTATGCCCCGAAAAATAACACCGTAAGGTGCCCATTAAAATGAAATTACCAAGATGTTGACACCTTCAACACACCTTCTTACTTGATCTTCTTTACCATTCTTTTTTCAACGGTGTGGAAACCGGAGTTTTCGTATAGTTTAAAGGCAGACGAATTGTTCTCCCACACTTGCAAATCAATGTATGTATGGTTTTTCTGTAGAGCTACTTTTTCTGCTTCTTTCATTAAATCCCTTCCCATTCTTGAACCAGAGGGTCAATCAAAGCATTCTACAACGTGTATTTTATAACAGATCTTTCTACACCAACCCGAGGTATTTGTCGAAGAAGAGGAGGAGTTTTTCGATGACGGTGTGTTTTTTTCGGAGGCGGTCTCCAGAGAACCGTGACATGGGGGGAAGAATGCGATCGATGTCAGTACCGGTTGTCTTTAAAGTACCATCTCGGAAGGAACCTTCGATGAGCTTTTTTGTTGCAGCTGGTTTCAATTTCTCAGAATCAATAATAGCCTGCAGATCGTTTTCTTTTTGTTCCTTGACAAATACTGTCCAGTCGTCTTCTATTTGAGTAGTCAGATTCATTTGTTCAATGAAGCGTTCGATCAGTTCTCTTTTGCTGCGTAGCTCAATACTGGAATTCACAGCTTTATCAATTGCGGTCAGAATGCTTTTATCTTTGCAGTTGGATTCATGGTATTTTGCAACAAGCATAAGGATGTAATCAATATTCACTTCAATTTGTTTGATGAGTTCTATTTCAAAGATGACATCTTGCGTGATGTCTTCTTTGTCTGCCTTTTTATCCCCTTTCCATTCTTGATACAGGTCGATATAGATGCTTTGGTAGTCTTGCGAATCCCTGTGGGGTAAAATTTCTTTGCCCTCAAAATCATCAAAAGCAGTTAAAATGTTACGCAGCCTGAGGATTTTTCCATAGAGCTGAATAAACTCCTTCTGATCCTCTTCTCCTGTGATAGGAATGCCCAAAGGGAATTTGGTTTGTAAATCGGCAATGAGTTGTATATAACCCGGTCGAAATTTCCCATCTTCTTCGTATCCATTGTAATATTCTTCAAAGGTTTTCAACAGCACAATCCCGCTTGCATCTTTATCGCCAAAAAGTGCAATGGCTTCGTCTGTGGCTTTCTTCAAATCACGGAAACACACAATGTTTCCGAAGGTTTTGACCGAATTCAATACACGGTTGGTCCTGGAAAATGCCTGCAAAAGACCATGCTGGCGAAGGTTTTTATCCACCCAAAGGGTGTTCAAGGTGGTTGCATCAAAGCCAGTGAGAAACATATTGACCACAATCAAAAGATCCACTTCCCTATTCTTTACACGCAGGGACAGATCCTTGTAATAGTTCTGAAATTTGTCAGCGGACGTATCAAAATTGACATGGAAGGTTTGATTATAGTCTTGGATGGCAGATTCTAAAAAATCACGAGAGGTGGTGTCTAGTTTGCTGGTTTCAAAACCTTCATCGGGCAATAGATCACCAGGGTCTTCTTCATTGGCACTGAAACTAAATATGGTAGCCACATTCAGTGTGCGATTTTGCTGTGCCAATTGCTTCTGGAATTCCGTATAGTATTTCATTGCCATGGAAATAGAAGCCACTGCAAAAATGGAATTGAAGCCAGCTACATGGTTCCCGCGCAAGGTATAGAACTGATTGCGCTTTGTTTTTTGATTGAAATGTTCCAAAATGTACCGGGTGACTTCTTCAATTCGTTTCGGAGCAGACATTGCTTTTTCGCTATCAATGGCAGGAACCTTTTCATCTGCAATATGATCGCTGGCCTTGATGGTGTTCACATAATCGATACGAAATGGTAGCACATTGCCATCGTTAATGGCATCTACAATGGTATATGTGTGAAGCTTGTCACCAAAGGCCTGCTGAGTTGTGCACAGAAAGGGTTTACCACTGGTACTTGCGTTGGTGGAAAAAATAGGAGTGCCTGTAAAGCCAAAAATGTGATCATTCTTGAATGCTTTGATAATTTTCTGATGCATATCTCCAAATTGAGATCGATGACATTCGTCGAAAATAAGCACCATATGCTGCTTATAAATAGGGTGAGATTTATTTTTCCCAATAAACACATCCAGCTTTTGGATGGTGGTGATGATAATGTTTGCATTAGGATCTTCCAACTGCCGTTTTAAAATTCGCGTGGAGGTATTGCTGTTGGCAGCTCCTTTTTCAAACCGATCGTATTCTTTCATGGTTTGATAATCCAAATCCTTCCGATCGACGACAAACAGCACCTTGTCTATGGAGGGTAGCCTTGTGGCTAACTGTGCCGTTTTAAAGCTGGTGAGAGTTTTGCCCGACCCTGTGGTGTGCCAGATGTATCCACCTGCTTCTACAGTGCCTGTTTTTTTGTTGTTGGTGTAAATTTCAATTCGATTGAGAATTTTTTCTGTGGCAGCAATTTGATACGGCCGCATCACCAAAAGAAGTTCTTCCGAAGTGAAAACGCAATAGCGCGTGAGTATGTTTAAAAGCGAATGTTTGGCAAAAAAAGTATTGGTGAATCCCATTAAATCTGGAATGATACGATTGGAACTATCAGCCCAGTAGCTGGTAAATTCAAAACTGTGGCTGGTTTTTTTGTTTTTCCCTCGGTTTCCTGGAGTCAATTCCTTAATGTGCTGATTGCGAGTGGTGTTGGAGTAATATTTCGTATGCGTACCATTGGAAATCACAAAGATTTGCACGTATTCATAGAGCCCCGTGGAAGACCAAAAGCTATCGCGCTGGTATCGATTGATTTGATTGAATGCTTCCCGAATTGCCACTCCCCGGCGCTTCAGTTCCACATGCACCAAGGGCAAGCCATTGACTAATATGGTTACATCGTATCGAGTTTCACGAGTTCCCTGTTTTTCTTCATATTGATTTAGCACTTGCAAACGGTTGTTGTGAATATTTTTTTTGTCAATCAGGTAGATGTTTTTGGTGCTTCCATCTTCCCGCTTCAATATTTGCACATGATCATCTTGTATACGCCGGGTTTTCTCAACAATTCCTTCATTGACAGCTGCAATATTCGTAGAGAAGAATTGATCCCATTCCCCATCTGTAAAGGTAAACTCATTCAAGAGCTCCAATTGATGGCGAAGGTTTGATACCAAGGCAGCTTCATTTTTCACCTGGATATATTCATACCCTTGTTCGCTCAGGCGGGTTACAAAGTCCTTTTCTAGAGCTGCTTCACTTTGATAATCCGACGATCGAATTTTTTCGGGAACATACTCTGCCACCACCGTATCTTTGTTGGAAGCAGTCACAATGTTATAGCTGATCATGAAACCTTCTCCTTGAAGCTCAGTAATGTATCGCGGTAGTACTCATACTGCTTATGACGTGCAGAAATCTCTGCAGGCAATCCCACAGAAATATCATTTGTAAGTGCATCGAAACGATCCAGAATGTTGACAACGCGCTCTTGCTCAGAGAGAGGGGGGACAGGTATTTTGATATTACTGATAGCTGGAATATTTGAGTGTACAACTTTACTTTTCACCCTTCCTTTGGCTTTTTGTGCTTGAGCACTTGATGTAGATAATACATAAGCTAGATACTTGGCGTTTTCATTGTGCTTCATGACCACAATATCTCCTCCAGCTAAGCATTTATCATGCCCAGTATAAGCACATGATTTTGCTATCTCGTCAACGCTTTCTCCTGTAATTGCGAAAAGTATATCTCCATATTCAAAATATTTTTTACACTTGATACTCTCGGGATCTGTTCGAGATACGCAAGAGTCAAACCAAATATTATATGTTGTATATATTTCGCCATACCTTACGCACGGTGTACCCATATCAGTAATCTGATTGCGCTTAATCCCTGAACCCCTATACATTTCAGTGGCTATCTCACCCAAAGACTTCCATTCTATATCATCGTCAAAAGTTAACAGCTCATCCCGATAATACTCATATTGCTTCTTTCGTAAGTCCAGCTCTGTTTCCAGCTTTGTTTTCAGTTCTGTTTCCAGCTCTGTAAACCTATCCAGGATTCTGACAATTTCTTCCTGAATCGGAAGAGGAGGGAGAGGGATACAAACATTTGACATTACGTTGCTCATCAATTTAGGATTTCCCATGCCTGCATATACATAAGATTGTGCTGTCATTCTAAGGACATAGAAAAGAAACTTTGTTACAATTTCGTTGTTCTTAACCCTAAGAAGACCGCAAACATTGGTTATACTGAACTTTTCACCACAGTGATAAAAAACCGAACCTGCATTTGCTCCATCGGTTGTCCAGGTGATTGATTCGTAATCAATATCATAGGAACTAATGTGGCCAAATATTCCCTTATTAAAAGTTTGAGAGGAATAAGCAGGATATTTTCCAGGATTATCCCTAAGATAACCCTTGGACATAACCCTACCTCGACTTATATGACATAGTTCGCTGATGGTTTTGTAAACAACCCCATCAGGGCAAAGTTCTGCAATCAATTTGTTAAGTCTACTCATTTTTGCTCTGCTTCCAAAGACGATGCTTTTCTTGTTATAATGCCATGTTGGCCAGTATGTCGGGAATCCCGACATACCACTTTTTCATTGAATTCATCCAGTTTGCTCATGGATTGGTACCTTCTATTTCTGCAATAATCTTGTCTATTTCTTTTCGTAGGATATCTTCGTGGGCAACAATTTCTTCAATTTGGGTATTGAGTTTTTTGATGTCAATGACTTCCCGAGTGTCTTCTTGCTGGACATAGGTAGAAACAGAAAGGTTGTAGTCTTGGACAGCTATATCCTTGTTATTCACAAGCACTGAGAAATATTCAATAGGAGTTCTTTCGGTAAAAGCATCAACAATCTTTTTGATACTTTCCTCTGTCAGTTTGTTGCTATTGGTTACTTTGATGAATTCACGGGAGGCATCAATAAACAAAGTTTTGTTTTCGCTTTTGGATTTTTTGAGCACCATGATGCAGGTTGCGATACTGGTACCAAAAAACAAATTGTTGGGTAGCTGAATCACGCAATCTACAAAATTATTATCAATCAAATACTTTCGAATCTTTTGTTCAGCACCCCCTCGATACAAAATTCCCGGGAAGCAAACAATAGCTGCAGTGCCGTTGGTGGAAAGCCATGCAAGGCTATGCATAATGAAGGCAAGGTCTGCTTTGGATTTGGGAGCAAGAACGCCAGCAGGAGAAAATCGAGGATCGTTAATGAGAAGGGAGTTGGCATCTCCTTCCCACTTGATCGAATAGGGTGGATTGGAAACAATCACCTCAAATGGTTCATCATCCCAGTGCAGAGGATCTGTAAGCGTATCACCATGACCAATGTCGAATTTATCGTAATCAATGTCGTGTAGAAACATATTGATGCGACAAAGATTGTACGTAGTAATGTTGATTTCTTGTCCAAAAAAGCCCAATCGAATGCGATCTTTGCCCAATATTTTTGCAGATTTCAAAAGCAAGGAACCAGAACCACACGCCGGATCATACACTTTGTTGACTTCTTTTTTCCCTACTAATGCAAGGCGGGTTAGAAGCTCGGATACTTCTTGAGGAGTGAAGTATTCGCCACCACTTTTACCAGCATTGGAAGCATACATACCCATTAAGTATTCATAGGCATCACCAAAAGCATCAATGGTGTTGTCTTTGTAATCTCCCAATTTCATTTCGCCCACACCATTTATCAGTTTCACAAGTCTTTCATTGCGCCTTGCAACCGTACTACCAAGCTTGCTACTATTGACATCAATGTCATCAAACAAACCTTTGAAATCCCCTTCACTGGTAGAGCCCTGTGCAGAGGCTTCAATATTTTTAAATACATGCTCCAAGGTTTCGTTTAGATTATCATCTTCAGAGGCATGGCGGCGTACATTCTCGAAAAGTTCACTTGGCAAAATGAAAAATCCTCTTGTATTGACAAGGTCGTCGCGAACCAATTCTGCTTTTTCATCCGATATTGTGGCATAATTGAAGGTTTTATCTCCGGTTTCCCATTCTGAAGAATTGATATAGTTGGAAAGATTTTCTGAGATATATCGATAGAATAGCATGCCCAGAACATATTGTTTAAAGTCCCATCCATCTACACTGCCGCGTAAATCATTGGCAATGCTCCAAATGGTGCGGTGTAGTTCTGCACGTTCCTGTTCTTTTTTGTTATCTGTCATTATTCTTTCTCCAGCTTTACACATATTGATTTTCATTTTCCTCTGTGCAATGCACCATTACACACCCAACCATTATGCATTTTTCTACCCAAATTGCGAGAGATCAACCAGTGAAAAAGAGGTTGAAAGTGACTTTTTTGTATAAACGTCTTGTATCCGGAGAGTTTGAAAATACAATTATTTAAAAAGAATGTTCGTTGGTTAATAGCGAAAAATGAGGGAGCATTATGAACCTAGTTTCCAGTTTAGAGACGAATGCGAAGTTATTCGAAATTTGGGAGGAAAAATGAAAGAACCAAAAGTATTCATTTCTTATTCTTGGACCAGCAAGGAACATGAAGAAAAGGTTTCGGAATTTGCAGAACGACTCATGATCGATGGAATCCCTGTGGTTATGGATAAATGGGATTTCAAGGAAGGTCAAGACAAATATAAGTTTATGGAAAAGCAAGTCACTGATCCTACCATTACCAATGTTTTGATAATATGTGACCATGGATATGTAGAAAAAGCGAATGCAGCAAAATGTGGAGTTGGTGCTGAAAAAATGATCATTTCTCCAAAGATATATGAAGATGCAGATCAAACAAAGTTTATCCCAATCATATTTGAGAATGACGAGGATGGAAAACCCTATAAGCCCACATTCTGTGAATCAAGAAAACATATTGATTTAAGCAACGATGAAGTTTATGAAGAAAATTATGAAGAGCTAATTAGATCCATTTTCAATGTCAAGAAACATACGAAACCCCCTTTAGGAAAACCTCCAGCATACTTAGAGAATAAGTCTTTTAGTCATACTGAATTAAAGACTATCGTTAAAAAGATAAGAAATTGCGGTACTTCTGACTCTGTACCAGTTCGTTCTTTATCAAAGGATTTTGAAGCAGTATATGTGGATGAGTTGTTTAAAATCAAATCATTCAAAGACAAAATAATAAATTTCGAGTCAGTGACGAATGGAATCAATAATACCCTCCCTATAAGAAACATCTATTTCGATTATTTACGGGCACTTCTGATGAAGAATCAAGATTTAGCTACATTCATTACTGCTTTTTTGGAAAATGTTTTTAATGGAATTCTTGAAAGAAATCATGAGACTTACCAAAAATCATTTAATTCTATCGTGGTTGATCATTATCGATTTTTATTTTGGGAGATTACTTTGTTGTCTACAGCATTTCTGATTTATCATGAGATGTACGATCAGATTCACACAGTTGTAAAGAATACTTATTTTATTAAATTATCTTCAGAGTTTAGTGAAGGATCCACCATAAGTGTATTTAACGGTTACATCAATATGATAGATGATTACAAAACTGAAACTGGATCAAGGTACTATTTTTATAGAGGAGAAATTCTAAAACAAAGAGAACATGCGCCTTTCTTTAGATTGAATGACATGGTTACTGCAGATAGTGTATTGTTTATTCTTTGTCAAATCTATGGTGGAAGATGGTTTCCTGGAATGTATATCTACGGGAAACAAAAAATAGATATATGGACCAAATTGAAATCAAGAAAACATTTCGATAAGATTAAGATCATGTTCGGTGTCGACGATTTAGAATCATTTAAAGAACTTATACAAAAAACTGATTTTCATATAATGCCACAACCAGTGTTCCGCCCTATACCCACTATACAAAGTGTCATTAGCATGGACGAAATCGGGACGTTGAATTAGAATGGGGTGTAGCAAAATGAAACACTCTACCTCATGCTCCGAAAAAATGCTATCATGAATGAATTGCTATCAAATCATCGGATTAATACCCTGACATGTGGAATTGCTACTGAGTTAGAGAATAGAAATAGATTCCCTTTACATGAAATACCACGATTGATTTACACAGAAGAAACAACTGTTCTAAGCAAGGATTGTAAGGAACTTTACAAAATAATTCAATCAAAATTAGCTGAAGAGGGGTTTTTAAATGAATTAATCCAATCAAACGAAATTCCTAAGTACCTTATTACTCAAAGTTTACCAAACGTAGAAGATATAACGATGGAAGTCTGTATTTTTCTTGTTCAAAGGAAGAGAAAAACGATTGATCAATATGTTGAACATCTTAAGGATTTAGAGCTATGCAAAAATCTTGAATTAGAACTAAACAAACATGGTTTAATTAATATAGCTGACAGTAGAATAGAGATGTTGAACCATGGTATTTTGTACAAAAACTCAATCTTGATATATCCTCATCAATTTTTAAGAAGATACTATGGGTCCAATTTTGTTGAACTGCCTTCTCTGCTAAAAAAGTTTTCTAGTAATGGTTTAAAAGTTTCCATTAGAATTGATCCGTTTAGAAAATGCAAAAAGGAGTTCTACGCAAACGGAGTGGAAAAGGACTATCAGTTTGGAAAACCTTTTTCTGAAGAATTACTTATGAGCAAAGAAGGAAAGACAAAAAGAACAGTTTATTTTAGTAGAGGAATATATTGCTCCAGTTACGATGCAAAATATACAGTTTTCAGAACAAAAATGATGAATACAGATTTGCGCGAGTTTATGATAGAAGAATACTGTCCTATCATAATGTACAACGGATCTAAATCTCCTGGAGTTGGAGAAAGGTATTGTATACAAAAATTTGCACACATCTGCTATAATCAAAACGAAAAAGCATTCAATCATTTAGATGGTGCTGTAAGGGTTTTTGAAATCGAAGAATACCGTGATTATTTCAAGACAATTGAAAATGGGAACGACGTTGATGAGAAGATAGGACAACGGCATAAACTATTCTTAATTGAAGGCAAAATGGAAACAGAATTAGTCAAAGACCTTCTTGTTGAATGGTTTCGGTATAATCCTCATATTCAGGAGTACTTCTCAGGTGAAACGTTAAAACCATATTTTACTTATGATGAATACAATGATTGGAAAAACCAAAGAAAAAAATCAAGTTAAGATTAAGTGATGATAGGTGGGGAAGATTCCTTTAAAGGGTACAAATGTAAAGTTCTTACTTAAAAGAAATGAGTAAGGAGTTGGTTGATTTTACTCCTCTCTTCATTATTCGTTGAATTTTGCAACATATATTTAAGTAGGTTTTTCAAGTACAGTGTAGCTTCATTTTGATGAACCGTTCTGTTGATAAGATTTTCTTGGTTTTTGAATAACTTATGGAAAATTGAGAATCGAAAAATCATTTCTGCTAATCGTAGAAGATAGAAATACTCATCAATCCCCTTAACCACATTTTTTTTGGAATTGCCATCACCATGGGTTTCGTAGTTCCTCGTATCTCTAAACTGGCGAGAGATGATATCTTTGATATCATCTATTTCTGTTTTTGTCATTGTTTCTCTCGAACCTTGTGAGAAACTGAAATGCTTAAGAAGATCTTCTAAAAGATCACCAATACGATTTTTAAAAGAAAATCTTGGATCAAATGGTGCATTCTTCTGAAGGAAAATTCGTTCCTCTTTTGTTAGCTTTTTTATTGTTTTTTTATGTTGCGTTTTCAATTTATCTTTTTTAGGATCTTTTTCCCCGTATAGCTTTCTATGAAAGGTTTCCAAGATTCTTGCATAGTCCACAAAACCACCTTCATAGTATGTATTGGGTGCCGATTTTAGCAATATGTATTTGTCAAGTTCCTGCATATGACATCGTGCTAACTCCAACCAGCTATTCAAGATGTATTCAATATTTTCACTTAACTGCTGATAGGTATATTCAAAATGACGCCAATCAACATCTATTTGAGTATCTGAAATTAATATTTCATTACCAAAAAACTGAAATGAATCCTTTGATTGAGTGGTTTCTCCTTGAGAGGTAATGGTTGTAAAAATGATGCTACCAATAGAAAGAATTCTTGCAGATAAAAAACAAAAGAATAATGTTATGATGTGAATCAATTCACGATATGTTTCAAAGGTGTTGTTTCTCGAAGATTCAAGTATGATGAACGGATTTTCATCAAGAGTAACCTCATTTGTGTAATCTTTACGCAAAACAGTCACATAGTTTATCAATTTCAAATTAGTATTTTCTTCAAGTTGAATTTGGAATAATTCCTCTGTCTTATAAGGATCAGGAAGATCTTCTAGGCTACCGTAATAATTTCTTAAAGAATCATAAAGTTCCAGACTATTATTTATCCAGCCACAAAGACCTTCAAAAGTGAATTTTACAGAGCTAACTAACAGTTTTTTATCAAAAAAAGCATTTCCGCAATATGTTTCACCCGAGGATCCATCATAACCCAGTGTTATCTGGTCATGAAGTAGAAATGGATAAATTCTACTATTGTACATCGTAAACATTTCTGAATCACGACTCTCGAAGTGTATCAATGGTATAGTTTTATACAGAGTGGATGGGTTTTCCAAATACTGTCCTCGATTGGTACCTTTAATTATGTTGCCCATCATTACGAAAGCAACACTTCTTTGACTATTAATTGTCAAGGAACCAGTACATTTCTCGTTTTCACCTGGAATATAAAAAGTTCCTTCAAAAGTAGCTCCATTTTTATGTATTTTCACAGTACACCTTAAGAAATCTTGGTTAAGTATAAGAACAATCTCCTGTCAGTATATTTTACCACTTTCCTTAGATAAGATATACAACGTTAGAGAACCTAAGTGTAAAAAAGGGTTGTAATCCATTCTTCATTTCCCTCTGGACTGTAATTCTTACTTTTTAACATTCTTGAAACAAAAAATGCAGACTTTTTTGAATTGTGTTATTGATCGGACAAGTATTGATAAAATACCTGTTGAAAAATACAATCATTACAGACGAATAGTATACTACATATTGTTCTGTCCAAAGAATTCTCATTTCTTTGCCTGTTCCTTAATAAGTAGTGTCAGATGAATACTACCGAAAGGAGTTTTTCGTGGAAGTTATATTGAAACCAGGATACACGATTGTTAATTCTAAAGGACTTCACTCGGCTTTGATTCAGGTTGGGTTTTTAGCGGGTTCCCGCTTTGATGAAAAGGGAGAGGGAAGTCTATCTCATCTTACGGAACATCTTTTTGTGATTTCTTTGGAAAGTGCTTCTTCTTCACTAGATCATGCTTTTAAAGTTCTGAGTGAAATTGACGGGCAAACAAACCGGGAACTCCTTTATGGTTACATCAAAACGACTCCTTCTCATATGCCCCAAGCCATAGATCGGATGATGCGTTCCATTTATCGTAATTCCTTATCTACCTCTACTTTTGAAAACGAAAAAGAAACGATTTTAGGAGCAGCTTTGCAAAACGAACACAATCAAGATCCTTACGATTTGGTTTTTGCCAAAACGTTTGAACTGATTTTTTCTTCGCATCCTCTGGGTCATCCAGAAGTGGGTACTTCTGAGGCAGCTCAAGCGATAACGGTAGAAGGTTGTATTCAACATTTTCAGACTTGGTTTCGAGAAGGAAGAAAATATGTAGTGATTGCTTGTGATTTAGATCAAATCCATCTTGATTCTATACTGAAACCATGGGAAACCATTCTTTCTGAGACTGGTTCTATACATTCGGTTTGTTCGGTAAATCCTAATGGTTCTGTGCATTCAGCCAGTTCTTCCTTTCCTTTTCCGACTCCTAAACCACAGACGCTTTCCTTAAACAAAGATGCAGGTACCGTTGAAATGACATTTTCGGTTCCTATTCCAAAAACCCAAAAAGTTCCTTTCTGGCTGATGGATTTTGTGAATTATGTGCTGGGGAAACCACCGAATTCACTTTTATTTAAGCTGATTCGAGAAAAATATGCCTTGGCTTATGATACTCGCTCTCTTTGTTTTCATTATACCGATGGCTCTTTGTTTATCATTTATGCGGGAGTCACAAACCCGAAAAATCAAACCCAGGCTACCGAAAGAATCGAAGAACTTGTAACACATTTGTCTACATACTTGAACGAAGAACAACTCACTTTATACAAGCAAGCTTATGTGGAACAATATTGGATGAACAGCGATCATTTAGTAAACTTTAGCCGTTCTTTAATTTCTACCGCCCTTACGCAAACTCCGATGCACCCGAATGATCTACTGACGAATATTCAATCCATCACTCTTCGGGATATTGAGAATTTTGTTTCAACTTATTTACACCCCTCTCATTTTGCCCGAGTAATCATATCTTGAAGCTGATATATCATGAGAAATTGTAGATGGCTTCAACGAAGAACGGATTTTATTGAAAGCAAGCTTCTTGGTTTTGATCTGTTTTTCGATTGGAGAAAAATCCATATACTATTATCAAAATCAGAAAGGTGAGAATAGATGAATACTGAAAGGCAATATTTTTCTGCAATGAGCAGTATATTTACTCCTCTTGTTCTAGACAAGATTGCATTAAATGGTTATTCGCCTTATTTGCAGGAAGTTACTGAGAATTGCCAATTTCTTCGGGACATCAATCCTGAGATGCCTTTGTTTCAATTTTTCAACACAGTGTACAAGATTCTCTTTGAGTCATACCGATCAGAATACTTCTATAAAAACGTTTTAGCCAAAACAGTCCTTTTATCCCGACATTCACCTAAGAATTCTAGTATCCTTAGTGAGTTCAGAGTGGGGAAGTGTAAGGCTGACATGGTCGTAATTAATGGAACATCAACAGTGTACGAGATTAAGTCTGATTACGACTCTTACAAACGGCTTGAAAATCAGATAAGTACCTATTCTCAATGTTTTGATAAAATCTTTGTGGTTACTTCTGAGAAGCAGATAACCAAATTGATCTCTATATTACCAAATCATGTTGGCATCATGACCTTAACCGATCAAGAAACCATATTAACCATTCGCGAAGCTGAATCAAACAAACACAATATCGTTGCAGAAGTTGTTTTTGATTCATTGAGAAAAAGCGAATACACTACAATTATTCAAGCCTACTACGACCATTTACCAGAGGTTCCGAATACTCAGATACACAGAGTATGCAAGGAACTGTACTGCAGAATACCAAAAGATGCAGCCTTTAAGCTAACATTACGTGTTCTCAGAAACAGGAATAACACCTCCATGCTCAGATCTTTTGTAAAGGATACCTCGTCAAAATCACTTGTAGCCTATGCGATTAACAATAGCAATGATCCAGAAAAATTGAATACTATTCTGGGTCATTTATCTAGACCAACTGAGAATATTCTAAAATCTTAAGTGACTCGAGGAGTAGAAAATGTACCATCCATATTTGAGAGGGAAACAATTTTGTTATCTTTAATGACGAAAAATTAGATGTGATAAATTGCTCATACTATGAAATTACAGACACCAAAATTTACTCCAAAAAACTAAACCTCTAAAAGATTTCTACAAAATCTCTACATACTTTTTCCATTATGAGGTTTTACTCCGGTGGATTGCATTTGCTGCAAGGAGAGGAGTTAATCTCCAAATCAAAAAACACCAGTGGAGGAACTTTTCCGGAGCTATCACTTTTAAATGCAATTCTCGTAAAACAGTGAAAACCTTTCGTATCCTTTTCTTTTAAAACTATTACAGATACAATTAAAGAAACCTAAAATTTGAAAGGAGAACCAATGGGTATACTGACGAATGCAATCAAAATGGAAATCGATGGAGAGAAGTATTATCGCAATCTAGCAGAAATGAATAAAGACAATCACCTTCATGGTGTTTTCCAGAAGTTAGCCGATGATGAAAAAGATCACGCTCATGTATTGAAACAAAAAGAAGAGCATCAGGAATGCACGCTCAAAAAAAGCCAGACATTTCAAAAGGCTTCTAGTGTGTTTCAATCATTGGAAGAGTTTAAGAGCGAAATAAAAGAAATACCTTCCCAGATAGATTCTTATAGATTCGCTCTAGAAAAAGAACAAGAGAGTATTGA
Organism: uncultured Caldisericota bacterium; assembly: GCA_964493625.1. Classification (GTDB taxonomy): domain Bacteria; phylum Caldisericota; class Caldisericia; order UBA6126; family UBA6126; genus JAGLCW01. The sequence goes on from CAZBOU010000015.1 coordinate 40,477, forward strand.
CCTGTACACTGACTTAAAAGAAAAAGCCGAATCCGGTGGCGACAAAGAGATTTACGATTTTCTAATTGAGCAGGAAAAAGATCACTACAACACGATTAATAGCCTAATCGACTTTTTAACAAAATCGGAAGACTGGGTTGAGTCCGCAGAATTTGGAGTCAGAGAGAAATACTAACCGGGAGGTTAGTGTAAATACAATCAACAGCACTTACCTCCCAAAAGTGTATGTATCACTTTTATAGGAGGAATTTTACGATGAAATCATCGAAAATCGATGTATCCCCATGGACCAAGAAAGTACATATTCGTAATGAAACAAAAGCTGATTACGAAACCATTGAGAAGATTACCAGAAGAGCGTTTTGGAATTTGCACGCACCTGGATGCGATGAGCATTATTTAGTTCATATCATGCGTTCTCACAAGGACTTCATTCCTGCGTTAGATTTTGTAATTGAAGTAGATGATACGCTAATTGGCAACATAATGTATACAAAAGCAAAACTGGTTGACGAGAACAAAGAAGAGAAAGAGATTCTGACATTTGGACCGGTTTCTATTTTGCCCGAATACCAACGAATGGGATATGGCAAAATGCTGATGGAGCATTCGTTTCAAAAGGCAACTGCTGTGGGCTGGGATACTATTGTGATCTTTGGGAATCCAGCGAATTATGTTAGCAGTGGTTTTAAAAGCTGCAAGAGATACAATGTTTGTCTTGAGAATGATGTGTATCCATCTGCTATGATGCTGAAGGAACTGAAACCAGGAGTACTGGACGGGAGAAAGTGGTTTTACTACGATAGTCCTGTCATGAATATAGACAAAAATGAAGCACAGCGCTTTGATGAAAGCTTGGAGAAAATGGAAAAGAAATTCCAGCCAAGCCAGGAAGAATTCTATATTCACAGTCATTCCTTCATGCAATGTGGATAGTACCCAAAAATCTCCGAGCACTATCTCTAGATAAGGAATTACTTCTGCAGATAGAACTTGCCGTACGCTAGGTTCTTGTCAACAGAAAGATACTTGTGATGGTGCAGATGTCAATTATTTTTCTGCACCCCCTACCCAACAAAAAATCAACGGGGCGTTCGCAAGATCAAGAAGATCTGGAAAATTTTAAATAGTATCGGTGTAACTAAATCTATATTCAACAGTACGTGAGGCGGGGAAAGGGCAAGAAATTTGTTCTTCCAACAGAGTAACATATCAAAGGCCAACCGGAAAGAACTGGCTATGTCATGATCAATGATTAAATACTTGGTACCCTTGCATGATTCTTGATGGATGAATGTTATTGAGGATTCATCAGATTTACAAATGTTCTTTGTAGTAGTATAATAAGCATATAATATGGATACAATACTGCTATGAAATGAGGTGATTGAAATGATACACATAAAACCTTCTGCATCTATACGCAAAAACTACAATGAAATTTCAGAGTTATGCAAACGGACAGGAGAGCCAGTTTATCTTACAAAAAACGGAGAAGGAGATCTCGTCGTAATGGACATTGAGACATTTGCCCAACGAGAAAGTATGCTACGTCTCAGAGAAAATTTGATTTCTTCTGAAGAAGATAGATTACATGGTAAAAAAGGCTATTCAGTTAAGGAAGTATCAACTATGATGAAGGATGCTGTAAAGGAAATTTTGGATGGGCAGGAAAAGTAACGTATATAAAGTAATTGTCTCTGATAAGGCTGCTCAAATGCTGATATCCCATTCTAAGTTTCTTGCACATGTAAGTGAAACAGCAGCTCTTCAACTTATAGCCGAGTTTAATGAAAAAGCTAATTCTCTGGATACATTTCCAGAACGGAATCCTTTGCTTTCTGATCCCTTGATAACTTCAGGAGAATACCGCAAGCTTTTATTAGCAAAGCGATATCTTCTGATATATCAGATAAAAGACCTTGCAGTATATGTCGATGCTGTTGTCGACTGCAGACAGGATTATGCTTGGTTGTTATTAAAATAGAAAAGCCTTAGCACAAACCATCCGATTCATGTTTTACCTCAATTCTATATTATCCGGTGGTCTCGGTTCAATTAAAGTGCAGTCAACGTTATCGTAGTAGACGTAAGGACGAGTATATCTCCTTACAAAATATCTTTTTTCCACAATTACTCCGTTCATTCTATCTTGTATATCATCGAGTACAACGTGCTTGCATCGTTATTTTCCCATTCATTAATATGAATATAGGTGTGGTTAGATGAGGAGAAGAAAGCTGCTGAAGATTGTTGATAATGTGCAGGAAATCTATAGGATGCCACATTACCATCGGATGCTGATATTTTTTGCAACTTTCTCTTGTTGCAATTCCATATCAAAAAGGAATCATTATCTGTAAAGACTTGTAGATTTCGCTCAGGTTTTTCATCCACAGGTCCGCTGGTAAAAGATTTTTCCCAAAGTACTTTTCCTGTTTTCATATCCAAACCTGTAAAAGTATGCAAATCTTCACCTTTCTCTGTGCTGAAACCAGATGAATCTATCAAAAGAACATTCCCTGCTGGATGTATTTTCATTTGCAAAGGAGCATAATGATTCGATTGCCAGTTTGTATCGGATTGCCAAATGATATCTCCACTTGTTGCATCAAGACAAACCAGGTAGCAAGATTGTTCTTTACCCGTGCTGTCTTCTTCCCAAATGGATGAAACTAAGCAAGCCTTGTTTTGATATTCAGTATACTGGATACCATAGCTTCCCTTTCTGCTCGATTGATTATTAGCCCATTCAGAACTGGTGAAGTGCTGCTTCCAAATCTCTACAATAGAATGATCTTCCGTTATTTGAAAAGATTGCATATACAACCCATTTTCATCTGCCCCTTCAATCCACAATTCATGGTTTTGAAATACTGTGTTGAAAAAGGTTGTGTCTATTTTGGAGTTACGAAAAGCTGATTGTTCGTTTTCTATCCTTTCTTTCAGGATGACGATACCCGTGACAGGGTCTACTACAATATGCCACATTTCTTCTGATGATTCTTGAGAAGCTGTAATGATGTGGCATACTCCATTCCATTCCCATACAGATGTAATGTATACGCCATTTTCTGAATGCGGATACTACCAGCGTCCCTGTAAATCTTTGTCAATAGCATATATATAATAGTCACTCCCCGCTCCATGACTTAACCAGTACATATTTTGCACACAAAAAGCCATAGGAGATAGCAGCGCATCAAAAGAATTCGATTTCTCTGTTTTCATTTCTAGATTCAGCAAGGTAAGTACCTTTGTGAGTTTATCTTGTGGTTGTATTGTAAGAATCGTATTCCAGGCAACAGCGATATCAATGTATTCTTTACCAATTCCAACCCATGAAGGATTATATGTTGTTTCGAATGCATCAGTGGTGACATCAGTTCGAAAAATGACTCCTTGATTTGTTACAGTGTACAACGTAGTACCATTGAGTATTGATTGATTCATAATCTTGGTATCGATAGGATTGCCCTGCACTATTTGATTGGTTTCTTTTGTAATATCCAAAATGGGAATTACTGTCAAAGTGTCTTCTGCTTCATTGACCTCATCAGTCTCAATCGTTTGGGCAGCTTCTTTGGTGTTCTTTATCTTTGATGTAGTTGCGGAAGACGGATTTCCGTTTAATTCTTTACATGAAATTGAACACACCACAATGAAAACCAGTAAACACCGTATGAATAATGTTTTCATAAGGGCTTGTTCAGTTTTTTGTACAACATTCCTTAATTCCGCACCGTTTTAGGCAAAAATACTTGCAATGCTTCCAGTAATATCT
>CAZBOU010000016.1:0-40647 GCA_964493625.1 uncultured Caldisericota bacterium
CCTCCTTTTTTAGCCAGAAGAGAAGTTTTGTTTGGATCTGGACAGCTTCCCAAGTTTGAAGAGGATTTGTACAAAATCGAAAAAGAAGATTCCTTCCTTATATCCACCGGTGAAATACCCCTGGTGAATATGATGAGCAACGACATTGTTGAAGAAAAAGACTTGCCCTTCAAGTTTGCTGCCGCAACGTCTTGTTTTCGCAGGGAAGCAGGGGCTGCTGGCAAAGAGACAAGAGGTTTGATTCGGGTTCATCAATTTGACAAAGTAGAATTGGTCCACCTTACGACGCCCAATGCATCATGGGAAGCTTTAGAACAAATTCTGCAAGATGCCCAGGCCATTCTTCAGTGGTTGCAATTGCCCTATCGCATTGTGACACTATGCACGGGCGATCTAACTGCATTTACCTCTTCCAAAACATACGATATTGAAGTATGGTTTCCCTCCATGCATAAATATGTTGAAATATCCTCGGTATCGAATTGCCTCGATTTCCAATCCCGTCGTGCCAATATTCGCTATAGGGATCAGGATCGGAATCTACACTTTGTTCATACACTAAATGGTTCCGGCTTGGCTGTAGGAAGATGCCTAGCTGCTCTTATGGAGAATCGTCAGCAAAAAGATGGATCCATTCTAGTAGAGGATGTTTTAAATTCATAAATCATTTTTGCTGTTTTTGAACACTTTTGTATACTAGTAACTAATCTTGGATGGGTGGCCGAGTGGTTGAAGGCACAGCACTTGAAATGCTGCGAGCGAATAGCTCCGGGGGTTCGAATCCCTCCTCATCCGCCATATGATTTGGAGGTGTATATGAAACGTACACTTTTACATAGAGAAATCTTGGTTTTGTTGGCTTTCATGGGGGCTATTTTATTGTTCCCTGCCCTTATTCAGTTGATCATTGCCTTCATTTACTCCTTTTGGAATGTTCAACCCGGGCCCATCATGTCTAATATTATCTATTTGCTTCCCAATCTTTCTATGCTGGTGATTGCTCTTTGGTTTCTCCACCTAGATGGATGGGATTTTGCTACCATTGGTGCTAGCGCTCGGAAGATTCTTCCTGGCTTACTTTTCACAATTTTAGCATTGGTGGGGTTGTATGTAATTCTTCCCATTGGTACGGCCTTGTTTTTTGAACCAAAATCGCTATATGTAACTACACAAACCATCGACATGGACTATACTCTTTCCTTCCTGAGTACATGGGTTGTAGCAGGCATATGCATTGCATTTATGGCATGGGGCTATCTGATCAACAAAACCTACTCTGTTTTACATACAAAAATGTCAGAACAGTGGAAGCAAGTTTTATCTGTTTTACTAGTATCTGTGTTTTTCACTTTGCTCCATGTGCTCCGCTTCCAAATTGCGAAGTCTTCTAGCATTGGAATAGGAGCTGTTTTGTTTGTCTTCCTGTACTGCGTATTCTGTTCCTATTTGTACTTGCGTACACAAAATTTGTTTGTTCCAGCTTTTATGCAGGCCGCCTATGCATTCCCCCCTCTTGGTTTAACAGTGGGAGGAAGATTGGTTTTAAAGAGCTTTGGATTCATTTTCCCCATGGTTCTTTTGTTCGCCTTTATTATCATGTTAGCCGAGACTTATGGAATGTGGGGAAAGCTACTTGAATTTGAGAAGGAAGAAAGCGTTGAATCGAGCTAAAAAAGCTCTTTTTATTGATGGCAACCATTTATTTTATCGATCCTTTTTTGCTATCAAACATCTTTCAACCCCGGAAGGGATTCCTACCAATGCTATTTTTGGTTTTCTAAAATCTCTTCTCAGACTTGTTCAATTGCAAAAACCGGATGTGCTTGCTGTTTGTTTTGACACAAAAGGAGGTACGTACCGATCTAGTATCGTTCCTGAATACAAAGCAAATCGGCCCCCTCCACCTTCTTCCTTGATTGAACAATCCAAGCGTATCCGTGAAATTCTCTCCTATCTGGAAGTTCCTTGGTTTGAAAAAGTTGGATTTGAAGCCGATGACCTTTTGGCAACGTTTGCTAAGGAGTTAACAGAAAAGGAGTATCACGTCAATATTTATTCTGGTGACAAAGATCTGCTCCAAATTATTTCTCCTACCATTCATGTATTAGTGCCTGTGTTAAAACAAAAAGAACCTCTAGAAGCAGACGAGTTATTTGTGTTTGAAAAATACGGCGTATATCCGTCCCAAATTGTCGATTTTAAGTCCTTAGTAGGGGATCCATCGGATAATATAAAAGGGGTGCCTAAAATAGGCCCAAAAACTGCTTCTAAGATGCTTCAAAAGTATTCTTCTATCCAAGGCATATTAGATAGTGCTTCCAAGGAACAAGAAATCTTGTTTCCCTGGGCAGAAACCTTGGGAAAAAACAAGCAGATTATTCAACTGCAGAGCAATGCTCCCATTGACTACCAAGAAAGTGACTTGCAGTTTACTTCCTTTTCAAAAGAAAAGTGGGTCCATGTATCCAATGAACTTTCTTTTCGTAGTTTGCTGCGAGATATTCAATCGATCAATGCAGAGCTTTTTCAATCTACCGTAGATCTCTCCAGTGACAATCATTCTTCCTACCAAGAAGCCATTGAGATACTGCCATGGACTGAAACATCGACCGATCAAATAGAGAATGCGATTGCATCTGAAAATGAATGCGCCATTGTGGTGGATGAAGAGACTATTGCTATTGCTACTCAGAAAGCTTTGTACACCGATACAATCTCTTCTCTGCAAGCTTCCAAAGAGAAAACAGATCGCCTCTTAGAATGGATGCACAATGAAACCTTCCATAAATGGGTATTTGATGGTAAAAAAATGGGACATATTCTTCACTGGGATACCATGGAGGATGGTCAAAATGTAGATGATGCACAGCTTTTGTATTTTCTTGCAAAACCCAATACCAAACAATATACAATGAAAGACTTTCAGATGGATGCGCAAGAGACTCCAGAAACGCCTCCTGCACAATCTGTTTTACGCTATGCTCCCGTTTTACTTGCAGAGGTACAAAAAATGGAAGAAATGGAGCTGTATCTTGACACTGAAAAACCTTTGTCACGGGTCCTTTACGATATGGAGAAAACAGGGATTAAAATCAACGCTACGTATTTGGAAACAATTAAAAAAGAGATGCAACAAAAAATTGAGCAGGTAACACAAGAAATCTATGATCTTGCAGGACAAGAATTTAATATTTCCTCTCCGAAGCAGCTTGGTTTTATCTTGTTTGAGAAAATGGGGCTTCCCTCTGGACGAAAAACCAAAACGGGTTATTCCACGGACGCCGAAGTTTTGGAAAGCATCCAAAGTGCTTCTCCTATTGTCGAAAAGATATTGACTTACCGAGAGTGTTCCAAAATGCTTAGCACCTATGTGATTGGATTGCAAAAAACAGCCAACCCCCATCACATGATTCATACAACTTATTTGCAGGCAGGACCTGCAACAGGAAGAATATCTTCTGTACATCCAAATATGCAAAACTTGCCCTCTGATTCTCATTGGGGACAATACATTAAAGAAGCATTTGTTGTGCGAGAACCTCAGAATATATTTATGAGTGCCGATTATTCTCAAATTGATCTTAGGGTTCTTGCCCATTACTCCAACGACACTAGAATGAAGCAGGCTTTTCAGGATGGAAAGGATATCCATGCCTGGACGGCCCGGCAAATATTTGGAATCGAAGAAAATCGAGAAGTTTCTCGAGAGTATCGTAACATTGCCAAAACTGTCAATTTCGGCGTTATTTATGGCATGACTCCACATGGGTTATCCCAATCGCTACATATTCCTATGAAAGAAGCCAAACAGTTTATTGAAATGTATTTTCGAACGTTTCCTGGCGTTCAGGACTTTATTAGCCAAGCAATCCAATCTGCCAAAGACTCTGGGTATGCCATTACAATGCTAGGAAGACGCAGACCTATCCCTGAACTGCAAAGTAGCAATCATCGCGTTCAATCCTTTGGAGAACGTCTTGCCGTGAATACTGTAATTCAAGGAACCTCCGCTGATATTATTAAAAAAGCGATGATATCTATTGATGCTACCCTTCGAGATACGTATCAGACCAAAATGATCTTACAAATCCATGATGAAATTATTACAGAAGGTCCTGCATCGGAACAATCTGAGGTACAAGAGTGGATCCAAAAAATGATGACAACTACTACATCTCTGGGCGTACCTTTAATGATTCAAATGCATCACGGAAAAACTCTGGCCTCTTTAAAAGTATGAAGCCTTGTCTAGTGGGGATTACAGGACGGATTGCATCAGGGAAATCTGTAGCGGCGGATTATATTTCTCAAACGTATCAATTTCATTTGATTGATGCAGACAAAGTGGGCCATCAAATTTTGGAAGAGCAATCTGTCATGGATGCCATTGCTCATCGTTTCCCCTCTGCTTTCGATAGTTCCACCAACTCCATTCAAAGGGCTATTTTGTCAGATCTTGTGTTTCAAGATCCTAAGAAGCTACGGGAGCTGAATGCTATTACCTGGGCAGGTATTCTTACTAGAATCGCTTCTGAAATTGGACAATATCCGCGCTCTGTGATTGAAGCCATTGGGCTTTTTCAGTCCAGTCTATACAAAAAATGTGACTGCACCCTATATATCAACTGTTCCTTCCTCCATATCCAAAAAAGACTCCAAATGCGGGGACTTACAGATGATAAGATACAGAGAATCATTCTAGCACAAAAAGATCACGCCGCTTCTATGTCACTTGCAAACGTGGTGATAACAAACAATTCTTCTTTACAGGATTTTAGGGAAAGTATTGACCAGACAATGAATAGTTTATTCTGCGTCTAAGAAATATTTTTTGAGACTGGGAAACAGTAGAAACCATAGTAGCAAAGCAAGTACAACGGAGGTTACAGACAGCAGAACGGCCGTGATGTAGTAGCCTATAAAGCCCGTTGATACAATTTCAATAACAATTGCAACAATTTCGTACAAAACAATCAACAAGATTGACCCTAGTAGCCATTTCCATTTGAACCGAAAGAAGGGCTGTATGGTTTTTATCTGCAAGGAAGAAGCTATTAAAGAGAAAAAGCAAACAAGCGACAATGATATGCCCCTGTAAGCAGGAATGCTGCGAAGATAGGGGGCTGTTTTTGCGCCATAGAAAAGCCCAAGGATGGGTTTTATGATAGATACTTTAAAGGAGATGTAAAAAGGAGCTATCATATAGAATATGGCAATAAAAATGAGCAGAGATATACAGAACTTGATAAAAAACGAAGGATTTAAAACAACATTTATTGTTTTGTTTTTTTCTGAATCCATGATAACCACCAAAGGAAATAGAGTACGATCAACAGTATAAAGGTAATTTGGAAAACAAACACGTGCGCGTATTGAAAGTATTCACGGCTAGAGTGCCCTATGTAAATGAGGAGGATAAGGCGTGCATAATTGAACACAAATGTTGTAACAAAAGCTCCCATCACTCCTATAAAGCGTAGTTTTCCGATAGTAGGGTACGAGACAATGAGTGCGGTTAGAATAAAGAATGGATAGATTCCTGTGCAATCTGGAATCATCGCAAACTTCATTTCACTCCCCGATTGAAGAGCTATCTGATTGCCCGTTACGACCGTTTCCAAGCCTATCATTTGCAAACAACCATTGGTAAATTTAGTTGTAAATGCAAGCAAGGGATCTTGGATAAATGGTAATAAGCTGATCAAAACCAAGACAAGGATCCATATCAAAGACCAAAAAAGATACCTTGCAATCCGATTACGACTTCCCGTTGAAATATTTTTGGCATCACTCGTTTTTCTTTTCATGTGATTCATTATATAAAAACCTGCTCATTTAAAAAATGGAGAAATAAAAAAAACGGGGAGATTGTTCTCCCCGTTTTTGGAAAAGAAAGGTTATGGAGGAAAGAGATTAGTTGTTGTGTAAACGTTTTCGTAGGACTAATGCTCCAGCACCAAGAAGGGCAAGCCCAACCAAAGCTAGTACAAAAGGATTGCTTGAAGGGATAGGCTCTTCCATAGGAATATCGGTAAAACCACCAGAATATACGATTGCATATTTCACAGGTCCACCGGGGGCTTTGGGAAGAGAAGAAGGAACAACGCTAATGCGGTATTTCCCCTTCATTTTGGGCTTATTGATAACAATGCGTTCCACATTGTTTAAGGTGTCTGTACTGGTTGCCATAGGAACAGAAACGTTAGGATCTTGAGCAGGAGGAGTACCAAATTGGTTTCCACGGTATATCAATCCGGCAGGATCCACAACAACCAAGTCTAGGTTGTGCTTTAACACAGGCCAAGAGTTAGGAGTAGCCGATTCGTCTGTCCAGCAAAGAGTGACTTCAAAAGGTACATCGGTGTTGTCTACATATACTTCGTAAGTAACAACGTCTGCGTCAACACCAGTAATGTTGTCGTCGTATTTTTGTACTCTCGGTGGAATGGGGAATAAGGAATTGTACACATTTAGGAGTCCCCAGCCTTGGTTAGGATCGGCAATGGATGTAGTATCATTAAAGGTTTCGTCAACGCGTTGGCCTTCTTGAATAATATCGTACTGATTGGGTGCATCTTTTTCTGCCATATTGGTAGCACCGTGGATAAGAGTGCCTTTAATAAGGGCAGCCGTAGGAGTAGGAGCAATGTTTAAGTCTTCCACTTGTCTATAGTATTGGCGAACAAGAGCTGCTGCACCAGATACAAAGCCAGCAGAAACACTGGTACCGCTCATGTAGGCGTAGTCAGAGTCTGGCAGGTTGGTTGTGTAGTCATATTCATAGGGGTATTGGGTTTGATTGCCTGATCCTTGGTAGTTGTATACAGAAAGTTTTCCTACCACCATGGTGCCAGGGGCCACTAAGTCAGGTTTAATACGTCCATCAGAGCTTGGTCCGCGTGTGCTGATGGCAGCCATACCAAATTTACCAGTGGGATCATCCACAAGGCGTTGCCCAGCTATGTGATCGGAGTAACCCCGCAGGATTTCTTCAGGGGATGCATTGAGAGGTAAAGGTTCGTTGGCATTGGCGATTAAATCGTCGCGAATGATTCCCGACCATTCGGGAAGGTCGCCAGTGAGGAACAAACCAAAATTGGCTTGGGTGGAACCAGAATCTCCATACGTAAGGTCATTGAGATCAGGGCGATAGTTTTCTGCAGCTCCCACGGTAATTCCGTTTTTGTTAGGGGCAGGAGCAAAGAAAGTTTGGTTTTCACCATCGATCCAAGGATCGCCGTAGGTCATATCGCCATTAATATCTTTTTGTACATCCACAATGCCATCTAAATCTCTATCGCGACCATTGTCTCCAGCTGCCCATACTGTAAGGAAATCTTGATGGGAGTATTGGAAGTGGTCAACAAATCGAGAGATAGCATTGTAGTCGTAGGTACTGAAAACAGGGGATCCGGGATCGGGGGAATACCCTTGACGAGTACGCAAGAAATAGAACCACCAGCTATTGTTTTGAATTCTTGCCCCCAGTTGATAGGCATCATTCATTGCAAAATTTACAGTTCCAGCAGCTCCAGAATAATAAGGAGCCCCTGGATTGTTAGGAGGACCTTGTTCGGGAGCATAATTGGTTCCCGATGGATCAATGGGGCCAAATTCTGGACCATATACTTCACCACTTACCGAAGGTACATCGTGGAAACTGGGGAAGGGACCGGTAGGTGGAATATCTTCGGGAGGCAATGGGCTCATATCCCATTTATAAGGTACTTCATCCATAGAATAGTAGCCAGCGCTTGCTCCGTCAGGAGAAATTGAAGCTGTATCGGGACCGTCCCATATGGCTGGTGTAGCAAAGTTAGGATGTGTATTGGCAGGTCGATCCTCATTTCTAGGGTGACGATCTCTATCTGCATATTGAGGGTAGGTTCCACCGGGCCAGAAATCTAAAGTATCCCACGAAGGTGTAATACGCTGCACAAAGAATCGTACGTTGGGGGCAACGCCTTTGTATTGACCGCCCGACATAGAACCGTTACCACCAATGACACTGGTGACATGCGTACCATGACCCCACACATCACAATAATTTGCAGGACCTCTTACTCCGTTATTATAAGCCCAGCGAGCGTTTCCCCAGTAGAAGTCAAAAGAGAATCGATAAGCAGCTGATGTGCCCATAGTTTTGCCCCGACCTGGAAGGGTAGGGTTGGAGTTATATCGATTGGCATAACCCGAATAACATCGTGGCCACCCACCATATAGGGTAGAATAGCTATAGGCATAATTCATAGCATAAGGAACTCTGCCGGAAAAGTCAGCACTTAGAGCGCTGTATCCACCAGAGAGACCACTGTCGTAAACAGCAACCAATTCGCCACTACCATCGAGCCGGACAGGAGTTTCTCCTTGGGCGTAGGCTTGGTCTACAAGGTGAACGCCTACAATTTCTCGTCCAATATCAACCTTGAGTTGCATGTTGTCTGGAGGTAGTTCAATACACTGAATGCTAGGTATTGCAGCAAGCTTGTGAATATTTAAAAAGTTCACAGCAACTGTTCCAATGGAGAATGCATCGTTGGAAGCTGTTGAGTAACTAAGAAGAGCAGATTGGCTCTGGTCCCAGATTTTTAGGTGTTCTTCCATAGGATCAACACCGGCCCAGAAGGATACAAGTACGCTGTGCCATTTGTCTTCGGTGTTCATGTCTGGGGGAACTTTGAATGCTGGTACATAGGGCATCATGGCAGATACGTAATCTGCACGTAGAATGGTACCTTTGTTGGCAGGAGTGCAACGTACGACATAGGCATTCTGATGGTAATATTCCACCAGTTCAATGTTATTGAGTTGTAGCTCATTAACCCACTCCCCTTTGACAGGAGCAGTAAATTTGACCAAGTAATAGTTGGGTTCGTTTACATCGGAGTAGTAATTTTCCTCAAAACCCTCCGGGATCGTAACCCCAATAAAGGATTTTGTATCATCATTAGCGGGGTAAATGACGCCACCGTTAATGTAGACTGGATTCGGGTCTTTTAGTGTTGTAACGAGGAGATGATCATTCTTCATTTCCTCAAATTGAGGTTTCGTTGCTTTTCCGTAAAGATAAGCAGGGTATTCTTCAATTACTTCTAGCCCGTTGTCAATAGCCTTTTGTACATCGCTTGGATGTTGCTTATCTACTTGCACGTAAATCTTAGGCTCTGCTGCACCAATAGAGGTGTTAACATTTCCTAAAGTCCCAACAATGGGAGAGATTAACAGAAATGCAATAACCAATACAAGCCATTTCTTAAAGTATCGCATAGATACCTCCCTCTGAAACCAGAACAAAATCATAAAAATTCACACATAATGCTATGCTAAAAAGTTATTATAATTCAAGCGTTTGTCAAGAATACTTGTTGATTTTATTTCGAAGAAAGCAAGCTTCATTATTTCTTTTTTGTTTTTTTGACATCTTTTGGATCTTTGCGGAAATCAAACACAATTTTACCCGATTCTTTGTCAAGCTTTAAACGGGCAGAGAATTTTTTTCGTTTACGAAGAGACCAAAAATCTGTTAACTTTTTGGTCTCTCCTTTTTCAATAATATCCAAAGCATCTTCTTTGGAAAGAGGTTGTTGCAAAATGATTTTGCGGATTTGGAAATCGCAATCCGGGTTGGTACAGCCAAAATAACCGAGTCTTTCTATCATGTCTGCGTCGCATTTTGGACATTTTGCAAAAGGTTTGTCATCTACTATTTTGTCGTAGTCAATAAACTCAAATTCAATTTTCCCCTCATCGGTAAGGATCAAGTAGGCTTCGAAATTCTTTCCTTTGCTAGAAAGGAACCAAAGAGGCTTGGTTGTTCTTTTGTTTTGAAGAAGTGCAACAAGCTCAGTGGAGGGAATTCGACACGACTTAATTTTTTTGGCAATGCTAAAAGAACACTTTGGATTGGTACACTTGCAGCTAGAGGTACGTTCTGTTACTTTGGAGCCACATAGGGGACAAATACCAACTTCGCCTCCTTCTAAAGAGTCGAAATCAGCTTGTTTTACTTGGTCTACAATATGGTTTGTAAATTCTGACATTTCCTTATGAAAATCTTTGGAGGTTAGTTTTTGGTCTTCAATTTGTAACAATTTTCGTTCCCATGAGCCGGTAAGCTCTGGAGAAATAAGGGCTTCTAATTCTACATGCGAAAGAACTCGTATCAGGTACATTCCTTTTTCTGTGGGAATCATTTCTTTGCCGATTCTATCGCAATATCCTACCTTAATGAGCCTTTCAATAATTTGGGCTCGAGTAGCTGGCGTGCCAATGCCCTTCTCTTTCAGTGTTTCTTGCAGCTCTTCATCTGTCACTAGCTTGCCAGCCCCCTGCATGGCAGACAATAGGGTTGCCTCGTTAAATCTGGCGGGAGGTTTGGTTTCTTTTTCTTCGATGGATGTGTTTTGAACATCTACCTGTAAGGAATTGGCAAATCCTTGGAACTGACTTTTTTTGGTAGATTCTCCATAGATTTCACGATAGCCTGGCTTTATCAATATTTTTTCACGAGTTTCGAAAAGTTCTTCTGCAATGTTTGTGATGAAATAGGTTTCCTGGTATTCAGCAGCCGGGTAAAAAATGCTTAAGAAGCGTTTTACAATGACGTCATAAATCTTTTTTTCGTCGTCTCGAAGGGTAGAAAAGTTTGCCTTTTTTGTGGTAGGAATGAGTGCAAAGTGGTCTCCAACCTTGCTATTGTCAACCACCCGTTTGGAAAACTTCATAGAGTGATCCAGGCTTTTTTCTGCAAATGCTTCGTAAGGAGATACCTTGCTTAGTGTTTTCAGTATTTTGGGAAGCTCAGGCACCATATCGGACGGGAGATACCGAGAATCGGTACGCGGGTAGGTGATTAATTTTTTTGCTTCGTACAACTTTTGTGCCACGGATAGCGTATGCGATGCCGTATAGCCAAAACGTTTGTTTGCTTCTCTTTGAAGTTCAGTTAAATCAAAGAGGAGGGGATGGTTTTGTTTGTGCTTTTTAACAGAGAACTTTTCAATGACCCCTGTTTGATTTTCCATTTTCTGGATCTTTTTTTCTGCTTCTTTTTTGGTAGGAATTTCATTCAAATTGGAAGATGGATTGTCTTTTTGGAACCAATGTCCTTCGTACACTACCTTTTTTTCTTTTTGTTGAAAAAGCCCAAAGAGTTCAAAATACGTTCTACTTTGAAAGGCTTGGATTTGTTTTTCTCGTTCTACCAAGATTGACAAGGTAGGAGTTTGGACGCGACCGATAGAAAAAAGATCGCCACACCGACGAGTAATGGCACGCGTTGCATTGATACCAATCATCCAGTCTGCATGCGAGCGACATTTTGCAGCTTCCCCAAGAGAATCAAAATGGGCACTATCTTGCAGTTCATCAAATCCTTTTTTTATTGCTTCACTTGTCATTGATGAGAGCCATAGTCTCTTGATGGACTTGCGAGAACCAGAATATTCGAGTAGATTTCGAAAAATAAGCTCCCCTTCACGACCAGCGTCACAAGCATTGATAATGGTTTGAATTCCACGTTTACGGATGCAGGATAATACCTCATCCAGTTGTTTTTTGGATTTAAGGATTGGCTTTAGCTCGAACTTTTTGGGGAGAATGGGTAGTTTTTCCAGTGTCCAAAATTTATACCCTTTGTCGTAATCTTGCGGTTCTGCTAATTCCAGCAAATGGCCTACCGCCCAAGTAATAATATATTGATCCGAAACAAGGGAATTTTCTTTTTTTTCAAAGACGCCTAGATTTTTGGCTAGATCTCTTGCAACGGATGGTTTCTCGGTAATGATCAGATCTTTCATAACTCACCTTTACAATAAAAAATGGTGGACCTGACGAGACTTGAACTCGTGACCTCCTCCATGCCATGGAGGCGCGCTCCCAGCTGCGCCACAGGCCCACACAAACTTGCTACAGTATTGTAATGGATATTGATAAAAATGCAAATCTCTGTCAAAACTTTTCTTTTTTCTGCAATGGATTTTTTATGAAAAAGATCGATTTACTACAAACAACTTTTCTGTAATTTATATAATGGTAGGAGTGCTTTATTGCAAATATCCATTTTCAAAGGAGAGATTTATGAGTGCTATGAATATTATTAAAGATGAGATCGTAAGCGATATCATGACAGAAAATCCAAAAAAAGTGTATGACAATCAATGTATTGATGAAGTAGCTGCCGTTTTAACTAAATGGAGCTTGAATGCGCTACCAGTTCTAAACGAAAAAGAAGAATTAGTAGGCATTGTTACTTTAGGAGATCTTTTGTTAAAAGCGACTCGAACCCCTCTCTTTGATATGTGGACTACGGGTATTTATGACAATACAGAAGATTTATTGAAAGAATATAAGAAAATTGTAGGTAGTGATGTGAAAGATGTCATGTCTAGACATCCTTTTACAGTTAAGTCCACAGAGCTTGTTTCCAGAGCAGCCACCATCATGTATCGCAGAAAAGTAAAACAGCTTCCAGTTCTTGATGAGGATGGGAAGCTAGTAGGCATTATTACGGCAACGGATGTGGTTAAACTTTTGTACGGCAATGCATAGAGAAGTGTGTTGATAGAATTGAGGTTGTTTTGAAAAAAGAAATGGATACGTTATGTCGCCTCATCCAGGCTCTTCAGAATTACTGGGAAGAACAAGGATGTGTTGTATTGCCTGCCTGGGATATGGAAATAGGTGCTGGCACAATGTCTCCCTATACGTTTTTTTATGTATTGAAAGACCCGCCATACAAAGCTTGTTATGTGCAGCCCTCTAGAAGACCAGTGGATGGGCGGTATGGAGAAAATCCAAACAGAGTGTACAAGCATCATCAAATGCAAGTCATATTGAAGCCTTCTCCGGACAACATACAAGACCTTTATATTGATAGCTTAGCTGCCATTGGGTTCCCTACAAAGGAACACGATATTCGATTTATTGAAGACAACTGGGCAGCTCCCACCTTAGGTGCTTGGGGAGTTGGCTGGGAAGTGTGGCTGGATGGAATGGAAATCACTCAGTTTACATATTTCCAGCAAGTCGGTGGTATTGAGTTGGCGGTTCCTGCTGTTGAGATTACCTATGGGCTGGAAAGAATTTCAATGTATTTGCAGGATAAAAACTCTTTGTACGATTTGCAGTTCAATGAAAACTTGCAATACCAAGATCTCCGAAAAGAAGAAGAGGTGCAACAGTCCCTTTATTGTCATGAAAAAGCTGATCCAAAAAGGCTAACCTCTTTATTTACCTTGTGTTTTGAAGAAGGCGAGATGTGTTTTCAGAACCAGCTTATCTGGCCCGGGTATGAGTATGCACTGAAGTGTTCTCATATCTTCAATATACTAGATGCCGTAGGGGCTTTGTCTGTGTCTGAAAGAGCGCAATATTTAGGACGCGTTCGGTCTCTTGCTCGCAAAGCCGCCAATGCTATTGTTGCAACCCAGGAAGGAGGCCTCTCTAATGAATCGTGATTTTGTCATTGAGATCGGACTTGAAGAACTTCCTTCTGCGGCGATGAAGCAATTGTTGGAGGAAATGCCAAAGGCATTCTGTGCATGGCTCCAAGAACATTCCATTGTTCACGACGAGTCATTTTTCTTTGTGACTCCCCGTAGGATGGTTTTCTATGCAAGCAAAGTAGAGCCGCATCAGAAAATAGTACCACAAAAAACAAAAGGACCTCCCGCATCTGTTGCTTTTAAAAATCAAAAAGAAACCCCTGCATTGCTAGGGTTTTTAAAGAAATGTGGGGCGGATACGTATGAAACAGAAACGTGGAATGGCCAAGACTATATATTTTGCACCGTCCAACCACCCTGTAAAAAGATTGAAGACGTTGTAAAAAACCATTTTTCTTCGTGGCTTCAAGCATTTCCTTTTTCTTCTCAAATGAATTGCCATTCATACAACTTTGTTCGACCTGTTCGTTGGATTTGCTCTCTATATGGAGATAGCATTCTCCCCCTCACCCTCTTTTCTGTGAAAAGTAGCTCCCTTTCGTTAGGATTGCGCGGTTTTCCCGCAATACCCATACAGTCTGCCGAAGAATACTGCGCTACAGTACGAGAACACAACATTATGCTAGATACATCAGAGCGCATTGAGGCTATACAAACCCATGTATCGACCAAGACCCCTCTTTCCATTATTGAAAAGAATGCTCTGTGCACGGAATGGCCAATTGTGTCTAAGGCTGGCTTTTCTGGGGGTTTGCTTGAAGTTCCCAAAGAAGCCATTAAAACCATGATTGAAGATCATTTGATATGCTTTACTTTACAAGATGAAACTGGGGCTTTGCTGCCATCCTTCCAATTTGTGATGAATGGACCGCGAAACGAGAAAAATGTAGCAATGGGCTATGAAAAAGTCATTGCAGCGAAACTAGAAGATGCCAAATTTTTCTACGAGCAAGATCAAAAAGTTCCTCTCAAGGATCGTTCCGATCATATTCAGCGAATGATTTTCATGAAAGGGCTGGGTACGGTCCTGCAGAAAACCAATCGATTGATTTCTCTTGCTCGACAATTCCCTTGCGAAGTGGATGTGCATCTCCTTGAAAGAGCTGCATTTCTTTCCAAAATGGATCTTTCGACACATATGGTACAAGAGCTTCCAGAGCTGCAAGGTACGATGGGCAGGATTTATGGCTCCTTGCAAGGGGAAGACCAGTGCGTGTGCAATGCCCTTGAAACGTACTATTTTCCTGCAAGAGAGGCAGATCCAGTTCCAAATGATGACATGGGGAGAATACTGGGGATTCTTGATCGAATAGATACATTGGCAGGTGCTTTTGCTATTGGTACTTCTGTGACTAGTTCTGCTGATCCACTTGGGTTAAGAAGACAAATGAATGGTCTTTTCCGGATTCTTTTAGACAGACCCTTTTCATTGGACTTGCATGAAGCATTTTCACAAGCCCTTTTGTGTTATCAACAAGAAAACTCTTTGGAGGTGCAAACGGATACCGTTTTGCAGAAATTGGCTAAATTTTATACATTGCGGTTGACGTTGTTTCTCCAATCGATTCATCGGTATGATCTGGTAAATGCAGCCTTATGCTTGCCCTGGATTCATCCTTTTTCGGCCAAAGAGAAGATCGTTCTTTTAGAAAAGGAATCGTTGAATCCAGAGTTAAAAACTCTTTGTGAATCGTTTACCCGAATCCGAAACATAACCAAGGGAGAATACTCCTGCACCCCTGTCCAAGAAGAACTTCTTGCAGAACCGCAAGAGATGGCATTGTATGAGGCCTTGGAAAAAAATAGTTCCGATGAGTATGCACCCATAGAATCTGGCGATCTTGTAATTCAACTCAAAAAAATGTATTCTTTGAACCCCTTTATTGTGGATTTTTTTGATTTTGTCCTTGTCAATTGTGAGGATATTGGTATCAAAGACAATAGACTTCGATTACTATCAGCAATCAATCGTTATTTTTTACGTTTTTGTGATTTTTCCAAAATCGTATTTCAAGGAGGCAATTAATATGAATCAAAAATTTGTGTATCAGTTCCAAGAAGGAACCAAAGAAATGAAGGACTTGCTAGGAGGCAAAGGTGCAAATTTGGCTGAAATGGCACGTCTTGGTATTCCTGTACCACCGGGCTTTACGATCACCACAAAAGTATGTCAGTATTACTACGAACACGATCAAAAATATCCAGAAACCTTAATGGACGAAATTAAAGACCATTTAGCACAGATGGAAAAAGATTCGGGGAAAGCATTTGGTGATCCACAAAATCCTTTGCTAGTCTCTGTTCGATCTGGGGCTGCTGTTTCCATGCCCGGTATGATGGATACGATTTTGAACCTTGGGTTTAACGACGATGTGTTTGAGTATCAAATAAAAAATGGGAACAACCCAACATTTATATGCGATTCGTACCGTCGATTTCTACAAATGTTTGGCAATGTTGTGTATGGAATTCCTCATCATTTGTTTGAAAAAGTGCTTTCCAAAGTGAAAGAACAAAAAGGTGTCAAGCTTGACAATGAGATTGATCAAGACGGTTTAATGCGAGTCATTGAAGGCTATAAAAAGATCTATATCGATGAAAAAGGAAAAGGGTTTCCCCAAGATCCATTCGAACAACTAATGGATGCTATCAATGCCGTAGTAGGATCATGGAACAATGATCGAGCCAACATTTATCGGAAACTAAACCGTATAGAAGGATTGCTAGGAACTGCTGTAAATGTGCAAGCGATGGTTTTTGGTAACAAAAATACTCAATCTGGAACTGGTGTGTGCTTTACCCGCAATCCATCCACTGGAGAAAAAGGATTGTACGGTGAATTTTTACTGAATGCACAAGGAGAAGATGTTGTTGCTGGCATTCGAACGCCGAAGCATATCAAAGAGTTGGATGACATTCTTCCTGATTGCTACAAAGAATTGTTACACATTTTGGATACGTTGGAAAGTCATTACCGAGATATGCAAGATATCGAATTTACCATCGAAGATAGCAAACTGTACCTATTGCAAACAAGAAACGGAAAGCGCACCGGTGCTGCCTCTGTACGCATCGCAGTGGACCTGGTAAACGAAGGGGTATTGAACAAAGAAGAAGCCATTATGAGAGTGGAACCAAATTCATTGAATCAGCTTCTTCATCCATGTTTTGATCCATCTCACCAGAGCAAGGCAGTTGTCATTGCTAAAGGCTTGCCAGCCTCTCCCGGGGCGGCTTTCGGAAAAGTAGTTTTTACAGCCGATGAAGCTCAAAAAGTTGCCAATAACGGAGATAAAGTGATTCTTGTCAGAGAAGAAACATCTCCTGAAGATATTCAAGGAATGGATAGTGCACAAGGTATTTTAACCGCCAGAGGCGGGATGACTTCCCATGCAGCAGTTGTAGCACGTGGAATGGGGAAATGCTGCGTGTCTGGTGTACACGAGATTACAGTCAATGAAGAAGAAAAATATTTCAAAACTCAATCCGGTGAAAAAATTAATGAAGGCGATGTTATTAGTTTGGATGGTACAAAGGGGGAAGTATACAAAGGTGAATTGCCAACCTTACCTCCAAATCTAAGTGGGGAATTCGGACATTTAATGGAATGGGCTGATCAAATTCGTCGTTTGGATATCCGAACCAATGCAGATACCCCTAAAGATGCCCATCAAGCAGTTCAGTTTGGTGCCCAAGGAATTGGTCTTTGCAGGACAGAACATATGTTTTTTGAAGGAGAGCGAATTCAAGCCGTTCGAGAAATGATTTTGGCCGAAGATGTGAAGGGCCGGGAAAAAGCCTTGGCCAAAATTCTACCGATGCAAAGAGAAGATTTTATTGGGATTTTTAAAGCAATGCAGGGACGTCCTGTAACTGTTCGACTGCTGGACCCCCCTTTGCATGAATTTTTACCCAGCGACCCAGAGGATATTCAAGAGCTGGCTACAGAATTAGGTGTTTCTCTGCATGTGTTGAAAGAAAAAATCGATTCCTTAAAAGAATTCAACCCCATGCTAGGACATCGAGGTTGCCGTTTGGGAATAACCTACCCGGAAATCACTCGAATGCAAACCAGAGCCATTCTTGAAGCTGCTTGCATGCTTGCCAAAGACAAGCAAGAAGTACACCCAGAGATCATGGTACCCTTGGTAGGAACAGACAAGGAATTCATTTCTCAAAAAGAAGTGATTGATGAGACAGCTACGGTTGTCATGAAAGAGCAGGGAATTACTCTTGAGTACCTGGTGGGTACCATGATTGAAATTCCACGTGCCGCTTTGGTTGCTGCAGATATTGCCAAGAGCGCTGCATTCTTCTCTTTTGGGACGAATGATTTAACTCAAATGACCTTTGGATATTCCCGAGATGATGCTGGTAAGTTTTTAAGTGCTTACTTGGAACAAAAAATACTTCCCGTAGATCCATTTCAAAGCATTGACCAGAAGGGAGTTGGTAGGCTTGTATCTTGGGCTTCAAAAGAAGGCAAAGAAGCCAATCCATCTTTAAAACTGGGAATTTGCGGAGAACATGGTGGAGATCCTGAATCTATTGTATTCTGTGATACATTGGGTTTGCAGTATGTCAGTTGCTCTCCTTATCGAGTTCCTGTAGCTCGTTTGGCCGCTGCTCAAGCTTCCATCATAAATCGTAAGTCCTAATTACTACTTACGTATTGTTATATTTGATAGGAAGCATTCTCCTTTGCAGAGATTGCTTCCTATTTTTTTTACTAGGGTGTAGGTGCTATGGATCATCACATTGAAGACTATATTCAAGAAATCAAAACCAGAATTAATATCGTTGATTTCATTGGTAAATATGTTTCGCTCCGGAAAGCAGGGCAGAATTTTGTTGGACTGTGCCCTTTTCATGTAGAGAAAACTCCATCCTTTACAGTGAACCCTAGAAAAGAAATCTTTTACTGTTTTGGATGCCACACGGGTGGGGATATCATTCACTTTGTTGAAAAATTTGAAGGGCTCACGTTTCAGGAAGCTGTCGAGGAATTGGGTAAAAATGCCGGCCTTGAACCACCTAAGTGGGGGCACCGACGATCGGATTCCCAGTACAATCCTTGGTTTGAGTTTTTAGAGACTTGTTCGCAGTATTTTCAAAAAAATATGAATCAACATCCAGAAGCCCAAGCATATTTGCAAAAAAGAGGCATTCATGCATCTACAATTGCGACTTTTCAAATAGGATTTGCCCCACCAGATCCAAAGGATTTTATTTCATTTTTTACAAAGCTTGGTTTTCAAAAGGAAGATGCTAAAACACTTGGTCTTGTCAGGGAAAAAGATGATGGATACACCTACCCCTATTTTCGGAATCGCGTAGTGTTTCCTATTCTTGATCTGCGCAAACGAGTGATTGGCTTTGGAGGAAGAGCGATTGACCAAGAGCAAATGCCCAAATACCTGAACAGTCCAGATTACCCACTTTTCCATAAAGGGGAGAACTTGTACGCTCTGTCGCTGGCTCGTTCTTCAATGAACCGGGAGAAAAGTGCAATTCTTGTGGAGGGATACATGGATGTCATTTCTTTGTACCAACACGGAATTACAAACGTAACTGCCTCGCTGGGAACTGCCTTTACCTTAGAGCAAGCCAAGCTGCTACGAAAATATTCAGACACACTATATATATGCTACGATGCAGACGAAGCAGGGAAAAAGGCCATTCTTCGATCCATTGATATTGTTTTACCTATGGGGTTTCCATGCCGCGTTATACAGATTCCAAAACCGTACAAAGATCCCGATGATTTTATCATTGCCAAAGGCAAGGAAGCATTTCTGCACCAAATGAAAACAGCAAAAGGAGCCTTGGAATACTGCTGGGAAGCATTAACCGAAGGGAAAAATCTACAAGATCCGATTACTGCCAGTGCTGTAGTAGAAAGTATATTTCGTCGATTCATGAAGGTGAAAGATCCTGTTCGAATCGAATCTTTACTCAAGCAGATTTCGCTCGATATTAAAATCAAACCTTCTTTGCTGGAAGAAAGACTATACTCCATGTCAAGAGGTTCTTTGTCTGGGAGAAGAAAAACCAATTCGAAGCGATCCAAACAAGATTCAGAAACCATCATTGACGAGCGAGACGCCACTCTTGTATTGAAAGCAATGATCACACACCCCAAAGATTGGGCAGGCATTATTTTCACAAAACTGCACAAAGAAGATTTTCCTACAGGCATTTTTCGGGATCTTTTTACCGAGTTTTATGAACTATTTCAAGAAAAAAAGAGTATTCAGGTGGAAAATTTTCAAGAAGATCCTGACAAAGAGATTTTTTATAGTAAACTTATGGAACTTCAAAACATGAATAATAAATGTATTGAAGGTGATGTGATTCCACAGATCTTATGTCATGTGGATGCTGTACGTAAGAAGAAAAATATACTTATACCTTTGCAAGAGCGTGTGAATAAAGCCGAACTAGAGGGCAATTTCGAAGAATCAAAGCGACTTCGAGTGGAAATTTTACGAATTAGTCGTGAAGAATACTAGATTAGAAAAAACGAGAAAGGACTTCTCCGTAAAAGATGAAAAAAAAAGAACTCCAAACAAAAGAAACTGAACAAGAAGCTTCTACTAAAAAAAGATCTGTTCAGCTACCAAAAAGAGATGAAAACGGACGATTTATTTCATCCAAAAAAGTAGCGTCTTCTACAAAAAAGGCGTCCTCCAAGCCTACAAAAACGGCAAACAAAAAAAATGAAAAAATGGATGAGAAGAATCGTACTTCTAC
Source organism: uncultured Caldisericota bacterium (assembly GCA_964493625.1). Lineage (GTDB taxonomy): Bacteria > Caldisericota > Caldisericia > UBA6126 > UBA6126 > JAGLCW01. The sequence goes on from CAZBOU010000016.1 coordinate 20,199, forward strand.
TAGCAAATCCCGAAAGACTAGCAGAAAAAAAACACCTGCTACCAAAGAAAATGAAGTCCCTAACGAACAAGTATTGAAAGATAAAATAACAAGCAAGAAAACAGAATCGACAGATTCAAAAAAAACAAAAGGTAAAACCACCTCTGCAGCACAGAAAAAAAAGAAACAAAAAGAGTCTAAAAGTGCATCTGTAGAAGAGAAAAAAACCCTGCAAAAAACCAAGAAAAAGACAGACAAAGCACCATCTAAAGAAGTTACCGGCAAGAAGCCTACCGAGAAAAAAACGAAAAAAGTGGGAACCAAAAAAATCACAAAAACCAAAAAAAGTGGGAAGAAAACAGTAAAAGATGCAGCAAAAACTTCCAATAAAGAACCACTTTCCATCGATATAGCAAAGCAAATATTAGAAGAGAATGGACCGGAAGCGGAAGAACGCATTCGTACCATTCCAGCTTTTAGGAAGCTTCTAAGTGCTAGTAGCAAGGGTAAAGTTATTGAATACAAAAAAATCATGAACGTGATGGAAACGGTTCAAATGTCAGAATCTGATGTTGAAATCATGTATGCGATTTTGGACCAAGAAGGTATTGACTATGCGGAAGCGGGAGCTGCTTTGCACCCCGATAGTGCTCATCAAGAAGCAGATGATGCCGAGGATACAGATATTGAGGATGTGGATTTAAAAGATCCTATCAAAATGTACCTAAAAGAGATTGGGAAAATATCCCTTCTTTCGTTTGATGAAGAAATTGAGCTTGCTAAACAAATTGAGAACGGCGAATTGGATGCAAAGAAAAAACTAATTGAATCCAACTTGCGACTTGTTGTCAGTATTGCCAAAAAGTACACGGGGCATTCCTTGTCCTTTTTGGACCTTGTTCAAGAGGGCAACGTTGGACTTATACGTGCAGTTGAAAAATACGATTACCGAAGAGGATTTCGGTTTTCAACCTATGCCTCTTGGTGGATTCGACAAGCTGTAACCAGAGCTTTAGCGGATCAATCTAGAGTCATTCGAGTGCCTGTCCATATGGTAGAATCCATTAACAAAATTCAACGTGCAGAACGTCATTTGTATCAAAAATTAGGACGACCTGCTACGCACGAAGAAATAGCAAAGGAATTAGGGCTTCCTGTGAAGAAAATCCGTGAATATTTAAAGGTGTCCCAAGAGCCAATCTCGCTAGAAACACCTTTGGGTACCGATAAGGACAATCGGTTAGGGGATTTCGTTGAAGACAAACGAGCCATTTCGCCCGAGGAAAAAGTGGTTGACCTTCACTTCAAAGACCAATTGTATGAAGTATTAAACAACCTTACTGAACGAGAAAAAGAAATTCTCTTGCTTCGGTTTGGATTAGAAAACATCAGACCTCATACCCTAGAAGAAGTGGGTAAAATATTCAATGTGACGAGAGAAAGAATTCGACAAATTGAAGCAAAAGCTATTAAGAGGCTTCGGCAAGATATGAAAGCGAGACTTGATAAAGAATAACTAGCGCCGCTGTATATGGTTGCTTGCTAACATTTGCAATACAGTGTGAGCTGTATCTTTCAATTTTTCGTTTTGACTCCAGTTTTTCATGATGATGCTAGTACGGTCTAGCAGAAATGGATCTTTTCGCTTCGCTATCTCCCGGATCATTTGAACGACAATTAATTCGGGATTTTGTGTTTTGGCTTCCAACAGCCATTCGCGAAGTTTTGCTTCCACAACAATGGGTTCTCGGATATAGAAATCTTTAAGTTTTTCTACTACATGATTCCGGACTTGAATATCATGATCCTCGATGAATCTTCCAAGAAAATCAAGAATATGATTTTCTTCGTCCTCGGCTTTTGTATTCACAGAAGTTACGGCTACTATTTTTAGGTCTACGTTATCTTTTAAATCCCAGTAGCGCACAATGTTTTCTGCTAGCTCTTCTTCCTTGTCTTTCCAAGAATTTTTAAGGGCATTGGCGGCAAACTCTCGGATGTCTTTTCGAGACCGAAGTGCTTCTTCCATTTTGGGAAAAGCAAATTCGGGATGATTCAGGGAGATGCCTGCCATGATTAGAAAGGCTGAATATTTTTGCATAGGAAGATACGATTTCAAGAATTCTGTTAAAAGCTTGTCTTCTTCTTTTGGATATTGTTCGTAAAAATCCACCATAGTGTGCACTGTATATACTTGATGCTCCACAGAAGAGTGGTTTAAAAATTTAGCAATATGAGGAAATGCACGCTTTCTCATATAGTTCTTTAGATCAGATTCAATATGTTGCTGGATTTCCAGCTGTTCTTTTTTCGAAATATTCGTTTTAATCATAAACCCCATCTTCCTTTGTCAAAATGCTCTACTAATGATACGAGATAAAGACTATGAAATCAATACAAAGATGTGTCAATTGAAAAGAGTTTTTTGGGAGAAGTACAAGAAAGAATTTTTTGAGAAAAAGGGAAAGAAAAGATATGGTGGGCGATAGAGGAATTGAACCTCTGACCTCTTCGGTGTCAACGAAGCGTTCTACCTCTGAACTAACCGCCCGAAAAGAAGCATACTAATAGTACCAAAAAAAATGTTACTTTCAATACTCTTTACGATATAATAGACAGGATGTATTATTTTGGAGGTATACAATGAATATGAAAACTACACAAACGATCATTCTGTTACTTTTTTTTGTAGGATTTTTGATGATGCCATTTTCGGTATCTGCACAACCTACAGAAGATGCGAAATCGATCGATACTCTTCCCGAAGTTACTCTTCCCCCTCCTCCTGAATTGTTCGGTACGACACCACAAACCGCAGAAGATGGCACCATCGTAATTCCTATGGATCAAATTCAACAACCAGAAAAATCGGATATTGGATCCGTAGGCAGCGATGAATTCACCGACCCAGGAGAAATCGACTTGGAATCCATCAAACCTCCCCCTGTACCAAAGGAACTCCTCGAGCCGGAAGCACCTCCTACAATACAACCTGAAATTGACATTAACGAACCTGCAAAGCCCATGGAATTGCCTAAAGCAGAAGATAAACCTTGGTTTATCAGTTGGTGGTTTGTAACCCTTTTGATTCTTTTTATAGGCGGGATTGTCATATTTCTCTACAACAGTACGGCTTCTGGTGGGAAAAAAGACAACCTATTTCTCTCCCATAAGCGAAAAAAATGAAGATGAAATTTTTAATTGCCATCACACTTCTTTTTTTCATTCCCCTTGGAATGCTTTCTTGCCGCGTCCAATCGGATATCGACCTAGTCTCTATTGATACAAGCCAACTTCGCAATGGAAGAGTGGCATTATACGCTACCTACGACAAAGCTACAGAGAAAATGGTGAACTGGTCACAGCATAGTGTTCTCCGACAAGAATTTGAGCGAATTGAATATCGAGTTGAACTGGTAGGAATGGCCAATCAAGAGTTTAAACAATACACTCTTCAAGAGAATCCTCCTAGCCTTTTGTTGTACGATGTTTATCGCGTGGAAACTGAAGCAGAAGAAGAAAAAGAGGGGCAAACAGTTTTGGATAAAGAGCTGTTGTACCAGGGGGAAAAAAAGGGAAAAAGCTTTTATTCGTACAACTATACCGGACCAACTCAAAAAATTCGTCGCGTCTATGTAGGAGATCAATGTTTTGAAAAAGAATTGCTATCTTATTTGCTATGTACATTTCCATTTGAAAAGGAAACATCAATTACGTTGCGATGGGTGGATACACGGATTCCTCGGCAGGCTGAAGATGCTACCTCTATGGAGGGGACAGTATCGATTCTTGTCGATCAGGTTGAAAACGTACAATCCAAGGGTAGTGACTACTCTGCATATAAGTTGTTGATTCCGTCTTGGGAAATGGTTGTATGGGTGACAGAGGAAGCTCCTCATATCATGGTGAAAATGGAAGATAGCCGTGAAGTAACCGTACTAACGGACTGGAATGAAATATAGCCAAAAAAAGAACAAACGGAAGCATAAAAAAAACCCCGAGAATGACTATTCTCGGGGTTTTTTTTATGATTGAAAAAAAGTTCTATTCTCCTGCTTCTGCAGGAGCACCATCTTGAGGAGCATCTCCGGTTGGAGCTTCTTCACCAGCAGCTTCTGCTGCAGCCAATTCTTCTTCAACTTGAATGTTACGGGTGTAAAATCCGACAACTTTTAAATTCGAAGGGGATACCATTGTAATGCCTTCATTTAAAGGCAAATCACGAGTGTAAATGATCTCTCCAATATCGAGATCGGTAATGTCTAAATGTAATTCTCGTGGTAAATCTTCTGGTTTCCCTGCAATTTTCACCTTAAACAAGACAAATTGAAGCTTCCCTCCGTTTTTAATACCAGCACATTTTTCTTTGTTCTGAAGACGAACAGGTACAGTAATGGTAATTTTTTGATCTTTACGAAGGGCCATAAAATCTACATGAAACGGTTCAAAAGTAACAACATCCTGTTGGATTTCTTTAATGACAGTAGGAATTACTTTCCCATCTGGGAGAGTGCAATTCATAATGACATTTTTTCCATTTTTCTTAAGCATTTGTTTTAATTCTTTTCTGTCCAATGCAACAGGAATATTCTCCATCTCTTTCCCATAAATAATGGCTGGGACAAGATATGGATTTGTTTCATCTCGCTGTTTAAGTCCGAATTCGATAACTTCCATACTTAACTCCTTACGTGTTTCTACAAACATAGAATTTTATTGAGGAACGGGCGAAAGTCAAATCTCTATTCTGGAAGTTGATGATCTTTAAACAAAGTAGGTCCAGAAATATCATCAAAAACTTCCGATAGAGACATATTCATACAGATCCGAAAGACGGCTTCGGCAATTAAGGGTGCAATGGATAAGATTTTCAGCTTTGAACAGGTTTGTAGAAGCTCTTTCGGGTGATTAACAGAATTTGTAACTACAATTTCTTTAAAAACAGACGAATTCATTTTTTCCAAACAATTGCCAACAAACAGCCCGTGGGATATGCATGCAAATACTTCTTTGGCACCCTTTCTCATAAGGAGTTCGGATGCCTTGCACAACGTGCCCCCAGTAGATATGATGTCGTCCATCAAAATGGCACTTTTTCCTTGCACTTCTCCAATCAAATGCATGCTATCTACTTGATCCGTTTCCGTTCGATTCTTTTGACATACTGCAATATCGCAGTGCAACATGCGACTCAGCACTTTTGCACGTTCTACGCCTCCCATATCGGGAGAAACAATGATTGGTTGCTCCAAATGCTTCGATAAGAAATAGTTTTTGAAAAGAAGCGCAGCTGTTAGATTGTCACTTGGAATGTCAAAGAATCCTTGTATTTGACCTGCATGCAGGTCAACACTCATAAAGCGAGTAGCTCCTGCGGTTTGAATGATATTCGCCATCAGTTTTGCTGTGATGGGTTCTCTTGATTTGGTTTTTCGATCTTGCCTTGCATATCCAAAATAGGGAACAACCACTGTAATTTTTTCAGCAGAGGCTCGTTTTAGGGCATCAATCATAATGAGCAGCTCAATAATGTAGTCGGAACCACCATTTGTGGATTGAATCACAAAAACTTCTTTGCCACGGATGTGCATCGTAGGGCGACAATATATTTCGCCATCGGAGAACCGACGGATATCCATATGACCATGGGTGATTCCTAGATGATTGCATATTTCTTGCACCAGGGGTTGGTTGGATGATCCACTAAAAACAACAACCGATGGAGGATGAAGTCTCATGATTGCCTCCGTTTGTTTTTTGATTCTCGATACTTCTCTGCCCAGTTTTCTTTGGTTTTTTGTTCATTTCTTTCAATAGCCAAAGCATTGGGAGGGACATTTTGAGTAATCACTGAACCAGCGCCTGTAAAGGATCCTTTTTCGATGGTAACGGGAGCCACAATAATGGTATCAGATCCAATAAAGACGTCTTCTTCAATAATGGTTTTGTGCTTTTCAAAACCATCGTAGTTACATGTAATGGTCCCAGCTCCAATATTGGTTCGTTCGCCAATCACAGCATCTCCTAAATACGAGAGATGATTTGCTTTGCTGTCGGGTTTCATTTCACAGTTCTTCATTTCTACAAATGTGCCTGCTTTTGCTCCATGTCGAATAATGCAGTTCTTTCGAAGAGACGCAAAGGGGCCAATAGTGCAATGGGATTCAATGGTGATTTTTCCCTGGTCTCCTCGAATGCAAGCAAAGGGGCCAATGGTACAGTCTTGTCCAATGTCTACTTCCCCTTCAATCCAGGTATTTGGTTTGATGGTCGTATCGTTTCCTATCGAAACATTCGGACCTATAAAAGTAGAGGCGGGGTCAATAATGTAGACGCCATGATCAACCATCAAGGAGTGCAGGCGACGTTGGTTTGATATCTGCAGAGCTTGTGCTAAGTCGGCTTTGGTATTGATACCAATAATTTCTTCTTCGCCCTGAATGGTGTAAGTAGAAATGTTGTTTTGATCTTGTTGTAAAGATTCCAATATGTCGGTTAGATAAAATTCTCCCGATGCATTTTTATTATTGATGGCCTGTAGATGCGACTCCATAGCACTACGGGCAAAAATATACATGCCTGCATTGATTTCTGTAATGTTTCGTTCTTCTTCGGTTGCATCTTTCCATTCGACAATTCTTACAAACCTTTTGTCTGCGTCCCGCAGGATTCTGCCATACATTTTTGGATTGTCTACAGAAGCAGTAATCAGCGTTGCATTGGATTGTGTTGCATGAAACAACTTGGCAAATTCTTGAAGAGTTTTTGGTTGAATCAGGGGGGTATCTCCACACAATACCATGATAGATTGAATGGAATGATCTAGTTTTTTGATACCTGCTAGAAAAGCATCGCCTGTTCCAAGGGGTTTGTTTTGAACAGCGAGTTGAATACGATCGGAAAAACGTTCTTTAACACTATTTTCATATTGTGGCGAAACAACAACAATCACTTGAGAAGGCTGAAGAGCTTCAGCTTTTTCGATGATATTCTCTACAATTGGTTGTTCGTCGAACATTGTGAGTACTTTTGGATGACTTGATTTCATTCGGGTTCCACTTCCCGCTGCTAAAATGATGCAAGCCATGCTTTGATGATTCATGTGTTCCCCCAAAAATGAAAAAAAAGCTGGGACGGTAGGATTCGAACCTACGAATGACGGTACCAAAAACCGTTGCCTTGCCACTTGGCTACGTCCCAATTCAGTAACCGCTATGCAAGTATATAGAAAAAAGGAAAAAAATCTATAGCTTTAGAACGGATAAAAATGCTTCTTGGGGTATTTCTACATTTCCCACCATTTTCATCCTCTTTTTCCCTTCTTTTTGCTTTTCCAATAGCTTTCTTTTTCTGGTTATGTCACCACCATAACATTTAGCGATGACATCTTTTCGAAGCTGCACAATGGTTTCTCGGGCAATTATTTTCCCGCCAATGGCAGCTTGCAGTGCAACATTGAACATTTGTCTAGGAATGGTTTTCCGTAGCTTCTGTATGATGGCCTTTCCTTTTGCATGTGCCTGATCTTTCACGCACATAAACGATAGAGCATCAACAGGAGCACTGTTGACTAAAATTCGAACCAGCACAATCTGTTCTTCTTGATATCCACTCACCTCATAATCAAGAGATGCATATCCTCGAGAAACAGACTTTAACTGGTCATAAAAATCGATAATAATTTCTGAAAGCGGGTACCTGTATTTCAACATTACGCGATTGGTGGAAATGTATTCCATATTTTGATATTGTCCGCGCTTCATCTGGGACAGTTCCATAATGGGTCCAATATGATCAGGAGGAGTAATGACGGTAGCGTCTACGATGGGTTCTTCAATTTTTTTTACTTGGGAAGGATCAGGGAATTTAGAGGGGTTTTCAACGTCGATCACTTCTCCGTTGCGCAAGTAGATTTTGTAAGAAACACTTGGTGCTGTATTGATGAGTTGAATTTCATACTCTCTTTGCAGTCTTTCATTGACGATTTCCATATGAAGAAGTCCCAAAAAGCCTGCTCTAAAACCATACCCAAGAGCGTCTGAGCTTTCTACTTCGTATTGCAAAGAAGGATCGTTTAGCCGCAATTTCTCTAGTGATGTTCGGAGTTTGGGGTAATCGTTTGGATTGATAGGGTACAAGCCACTAAATACCATAGGAATGGATTTTCGATATCCTGGATAGGGCTTAATTGCGGGAGATTTTGCGTCTGTAACCGTATCTCCTACATTTACAATTTCTGGTTTGCGAATCAAGGCAGAAAAATAGCCAACTTCTCCTGCTGTTAATTCGTCGCATTCGACCATTCCCATTTTGAAAACGCCCACATCCATAACTTCAAAATCTTGTTGGTTGGCCATAAATCGGATTTTCATTCCTTTTCGAATGCTACCATCAATGACTCGAATATGACTTACAACGCCTTTATACGTGTCATAATGGGAGTCGAAAACAAGTGCTTTGAGAGGTTCTTCGTCATTTCCAAAAGGAGCAGGAATGCGGTTTTTCACAGCAAGTAATATATCTTGAATGCCTTCACCACTTTTGGCAGAGGCTAGGATGACTTCTTCTTTTTTACAACCAATAAGCTCATGAATTTCATCGAGTGTATCGGGAATATTGGCCTGCTGCATATCGATTTTGTTGGCGACAGGAATAATCTCTAAATCATTTTCAATTGCTAAGTAAGTATTGGCAACGGTTTGAGCTTCCACTCCTTGAACGGCGTCCACCAACAAAATAGCCCCCTCGCCTGCAGCAAGACTTCGCGATACTTCGTAGCTAAAGTCTACATGACCAGGGGTATCAATGATGTTGTAGATCATGTGTTCGCCTTCGATATCGAACTCCAAACGAATGGGGTGGGATTTGATGGTAATCCCTCTTTCTTTTTCCAAATCCATGGAGTCCAACACTTGCGCTTCAGGGTTTTCTTTTGTAATTTTGTAAAACATATCACTCAATTGAATAAAACGATCCGAGAGCGTAGTCTTTCCGTGATCAATATGGGCAATAATGCAAAAATTTCGAATATTTTTTTTCTTCATTAGATCAATAATAGTAATTTCTACTTCTTTGATGTCAAATTTTTTTTCTCTCCTAGTTATCCTGACCACAAATTATGCTATATTTGTATACAAACTGGAAAGGAGTATTGTTATGAGTCACATTGTTGGTATTGTTATGGGGAGTGATAGTGATTACCCCTTTGTTGTGGATACACTAAAGGTGCTAAAACGATTTGACATTTCTTTTGAAGTATCTGTCATATCAGCTCATAGAGACACAGAAAGAGCATTATCTTATGCTACTTCTGCACGCGAGAGAAACTTGGACATTATCATTGCCTTTGCTGGCATGGCAGCACATTTGGCAGGCGTCATAGCTTCCAATACAACCCTTCCCGTTATAGGGGTGCCTTTGGATCGAACGAGCTTTGGAGGGCGCGACGCTCTTCTTTCTACTCTTCAGATGCCCCCCGGTATTCCCGTTGCTACGGTAGGCGTAGATAGCGGCGCAAATGCAGCTTGGTTAGCCCTTCGAGTGTTGTCATTGCAAAACCCTGCACTACAGAAAAAGTTGGAGGAAGAAAAAGAAGTTACAAAAAAGAAACTTCTTGAAAAAACAGAAAAAGTAAGGGAGATGTGGAATCATGAATCCTAACTCTGTCATGCAGACCTCTCTCAATATACCAGGAGTTACGTTGTTCAAGCGCGGAAAAGTACGAGATGTCTATGATCTTGGAGAACACTTGCTGATTGTTTCTACAGACAGACTATCCGCCTTTGACGTAATCATGAAAGAACCGATCCCTGAAAAGGGGAAGATTCTAACAACAATATCAAGCTTTTGGTTTCAAAAGTTGAAAGATGTTGTTCCAAACCATTTTGTTTCGACTGATTTTTTATCTCACTATCCTCAGTTAGAAACCGAAAAAGAACAGCTCCAAGGCCGTTCCATGATTGTGAAAAAGGCCAAATTAATTCCATATGAATGCATAGTGCGTGGGTACCTGTTAGGATCTGCATACCGGGACTACCAGAAAACGGGAACTATCGCTGGTTATCCATTACCAAAGGGGTTGCACAAAGGATCTCGATTGGAAACCCCCATGTTCACCCCTTCAACAAAGGCAGAAGAAGGGCATGACGAGAACATTAGCTTTGATTCCATGAAAGACAGCGTTGGAGATATTGCAAATACCTTGCACAAGTATTCTTTAGAAGTTTTTCAAAAAGCCAGTGAATATGCTCTTTCAAAAGGAATCATTATTGCTGATACAAAAATTGAGTTTGGGTTTGTAGACGATCAAATCATCATTATTGACGAGCTTTTTACTCCAGATTCATCCCGGTTTATCCTGAAAGAAGACTACGATCAAGGGTTTATTGACAAGTCCATGGACAAAGAATACATTCGATCCTATCTAGCTTCTTTGGAGTGGGATCAAAAACCACCTCCACCAAGTATTCCCTCCGATGTCATTGCAAAAACAAGACAGCGCTATAACGATATCACAAACCTTTTACTACCCTAGCTGCGTAGGAGGATAGAATTGCCATACCCATATTATTGGATTTTACTCGGTGTAGTTTTTATTGTATTGGAAATCTTCACCCCGGGATTTTTTTTGTTTTTAACGGGGATTGCAGCCATTGTTACCGGAGGATTGTCCTATCTTTTCCCTTCCGTTATCTGGTTACAATGGACTTTCTTTGTTGTTTTAACTGTTTTGGCGCTGGTCTTTCTCCGGGGAGTTCTGTTAAATAAGGTGCAGCCAACTGAGTCGAAGAACTCAAACGTGGATGGATTGATTGGCAAGAAAGCACTTGTGATACGAACGGTTGAACCGGATTCGTTAAAAGGGCAAGTTCGCATTGGGGGCGAGATTTGGTTGGCCCAAACCGCGGATGGAACTGTAATTAGCGAACAAGAAGAAGTGATTGTTCATGGAGTAAGTGGCACCAAATTAATCGTAGGAAGGAGTTAATATGCCAAATGCTGTAGTTATCATTATTGGAATTGGAATTTTCATTTTTATTGTTGCAGGACTTGTTAAAATCAGGCCGTACCAAAGAGGCGTTGTAGAACGATTGGGAAAGTACGCGAAAACACTTTCTCCTGGTTTGAATTTTATTATTCCTGTCATAGACACAGTAAAAAAAGTGGATATGCGGGAAAACTTGATTGATGTCCCTCCTCAAGAAGTGATTACCAAAGACAATGTTGTCGTAACTGTCGATGCTGTCATTTATTACGAAGTAACCGATCCATTTCGAGTACTATACAATGTATATCGCTTTCAGCTTTCTTCGGTCAAACTTGCCCAGACAAACCTGCGTAATATTATCGGAGAACTAGAACTAGATGAAACATTGACTAGTAGAGAAATGATCAATACAAGGCTTAGGGAAGTTCTAGATGAAGCCACCGATAAATGGGGCGTGAAAATTACTCGCGTTGAAATTAAAAAAATAGATCCTCCCCATGATATTACGGAAGCAATGAGCCGACAAATGAAGGCTGAACGAACCAAAAGAGCCCTTATTTTGGAGGCAGAAGGTATCAAGCGATCTGAAATCACCAAGGCAGAAGGACAAAAACAAGCTGCCATCCTAAAAGCAGAAGGTTTAAAGCTGTCCCAAGTTTTAGAAGCCGAAGGTGAAGCCGCTGCTATTGAAAGAAAAGCAGATGCTATGAAATACAAAATTCAAATTGAAGCCCAAGGAAAAGCAGATGCCATCCTTGATGTTTACCAATCTATTCACAAAGGCAGACCTACCAAAGACTTAATTACCATCCAATATTTGGAAGCCTTGCAAAAAATGGCCGACGGAAAATCTACCAAAATGTTTATCCCGTACGAAGCAAGCAATGTATTAAGCAGCCTAGGGATGATTGGGGAGATTTTTAAAAACAAAGATGAAATACCAGAACTTCCAGAAGAAGATCAAGTAACCGAGTAATGCTTACGGATATGCAACAGAACTAATTTCTTACATTCCTACAAAGGGGTGAATATAGGATCATTCACCCCTTTTTCTTGAAAAATTTCAATTTTGAAACTTGATTTGTCTTTCTTTTCTTTTTTTTTGGGTATATTGTTACTATGAAAAAGAAATCTATAGTTCGAGAATGTAATGTTAGTATTGTAGAAGATGAAGAAGGTTTTGTCGCTATCTGCGAAGAGCTTGCTATTGAATGTTATGGCGATACACCTGAAGAAGCTCTGGAAAGCTTAAAATCCGAAATCTCTTCTATTCTTGATGAACAATTGGATTACGAAGTCATTCATGATTCTCTGAAAGATCAAGTAGAATTGACCATTCATCCTATTTCCCAAATCGGAGATGCGTAAGACTGTCTGTCTTTTAATTAGTGGGGGCATTGATAGTGCAATTTCTGCACATGTATTGTTACAAAATGGTTACAATGTCCATGCTCTACACCTAAAGCTGTTTCCTGCTGCTACTAACTCGCAAAAAAAGGCAGAAAAAATAGCATCGTTCTTCAATATTCCTTTCTCTGTGTTAGATGTGCAACATCGCTTTTCTTCTTGTGTCATTCAAACCACCCTACAGTCGTATCAATCGGGAGTTACGCCCAATCCTTGTATCCTTTGCAATCCCGATGTAAAGTTTGGAGAAGAAGTGCAAAGGTTTGCATCAGAGCACTCCTTGCATTACATTGCAACGGGTCACTATGCAAAGATTCAAGAAGAACAGGGGTTTTTGTATCTTTCGAAAGCAAAAGATGCTTCCAAAGATCAAAGCTACTTCCTATACCGCGTACCACCTTCTCTTTATCCGACTCTGCTTTTTCCCTTAGGAGACCTGCACAAGAGTGAAGTCAGAGAAATAGCACGTGCCATTGGTTTGCAAAAAGATAGTATCTCCAAGGAAAGCAATGACCTTTGTTTCTATGAGGGGAGCTACCGAGATTTTGCCAGGGAACATCTGCCTTTGCAAAAAGGAGAGATTGTTTCTATGGCAGGAGAAAACTTAGGCATGCACGCGGGGCATTTTCTTTATACGATTGGTCAAAGACAAGGGTTAGGAGTATCCTATTCAGAACCTTTGTATGTGAAAACTTTGGATGCATCTCGCAATCAAGTGTGCCTGGCAACCCGTCAGCAAATGATGTCTTCTTCATTTCAGTTGAAAGATGCAGTATGGAACTTGCTAGACCAGGAATCATTGTCATCCAACCTCACCGTAAAAATTCGATATCGTTCTCCTGAGGTAGCCTGTACAGTTCAAAACATCCCTCCCCATGAAGTACAATTGCATCAACCAGTGTTTGCGATTACCCCTGGTCAATCGGCTGTGTTTTACAAAGGACATCAATTACTTGGAGGAGGGTTTATTGCATGATTTCTATAGGTAGGTATACTGAATAGTTCAACGAATCCTATAGCAAAAAAGAGTTTTGATCCAGAAAAGAGAGTGATAAAATGAAGCCTCGCTATGAAAAAATATCTCTTCTTATTGTGACAGGATATTCAGGTGCTGGCAAAACGCAGTGTCTGAAGTTGTTGGAAGATTTGGACTATTACTGTGTTGATAATTTGCCACTGCCCTTGCTTCCTCAGTTTACCGATTTGCTTCTCACGCGCAGCATTGGAAGGCGCCACCAGAATACAGCTATAGTAATTGACGTCCGCGGGGGAGACCCTATGGCAGATTTGCAAGAGTATCTTGCTACCCTGCAAGACAAAGAAATCCCCTATACTATTCTATTTTTTGAAGCATCTGACGAAATTCTTGTACGCAGATTTTCGGAAACTAGAAGAAAACATCCTCTTTCAGATGGCAAAGGGAATTTATCTGCCATCATTACTGAAAAAGGAATGATGAAAGAAATACGATCGTATGCAAATTACATCATAGATACAACCCACTACGGAATCAAAGATTTAAAAGATAAAATCTTGTCTATTGTGTCGTTTAATGGAGATCCCCAAAGTGTGTCTTTCATGACCATCAATATTATTTCTTTCGGGTACAAACGAGGTGTCCCCATCGATGCAGACCTTGTTTTTGACGTACGTTTTCTACCCAACCCTTTCTATATCGAAGAGTTAAAAGTTTTGACAGGCATGGATCAATCCATTCAAGAGTTTGTTATGAACAACCACAATGCCTCCATTTTTTTACAAAAAGTTGCTGATTTTCTTATGTTTCTTATCCCTTTGTACTATCAAGAAGGAAAAACGCAGCTTACGGTAGGCTTTGGTTGTACTGGCGGCAGACATCGATCCGTTTCAGTGGCATCTGTTATTACAGAGCTATTGGTAAAAAAAGGATACAACGCTCGTTTGGCACATCGAGATATTCATGAAGAGGGTGGGTTGTAATGCTGTCTAAAAAAAGAAATACCCCTCGCTGGTGGGATCGCTTCTTGCGATGGTTTGCACCCGGTATGAAGGTAAAGCGATGGATTGTTTTGATCTTGCTTGGCTTCTTCATGCTTGCAGTGGCGGTGATGGTATTTATAGACTTCACTTCATTAGGAATTTTAAAGCGTGTTTTCATTGATTTTTTAATTGACGTATTCGGTAAAAATCGATTGTATACCCCTACGTGGATGTCCCAATTGTTGGGAGTGGTTGTTTTGGGAGGCGCTAGTTTTTTCGTTATTCTTGGTATCCGCAATCTTCTCCGTTCAGTAGTTGATTCACTTCTGCCTGAAAGAGAAAAAGAGATTTCTGACCTGATTCGAGAATACAGATTTAAAGACGATATGCTGAATGTTTTGGTGATTGGCGGAGGAACGGGGATTTACCCATTTCTTGAAGCATTAAAAACACTGCCAGTTTCTACAACTGCCATTGTAACTGTTGCAGACAATGGCGGAAGCTCGGGTATCTTGCGTAGTGAATATTCCATTCCAGCACCCGGAGATATTCGACGAGCACTTATTGCCCTTTCAGATCGAAAATCTGCCGATTTGGATCACCTGTTTAACTATCGATTTGAAGAGGGATCATTGCAAGGACACACGGTTGGCAACCTCATGATTGCTGGCTATACAGAAATGACGGGTGATTTTTCAGAATCGATCTACAAAATGAGCCAAATTTTATCTGTCAAAGGAAAGGTGATTCCCTTTACTTTAAACAATCTGACCCTTTGTGCAGAATTTGAAGATGGCTCCATCGTCCAAGGAGAATCGGAAATCCACAAAGTGCACAAGACCATCAAGCGAGTTTTCTACGACCCCCCCTACTACAAACCCATGATTCGCGTGATTGAGGAGCTCGATAAGGCCGATATTGTATTAATGGGCCCTGGAAGTTTGTACACAAGCATTTTGCCTTGTTTGATTATTTCTCCCATTGCCGACATTCTATTTCAAAGCGATGCCTTGAAAATTTATGTGGCCAACTTAATGACCGAAACAGGAGAAACCGACAATTTATCTGTGACAGGCCATCTGAAAGCACTTTTCTTCAATGCTGGTAAAAAAGTGGCCGATTATGTTATGATCAACAACGGAACTATCAATCCTGATTTGGAAGAGCAGTACAAGCAATACCACGCCAAACCTGTTTTCCCCGATGTAGAGGCTATACAAAGCCTGCAAGTAGAACCCCTATTCTATGACCTAGTAGACCCTGCCAGCGATCGTATCCGACATTGCCCCGACAAAGTAAAAACAGCCCTTGCCGATGTCATCCACAATTTCACCCATATCCGCGGCAAAAAAATCCGCTTCTAATCCTTATGACCAAAACAAGCTGAAAAAACCGACTTATAGTCGCAAAGAGGGGGTTAGCTATAACCCCTTCTTTCGTTACCGGCTCTATCTTTTTGGGACTATCCAAACAACGCTACGAGTATACATAGAGAATTGTATATGTTACTAAAGATTGCAAGCATGAAATTTGATCGTTGATTGAATGCAATTTGTCACCCATTTCCTCCTACAAAAGTGAATACAAGGGGTTCTCCACGTTTAGACACTCGAAGCAAGAAAGAAGGATCATTGTCCCAGGTCAAGTATCGTGATTTTGGCATGTTTTCAAACATTGCAGGAAGAATCTTGAGATCATCAGTAGCACTCTCGTCTTCTGAAATGCTTTCAGTCTTTCTAAAACCCAAACGCCCAACAATAAGAAGATTCCCGGAAGAGTCAACTTTCACTTGATCACAGTTCAATGAATGAATATGGGTTTGTATTGTGGGTTTTGTTACAAAATATTCTTTTGACCACACAAACGATTGGAAATCCTTAGAAAGCTCCCCAACAAAAAGAGTTTGTGGTAAGGAAGGAGACAAAGGAGAGAGATACGGTTCCCGCGTAATATAGATACGATCGGTAGCTGAATTGTAGACAAGGTGCATCGCTGGATAAAAGGAAACGGGGGAAGACAATAAAGGTAGCGAAAGGTACGTTTCTTGCATCTGACCCTGCGTATCAATGGCAGTGATATACAAAGAAGTGTGTGATTCAGTTTCTGCCATTTTCTTTTTTGTGTGCAAACAATACACTGTACCGCTTGCATCTTCTGTAACAGAGTGTACATAGCCCCCGAATCGAGGTTTTGTGAGAGCAGGCCAGACGAGTTCTCCACCAGATGAAAAACAAAGAACATCCCCCGTAGATGTCTCATTGGAGGGATCCATGATCCCCGTTATTGCTCTGTGTGCTTCAATAGGATCTACCTTTTGCATGACAATATAGACTCGCAAACTATCAAAGCTGCATTGAATATCTATATTTGTTGGTTGTGTAACAGCAGAAAATATTTTTTGGTGCCACATCATATCCCCTTCATAAGATAAGCAAACCAAAAAATAATGATCCGGTTCTGTGTGCAGGTTTTCAGAAACTGATTCAACTGTAGAAAAAGAACCAATCGTGTCAAAGTTTTCTGGAGAAAAAACACCATACAAACGTTCCATAGTAGGGTCAAATACAAACGATTCACAACTTTGCACTGCGTAATTGGAAATCTGCTTGCGTTGCAAGAATGTACCATCGTAAGCATATGTAGAGATAAACAAACCAAAGGAATTGTCTTTTTCTTGCGATTGTAGTTTTTGCGTGTGCACGACAAGAATATTGAATTCTTGATCCTGGGTTAAAGACAATCCTCTTCCGGGGAATACAGGTGAGAGATAGTGCAGCCATTGGATTTGCATATCAGCCGACATGGAACATACAAATCCATACAATTCATTCTGTTGGGAGTCCACGTCGGGTCTACCCGAATTTGCAGGCAAATAGGGTGAATCTGTCATTCCTAGTACAATCATCGATTGATCAGATTGAACCAGAACATCCATAATGATTGTAGCGTTCTTTTTTTGAAGGACTGTATGTGTAATTTTTGAACAACTAATGAAACTGAAGAAAGATAGTAGGTAAATCAAGACAATACACGACACAATAAGTCTTTTAATTTTCATATCAACCTCCTAAATTCGTTTACGGTCTGGTGGTGTTTCTGGTGGTGGGAAATACTGTATGCAATCATTGTAATGTGTGGCAACCCACTGCCATAGGTTTGCTTCTCTGTCTTCTATAAAGGATCTGGCAGCCCACACCCATTTACCCGGTCCATCATATAAAGGTAGTCCTTTATCAGTAGGAGTACAGTGCAGAGCAAAGTCGTATATACCCCAACAACAGAAAATGAATGAACAGTTGTATTCAGATGAATCATAATCGACCTTCATTTCAACAGATGATTCATTCTTAAATAGTTTGTCGCATTCAGTTTTAGTACAAGTGCTAGCAAATTCTCCTCCACACATCTCATCTCCACAATCATCATCTCCACTACTGGAAGCATCTACGCCGTTTTCTCCAAGGGTAGTGTTTACTTTGGTTTGGTTCGCAAGGAGTTCTTTTAGATCCCATTGCCCTTGTTCAGGGATGTGGAACTCAATAGGACCATTGATGGGTTGGTCGTAAGAAGGATGAATGGTTGCTTGCGCAGAAAAGGGAATCTCCATATTGAAAGGATCGTAAATCACAATGGTTGAATCAGAATTCTTATCGATAGCCCTGGCCCATGCTTCTACTCCAGTGCTGTTTGCTACCAAGGAAATCATATTCCCACAGGGGTCATACGCAGCCGAAGCTTCTCCTGTAAAGCAATTGGTTTGGCAGGCAGGAAAAAATGCTCTTTCAACAGCACCAAATTCACACAAACTAACAGCTTGATTCAAATACCACCTCGTTATCTTTTCTTTAGCAGAAGGAAGGATATTTATCCTTCTATCAATATTAATAATCTGCTAGTTTCAATTTTTGGGGGGTTTGTTTTTTTCTAGAGTTAATCTATCTAAAAAATCAATCGATACAAGGACTATCGTGCCAGATAACTCTGATGTGTTATTGTCCATAAATGCATTTTTTGTTATTGGAAAATCTTGAGAATCTGTTTGACCGACGATTCCAAATTGTTGGGAATTATGATTAATTGTTATACTTAATGCTTTGTCACTTTTACCACTACCACCCCACCATGAAGAGAATAGTAACTCTCCATGGGGAGATAATGCAATTATTACTGAATCTACAGAACCATGGTTTTCCTTTTGAAAGGAGGTCTCTTCGGTTATTGGGAAATAGCCTGTAGCCCATCCTGCGGCAACAATCTTACCGTTTGATAAGCATTGAAGCGATGTCAATCTCGAATAAGAAAAACCTGTAGTCCAAATGATGTTTCCATTGATATCAATTTTCATTACATAAGAATCACAAGGGCTGAGTTTACTATCGGTTTTACCTGTATACCAGTTTGTGAATACAAAACTCCCATCAAAATTATGTGTGAATCCGCATATGTAAGCATTAAAATCGTCATCAACTTGGATGTCTAACCCCTCTGACCACATACCGGCATTCATGTAGGTAGAAATTTCAATGTTGCCTTCCAAATCCCAACAAGAATAAAATATGGAAAAGTCATTTGCTTTTTTTTCATGTTGAGGGGCATTTATTATAGGAAAATCATCCGAAGAA
The DNA here is from genome assembly GCA_964493625.1 of uncultured Caldisericota bacterium. Taxonomy (GTDB): domain Bacteria; phylum Caldisericota; class Caldisericia; order UBA6126; family UBA6126; genus JAGLCW01. The sequence goes on from CAZBOU010000016.1 coordinate 39,153, forward strand.
GTTGTGCCAGTCACATATAGATTACTATTATCCAACGCAATTGAAAGAATGCGATCGTCATATCTACCACCAAGAAAACTATACCAATTTAATGAGAAAGTAGATCTATTTAATGAAATGATAATACCATCTAAAGATAAATTAGAATTAGGCAGTGTAGATTGTACATTTGGGAAAATGGTAGAGGAATGAGTTGATCCTACGATAAAAACATCTTCTTTGTTGCATTTAATATCAAAGAAACCATCATCAAAAGATCCTCCAAGGAGAATTGAATCCTGGATATCTCCATCCGAATTAAACGCAACAAAAAAGCCACACCACCCCTTTTTAGGAGTAATGTTATCCTTCAAAATTTTTGTATGATCAGGTAAAAATGTGCAGTAAGAATCTGTGTATCCAGCTATATACAATGTTGACTCATCGGGGGATAAACATAGAGAAGTTCCAAAATCTTCAGAATCACCACCAATATATGTCAACCACTCAATATCCATAGATAAATTGAACTTTGCAACAAATGCATCGGTACCTCCTTTATTGGATTCTTGAAAAGCTTTATTTATGGGTAAGTCACAGGATTTTGTAGACCCAACAATATAAAAATTACCAGTAGAATCAGCAATTACATCTTCGATACGATCTAAATCATATCCACCAAAATAACTTGAGTAATCTATATCCTTAGTGCTTCTTTGGATGAATGCATTAATAATGCCAGTTTTGGTGTTACTAAATGAGAATATAGGGAGACAAAGCAGGCAAATTATAATTGTGACAAGACTTTTAAAAAAAAGTTTCATAATTCTATACACCTCGATGAGAAGATACTTACTAATCCGTGTCTGATTGGTCTTCACAAAATCGTAACAAACAATCAATGGTCTGGAGCATTGCGATTTCCACTCGTGTGGTATCACACCTTATAGCATTTTCATAACCATACTTGATTACAGGTTGCCAAAATGACAACTCTTTATTGTATTCAAGTACTCCCCACTCAAAAATTATTTGCAAATTATTCTTAACAGATGATTCCCAACCTTTTTGATTCCAAGGATTATAATGATTATAGGTATTAGACCATCCCCAATCCTCATGGTGATGTTCCCAAAGACTCATCCAATATTCTTTTTCGTTTTTTAAATCTTCACAACTCATGTTTTTTATATCTTCATACCAACCTGAAACAGATCGGTACCAACTTGTATCTTGATCTTGACTAGGTGTTTTTGTTTCTGGATCACAATTCCATGGGTTTGAACCACACATCTCATCTCCACAATCATCATCTCCACTACTGGAAGCATCTACACCATTTTCTTTAACGGTAGTGTTTACTCTGGTCATGTTCGCAAGGAGTTCTTTTAGATCCAATTGTCCTTGTTCAGGGATGTGGAACTCAATGGGACCATTGATGGGTTGGTCGTAAGAAGGATGAATGGTTGCCTGGGCAGAAAAGGGAATCTCCATTGCATAGGGGTTGTAAATCCCA
>CAZBOU010000017.1:0-39648 GCA_964493625.1 uncultured Caldisericota bacterium
AATACAGAAATTCTGAGATTATGGTAGAAACAGAAAGTGTAAAAGTCAGGTTATAGCAAGCACCTTTGGAACGTTTATGTATTTTGCAGCCTTGACAGAAGTTCCCATTGTAAACAGCTTTCTATCCTTGGGTATGCACAAGGGTCCCGCCGTAGCACTCCTTCTTGCTGGACCTTCCCTAAGTCTCCCTGCCATGATTATTATTGCCAAAGTATTAGGCGGCAAAAAGGCAACCACCTATATTCTCTTGGTAATTGCATTATCAGCCCTAGTAGGTTTTTTGGGAGGAAACTTCTTTTTTCACTAAGATAGCATCTTGATCTTCAGTTTTCGCTCAGTTTTTAGATGTTCTGTTTGCACAATATGATAGAATTGAAATGAAGAATATGTTAGAAGCCCCTCGCCTTAAAAAGTCCAGCACTTGAACTGGACTCTGAAGAAAGAGGATACAATGGTTAATGCGAAAAAAAAGAACAATAAAAAAACGAAAGCAATAGAAGAAACACTATGGGATTCGGCTAATAAGCTCAGAGGTTCTGTAGAATCAGCTGAATATAAGCATGTTGTTTTGGGACTTATTTTCCTTAAATTTACCAGCGATATGTTTGAAGAACGCAAAAAGGAACTCATAAAAGAAGGTAAAGAAAAATACCTTGAAATGAAAGAGTTCTACAATATGAAAAATGTGTTCTTTCTCACTGAAGAATCCCGATGGAACTATATCACTAAGAATGCAAAGCAATCTGATATTGCTATTAAGATAGATACAGCCTTGCATACTATTGAGAAAAACAATCCGGCATTAAAGGGAGCTTTACCTGATAACTATTTTTCACGCCTCAACCTTGAATTAAGTAAGCTTGCGGCCCTTCTTGATACCATAAATAATATTGATACTTTGCAGGACAAGGAACGCGATATCGTTGGCAGGGTTTATGAGTATTTTCTTAAACGATTTGCCATTGCAGAAGGGAAAGGAAAAGGAGAATTCTACACGCCCAAATGCATTGTAAATCTTATTGCTGAAATGTTGGAACCATATAAAGGAAAAATATATGACCCATGCTGCGGCTCTGGGGGTATGTTTGTACAGTCTGTTAAGTTTATTGAAAGCCATCATGGAAACAAAAAACAGGTCTCTATCTATGGACAGGAATACACCGCTACAACCTATAAACTGGCCAAAATGAATCTGGCTATAAGAGGTATTTCCGCCAATCTGGGAGAAATTCCTGCCAATACTTTCTCCAATGATCAGCATCCTGATTTGAAAGCGGATTTTATAATGGCTAACCCGCCTTTTAATCAGAAGGATTGGCGGGCAAGTGATGAACTTATAGATGATTCTCGTTGGAGGGGTTACGATGTTCCCCCGGCAAGTAATGCTAATTACGGATGGATACTCAATATGGTGTCAAAACTATCGGAAAACGGAGTTGCCGGTTTCCTCCTTGCAAACGGTGCTTTGTCCGGAGGTGGTGAGGAATACAAAATTCGCAGGAAGTTGATTGAAAATAAGCTGGTTGAAGCAATTATTATTATTCCACGAAATACCTTTTACACTACCGATATCAGTGTAACTCTGTGGATCTTGAACAATAATAAAAAATCCCGGGAAGTGAAAATAAACGGAAAGCAGAAGAGATATCGTGACCGTGAAGATGAAATCATTTTTATGGACTTAAGACGCTGGGGATCAGAATTTGATAAAAAGTTTATTGAGCTTACGGCAGAAGATATTGAAAAGGTTGCACTGAATTATCACAACTGGCAACAGTTAGATTTTGAAACTACCTATAAAGACATTCCCGAGTTCTGTTACTCAGCTAAAATTGAGGAAATCAAAGAAAATGACTTTTCTCTGGTTCCAAGCAAGTACATTGAGTTTGTAGATCGTGATAGCAATATTGATTTTGATGCGGAGATGAAGCGTATTCAAGAGGAATTTAAAACGCTCCTTTCTGAAGAAGAGGAATCACAAGAACAGCTCAGAGAAGCATTCAAAGGTTTGGGCTATGAGATATAAACGGCTGGGTGATTATATACAACTGGTGGATAACCGGAATACTGATGGTAAAATAACAAATCTTTTGGGAGTAAATATTACAAACAATTTTATGCCGACAGTAGCTAATAAGTCTGGTTTAGACTTAACAAAATACAAAATTGTTAGTAGAGGTGTTTTTGCTACAAATATAATGCATGTTGGTAGAGATGAAAGGCTGCCTATTGCATTGTATGAAGCTGATGAACCGGCATTAATTTCACCTGCTTATAAAACTTTCAAAGTTATTGATGAAAACAAGCTTATACCTGAATATTTAATGATCGAATTCCATAGACATGAGTTTCACAGACTTGCATGGTTTTTCTGTGATAGCAGTATAAGGGGCGGTTTAGATTGGGAACGTTTCTGTGAAATCAAAATTCCCGTACACGACATCGAAGAACAGAAGAAATACGTAGATATCTATAATGGTTTACTAAATAACCAGAAATTATACGGAAAAAGCCTGGATGATTTGCAGTTGATTTGCAACGCTTATCTGGAAAATTTATCTAATGAGACGAAATTGGAGTATATGGGTAAGTATATTGAGCTTACTGATGAACGAAATACGAACGGTGAAATAACCAACATACTCGGGGTAAATATTAATAAGGAGTACATGCCTTCTAAGGCTAAGGTTAAAAGCCTATTGAAGTACAAGATTATTCGAAAGGGAGATTTTGCAGCTAATGTAATGCATGTAGGTAGAGATGAAATACTTCCAGTAGCACTCTATTCTTCAAATGATCCTGCAATCGTTTCTCCAGCTTATAAAACTTTCAGATTGAAAAGTAATAGTGCACTATCAGATGAATTTCTTATGCTATGGTTTTATCGGTCCGAATTTGATCGTTTGACCTGGTATTATTGTGACTCGAGTGTACGAGGGGGTCTTGATTGGGAAAGGTTTTGTGAGATAACAGTTCCTGTTCCTGACATGGAAGTACAAAAATCAATAATTACCATTTACAACACCTTACAAACTCGAAAACGCATCAATGAGCAGTTGAAAGATACCATTAAACCTCTCTGCACAATTTTGATAAAGTGCGTGATGGATACAGTTATAGAACCAGGTGAAGAGGAAGTGATGATGTGATTACAAAGTTTAAATCCATAAAAAACCTGGCAGTCTTTCAGAATTTTGAGTGGGATAAGACTGTAAAAGAAGAAAATGGTACAGTCAAAGAATTCAAAGACATAAATATTCTATATGGACGAAACTATTCTGGCAAAACGACGCTTTCTCGCATAATACGGGCATTAGAGCTGAATAAGATTTCAGATAAATACATCAGCCCTGAATTCACGGTATCTATCAAGAGAGATGTAGATGTTACGAACTATAATCTAACGGGACACTCTAAAAAGATCCGTGTTTTTAATGAAGACTTTGTTAGAGAAAACTTGAAGTTCATAGTTGATCCTGACGAAAGCATTGAGCCTTTTGCAATCCTTGGTGATGACAATAACAAAATCGAAGAAGAAATTAAGACCTTAGAATCTGAGTTAGGAATTAGTGAAGAGGGCAAAGAAACAGGGTTATACAAAGACCTTATTCAAGCGGAAAAGAATCATGAAATTGCAGAGCAGAGCCATGATAGTGCTGATAAGAAACTTAATGAACAGCTGCGGTCAAAAGCCACAACAGGAGGCGAAACCAGCATCAAGTACAATTCTGCCAAATATGGAAAGCAGAATTACGATATCCGGGAACTAGGCAAAGACATTAAAACCGTATTGAAAGATGACTATAAGGCTATCTCTAATAATGAGCAAAAAGAGCTGGAGAAACTTCTGGATGAAAAAACTTTGAAGCCAATTCCACTATCATCCAAAATTGATCTGAAACTTTCCAGTTTCATTGAGGAAGCGAAAGAACTTGTGAAAAGGCCCGTTAGCGAAAGTGGTAAAATAGAAGAACTGGTTAAAGATGTCATGCTAAATAAATGGGTAAAAGAAGGCCGGGCACATCATAAAAATAAAAGAGACAAGTGTGGATTTTGCGGGAACGATATTTCTGAGAATAGATGGGAATTACTCGAAAAACATTTTGATGAGGAGTCAGAAAGACTTGAAAAATCAATTGATGAATTAATTGAAAAGATAGAGGTAGAAAAAAGAACCATAAAGGACGCATTTAAACCAACTAAAACCCTGTTTTACTCTAATTTCCATTCAGACATTGATTCTTTGATTGAGTCATTTACTAAAAGATCAAAGACTTACATCACTTCTTTCGAAAGCATTTTAAAACAATTAGAAATAAGGAAAAATAACCTAATTCACCCTTTTAACCTTGATATCCCAACTGATAATTCAGAGGAGTTCCTTTCAATTTGGCATGATTATGAGAAGATATGCACGAAATCAAATGAATTCTCCGATTCTCTTAGCGATAAGAAAAAGGAAGCTCAGAATAATTTGAGATTGCGAGAAGTTTCAGATTTCCTGCTCACAATAAAATACACTGACCAACAAGATGAAATCGAGAAATTGGATGAAAAGAAAAAAACGGCCAAAAAGCACAAGGAATCAATTGTCAACAATATAGAACAAAAGGAAGAAGCAATAGAGAGTAAAAAAAGAGAGCTAAATGATGAAGAAAAAGGAGCAAAGAAAGTCAATGAATATTTAAATAACTTTTTTGGTCATGGTTCCCTATCCCTACGAGCCATTGAAGACAAATTTGATGAAGAAAAGCAAATTCGGTTTCAAGTAATTAGAGACGGAAAAGAAGCGTATCACCTTAGCGAAGGAGAATGCAGCTTACTTGCTTTTTGCTACTTTATGGCAAAGCTTGAGGATATTGATACAAAAGGAAGCAAACCCATAATTTGGATTGATGATCCAATCTCGAGTTTAGACGGAAACCACATCTTCTTTGTTTTCAGTTTACTTAAATCTGAAATTGTTGATAGGAATATTTTTGAACAATTATTTATTTCAACCCATAATCTTGAATTCCTTAAATATCTTAAACGTTTAACAGGTGGCATTAAACTACCTAATTCAAAGTTCCAAAAGTACATACGAGCTTTTTTCTTAATAAACAGACATGAAAAGATTGCTCAGATACTTGCAATGCCCAAGTACCTAAAAGAGTACATAACTGAATTCAACTTTCTTTTTGAACAGGTTTATAAATGTACCGAGATTGAAGCAGTAGATGACTCAAATTACACTTTATTTTACAATTTCGGAAATAACGCAAGAAAGTTTCTTGAAATATATCTCTACTATAAATATCCGGATGCTTCAAAAGATACAGAAAAGTTGAAAAAGTTTTTTGGTACCGATCCAGTGCCTGCAATACTGACTGATCGCATAAATAATGAATACTCTCATTTATGTGGTGTTTTTGAGAGAGGGGCAACACCTGTTGAGGTTCCGGAAATGAAGAAAACCGCTGATCTGATCATTAATAAACTCAAAGGGGATAGAGACCAGTATGAATCTCTTTTGAAAAGTATAAATGTTGAAATTAAGAAAGAAGAGCCAGCATTAGGAAAAATGATCTAATATGACTGAAACAAACCGCATAGAATACAAAGAGCGACTTACAAAAGACCTTGACCTCGAAAAAGAGATTGTGGCTTTTCTGAATTATCGAGAAGGCGGGTTGATTTATGTTGGAGTGGATAAAAATGGAAAAGTCATTGGCGTGAAGGATCCAGATGTGGATATGCTCAAGATCAAAGATCGTATTAAGAACAATATCGCGCCTTCTGCTCTGGGGCTATTTGATGTGGTAACCGAAGAACAAGAAAATAAACATATCCTTAAGATCATTGTTGCCAGCGGAAGCGAGAAGCCCTATTTTAAAAAGAAATATGGCATGACTGGAAAGGGCTGTTTTATGCGTTTGGGAACGGCAGCAGAACCAATGCCGCAGGCTATGATTGATAAGCTGTTTGCCACCCGTACTCGTAACTCTATTGGTAAAATCAAAGCCCACCGGCAGGATTTGAGTTTTGAGCAACTGCGTATTTATTATGAGGAAAAGAAAAAATCGCTCAATAAACAGTTTAAAAAAAATCTGGAACTGATCACAGAAGAAGGATCACTTAATTATGCTGCCTATCTGCTCGCAGACGAAAACAATATTTCCATAAAAGTCGCCAAGTACAGTGGCAAAAACAGAGTGAATCTTATAGAAAACAACGAATACGGTTATTGTTCCCTTATTAAAGCTACAAAAAGCGTGTTAGACAAAGTTGACCTGGAGAATCGTACAGCTGCCACAATAACCTCCAAAGAAAGGAAAGAACAACGTTTGTGGAATAGTATTGCTCTGCGAGAAGCCATTATTAATGCTTTTGTTCACAACGACTACACACGGGAGACACCACCTAAGTTCGAGATTTTCTCCGACCGGATTGAGATTACTTCAACAGGCTCATTGCCTGAAGGATTGAGCAAGAAGGAGTTTTTTGAAGGCTTTTCCATTCCACAAAATAAGGAGTTAATGAGGATTTATAAGGATTTAGAGATGGTAGAACAGTTGGGTTCAGGTATCCCGCGTATTTTGGAATACTATGGCAAAAGGTGTTTTAAATTATCCGAGAACTTTTTACGGATGTCTTTCCCTGCTATAGAAAGAGTTACCCCGCAAGTTACCCCGCAAGTTACCCCGCAAGTTACCCCGCAAGTTAAGAAACTCTTAGAAGTCATCGAAGGTGAGTTAAGCAGACAGGAATTGCAGGAAAAACTGAAACTATCGGATAGAGAGTATTTCAGGTTAAACTATCTGCAACCTGCATTAGAAGAAGAGGTAATCGAGATGTCTATACCTGATAAACCAAGAAGCAGCAAACAGCGATATCGTCTGACAGATAAGGGGAAGGTAGTTTTAAATACATGAAATTTAACGAAGAAAAATTGGAACAAGTATTTATAGAATTATTGGAAAAACAGGGGTATCCGCATGTGTCTGGTGATGATATTTCTCGAAAACTTGATCAAATCATAATAGAAGAAGATTTAAGACACTTTCTTCTAGCCAAATATAACAATGAAGCTCTCACCGAGAATGAAATCGGTCAAATTATAAGACAATTAAAAAGCTACGCTGCCTCTGATCTGTACGGAAGCAATAAATCCATTATGAAACTGATATCTGATGGATTTACCTTGACAAGGGAAGACCGCTTACAGAAAGACATATACATTCAATTAATTGACTATAATGGCTTAACTACTTTTAGAAACCCGGATGCAAAAAAGCTAACCAAAATAGTAACAGAAAGGCCGAAACCATACGGTGAAGACCGAAATATTTATAAGTTTGTCAATCAGTTAGAGATTGTGGGTTTTGAAAGGCGTATACCAGATGGTATTCTGTATATTAACGGATTGCCTTTGGTTGTCTTCGAGTTTAAGACGGCTATCCGGGAAAACTGTACTGTCCATGATGCCTATGTTCAATTAACTACCCGTTATAAACGCGATATTCCAGAACTCTTTAAGTTTAATGCTTTCTGTGTAATTAGTGACGGAGTGAATAGTAGGGTTGGTTCCTTTTTCGCTCCTTATGAGTTTTATTATGCATGGCGCAGAATTGAAGGGATGTCAGAAGAAGTTGATGGTTTCGATGCCATGTATACTTTAATACAAGGTATGTTCGATAAAAACCGTTTGCGCGACATAATTCGAAACTTCATATTCCTACCGGATTCCTCTAAAAAAAATGAAAAAATTCTTTGTCGTTATCCCCAATACTATGGCGCAAACAAGTTATTTCAAAATATCCTTAACCACCAGAAACCTAAAGGAGATGGTAAAGGAGGCACATATTTTGGTGCAACCGGAAGTGGTAAAAGTTATACCATGCTGTTTCTAACCCGTTTGTTAATGCGCAGTAAACATTTCAGTAATCCCACCATAGTTATTATCACTGATCGTAACGACCTAGATGATCAATTGTCTGCACAATTTACTAATGCCAAAGATTACATCGGTGATAATACTGTTATTAGCGTTGAAAGTAGAGCAGATTTAAAGGAGCGATTACAGAATATTCAGAGCGGAGGTGTTTTTCTAACTACTATTCACAAATTCAACGAGAATATAGACCTTCTTACAAACCGGTGCAACATAATTTGTATATCAGATGAAGCACACCGCAGCCAGGTAAACCTTGATCAAAAAGTAAAAGTTTCTTCTAAGGGTGTGATAAAAACCTACGGATTTGCCAAATATCTTCACGATTCCTTGCCAAATGCTATTTATGTCGGTTTTACCGGAACTCCTATTGATGCGACTCTGGATGTTTTTGGCGATATTGTTGATGCTTACACTATGACAGAATCCGTAAAAGACGAAATCACCGTTCGTATTGTTTATGAAGGAAGAGCAGCAAAAGTATTGCTAAATAATAGCGAATTACAAAAAATTGAAGATTATTATGATCAATGTGCAGAGGAAGGAACAAATGACTACCAGAGAGAGGAAAGTAAAAAAGCAGTTACCAATATGAACGTTATTCTGGGAGATCCTGACCGCTTGAAAGCATTGGCTGAAGATTTTGTTCATCATTATGCAACACGCATCGAAGAAGGTTCTTCCGTAAAAGGCAAAGCTATGTTTGTTTGCAGTAGCCGCTCTATTGCTTATGAATTCTATAAGAATGTGATTCAGTTACGACCCTATTGGGCAGAAGCTATGGTCTCTGAATCTGGAGAAATGCTTACTGAAAAAGAAAAACGGGAAATAAAACCAATGGAACGCATCAAAATGGTTATGACCAGAGATAAAGATGATTCGGAAGAGTTATACAGTCTACTTGGCACAAAAGAGTATCGCAAAGAATTAGACAGGCAATTCAAGAATGCTAAATCAAATTTCAAAATAGCAATTATTGTCGATATGTGGCTGACTGGGTTTGATATACCATTTTTGGACACAATCTATATCGATAAACCGTAAAAAGACATAATTTGATTCAGACAATATCAAGGGTGAACCGTAAATATCATGGAAAAGAAAAAGGGTTGGTTGTTGATTACATTGGCATCAAGAAGCAAATGAACCTTGCTTTAGCTCACTATAGCCGAGTAGATAGTACAAATTTTGAGAGTATTGAAGAGTCCGTTGTTGTTGTTAAAGACCATCTGGATTTACTAGCAAGAATTTTCCATACATTTGATAGCAGCAAATACTTTAATGGTAGTCCGATTGAACAGCTGAATACCCTAAATGTAGCAGCGGAATATGTTCAAGTAACCCAAGAAATAGAAAAGCGGTTCATGTTTCTTGTTAAACGATTAAAGGCTGCTTATGATATCTGTTCTGCCTGTGATAAATTAAAGCAAAACGATAAGGGTTATGTCCATTTTTATTTGGCGGTACGTTCTATCGTGTTCAAGCTTACCAAAGGAACTGCACCTGATACAGCACAAATGAATACAAAAGTGCGAGAAATGATAAAGGATGCATTGATTAGCGATGGAGTTGAGGAAATATTCAAGCTCAATGAAAGTAAAAATGCTGAAACAGATATCTTCGATGAAGACTATTTAAAAAAAATTGAAAAGATAAAGTTACCAAATACAAAGATTAAGTTATTGCAGCAACTCTTGGTAAAAGCAATCGAAGATTTTCAGAAAATCAATAGAATGAAGGGTATTGACTTTTCACAGCGGATGCAAAGCCTTGTTAAAAAATACAATGAACGAAAAGAAAGTGACGTCTTAAGAAGTGAGGTATTGGAAGATTTTACCGATGAGATTATTGATTTGTTTCATGCCCTTAAAAGGGAAAAAGAATCATTCAATGTAATAGGAATCGACTTTGAAGAAAAGGCTTTCTATGACATCTTGCAAACCTTAACGATAAAATATGATTTCGAATATCCCCATGAAAAGCTATTAGTTTTATCAAAAGAAGTAAAGCGAGTTGTTGATGACAAGGCGAAATATACAGATTGGAGTAAAAGAGATGATATTAAATCAGAGCTGAAAGCTGATTTGGTTGTCCTATTGGCAGACCATAATTATCCACCGGTAGATAGAGATGAGGTGTATAAAGAAATTTTTGAGCAAGCAGAGAATTTTAAAAGATTCAGAAAGAAATAATCGTCACTGTACGTTCTTTTTCCGGGTAGTTGAACATGAAGATTGCAACCTCTGCCATAAAAACCTTTTAAGTTTTTTCGAATCCCCCCTTCTTCGCCAATACACTGCCTTGCAGTTTTCATATCAGGAGCCATTGCTCAGAAAGTGTTCTCCGTAAGGTAAGAAACTTTTAGAATTAATCAAAGGTTTCCTTGACATACCGATCACTTTGCATAGAGTATATATTGCTATATTTGAATATACACATATAAGAAAATGAAAGAGTATTATTTTGCACCATTTGCTTGATTTTTGCAAGATTATGTCGGATGAAACACGTCTACGTTTACTTTGGCTTCTTTCTAAGGATTGTTTGTGTGTTTGTCAAATGTGTGGAATTCTTGGCTGCAGCCAAACAAAAGTATCTAGACATCTCTCCAAACTGCGGGATATGCATCTTGTGACCATGACAAGAAAAGACCAATTTGTCTATTATTCCTTACAACCCGACAATGTGCTTATGCAGTGTTTTCTGCAATACATTTCGAAGCATATTCAAACGTATCCGCAATTGGAAGAAGACCAACAGAATCTTTCCAAAAAATGCGATTATTTAAAAGAATGTAAGAATTGTGTTGACAAAATGATTGATACAAACAACAAGGAGTGAACGAATGTCAAAAACTTGGTATCCCGTGATTCAGTACGAAAATTGTGTAGAGTGTGGAGCTTGCATTGAAAAATGTTGCACTGATGTGTACGAAAAAAATGAAACCAAGCCAAAGGTTGTCCAACCTGAAAATTGTGTAGAAGGGTGCAGAGGTTGCCAGAATATCTGCCCCGCAGAAGCCATTGAATATGCAGGGGATACCGGTGATACATCTCCATGCAAATGCTCCGGTTCCTGCGATTGCTGCTAAAATAGAGCATCAATAAATACAACATTTATTATAGAGAGTTGATTGCTGATTAATGGTCAGTATGGTTTGCCAAAATAGTCATAGAAAACAATTATGTAAGAATATGTAGTGCATATCTATAATTTTTTTTGGGTTGTTATACTCGTAGTAACCATTTTGCCAAACCGAAATATATTATGAGACCCGTTATATCCACAAATGTTGTTAAAGCAGGACTTGCAATGACGGCAGGATCCTTATTGAATTTTGAAACCAGTAAAGGGAGAAGTGTCCCAATTAAAGTAGATGATATAACTTGTAATCCCAAGGCTAGTGCTATTACTCCTCCTATTCTTTCCAGAGAAATATTTTCTGGAAGGGGCATACCACCCGAGAAAAACCTGACGCGAAGCCAGGTAAAAACAATCAGGGAAAAGGCGAGTAAAATAGAAACACGGAATTCTTTCCAAACAACTTTCAAGAAATCTCGTGTTTGGATTTCTCCCACGGCCAATGCTTGAATAATGACTGTAGCAGATTGGCTGCCGATATTTCCTCCCGTATCTGCCAACATAGGCATGTATAGTGCTAGAATCAAAAATTGGGACAGCACAGATTCAAAAGATTGAATAACAGCTCCAGAGATGATTCCAAATAATGCCAAAAGAAGAATCCATCCAATACGGTTTTTATAATGCTCCATGAAAGGGGTTTTTAAATAGGCTCCTGCCTTGTGTCTACCCTGGATTGCCATTAGTTTTTCAATATCTTCTTGCTGTTCTTGTGCAATGACATCCATGGCATCATCGTGTGTAATGATGCCAATCAATGTATTCTCTCCATTTACTACAGGCAATGCAAGAAGATCGTATTTTTTAATCTTAATGGCGGCTTTTTCTTGATCCTCAAAAACTTTGGCAAATATCACATCCTCATGCATAATCGTCTTTAAAACAGTTTTGGGATCGGATAGGATAAGCTTTTTCAGAGAGATAAACCCCTTTAGTTGATTTTGTAAGTTCACTACATAAGAATAGTAGATGGTTTCTTTAGAAGGGGCTTCGTTTCGAATCTGTTCAAGCGCTTGGGCTACTGTCATAGTTTCCAAAAAAGATAGATAATCTGATGTAGCAACAGCTCCAGCAGTGCCTGGAGGATAAGAGGATAGACGATAAATATCGTCTCTTTCGGCTTCAGTTAATACAGGATATAGGGTATTTTTTTGTTCCTCAGTCAGTAGGCGGAAAAGTTTTGCACGATCATCATGGGGCATTTGAGAAAGGATAGTTGCTGCATGGATTTTTGACAAAGCTACTATATGACGAACTTGCACATCCTCATCAAAATGACTAAATATCTCCCCTTGTAACGGCTTGGGTGCAAGACTAAGTAAGCCCCACATCTCTTTAGTCGAGACAGTTGCTAGTTGATCAGCAATTGTACGAGGATGTTCAGATGTAAGCCACGAAAGAATCTCTGCATTCTTTTTTCGCAGAAATAAATTTTTGATTTCACTAAATGTAAGAATTCTTTTCATTGTTCACCTCTAAACCCAGACCCATTCGTCTAAAACGGTTTGTAAGTGAACGTTGAATGAACTACTTCATTAACAAATTGGAGGAATTCATCTGCATACAAACCATTCTATGAATACAACACGGGTTGGGCTCTGTATTTGTATTTTGCGGCAATGGTACGTCGTCTGAAATACTCATAGTTCCTCCTTGTTAGAATAGTCAAGTAAAATTTTATGCCAACGATTTCAAAAGTCAATTTGTTCTTAGAACTTTTGAAAGAGTTCTTTGATATACTCAATACATCAATATTTTTCTCGACATTAAAAAATTGATAGAACAAAGGAGTCAAGCTATGAAACTACGAACCTTATCAAACACTCCCGTTATGGATGGTAGCGGGGGACTCGATGCGCGTAATCTGTATGATACAAAAGACGCAGTCATTACTATTTTAAAGCTTCCCCCAGGCGAATCGCTACGCAAACACATCACGCCGGTAGATGTTGCTTTTTTTGTGCTGGAAGGAACAGGCATTGTATTGGTGGGCGATGAAAAAGAGGAAGTAGGCCCCTATACTCTTATTGAAAGTCCCAAAGGCATTGTACACTGCTGGTACAATGAAGGTAGCACCGACCTTTTGATTATGGTGATCAAAGCCCCAAAACCCCAGTCCAAAACAATTTTTGTTTCCGACGACAATACTGCTTCCTAAAACCCAAAAATCAATTTGGTATTTGATAGGAAAAGTTGTACAATACTCATTGTTGGCAAATGCCAATTAAGAGATTGTTTCTTTCCTATATTACATAGTACGATGGGAGTTCGTTATGACAAAAACGGATGTTTTAATCATTGGTGGAAGTGCTGCTGGCTTTGTTACAGCCATGACCGCTAGAAGCAATTATCCAGACAAAAGCGTAATGGTGATTCGAAAAGAGACAAAGACCGTGGTTCCTTGCGGCATTCCTTACATCTTTGGATCGCTAGAAAGCTCAGAAAAAAATCTTATGCCCGATGGGAAATTACAAGATATGGGTGTCAATGTTCTTGTGGATGTTGTCACATCTGTAGAATTGGACACTAAAGTGTGTCATACCAAAGGGGGCGACGATATCTCTTTTGAAAAGGTTGTGTTTGCTACAGGTTCGATACCAAAGGTGCCCAAGTGGTTAGAAGGCAAGGATTTGGACAATGTATTTGTCATTCCAAAAGACAAGCAATACTTAGACTCGATATCCCAGCAATTGAACGATAAACAGAATATCGTTGTTGTGGGCGGTGGTTTCATTGGAGTTGAAGTTTCTGATGAATTGAACAAAGCCGGGAAAAATGTTACCCTTGTTGAAGTTCTTCCTCATATTTTGGGAATGGTGTTTGATGAAAAAATGGGGCAGCGAGCACAAGATATACTGCAAACCAGAGGAGTGACAGTAAAAACAGGACATGGGATCAAGGCAATTACAGGCCAGGGAAAAGTGTCGGGCATTTTGCTGGACAATGGCGAGGAAATAGAAGCCGATGCAGTCATTCTTTCTATGGGGTATGAACCCAATACACAGCTAGCCAAAAGTGCCGGTTTGGCCACCAACTGCTTTGGTCAAATTGATGTTGACGAATACATGCGAACAGACAATTACAATGTGTTTGCTGTGGGCGACTGTGCACAAAAGCGAGATTTTTTCACAAGGCGCGTCACCCCTACTATGCTAGCATCCACTGCCTGTGCAGAAGCTAGAATCGTGGGCATGAACTTATTCTCCCTGTACACTACGAAAAATTTTAAAGGAACGTTATCCATTTTCTTTACTGCTTTAGGAGACGATGGCTTTGGTGCTGCCGGCTTGACGGTAGCAGAAGCACAAAAACAACAGCTTCCTGCTTTTGGATCTAGATTCGAAGGCATCGATAAACACCCCGGAACTCTTCCCAACACCCACAAACAAATTGTAGAACTTGTAGTTGCAAAGGGATCTGGATTAATACTGGGTGGATCGGTTGCCGGAGGACCAAGCACCGGAGAATTGGTGAATATTATTGGCTTGGCTATTCAAAACAACATGACCGTATACGATTTGATTACTACTCAAATAGGTACTCACCCCTTGTTAACAGCTCCTCCTACTGCCTATCCTATTATAAAGGCAGCGGAAATGGCGATGAAGCAATTGCATAAGTAAATATATTTCCGCAACACGTTTACCTCCGTGTAATGGGCCAGTTGGCATGCTGGCCCATTGTTTTGTCATCATCTACCCCTCCACTTCAACAAATCCCCTCTATATGCGTTGGGTGCAGCTGGAACACTTCCTGCGTAATACTACGAATAAACTGCTGGTCATGGCTACAACACAAAAACCCACCCTTTTCTTCGATTGCCAAATATACACAGAGTTTTCAGGGTGGGAGTGCATGTTTTGGTAAAGGGAATAAAGTGCAGGAGATCCTGCCATAATAAAGTCCCATGTAGTACCGTGGAAAACAGGGCTTTCTTGTGGCAAAGCACCAAAACCACGGGAGAAATCTGAAAAGATAGAACCACCGCTGGGTTTCTTTTCGCCCATCAGGCACGATAAAAGAGTGCTTTTCCCGCAGCCATTCAATCCAATGATGGCAAGCAGTTCTCCTTTGGAAACATGAAACGAAACATCGCGAAATAAAAGATCGGAATATGAAAAAGACAACGATTGAACGCGCAACATAAAATTACTCCTCTAACAAGTTACTACGGGCCTACAACTGAGTAATTTTAGTGTATTCGCACGATTCAACTCTCCTGTCAATAAATTCACAAACATGTACCACATCCACCAAAAAAATCAACCACAAGAGAATTGCTTTAACTCGTCACATAAAATACCTGATCGAAAATAATCTTAGAAACTTTCTTAAGAGGAACATTGTCTTGTTTTCTTATTGGAAAACTGAAATATAAACTTCTTATCGTATAATACTAATACTGCATGTGAAAAAACTACTGTATGAACAAAGGAGATTTCTCTATGAATGAAATGAAACAAACACAAATAGGTCGCACACCACTGGTAAGAGCGCTAAAACTGGAAAAGGATTTGGGCGTTTCTAAGATTTTTTTGAAATTAGAAGGAAACAATCCCTATGGTCACCGTGAGGATCGCCTTGCCTATTTAATTATACGTGAAGCTTTATCGCAGCAGAAGGATACGATTTGTATTGGTACCGTGGGTACGGTAGGGTATTCTCTGGCACAGCTATCGGAACACTACAAGGTGAAATGTGTTTTTGTGGTTCCCGAAACCATAAAAAAAGTGGATCGGGATATGTTTAATTCCCACCATGTGAAGGTAGTCAAGCATGGGAAAACCTACGAAGACTCCGTCATAAAGAGTCGGCAGTTGGCACAACAGGAAAATTGGTATGATGCCAATCCAGGTCTTGAAAACAATATGATGAACATGTATGCCTTCAAATACATTGCCAGAGAGCTTCACCAGTATCTTAAAGAAGAGATTGATTACATTTATTGCCAGACCAGCAATGGCTCCTCCATATCGGGCTTGCATATGGGGTTTAAAGATTTGTGGCTACTAGAGGACATTCAGTCCATTCCTCATATAAATGCAGTGAGTACCACCGAAGGCAATGCAATTATTGAAACGTACAAGCAGGGCCGTAAAGAAATATTATCCCTGTCTCCTAAAGATACTCATTCAACGCGCTATAACAAAAATCTGATTCAATGGAAGTGTTTTAATGGGCAGGATGCACTGAATGCCATTTACAATACCCATGGCGAGGCCATTGGTGTAACAGATCAAGAACTTCTAGAGTCCCATAAGCGATTCCGTTCGTTGGAAAATATTCGACTCACCGCCCAAAATTCGTATCCTATTGCAGCATTGTATCAACTAGCCAAGGAAAAGCGTCTTCGAGAAGGGATTCATGTAGTTGTCTTGAATGACGCCAAAGTGGATTTGAAAATGCAAATTGTGAAAAAACAAGACCTTCCCATGTCGTATGATGAGTTTTTAAAACTCCTAGACACATGGCTTCTGCAGTTTACAGATCCACTTGATGAAATGATCGAAGCCGTTGACAATGCTTTTGATAAAGGATATGTCCTTTGTGCGTACTACAATTCCGTTTTAGCGGGAATTGCAATCGTATCTCGAACGGGCTTTGATAAGTTTTTCCCCAAATACCATCTTTCGTATATTGCCACCAAAAAAGATATTAAAGGCAGAGGGATTGCCACGCAGCTCATGGAAAAAGTCATTGAAGTAACCAATGGAGACCTTACTTTGCATGTTGAAATTGACAACAAACGAGCGATTAAATTGTACGAAAAAATGGGACTGCAAAAGAAATATTACCGAATGTACTACAAAGGGCCTGTGTTTCACTAAGATTTCACAAGCTTTACGGCCTGCTCCTAGAGGCTGAAAGAAAAGTCATTTTTTTTGGAACCAACTCAAAATTGGACCAGTATCCTTTCATACTTACCAAGTTAGTGAATATTCACTAACAAGATTGAGGTGGATATGAACGCAGAAAATACTACGCGAAAAGAACAAATTCGGACAGCCGCTATTGATTTGATTGCGGAAAAAGGAATTCAAAATGTTACTATGAAAAACCTATCTCGCTTGATAGGCATTTCTGAACCGGCGATTTATCGTTATTACAACAGCAAATACGATATTCTATACGGTATTTTGGATTCGTTCGAAGAGTATTCTGTAGGCAAAATTAAAGCCATACAGAAGCAAATGAATCATCCACTTCAGCAAATGGAAGCATTTTTCATGGATCGGTGCCAACTGTGTCAAGCTGAACCCAACGTTGCCAATGTTGTATTCTCCGAAGAATACTTTCAGCACGACGAAAGACTTGCCGAAAAAATGTCTTCCATAATGCATCAACACGGAACCTTTTTCTATACTGCCATCCAGAATTGCCAGAAGCAGGGTATTTTTCGTTCCGATATCGATGCAAAAATTGTGTTTCAAATCATCATTGGCCCCTTGCGTCTACTGATCAAACAATGGGGTTTGGAACAACACCGTTTTTCGCTGCTAGAGGCAGCTCGTAAATTGTGGGAATCGGAAATGAAGCTATTTTTGGTTTCCCACAACCGTTAGATTTTGTACCATTTACCAAGGAGGACTGTATGAGTATGTTTTGTTTTCAATGTCAAGAGACCGCCCGAAACGAAGGTTGTACAATCGCAGGTGTATGCGGAAAAAAAGACGATGTAGCCAATTTGCAAGATCTTCTCGTATTTATTTTGCGAGGGATTGCCGCTGTGAGTACCTGTACAAAGCAGGAATCGAACCCAGAAGTGGGCAGATTCATGTGCAGAGCGTTGTTTGCCACCATTACCAACACCAATTTTGATGCCAAAGCAATTGAAAACTTCATTACAGAAGGCATTCAGCTTCGTGAAAAAATCAAAAGTTCCATCGAAAAACTATGCCCTGGATATGAATCCATCGATCATGTTTCGTGGATGGGAACGCCCCAGGAATATGCAAAAAAGGCAGAAGAAGTTGGATTTTTATCGATTGAACATGAAGATGTTCGATCCCTTCGATCGCTTCTTTTATTTGGTGTCAAAGGAATTGCTGCCTATACAGAACATGCACAGCACCTAGGCAAAGAAAATCCAGACATCTATGCGTTTATTGTGAAAGCCCTGAACTCCATGAACAAAGATTTATCGGTAGAAGAAATGACGGCCATGGTGATGGAAGCAGGGAAGGTTGCTGTAGATGCAATGGCACTTTTGGATGCAGCCAACACCGGAGCATATGAAAACCCCGTCATTACTAGTGTAGAGTTAGGAACTCGAAACAATCCCGGCATTCTTGTATCCGGACACGACCTAAAAGACTTGGAACAGTTGTTGAAACAAACCCAGGGTACAGGCGTGGATGTATACACCCATGGAGAAATGCTACCTGCCCATTATTACCCCGGCCTTAAAAAATACGAACACCTGGTGGGAAATTATGGCAATGCATGGTGGAAACAACAAACCGAATTTGCATCCTTCAATGGTCCCATCCTAATGACTACAAATTGTATTGTGCCTGTAAAAGAGGAGTACAAAGATCGCATTTTTACCACCAGTATTGTCGGGTATCCTGGCATTCCCCATATTGAAGAACCACTCCCTGGCAAAGAAAAAGATTTTAGCTCCCTTATCACACTTGCCAAATCTTGCCCTCCCCCAACCGAAATTGAAACGGGAACCATTGTAGGCGGCTTTGCACACAACCAAGTGTTAGCCCTGGCCGACAAAGTGGTAGAAGCTGTGAAATCGGGCGCGATCAAGCGGTTTATTGTGATGGCAGGATGCGATGGACGTCACAAAACCAGAGAGTACTACACCGATGTTGCCAAAAATCTTCCCAAAGATACCATTATATTAACCGCAGGCTGCGCAAAGTATCGATACAACAAATTGCAGCTAGGCGATATCAATGGAATCCCACGAGTTTTGGATGCTGGACAATGCAACGATAGCTATTCATTAGCCGTGATTGCCTTGAAACTACAAGAAGTATTTGGTGTAGATAGTATCAATGATCTTCCCATTTCGTTTGACATTGCCTGGTATGAGCAAAAGGCTGTAGCCGTCTTGTTAGCACTTCTTTACTTAGGTGTTAAAAATATCCGCCTTGGCCCCACACTACCAGCTTTTGTATCACCCAATGTTCTGAATGTGTTGGTGGAAACGTTTCAATTGAAACCGCAATCCACTGTAGAAAATGATATTGAAGCCATGATGAGAGGAAATTAAAACCAACACAACCCAATGTAAATAAAAAGAAAGAAACACCAAAAAAACGTGCCTTTTTTCACTGTTAGGGGTACACTAGTAGTATCCGATTGCAGTCCAAAAAAACTGAAAGGAGGCTGGTGGATATGAGACATATCCTACAAACGTTTGCCTTGGTGTTTCTTTTTGTTGTGATAACGAGCAACTTCTTGGTACCAATTTCGTTTGTACATGCTGAAAAAAAACCATATACCCTAACCGCTTCATTGGGTTTTGGTGGCATTCTTTTGCAATGGGATGAAATGGCAGAAGCGAAACACGGCTATTGTATCTACAAAATGGATTTCCAAAAAGGAGAGTATCAATCGTTTCCCCTAACCGATTTTCCAGTTCTCCAAACCCACCACGTGACAACCAAAGAATTAAACAAAGGGTCTTTGTATTGTTTCAAGGTGTATCCAGTAGGAAGCGATTACAAAGAAATAAAGGAGATTCATACCAACGAATCTTGTATTGAATATACTTCTTGTTTTCACACCCTCATTCTACAAATTGGATCGACCAAAGCAGCAATTGATTTCGAAGAATTCTCTCTTGATGTGGCTCCTTGTATCATGTATGATCGAACCTTTGTCCCATTTCGGGCAATTTTAGAAACGATCAGAGCAGATATTGAGTGGATTGCTGCAGACAAAAAAATTCACATCCTGTATGCTCCTAAACCAGACACTTCTATCGAGCTAGAGCTACAAATTGGCAATCCAACAGCGGTGCTCAATGGAAAACCTGTAGCCATTGATCCAAGCGACCCAAATGTAGTGCCTTGTGTCCAAAATGGACGAACGTTGATTCCCTTGCGATTTGTTGGGGAGTCTCTCCAGTTACCCATCCAATGGTGGCCAGATACCAAGGAAATTTGGCTTTGTTATGAAGAGCCCGATGAGGAGAATCATTGACAAGGGTGATGTAGAAGTTTCACCACGAGGGAACTTTTTACTCTACAAAGTGATAGAGTGTATATGGGTGTCTCTATTCTTGTATTCAGCAAAAACTCTAGTATACTGAACTAATTTCAGTTCATACACATCATGAATGAAATCCTTCCATGTACTTGGATGCATCCAATTTGTTCGGAGGTATTTTTGATGTTGAACGGCAAGAAGTTATCGCTACTGTTTGCAATGTTTATTGGACTTTTGGTTGGAGTAAATCTCCTGGGAGGGAAAGTCATTGGATTTTTTGGCATTTCATCCTCGGTGGGCATTTTCATGGTGCCTCTTACCTTTTTGATTACCGATATTGTTGAAGAAGTGTATGGAAGAGAAACGGTAAGCCAGTTTATAACCGGGGGCATTGTTGTATTGGTAGTCATTTTCATCTATACCCTCATTTTTACAGCTTTACCTAGCCATAGTCGGTACAGTTTTCATGACGAGTACCGTCTCGTTTTTGGAAGTTCACTACGCATGATTGCAGCTAGTTTAATTGCATTTGCCCTATCGCAATATCACGATGTATGGGCTTTTGAGTTTTGGAAAAAGCGAACCCATGGACAAGCACTTTGGCTTCGCAACAATCTTTCCACCATTCTTTCGCAAGGCATCGATACATTTGTATTTATGATGGTTGCCTTCTATCGAGTTTCTCCCACGTTTACCTTTGCTTTTGTTGTACAAATGGCCCTGCCCTATTATTTGTTAAAGATCTGTTTTGCCATTTTGGATACACCCTTGGTGTATCTAGGTGTAAAGTGGTTGAAAAAAAAGCCTCTGCCAACCTGTCTCTTGTGAAGGAATAACGAAGAGACTATCAGAGATAAGACACAAACAAACGAAAATTCATTTTCTTCCATTGAAACTTTTTCATCTTTTACTACATTTTTATGGAACTTCTTGTGTATGGATTCAATTTCCTATTCGGAGGCATGAATATGAAATGTATATATTTAGATCATAGTGCTACTACGCCTGTTGACCCCGAAGTGGTAACAGCCATGAATCCTTTTTTTACGATTCATTATGGAAATCCTTCTTCCATGTATTCTATTGCAGAGTTTTCCCGCGATGCTTTGGAAGAATCACGTTCCACCATTGCATCTTTTATCAATGCTTCTCCGAAGGAAATTCTTTTTACCAGTGGAGGAACAGAATCGGACAACCAAGCCATTTTTACCACCGCCAGAAAAATCAAAAGCAAGGGAATGCATATCATCACTTCTTCCATTGAACATCATGCTGTTTTGCATGCATTTCAGCAGCTCGAAAAAGAAGGCTTTGACGTTACATACCTTCCCGTGGATGCTCATGGAGTGATTTCTTCTTCGTCTCTTCAAAAGGCAATGCGCAGCGATACAACACTCGTCAGTATCATGCATGCAAACAATGAAGTAGGGACAATACAAGATATTCCCTCGCTTGCCAAGATCGCTCATGAAAAAGGAGCTTTGTTTCACACCGATGCAGTGCAGGCTATTGGAAAAATACCTGTCGATGTACAAAGCATGGGTGTCGATCTCCTGTCTTCGTCTGCTCACAAACTCTATGGCCCCAAAGGAGTTGGGTTTTTGTATGTTAAAAAGGGAACCCCCTTCTCTTCCTATCTATACGGTGGTGGCCAGGAAAATAAAAAGCGCCCAGGTACAGAAAATGTCCCTGGCATTGTTGGCTTTGCCAAAGCTATCGAGCTTGCCCAGAAACGCTTTTCAGAGGATACTCAACATCTGCAGAATCTAGCTACATTTCTTACCGAAGGCATTGAGAACTCTATATCCGATGTATTGTTCACGGGTCATCCTACCAACCGAACACCAGGGCATGTAAGCGTTTGTTTTAAATATATAGAAGGGGAATCCGTGTTGTTAATGTTGGATTCTCACGGCATCTGTGTGTCTAGTGGTTCTGCTTGTACATCTGGCAGTCTCGATGCTTCCCATGTGCTACTTGCCATGGGAATTGATTCTGCTACTGCCCAAGGTTCCATTCGGCTAACCATGGGACGACACAATACAATAGAAGACATGAAGGCTGTCATCAGCGTTCTTCCAGAAATTGTTGAAAAATTACGAAAAATGTCTCCTTTGTGTTAAGAACGCAGGATGTTTTTCCGAATTGAGGTAGAAGTTTTATGTATACAAAAAAAGTAAAAGACCATTTCATGAACCCCCGCAATGTTGGATCTATTGAAAATGCTGATGCTCAAGGCGAAATTGGCAATCCACAATGCGGCGATATCATGCATATCGACATTAAGGTGGAAAATGGAGTAATCGTGGATATTAAGTTTCAAACTTTTGGTTGTGCTGCTGCTATCGCCTCCAGCAGCATAGTAACAGAACTAGTGAAAGGGAAAACATTGGAAGAGGCTGAAAAAATCACCAATCAAATGGTAGCCGATGAGCTTGGAGGGTTACCACCGGCTAAAATGCATTGCTCCAACTTAGCTGCAGATGCATTGAAAAAAGCCATTCAAAATTATCGAGAAAAACACCCTGAACTCTAAAAATTTATCCATCTGAGTTTTTGTTTTTTTCATTTTCTTTGTTTTTTCATTTGATCCTTTTTCTTCATATCGATATACTGATAGTTGTTTCTATGTTTATTGGAGGGGGTCCAATTCATGAATCATTCTGTTCCAACAAGTTTATGGGATACCGTTGATCACATCAATCACAGTTATTATTTTAGAGAGTCTATTCCGACAAAAAGAAAACGCGAACTAGCTTCTTGGATTGCTGACCGCATGAATGAAAAAGGGGGATATTTTGGACTGTTTGCACCCACTCCCCACGATTTTGAGAATACGGTTTGCACCTATACCGGTGAACCTGTCACCAGCAGAGCTGGGAAAGCACATTTGTTAGGCGAAGAAGCACTGCATTCATTGGTTCTTTTAAATGTCCACAATACCCATGTAGACAAGGCAAAAGAAGAAGCCGTACAAATTATCCATGACAAAATTCTTGAAAGCGAATCCGATGGATCGTGGTGTGGGTTTTATTGTTGCGGAAAATGCACCGTGTCTTACTGGAGAAATCTAATTCAAGAGAGCATTCCCTTCAGCAGGTCACGATTGAAAAAGGGAGTGGAATTGTTAAAGGGTCTTCGAGATGAAAAGAAGCGATGGAAACGATTTCCTTTTTATTATACCGCCCTGGCCCTTGGAGATATGCCCACAGAGATAAGCAAAGAAGAGATTCTATACATCAAGCCATCCCTAGAGAGATTGTCACGACGTTCTCATAAGAATGACCGGTATGGCATTCGAAAAGAGTACTTGATTCGCACGTTGCTTTGTAAAGCTCGCAAGATAAAAGTTGTATAAATAAAAAACCCCTCTTATCATCAAAAGAGGGGTTTATGGTTGATATCAAAAGAAATTTAAAAGGGATTCTTAGGGACAACATCCTACACTGCCACTACATCCGCGGCCTTGTCGACCAGCATTTTGACCGGATCCTTGCTGAAAACCTTGTCCTTGGGTTTCTTGAGAAAACATCCAGATCCCTTGTCCAGATCCATCTTTGTCAGATTGAACCTCATTTTCTAGGGTGCGATTCTTGAAGTTCTTTTGATCTTCATCGCAGTTATCGCAATCGCCAGAACAGTTTTCTGCTTCACCGCTGCAGTCTCCTGGACAATTTGCATTTTGTCGATTCCATCCACTACCTTGCTGGCCAGGATTGCATTGGGAAGCGAAAGCTCTTCCTTGACCAGTACCCTTACGTGCTGCCGTGGAAGTCTCGGTGAAAAAATAGGCGGTTAGTCCAATAATTGCTATACAGCATACGGCGACAATCAGAATCTTCTTTTCGTTGTTTTTCATCTTTGTTTACCTCATTTCAAACATGTTACTATACCTACTATACTCATTTCAAAACCACTCGTTACACAAAACTTGGTTTTTTTTTGCAAACAAGGATAACTTTTATGAAACATCAGTGGGGTCATAGTCTTTGCTGTTATCATCGGGAGATTCCTTCATAGGAAGGATGCTACCGGCCCCATAGATGGAAGGAATGACATGAGGTTGACCCAGATACCGAACAGACCCTGCTCCCCCAATGGAAACAGTAAGATTGTCTTCTACACAAACGATGGTTTTCCCAGCTCCGTGGATTTGAATGGAGGCTGTTTTGGATTGAAGCTTTTGCGCATCATAATTGCCTGCTCCAGTTATGGATACGCTCTGAGAATCTGCCTTGCCTTGCAATATAATTCGACCTGCTCCCGTAATGTCCACATGCAGCTGTTGTACAGCCATGTCCATGCGAACATTGCCAGAACCTTTTACATGAATAGCAAATGTCTCAGCGATAAAGTCGGTCGCTTCTACGTGCCCAAGACCAGACAGAGTCATACTTTGCAGAGTAGGAACTTCAATGGTAAAAATGATACTACGGGCAATGTTGCGACCCAGCCATGATAAAAAGTGGAGAGAATGCCGGAATTCGAGATAGAGAACCTGCTTATTCTCTATTATGCGTAGTTTTTCCAGTAAGCCATCGTCGGCTTGTACGGTGCAGCGGTAGGAGTCTCCTTTTTGGATCTTCACCGTTCCGATGCAAGAAAAATGAATCGAGTGGAAGGGTGAAAAAAGATAATCTTGTACTGTCATGTTAAGGAGTTTTCTGGGTTGATTCATCATCGGTGGGTTCTACAGAAGAAACTTCTTTTTGAAAAGAAGGGGGCTCTTCTTCAACTTGCATCGATGATTTTCCAGAATAATCAACAACGGGAGCTTTGACAAAATTGAGTTCAATGCCACCAGTCCATTTTGCAGCGATATTGTAGATGATGGCACCAAGACATCCGCCAATAAAACCAATGATAGCACCAACAATAGGAGCGACAATCAGAAATACAACAAATAGTCCTCCGAAACCCTCCATACCACCGGATCCCATTCCACCATAGCCCATGGAATCCTGAAAACCATTCATGACCAAATTCATGATCGCTTGAATAGCAGGGAATGCAATAAGAATATACAAAAACGATACGATAGCGGAGATAACGGCCATGATATAGCCATACGAAAGAATACCAATTTTTTGTAAACGAACCATACAGAACCTCCAATTCATTTCTGTAGGAACACTAAAAATGGAAAATCCTACAGACAGACTGTTCAAACATTTTATAGTGCATACATACGCTAATCATACTATGAAAAGATACGTTGGACAAGAATGAAATGATTTTTATCTAGACTTCTTCATGAATTGGCAAGAGAATGTGGAATGTAGTGCCTTCTCCCCATTTTGATTGCACCCATATCTTCCCTTTGTGCAAGTCTACAATGCGTTTGCTAATCACAAGACCCAACCCTGTTCCTTCTGTTTTGGGCTGATCATTGCTTGAAATCTGACTGAAAGTATGAAACAGTTTTGCAATATCTTCTTCCTTGATTCCAATGCCTGTATCAGTTACTGTAAAATGAAGCAGATTCTTATGAGAAGAATCGTCTGCTCTATCAAGCGTATCATTCCAATGTTCTGGAAAACCACGAACTTGAATTGATCCATGGCTTGTATATTTTACCGCATTGCTGATGATATTAATAAACACTTGCACAACCATATCTTTGTCAACGTAAAGCTGCGGACACTCTTCAGAAATAGCTTTTTGAAGCTTGATGCCTTTTTGATCCGCTAACGGAGATAGGGTAAAAAAGGCTTCCCGAATGATAGATCTGGCATCTACAGGGGCAGGCTGTAGGGTGAATCGTCCCGACTCGAATTTCTGATAGTTCAAAATGTCGTTAATCAATCGAACCAGCCGATCGGAATTTCGAAGACTGATATCCAATGTGCTCTTTTGGTCTGGCAGCAAAGGTCCTAGCGATTCTTTTCGAACCATGTTGATGCTTTCCCGAATAGCAAACAAAGGTGTACGGAATTCGTGAGAAACTGTATTGATGAAGGAATCTTTCATAATTTCCAATTGCTTCATAAGAGTAACATCAAATCCAGAACCTCGATACCCTCTGAATTTATGGTCTTTGTCAAAAACAGGAATGGCATTGACTAGAAGATACAATGTGTTTCCTTTAAAATCCAAAATCTGCATCAAAAAGTCTTGCAAAGGCTTGTGTTTCTTAAAATGATCGCGGAATTTCTGCAACTGTTTTTTAAAGCGATCCTCAACTTGAATGGGTTTGTCTTCTGTGGAAACTTGATCAGGGTCGCGATTGTACTGGAAAAACTGAGATACAAAGGATCGAACGGAGAACCATTTCGTTTTGTTGATACCCCCTGGGATAGAGAACAATTTGTGGAAGCTACTGCTGAGATACGTAATATTCATGTGACAATCGGTTTCCCAGATGATTTCGCGAGCTTGATTGACCACTTGTTCAAAACGATCCTTGCTTTCTTGCAACCTGTTTTGGATGACTTTTCGTATGGTATATTCTGTATACAAAGAGGCAATCATCTCCATCATTTGTAGTTCTGGTGGAGAAAACTCTGCATCCGCTATCAAATCTTTTTTCTTTCGGATGACTTCTACATAGCCCCACAGGGAATCGCTTGTGGAAGATGCCGAAGAAGAGCGAGGTTCCAATTTCTTTTGCGTTTTTTGGATGGGTATAAGGGCGATGCTTTGCTGGTGTAGTACTGGCAGATATTTTGAATCGGGTGTATCGTCTGACAGAAATGTAGAGGGTACAACATACGGGTGACCTTGTGTAAATGTATTCATCTCTTTGCTGGTGTGCATGGAATCCAACCATTCAAGGATGGGCGGGATCATAAGTGGCGAGGATGAAGAGCTCGTGGAAACATTCTTTTCAGCATAGGTGGCCAAAACAGACCACGGGGTTTTGGACTGCGGTTTGTAACGGATAATTCGAAGGTAGTCTGCATGTAGCGATCGACCCACTATATTCATGGTTTGAATCAGTCCATTGTAGTGTTGATCCTGGGAAAGAAGCATATGACTAATTGCAAGAAGCGCTTCTTGAATCTTGTTTTGTAATTCAAGATTCTTTTGTGTCTTGATTCGGTGAGAGATATCATGAATTTGAAGAAGGGTACCCACCTGATTGTCTCGAACCATAATAGGGGTTTTTTGAATTTCACATGCCATTTCTTCCAGTGTTGATGAGGCGGAATTTAGATTTGTATGCCTATAAATTTCTACGCTTTGAGGCGATTGTACAGCTGTGATGAACGAAGGATATTGAGCAAAAACGGCAAATATGGTTTTGCCAATACTGTTTTTGGGGAGGTCAAAACAGTTTTCGACGGCATGGTTGATAACAATAATGCGCTGCTCAGTGTCTAGCACAATGGCTCCACGGTTTTCGCTTTTCATAAGAACATCGTATGCAATGGGTTTCAGATCCAGAAAGTGCCATTTGTAGAGAACAAAATATAGTATGATGGTAGAAAGTAAAAACCCAACGACGGAAAAATCAATCCCCCGCAGAGGCGTTATTTTTCCAATATACAGAACGTTTCCCAGCCATGGGGCAAGGGAGGCAATAATCAAAGCATAGTAGCGCCGTCGGAACAGAGTATCAGTACGAAGCGAGTAGTACAGGAGCATAAAAATGGTTCCTAGCACAAGAAGGTAGGAATAGGCAGCAATCATAACAAACATCATTCCATGTTCATAGGAAAGAAGTTGCCCGTTGGTTCCAGGAAGTGGTGTCACGCTTGTCCACAAAAGAGAGTGAAACGTGCCATTGGTAAGAACAAAAAAGAAAAAGATGCAAGGCAAAATCAGAAGAGCGATCAGAAGAGCAGGACTCCATTTACGAATAGTAGCAATGTAGGAGTATATAGTTTCAAAGAGGAAAACAGAAACAGTAACCCCCCCAAGGTAGGATATTTTTGAACACCATATTTTGGACGACACGGAGGGCACTAAGTATTCCAAACCCTGCGGGATCATCCATGCTATGACAGACAGTAGCATCAGAGAGAAAAAGAATCCACTGGGCTCTTTTCTGCGTTTCCATGCATACCAGAATAAATAAAAATACCCAGCAGAAGCCCCAAAAAGAAGAATAGAAAATGCCGGTAGCCACTTCATAGTAATCACCTTATGCTACAACAGTCTTCTGAACGTTTTGTGCAGGAATAATGCAAAAAAAACAAATTGGTACTACCAAAAAATGCAAACACAAAACCAAGAAAAGATGTTAAATGTTTTCTATTTGTATACCAAGAAAAAAACATTTCTGCAAGCTAATAAGTAACAGGTAAGGAAGATTCCATTCAAACGAAAAGAAACTTGGGCAATTCTACCCTATGTGCTATAATATGCAGGAAACTATAACAAAGAAATCATTCAATGAGGTTAGAATATGCCAATATATGAGTTTAAATGTGTAGAATGTGGTGAAGTGTTTGAAGTTTTTTCCACCTACGACGAAATTGCCAAAGTAACGTGTCCTAGTTGTCAGTCTAGCCAAATAAAAAAGCTGATCTCGCATTTGGGTTTTATTAAACATCCCGATCAGTCTTGTTCATGCGACGCTCCATCGGCAGAATCCAAAGGGAGCTGCAGCAGTTGTAGCGGAGGAAGCTGTTCAACGTGCAAATAGACTGAGCAGAGTTTGCGTCATATGGTGTTCATCAGAATCTCTACGAAAGGAATCGTCTACTGTGAATGAAGAAGACAAACCGAAGGTCATACAAGACTGTCAGACCAAGTTTGAAAAGCGAATTAAAAAAGCCACTACGGCCGATGAAGTAGAAAACCTTCGCATCAAGTACTTGGGCAGAAAAGGAGAAATCCGAAAGCTTTTTGGATGCATTCAAGAGATTCCTCCTGAAAAAAGAGGAGAATTCGGATCCCTGATCAATGAACTAAAGTCATTTATGGAGAAGAAATTTGAGTCCATGTCCGAGCAACTCCAGAATTTGTCCACTAGTTCTACCAAAGAAAAGCCATACTGCGACCTTACTCTTCCAGGTGTACCTTTTGTCATGGGTCATCAACACCCTATTTCGCAAATCATTGACGATTTACTGGATATTTTTCGAAGTATGAACTTTGATGTAGTAAGCGGATATGAAGTAGAGGATACCTTTCACAATTTTGACGCCCTCAATATTCACAAGTGGCATCCGTCTAGGAATCCCCAAGATACATTTTACGTAGATCCAGAACATATTTTGCGCACCCAAACTTCCGCTGTTCAAATCCGGGCCATGGAAAATGGATCCCTGCCCTTGCGCATTGTTTCAATGGGCCGTTGTTACCGACGTGATGCCAGCGATGCCACCCATTATCCTGTTTTTCACCAAATTGAAGGATTGGTCGTTGACAAAAACGTCAATTTTTGTGATTTGAGTGGAATTTTAACAGAGATGATGACAGGGGTTTTTGGAACCCGTGTAGAGGTTCGATTTCTTCCCTCTTATTTTCCTTTTGTCGAACCCGGCGCTGAAACCTTCATTTCCTGTCCGTTTTGCGGGGGAAAAGGATGCAATGTTTGCGGGAAAGCCGGAGAAATTGAGCTGGGTGGATCGGGCATGGTACACCCACAAGTGCTTCGAAATGTAAATATCGACCCCACGATCTATCGAGGGTTTGCTTTCGGCTGGGGTATTGAACGCATTGCCATGATGAAATATCAAATTGACGATATTCGTCTTTTTTATGACAACAACATTGACTTTCTGGAGCAGTTCTAATGATTCTTTCCTATGGCTACCTACAAGACATTTTAAAACGAGACTGTCCGCCTGTTGAACAGCTTGTAAAAAAGCTACCAGACATTGGATTTGAAGTCGAAAATACCATGGCTCCTGAAAGCAATACAGTCTATACCGTACAAGTTGTAGAAACATCCGATATTCCTTCTACCGACCATTTGATACAAGCTACCATCACCGATGGGACCAACAAGCACCAAATTGTGACTAGTTGGAAAGAACTTCGCCTTGGTGGCGTGTATGTATGGGCACCCCCCGGCACCACCATTGGAGGCATTACTTTAACAAGCAAAGACTTTCAAAATGTACAAAGTGAGGGGATGCTCCTTTCTTCTGTTGAAGTAAAGCTAGACAATTCGATTGTATCGAACCAAGAACGGCTTGGACCATTAGAACTTCCACCCGATACTCCCATTGGCAAGAACTTTTTTGATCTCTTTTGGCTGTCCTCTCCCACCTTTGATCTAAAAATACCCTACAATCGACCTGACTGCTATTGCATGGAAGGTCTTTTGCGAGAAATTACCGCTGCTTTTGATATCCACCTACCCCCATCAGATCGACGAAACGTTCACCATATTTACCCTCCTTTCAAAGAAGTGCATATCAAGCGAAGTGTTCGCAACAGCACTTTCAAAGGTGTGAAAGTGTCTGATCAAGTACGCTGTCCCCTATATTTAGGAACCATTTTGGGAGATGTCAAAATTGACACAAGCCCTTTTGAAATACGCCGAAGGCTACTAGCCTTTCGATTGCGACCTATAAACAACGTAGTAGATTGTGCCAATCTAATAATGTTCTACTACCAGCAGCCTTTGCATACTTTTGATTTGGATCGAATGATGGGGCATCAAATTGAAGTCCGCACGCCTTCGGCTCCAGAATCGTTTGATGCATTGGATGGAAAAACCTATACGCTTACAGAAAACGATTTGGTGATCGCCGATGAAGTTCGTCCCATTGCTATTGCCGGCGTTATGGGATCGAGCGATTCCGAAATTATGGACAGCACAAAAAATGTGTTTCTAGAATGTGCCTACTTCCAACCCAAAACGATTAGTCGTACATCCGCCAGGCTCCATATCAACACAGATGCTTCTTCTCGATATGCCAGAGGCATTGATTCAGGGCAGATCGAAGACGTATTGAAGATAACAGCGAACCTGATGTCTTGTGTATGTGGTGGTACCATCGAAGGCGAGTTCTATACCCAACGAACGTCTCTCCCGGCAGCTCCTGACATTGATTTGTCTCTGCAGGAGTTTTCCGATGTAACGGGCATTGATATTTCCAAATTTCAAGCTTCTAGCATCCTAAAGAAACTAGAGATTCCTTTTGAAAATACATTGCGAGACGGATTGCGTATTCATCCTCCATCGTTTCGTGTCGACTTGCACGAAAGCGTTGATATTATTGAAGAGCTTTTGCGGTTTACAGGATATGACAATATCCAACCTACCAAGCCTATGTATCAGGTGGAGTATAAGCCGGAGAAACCATGGATCAAAATGAATCGACTGATCCGCCAACAAATGGGTGCATTGGGATTTTATGAAGTCATGACAGATTCCTTCGCAAAAGACGAGGAAGTAGCCCTCCTATATCCGCCGGATACTCCTGGTTTGGTGCAAGTTGAGAATCCGCTTCGGAAAGACCAATCGTATCTGACGCCTAATCGCATCCTAGCTCTTTTAGAGATTGCAAAAAAGAATATTGCTATGAAAAATATCAACTTACGGTTGTATGAGATTGGCAATCATTATCTGCAAGGGGAAAATCTGTACCTTGACTGGATTATTACAGGAGAAACCCAGTGCCAAACGTGGTGTCAAGAGCCTCGAAAAATGGATTTCTATTTTGCCAAGGGAGTAAAAGAGAATTCTGTTTTAATGCGATACAACATTCCTTTTGCCACCAAACCTTCCAAAAACCACACTGTTTTTGATCCGTGCCAAGCCTTAGATGTGATTGTAGAAGACTCCAATATCGGAACCTACGGAGCTGTGCACCCCACCCTTCTAGAGTATTTTGGAATCCATCAGCCTGTCTTTTTTTCCTGCATGCAGCTTCGGCCTATCATGAAATATCTTGTTCGACATGGCTATTACCAACCCATATCAGCAGCACAAGACGTCCTACGTGACATGGCCTTTGTCGTAGATCGAGACATTCCCGCAGGGAAGCTGATAAAAAA
This sequence comes from uncultured Caldisericota bacterium, assembly GCA_964493625.1. Classification (GTDB taxonomy): domain Bacteria; phylum Caldisericota; class Caldisericia; order UBA6126; family UBA6126; genus JAGLCW01. The sequence goes on from CAZBOU010000017.1 coordinate 32,144, forward strand.
CATTCTAGAAACAGCAGGGTACTGCATCAAGAAAACCATTATCTTTGATTTGTATCAAGGAAAAAACATTGATCCTGCCAAAAAGAGCATTGCGATCCGCATCATGTTCAATTTTGGTCAAAATAAAACAAGCGAAGAGATACAAGAAATCATGGACGACATTGTTCAAAGATTGCAGAATGTTTACAATATAGAAATACGAGAATAAATGTGAACAAACGGTAAGTTCTAGCCCCTTTTTTTTGGTGGAGGTAAGTATGGATCTGAGAAGCTTAGAAGCACTTGATTTTGAAGAAATACGGTCGCGACTCTCTTCTTTTACACGTTGCAAAGCGTCTAAAAAACATTGTGAAGATATGCATCCATGGGCTACCTATGAAGATATTCAAGAAGCATTAAAAGAAACCCATGAAGCTCTTCAGTTTTTACAAGCACAAGGCGATATCCCTGCTCGCGAAACAGAAGATATCATCAGCCTTGTTTCCAAAGCCTCCATCGCCTCGGTACTTACCGGCAATGAGCTTTTGCAGATCACAGGCTATTTGCGCACATTCGAAGAGTTAAACAGTCTATTTTCTGGAAAAGAAGATTTGTTCCCACGACTTACCACCATTGTTCAATTGGTACCCAATTGCCATGAAACCATTCAAGATGTAGAAAAACTCCTCGAAACTGATGGATCTGTGAAAAGCGATGCCAGCGTAGAGCTTACCAAGATACGAAAACAAATTGCTACCACCCTCCACAAAATTGAAAACACCTATGAAAAGCTTTTAAATTCTCCTACCTACGGGAAAATGTTTCAAGACGATATTATTACCAAAATGAATGATCGCTATGTCATTCTCCTAAAAACGCAATATCGAAATCAATTTCCCTGCCGAGTCATGGGTCGATCTGATTCGGGGGAATCTCTGTATGTAGAACACATGGATGTTGTGGGTCTCAACAACGACTACTACATGTATCAGCAGCTTGAACAAAAAGAAATCGAAAAAATCCTTTCCCACCTTACGCAAAAAATTGGTGAAAAAGCATCCAGCATCCAAAAAGGGATCCGCCAAATTCACAAACTGGACTTTATTTTTGCCAAAGCAAAACTAAGTCGACAATGGAATGGAGTGCTGCCTAGGACGAGTAAAAAACCAATTCTGGACCTGCATGATGCTCGCCACCCCTTGCTGGAAGTGTCCAATGTTGTCCCTATCTCGTTTCATTTGGGGAAAGACTATCGAAGCATGATTATTACAGGCCCCAATACGGGTGGGAAAACCGTTACGTTAAAAACAGCAGGATTGTTTGTTGCCCTTACCTATTGCGGACTTCTGATCCCAGCGTCATCGGAATCCACAATCGGCTGGTTTACAGATGTCCTTGCCGATATTGGAGAAGAACAAAGCATCCAGCAAAGCTTAAGCACCTTTTCTGCGCATCTGACTCGCCTGATTGAAATTGCGAAAAAAGCTCATCCAACCACACTTCTTTTAATCGACGAATTGGGTTCTGGCACCGATCCAGAAGAAGGGGCGGCCTTAGGCATGGCCCTGCTAGAATCCCTGCATCGAGAAAAAATACCAATGATGGTCTCTACCCACCTGCCTCTTATCAAATCCTTTGCCTATGAATACGAAGAGGCTATGAATGCAAGTGTAGGGTTTGATATTGCTTCGCTCGCGCCTACCTACAAGCTTTACATTGGAAGCCCCGGCGCTAGTCAAGCCTTTGAAATCGCCAAACGATTGGGTATTGAAAAAGACCTTTTAGAAGTGGCAGCGAAATATCTGGATACAAAAGCAACCTATACAAGAAAACTCATGAACAACATGCACCGCAAAAAAGAAGAAATTGACGATACACTCAGCCAAACCAAAGAATTGCAAAAGACCATCCAGCAACAAAAAGAATACTACGAAGGAGAAATCAGCAAAATAGAAACCAACTACAAAGGAAAATTTGAAAAAGACCGCACGCGGTTTCAAACCCAAATGCAAGACTACATGGAAAAAGCCAAAGATGTTCTTTCCCAGCTGTCTAGGCAGCAAAAACATAGTCGAGAAGCAGAAGACTTAATGCAAGTAATGAACGCTCTGCAAGGAAAAGTGTCCAATACAAAACCGGAAGCTGAATTTACATCCGACCCCTCCAATGACTCGCAGGAAGAAGCTCTTCTCGAATCGGATGAATACACCACGCAGCCAGTAGAAAGAGCAAGAGATATCAATATTGGGGATTTTGTTTTTATCCCTTCCATCCAAAAAGAAGCATTGGTAATTAAGAAAATACCCCAAAAGAAAAAAGTGGAAGTTCAATATGGACAGTGGAGACAAACACTTCCCTATTCCGATATTCAGCTTATTACCAAGGAAGAAGAAACGACCCCGGAAATAGAAGTCGATACACAATCTGTGGAAATACCTACATCGGATACATCCGAGCGATGCGATGTGCATGGTTTTCATGTAGAAGAAGCGCTGCCTGTGCTGGATCAATTCCTTGATAAAGCCTACATGGCAAAGCTTCCCCAAGTGTACATTGTGCACGGTTCTGGAACGGGAGCCCTTCGCGAAGCAGTCCAAGAGTTCGTCAAGAAACATCCCCACACCAAGAGTATTACACCAGGAGAAAAAACGACCATCGTCTATCTACGATAGTTGTTTGTGTTTCGCGATACGCAGGGAGAATTATTGTGTTGATTAATGTTTTTTTGGAAGTAAAATGAAGTATATTGTATAGGAGGAACTATGGATTTACAATCGTATAGGTCAGAACCTACTAACCGACAAGAAGATATGGCATTGAGCACGATGCTTCCAAATGCACCTTGGTTTAGCATTTTTGTTCAAACCGGTTACGAAGATAAGATTCGAGCATACTACCTCCAAAAGTACTGTCCACACCTCACTTTTATCGTTCCCAAACGGCAGCTTCGAGAGAGGCAGGAAGGTCTTTGGAAAGAGATTCTGAAACCCATTTTCCCCGGCTATATCTTGGTAAGAGATTGCATGAACTACAACGATTGCTATGCCATACGCCGCATGAACCATGTTCTTCGCGTGTTGTGTGATCAAACGGGCGAACCTTGCAAAATTCGACCGTCCGAAATTGCAATTCTTCTCAAGCTCCTTGAGAACGGAGAAGTCATCCGACCCTCCAAAGCAATTGATAGGGGAGACCACATAGAAATTATCGAAGGTCCTCTAAAAAACATGGAAGGAATTGTACAGTCTATCAATCAACGAAAAGGTCGCGCTCGTATTGTTCTTAATTTTTTACACAAAGTACGAAAAGTGGATGTTTCATTGCAAATGGTTCGATTGGCGGAAGGGGACTGAATTGTTTCTTTTTTGGAAAATTGTAAACTTTTCATTTGATATGAAAACAAAACAACCTAAAATGATACTGTGAAAAAATACAACAGTTTGTTGATTTGAATGAGTAGTTTGAAAGTGAGGCTATTGTATGGCTTTATTGGAAGTTAAGAACTTACATACATATTTTCATACCATGGACGGTCTGACAAAATCCGTTGAAGGGGTTAGTTTTTCTGTCGACAAGGGAGTTACCCTTGGATTGGTTGGAGAATCTGGCTGTGGAAAATCAGTTACTTCTCTCTCCATTATGCAACTTGTGGCTATTCCTCCCGGGGAAATTCATGAAGGAGAAATTATATTTCAAGGGGAAGACCTTTTGAAAAAGACTCCTGAACAAATACGAAGAATCCGTGGAAATGACATATCCATGATATTCCAAGAACCGATGACCTCTCTAAATCCAGTTTTTACAGTAGGCAGTCAAATCATAGAAGTTTTGATGATCCACAGAGGTATGTCAGAAGAAGAAGCCAAAGAAAAAACTATCTCTCTCTTTCAAGATGTAGGAATCCCAGATCCTGCACGGCGTATAGATAATTTTCCTCACCAAATGTCAGGTGGTATGCGCCAGCGTGTCATGATTGCTATGGGACTCGCCTGTGATCCCAAACTCCTCATTGCAGATGAGCCCACTACTGCGCTTGATGTAACGATCCAAGCACAGGTTTTACAATTAATGCGCGATATCAAAAAGAAAACAAATACATCCATTATTCTTATCACTCACAACCTGGCTGTTGTAGCAGAAATGGCAGACTTTATAGCAGTCATGTATTATGGTCGCCTGGTAGAATATGCCCCGGTCAAAGAATTGTATGGAAATCCAAGACATCCCTATACGCATGGTTTGCTAAACTCTATCCCTCGCGTAGACAAACCCAAAACAGCAAAAGCTTTGCCTGCCATACCTGGCGTGGTTCCCAATCCATACAGTGCTCCATCAGGGTGTAAATTTCACCCACGTTGCAAATATGTGCAACAAAAATGTATTGACCAAGAACCCCCCTATGTTCTTTTGCCCGATAGTGATAATCATTTATGCCGTTGCTGGTTCCCAGTAAAAGAGTAAGGAGAGAACTGAATCATGAGTACAAAAAATATTCCATCCGAGAGCACCTCTCATAGCGTCCCCAGCATCACCCAAGAAGATATTGTCGAAACTCTCCCAACCTACAAGCCCGATGCATTGGTTGCTTGTCATCGGCTTCATAAATATTTCCCCATTCACGGGGGATTATTGGGTCGAAAACTAGCCGATGTAAAAGCTGTGGACGATATTTCTTTCCAGATCAAACAAGGGGAAACCCATGCATTGGTTGGCGAGTCTGGATCGGGCAAAACCACTGCTGCAAAAACGCTTATTCGCCTATACGATGCCACATCAGGCGATATCTTTTTGCGCAATTTTAAAACCCACGAAATGGACAATATTACCCATGCCCGAGGAGCTAACCTGCGAGCGCTCCGATCTGAAATGCAGATTGTATTCCAAGATCCCAGTGGTTCTTTGAATCCTCGTATCCCCGTAGGCGATATTATTGAAGAACCTTTGGTTGTGCATGGAGTTAAATCCAAAAAAGAACGATTGGAACGAGTGGTTGATATTATGGAAATCGTCGGGCTTCGGGCTGAATATCTAAAGCGATATTCCCACGAGTTTTCCGGTGGTCAGAGACAACGTATTGGGATTGCACGAGCTCTCATTCTGAATCCCAAATTTATTGTCTGCGATGAAGCAGTATCTGCTCTTGACGTATCCATCCAATCCCAAATCATTAACCTCTTGCAAGATTTGCAAGGCAAATTCGATTTAACCTATCTCTTTATTGCCCACGACCTTGCTGTTGTCAGACACATGTCTGATACCATTGGGGTTATGTATCTTGGTAGACTAGTCGAATCTGCACCCAACGATGTATTGTTTAACAAACCATCTCACCCTTACACGCAAGCACTTTTGAACGCGGTTCCTATTCCCGATCCTACCATTGAACGAAACAAAACCATTATTATGGGAGATATTCCTTCTCCTATTAATCCCCCCAGTGGCTGCCGGTTCCGTACTCGATGCCCCAAGGTGATGGATATTTGTAAAGAAGAAGCACCCCCTACCAAAGAAATCGAACCCGGTCATTTTATTGCTTGCCACCTCTTTTAGGAAAGGAAGCAAGTCATGCGGAGTCCATTAGAAATAACCAATCGAGGCTTTAAAACCGCTGTTAGCGGGTATAGTAAAAAAGAAGTCGATGATTTTTTGCACGAACTTCGTCATGATTACGAAGAGCTCTACCAGAAAGTAGTATCCCTAAAAGAAGAAAAGCAGCATATAGAAAAGGAATTGGAACAATATACATCCACCGGAGAACAATTGCAAAAAGCATTAACTTTGGCTCAGAAAACGGCCGATGATATCAAGCAGTCCGCTGAACGCCAAGCCGACTTAACCATGATGCAAGCCAATGTAAGAAGCCAGCAGATTGTTCAAAAAGCAGAAGAAAAATTACAACAAATCAGCAACCTATACCGAAAATTTTCCAGTGAACTGTCAAGTTATTTGCAAACCTATCAGAATTTGCTCCAGCGTTTAGACAGCGAAGCACAAAAGGTAACCCAAATTGGCTGGAGCAATGAAGATGAGGAAACAGGAAGCTAAGTAGTCCAGTCTTTCTGTTCATCAAAAAGATGAACAGAAAAAACAGGGAGTTGTGGTGAGAATACAGTCCTCTATCGTGCGGATGATTGTGGTTACATGCATTGATTTAATTATCATCAATGCTGTGTTTTTGACATTGGTCTATTTCGGTCCGATGGAATTTATCGTGCGAGATCCTTATCTGCGATATTGGATCCCACTCAATCTCATCTATATCCTTTTTTCAATAGTTGTGTTCAAAACCTCCCGTAATTTGTGGCGGTTTTTTAGCATTGTTGAATATGCAAAACTCATTGTCAGTGTTGGCACCTTCTCTCTAGTCTTTCTAGTATTCCTTCTTGTTACCTTTCCACAGCGAAGTGTGTACTCCCTCTTTTCTTTCAACGTGTTCCTTTTCTGCATCTTAATTTTTGCTTTATCCATTCCACGGTTTGTCAAACGCGTCCTTCATTTTCTTTACAAACGGGCTCATCAGAGCAAAGGAATCAGGGTATCAGCGTGCAACAAAAAGAGAACCATTCTTATTGGTGCCGGGCAAGCGGGACACAAAATCCTTCGCGAAATTCAAGATTATGCACAAAACCAATACAACGTTGTAGGCTTTATTGACGACGATCCTTCCAAAAAAAGATCAGTGATAAGTGGGGTTCCCGTATTGGGAAATTCGGATGCCTTGGTAGCTATTATTGAAAAGTATGACGTTCAATCCATTATTTTTGCCATTCCCTCCATTTCCAACAACCGCCGCCGGGAAATGATTCTTCAATTGGCGGGAACAAAAGTGGATATCATAACAGTACCAGGGATCTATGAGCTTCTAAACAAAGATCTCAACCTGGCAGCATTGCGTACTATCAGTATCGAAGATTTGCTTCCGCGCAAGCCTATTCATACTGATCTATCCAAAACAGGAAGTATCATTCAGGGAAAGATCGTGTTGTTAACAGGCGCTGGTGGATCCATTGGTTCCGAATTGGCCCGTCAAATCTCTCGATTCAAACCCAAGCTCCTTGTTTTGTTTGAAAACTGCGAAAACAACCTCTTCTATATCGACCAAGAACTGCGCAACGAAGAAGAATTTTCAGATTGCATTCCCGTTATTGCCGATATGCGAAGAACCGAAAGAGTATTGGAAGTGTTCAAAAAATACACCCCCGACATTGTTTTTCATGCCGCTGCCTACAAGCATGTTCCTCTTATGGAACTGCACCCCTCCGAAGCATATGCAAACAATGTAGAAGGCACGCGCAACTTGCTAGACGCTTCTGTACTCACAGGTGTCAAAACCTTTATCAACATTAGTACCGACAAGGCTGTTAATCCCACCTGCGTGATGGGAAGAACCAAGCAAGAAATAGAACAACTGGTATGTCACTATGATAAAAGCAATGGAATGATTGGTGCAAGTGTGCGTTTTGGCAACGTACTAGGAAGCGAAGGATCTGTGTTAAAAGTTTTTCAGCGCCAACTTGAACAAGAAG
>CAZBOU010000018.1:0-34324 GCA_964493625.1 uncultured Caldisericota bacterium
AAACCTGCTACTATAGATGACAGAAGAGAGATGATTTCATCTCTCTTCTGTCATTCTTCATTTAAAGAGAATTTCTAATGTTCATATTCAACAAGGAGACTCAATGAGAAAGTTTACAATATCGCAAGCCCATGAATTTGTACAACAAGAGGCTACTATTCACGGATGGGTGTATAATATCCGAACAAGCGGAAAGATTCTATTTGTAATTGTACGTGATGGTACTGGATTTATTCAGTGTGTTGTTGTGAAAAATCAAGTTCAAGAAGACATTTTTGAAACCATCAAACATCTGTCACAAGAATCCTCTGTTGTTTTTACTGGCTTGGTGAAAGAAGACCATCGTTCTCCTTGGGGTTATGAAATGGAAGTTAAGGAAGCTCACGTCGTTCAATCCGTTACCGAAGAATATCCAATTCAGCTAAAAGATCATGGCGTTGGTTTCTTGTCCAAATATCGACATTTGTGGATACGGACGCCTTCTCAACGTGCAATACTGATAATTCGTTCTCAGGTCGTACAAGCAATACGAGATTTTTTGAATGACAATGGGTTTGTGAATTTTGATTCCCCTATCATTACTGGTTCAGCTCCTGAAGGAACTACGTCACTTTTTTCACTAGACTATTTTGAAGAACAAGCGTTCTTGTCTCAATCGGGTCAGCTGTATCAAGAAGCCGGAGCAATGGCTTTTCGCAGAGTGTATTGTCTGGGTCCGACGTTTCGAGCTGAAAAATCCAAAACCCGAAGGCATTTAACGGAGTTTTGGATGGTCGAACCTGAAATGGCATATTGTGATATTGAAGAGAGTATGAAGATTCAAGAAGGATTGACGTTGTTTATTATTAAACGAATATTGGATCGATGTAAAAAAGAATTGCTTACATTGGAAAGGGATATTCAGAAACTAGAGGGTATTCAGAGTCCTTTTCCAAGGATTAGTTATGAAAACGTATTGGCTTTGCTAAACAAGCATGACCGAGATAAAAAGTGGGGCGATGATATTACAGGGTTAGACGAAACGATCATTTCGAAGGAATATGATCAACCTGTTTTTATTACCAATTTTCCGAAAGAAAGCAAACCATTTTATATGAAAGAATCACAAACCGATCCCAGAACTGTTCTTGGATCTGATCTTATGGCCCCAGAAGGATATGGAGAAATTATTGGTGGTAGCCAAAGAGAAGACGACCTTAAAAACCTTTTATCAAAAATTCAGAAAGCAGGCTTAAATCCAGAAACCTATCAATGGTATATCGATTTGCGCATGTTTGGTTCTGTTCCTCACAGTGGTTTTGGTATGGGTGTTGAACGCATGACAGCATGGATGTGTGGAATTGAACATATCCGAGAAACCATTCCTTTTCCTAGGACAATTGAACGCATTTATCCATGAGTCAGCAATTGAACACGTCAATAAATACCTATTATGAATTGCTACAAAAGATTATTGCAGGAACGATAGAAACCCAGTATTTTTTCTTTTTTGGGTCTCAACAGAAGATAAAGCACATTGTTACCCAAGAACTGAAAAAATACGTTCAAAAAAAGCATCAACAGTTTGAAACAATTCTTATGTATGGAGACGAAATCACTGTTCAGGATTTTTTACATTCCATCGAGGACAATGGATTCTTTAGTACGACAAAAGTTTTTATACTACGCAATGCATCTTCATTTCTAGTAAAAAATGCAAAAGTACTTCAATCCAAAAAAGTTTTTGTGGATTTGAGCGATCAGAACTTTATTATTTTTGAAGATTCTTCTGATAAAAAAGCCGTTGTTAAAGCTTTAAAAAAAGAGCTATCATCATTTGCTCTTATTGACGATGCTTCAGTTCCTGAAACCCAGATATGTCGATGGATACGTAAGAAGTTTCACGAATTTTCTCTAGACCCTCCCAAAGATATGATTAAGAAATGTGTTGTAGAGAACAAAAACGACCTTGATAGAATTTGGGAGGTCACGGAAAGGATATGTCTTGAAAATGCAGGGATAGAGAAGCCCATGTGGGATAAAGCGTTCCGGACGCACCAACCTTCCATAGAAGAGGTGATTTTTTCTTTATCTGATTCAATTGTAGCAGGAGAAAAGGAAAAAGCTCTCCATACCTTAGACAATCTTATCAGGAATGGAAAAAGCTATGATGAAATCTTCTATTATTTATTGAATCAATTTGCCTTTTTAAGTGAAGTTAGCTTTTACACTTCAAAAAAACTTGGCTTGCCTGCCATAACAAAAAAAATGGCAGAGTATCATTCGTATCGCGTGAAAATGGCTGTGAACCAACTTTCAAAAGTGTCTTTTAATAGAGTAAAAAGAGGATATGATCAATTGTTGGAAATGGATGTAAAAAGGAAAAAGGGCACTTTGCTACCGTTAGCTAATGCCCTTGTTTTGTTTATGGAAACAATGTAAAACCAAGCTTTATACTTTACTCTTTTTGATAGCCTGAATCATCTTGGATTTTCGGTTCGCTGCTTTGTTCTTATGAATAATATTCTTTTGTGCACATTTATCAATTGCTTTGTATGCATTTCGTATAGCAGCATCTTCGGTCTCTGTACCAGCTACCTCAATAGCTTTTTTAATAGCGGTACGCATAGATGTTTTGAAATATCTATTATGCTCACGGCGTTTAATTGCTTTTCGTGATTCTTCAATACCAGATTTTTTTCTGAGCGCCATATAATCAATCCTCCAAATAAAATTTCAAAAGAAGCATACCTATTTTACTTGCATACTACAAATATGCAACTATAAAATAACGCTCCATGAATCAATGTAACATATCGTCAAGAAAAATATTATACATGTTTACCAAAGAAAAGAAAGGATCTCTCCTTTTTCAAAGCAATTTTATAAATGTGATGTAAGTTTGCTTTCAAGAGAAAAAAAGGATTTTAGAGAAACCAATCATTAGGAAAAAATTGTAGCATAAAACTGTGGAAAGGTGGTGGATAAATCTGTTCAAACTGTTGAAAAAACCTTGAAACCTCGACTTGCAATCGATAACCATTGTGGAAAATAGAAACTATTTTTTTGTTTTCGTAAATGCCTTAGATACTTGATCGATGTGAGTGCTGGTTGTCACATAAAATATGGAATCACCTGCTTCAGGACAGGTATCTCCTCTAGGGGCTACAAAAAGGTCATCTCTAGCTCGATAAATACCAGCAATAACACTTTCGTCGGGAAAAGATTTTTCAGCTGTTATCTCTTGGATGGATTTGCCAATGCATTGTGCATTTTCTGGAACAATGACTGAAAATAAGGCTGCTTTACGTTTGCCAATATGGACAATGCGTCGTACTTGAGGCTGTTCAATTTCCATCATAAATTGATTCAGAAGGACACCAGATACAGAAATAATGTGATTGATACCAGCAAGTTTAAAGGCACTACGATACTCGGGGACACGTAGGCGGCTTATGATATCCTTTACACCTAAACTTTTGGCTAACAACGCACAGGCAATATTATCAGAGTCTTGCCTCATGACAGCAACTAATTTATCCGCTTTTTGACAACCGGCTTTTTCGAGAATACGAATATCTGTAGCATCGCCATGAATAGTAAGGGCTCCCGTTTCAGCATACAGATGTTCGCATTTATCCTTATTCACATCAATGACAACAACATCATGATGATGGTTGCACAGATTTTGAGTGATTTGTCTTCCAATGATCCCGGCACCAGCTATAATAACATACATATTGTACTCCTCTATGTCCACGCTTTTCTTTGAAACAACAACAAAAGAGGTAAAATTTCAATTCTTCCAGCAATCATGCTGATCATCAGTATGATTTTAACAAGTAAATTCGAGGATGCTAGTGTTGCTGAATCCATAAAAGATGGACCAATATTGCTAAGGGCACTTAATTGAGCAGAAAACGCCGTTTGAAGAGACATTGTTGAGGATAAGAGCAACAAAAGAGTTCCAAGCAGAAGCGAAAATACCCAAATGGAACTGATTATTAGAGCTTGTTGAGTCGCATTTTCAGGAACTATCTTTTTGTCTAATACAATAGGGAGAACAGCCTCTTCTGGCAACCAAATTTTTTGTAATTCGCGGAAAATGGACTTTCCGATTAATAACACTCTCTGCATCTTTATCCCCCCTGTAGTGGAACCATGACAACCACCAATAAACATCAGTAGGAAAAAAAGAAGTTTCGTGACATCAGTCATAGAGGAGGGGGAAAATGGGGCAATTGTATAGCCAGTAGTAGAAGAAAGAGATACGGTTTGAAAAACTTGATTCATAGCCGAAGGTAGAAATTGTGATGGCGAATTGTTTGAGGATAAGAAGAACAGAACACCAATTGTGACGATCATGAAAGTTAACCATAGCTTCATTTCGTGGGTATCAAAAACAGCTTTCCACTGACCTGAAAAAAATCGATAATGAAGAAGAAAATTGGTGCTTCCAAAAAGCATTCCCACGACTAGAGTGGTTTGAATCCATAGGGGGCGGATTCCTGGAATGCTTTGCAATCCTTGAATATTGTTATCAAATGTGGAGAAACCTCCGGTTGAGATACTTGTTAATCCATGGTTTACGGAGATGAACAAAGGAACATTTTGAATCCATAACAATACAATCATGATAACGGTTCCAACAATGTAAATAGACCATAAAATACGTATAGTGTTCAATAAACCGGGTACTGGTCTTTGAATGTCTAATTTTGAACTCTCTGCGCCGTACAATTTATGTAATCCAGGGACTCCACTTTGGATAGAAATGAAAAAAGCGATAATTCCTATTCCTCCTAGCCACTGCATTAAAGATCTCCATAAAAGGACGCTGCGAGGAAGCTCTTCAATGTTGCACAGAATGGATGTTCCTGTTGTTGTAAATCCCGCAGTTCCTTCAAATAGAGCATTAATAAAGGTAGTATTCGTGCTGACATAGATGGGGAGTCCACCAATAAGTGAGAAAAGAACCCAAACGAATGTACAAATCAAAAAAGGAGTGCTGTTTGAAAACTTATAGGGTCTACAGGTTCTGAATAAGATAAAACCAAGGATTAAAGAGCCTAGAAAAGTGCCTAAAAATCCTGTTGTTGAAGAATAAGATGATAGATACTCTTTGTCTACAACAACCATAAGGAGAGGGGGGATCGTAAAAAAGCTAAGCTGCATCAATAAGATACCGGTGTAATGAAAAATGTTTGATATTGTTCTTATAAAAAAATTATTCATAATGGTTGAGAAAGAAGAAAAGTTGCGGGGGGCGGATTTGAACCACCGACCTTCGGGTTATGAGCCCGACGAGCTACCGGACTGCTCCACCCCGCAAAGTAAAAGACACTAGTTACTATTGTACTTGAAAATGAGAATTTTCAACCCATAATCAAAAATAAACTTGTTTTTTATGAAAGTGATGTACATGAAATACGAAAAAATTCATCTGTTAGTTCTGATTAGTTGCATTTTTATTGCCTTTTTATTTGGTTGTCAAAATGAGGATACGTCGAACCAAGTAAGTCCGACTGAATCATCTTACAACGTTTCTAGTGTTTCCTATAGCCTAGGACCTTATGGAGGAAGAATTGACCATATAGCAGCTAGTACCCACGATGCTCGATTCATTCTTTCCTCTTCTTCTGAACATGCCTTTTTAACAAAAGATGGAGGGTCTCAATGGGACCTTGTTCCCCTTGAGAATTCACGGATATGTTCTCTTTCCTTCCATCCTTTTGTTGATTCGACATGTTACATTTTAGATCAGGATGCCCTCTTTGTGTCTACAGATTTTGGGAAAACCTGGATAGCTGAAAAGATGTCTGATCAGATGCTAAAACCTTTCTATCAATTGGAAGTGCATCCTAATGGTTCTTTGTTTGTATCATGTTCTACTGGTTTGTTTGTACAAGAAGAGCCACTGTCTGATTGGGAGCAAATATTTGTTTGTCACGAGGGGGAGGCTCCTCTTGAGATCATTGCTATTGATCAAACAGACGAAAAGCATATATGTGCAATATCGGGTGGGAAAAATGTTTACCAAACAAAAGACAAAGGGTTGTCTTGGGATAAAAACAACGCCTTCGTTTTTCAAGATAGACTCTTAACTGACATTGCGATACATCCTTCTTCATCCAATTTTATCGCAGTGCTATACCCGGGGGGTGTGATTTGTTCTCTTGATAAAGGAGAAACATGGGGTTATGAAACCACAGTGAAACTTACGAGCCCTGCCTATGTTCTTGCGCTTACTAAAGTTGGAACTATGTATGTAGGAACTCAAAATGGAGTTTGGCAGTCCTTAGACCAAGGGTATACCTGGAGCTATATCCCTTCACTTCAAGAATCTGTATATGCTATAGAGATGGGGTTTGCTGACCAAACCATTTTTGCTGGGACAAATCAAAACTTTTATTCCTATTCTTTATCGGACCAGAAATGGGGAGCTATGTCTGAGGGAATCAGCACAAATCCAGTGAAAGATTTCTCGATACATCCCATAGAAAGCGAACAGATAATGGTTGTAAAAAGAAATGATGAGGTATTGAAAGTATTCAGACCTTTTGAGGAGTGGAGTTCTCAAAGTGATTCATATTCTTTTTACATTGGTTCTCCAAAGGAGCCATTAGAATGGTTTGGAGTTCATAACAATGACATTTTTAAAAGCGAAGATAGTGGGAAGAACTGGAAGCACTATTCTTCAATTTCTTCATCATCTGTTGTCCATAAAATATGGATACATCCCCAAAATTCCCTCATATGGTTTGCTGGGACAAAGGAAGATAAACTTACGCCAGGAGATGGTTTGTGGATATCAAAAGATGAAGGCATACGGTGGGAAAAAGTAGACAATGTAGGAGGAGACTATACCATACAGACACTTTGTTTCGATCCCGTGGCTGAAAATGTTGTATATAGTATTGGAAACTCCATTTTTGGAGAAAAGAAACTGTTCAAAAGCGAAGATCATGGAACAACCTGGCGAGTACTACAGGAAGATACTAGTTTGCAATGGATTGAAGCAGACGGCAGAAGAAGTGGTTTTGTATGGGGCATAACATCGGATGGTAAATGTATGACTAGTAGTGATTTTGGTGAAACTTGGAACCAAAAGATCGATTTTTCAACCGACTACCCTACTGCATATTTTGCCTATCCCTCTGGTTTTCAAATCACTTCAACGCAGGAAGAAGGATCTTGTATTCTTCATTTGTACCGCGGACTATTTTTCCATATTTCAGATGCTGGCGAATCCTATGTTCCGATAGACGGTATTCCTGATGCCAGCTTTTATACAATGCAGATGCATCCAAAAAAGAAAAATGTCTTGTACATAGCAAGCGGTTTAGGATTGATTGAATGCACTTTGGATAAAAGAATGACTCATTGAGAGCCTCGTGATATCTAAGGCTGAAGATACAACTGTATCCAAAGAAGAGCCTGCATCTAGGTTCAAAAGGTGAAAATCTGATCTCTGTCGAAGCCATGTGAGTTGGCGTTTTGCATAGTGACGAGTGTTTTTTTCCATTAATTCTATTGTTTCTTCGAAGGTTTTCTTTTTTTCCAAGTGCTCAATACACTCTCGATATCCATGTGCTTTTATCTCGTATAAAGATTCTTTGTACCCTTCATTAAGAAGCCATTGAACTTCTTCTAAAAGACCTTCTTCAAACATTTTTTTTGTTCGATGATGGATACGAGAGTAGATTTCTTCTGGGTTCCGTAAGAGCCCAAATTTGATAAAGAAAAAGGGAGCCTTTTTTGTAGATTCTCTTTGAAGTTGTGAGATGGGTTTCCCAGTTACCTCATAAACCTCCAGTGCTCGAAGAATCCTTTTTTGGTCATTAGCATGTATTCTTTTGGCAGAATCAGGATCTACAACTAGAAGTCTATTGTACATTTCATACAACCCTGATTCCTGGCTTTCTTTCATGAGTTTTTGTCGAACCTCTTGTAAGTTTTTATCGTGCTTCATATCGAAAAGTCCATCAATAAGAGACGATACATACAAATAACTACCTCCTACTAAAATGGGAATGTGGTCTCTTTCCAGAACTTCTTGAATAGTATGTATTGCTTTTTTTTTGTACTCTGCAACGGATATTCTATTGTTTGGATTCACGTATCCAAAAAGATGTTGCGGAATCGAAGAATCCTCCTTATTCGGTCTGGCAGTACCTATCATTAGGTGTTTGTAGACTTGCATAGAGTCAAAATTGATAATTTCGGAAGGGTGTTTTTGCGCAAAGCGTTCGGTAAAGCTTGTCTTTCCTACCGCGGTAGGGCCATATATGACAATGACAGGTTTTTTTGTGGGCTGTTCAGCCATCACTTGGTGGAGTGACTCCAATGTCTCGTCTAGGACGTAATACGGGGAAGATGTACCGGCTAGAATAGATATACTTTGTGCTTTTTGAAGGTATTCTTTCTCTTCTATTGTCGAGTTACTTGGCACAAAATATGAATGAGGGTTGATGGAACGGGCGATTTCAAAAAGGCTGTATGTATTAGAACTTCTTCGATCTCCTACAACAACAATTGCATCAGAGTGGTGGGCGTACTTTTCTGCGTTTTTTTGTCTTTTAATGACGGTTGGACATAGTGTATCCATGACGCTTAAAGAAAGGTTCGTTTGCAATTGAAGCCAGTTCTGAATGCTGAAAAAAACTTTGCTTGAAGCAGTTGTTTGACTTATAAGGCCAATCTTGCATTGAGGATGAATATTTAGAGTGTTCTTAAAAACAGAAGAGCAATGTAGATCTTCTAAAGATTCAATAACAAGAATTTTCTCCTTTTTAGAAAAGCTGATGGTTCCAACAATTTCAGTATGATTCTTTCGTCCTACCAATACAACAAGATCACATACATGAGACAAATGAATCAGCTTGTTTCTCATATTAACAACCATCGGACAAGTCATATCAATAATGTCACGAGTTCTTTGCTGCAATAGTTCTAGATTTTCTTTGGTAATTCCATGTGCTGGTATCATTACTCTTGTATGGGGATGAATTTGCTGCAGGTCTTTGACAATTCGAACATTGTTTAATGCTAACTCATGAAGGACCCGATCGTTGTGAATTAAATCACCGAACACAATTATTTCTTTGTTTTTCTCAATACTTAAAACAGATTTCCATACTGCATTTCGAACACCGCCACAAAAGCCTAAATCTTCACAAATTTGAATATGATTACACACGTTTTACTATCTCCTCAATTTTTCCATAGACCATAATGTGATAGTCATTGTTTTGAGGATAAAATTTCAGCGTATCCGTTTGAGTTTGGATTTGGTAGGCATTGATCGGATGAGTATCTTTTACTTTGCATTCAATGGCATATTTTGCTTCTACGATGGGGGCTGTAAATTGATCCAAAAGAGGAATATCTATGTGAAGAGCATCGTTGCAAAATTTGTCTTCCTGATGACCACTCATACTACCGAAATAGTGGAGTTCTTTCTCATAGCCATGATCGAAAAAATTAACTGTGAAGGAGTGAGAAAGACGCATAATTGAGAACGTATGCCTAGAAGGTCTAACGGCTGCTGTGAAGTACAATTGATTCCACATATTGCCAAAAAACCCCCATGCAATTGTCATTCCCGCAAAACGATCTAGCACTTTTGAAGTAAGGATAACTTGTCCAGCAACCAATTTTTTCATTAGTTGCGGTAAATCGTTTATAAAAGTATTCTTATTCATTCATTGTTCTCCTTTACCAATTTGTAACCACTTAAAAAACAGAATATGTACAATAAAGATGAAAGATCATTCTTTCTATTGCCCTCCAAATCAGGAACCCTCGCCTGGGTTCCTCCTGTCAATAATAGTGTCTTTTTCTTCTTGCAATGCTCTCATTTTTTTGAACGAAATAACATCAATAGAGGATTGGAAAGGAATAAAGACAACCATGAGTATTTCGAAAAGGAAGTAATTTGACAATCGACTGCTTATGAGGACATACAAAACACCGAAACAGAAATAATAAAGTACAATCGAAAAAAAGTGTTGAAAATACTTCCGATATCCGCTCTTCCACACTTGAAACGTTGACTTTTCTGCATGTATCAAAAACAAACGTATAGAACTGTGGTAGGGTGTAAAAACAAAAAGAAACCAAAAGATTCCAAGCAAAATATAGGGAGTTAAAAACGAAGGGAAAAAACTAGATGCCTCCAGGGGAAAATCCTGAAAAGAAAGAGTACTGATAAGGATAAATGGGATGTATACAAACAAGGATATGCCTAGAAAAAATAAATCCGAAAGTAGAATACTTCGAAACACCCTTTTCCCTTTTTGAAACGATTCCGTTAAAGAAGAATCTCCTTCTAGCAGGAACAAAGAGTATATGAGTGTTACGTAAGAATTAATACAATAAACTCCTAAGAAGAATATGGTTACAATCAAAAATGAACTAGCTGTAGCCATCTGGAAACTCGACAAAAACCAAGTTATGATAGCGAAAAGCAAATACTTCGATAGGTTGATGGGTATGGATACATATAGAATGGTTTCGATTCGAGAAAGCAGCAAGATAAAGGCTTCTGCAAAAAGTTGAAAGGGATTCATTGTGCTATACGATTTGTGGTTCTTCATTCAAAACTCTCCTGTTTTCATGAACAAATAGTAACAACCAAATCAGGCCAACGATACTTAAAAGAAGTGCAACAGTAAACATCATTGTCCATCCATACAATTCTGAAATCCAACCCCCTAAAACAGGTGCAACAAAAGCGCTGACTACTTGCAAAGAGTTGTACAAAGCGATATAGGTAGGATACCGTCCCTTAGGTGCCATATTATGCAACAATGCTAGCCCACTACAACCAATACCACTATAATATATCCCCAGCATAACGAACACAACACATAAAGCAACCCAGGATTGAAAGAACATGAGTATGATTGAGGTAGAGATGAGTCCTAACGAGGCAATCGTAAGGACTAATTTATGACTTTTCCGATCCCCAACATATCCCCATACAAAAAAGAAAAAAGACTGAGAGGAGGCTAAAAAAATGGATAGTATTCCCGCAGAAGAATCTGGGAAACGAAGTGATTTAATGGCGTATACAGTAAAAAAAGTTGTCGCCATAGAGCCTAGGCATTGTAGATTCCGGACAACAATGAAATGTACGAACGATCTGTCGTTTTTGAGAACTATAGGTAGAGCTTTGAAGAAGTCCTTGGAGGTTGTTTGAATCGTCTTGTCTTTCATATCCGGTTCTCTTCCCAGCAGTACCATCCAGTATGAGATGAAGACGGCTACGGAAGCACAAGAGAATAGAAGAAAGTAATTCATCGGAAATGCAAATCTATCCAAAAGATAGGCAGCAAGAACAAAGCCGCCGATACCCAGAAGAGCCCCAAACCCATTGGCAGCCGCGAAGAAGCTCCCTAATTTCCGACTAGGCGTAACTTTAGCAATATATCCTAACCACGCAGGTTGGATGATTCCTGAAGTTCCAAAGATCAGAATGACACAAATGATTGAAACCCATATAGTCAGAGATGGATAGGGTATGGCTAAAAAATAAGCACTAAGAGCAAGAACCACAAAAGGAAACCGCTGCCATAAGGTAATCTTTTTAACAAACGCAAGTTTATTGGGTTTGTTTTCAACTGAGTTTGCACTTATGATTCCTGGCAACATTACACAAATGAATGCCAATCCTGGAATGAGACCAATAACGATATTGGATCCACCCAGCTTTTCAATAAAAACAGGAAGCAAAGCAATAATTGAGGCTAAATTGTTAGACAGGACCCAAAAAGCCTCATCTATAGTATTTACAATGAAGTTCCAACGAACATTTGCTCGGATATCGTTCAACGCTTCTGTACTCATGGCATATGGTATAAATTAATTTGTTGCGATTACAATATATACTTTTGTTTCGATGTGTTACAATAATGGTGAAGTCTACATATATGGAGTGTGAATATGTATTTAGATGATCTAACACAACTGTTTGGTGTCAGTGGTTTTGAAAAACCTGTTCGTGAGTACATTCATTCATTTTGCAAAACGGTTGCAGATGATGTTTTTATGGATCAAATAGGCAACCTTATTGTTTTAAAAAAAGGTAGGGATCATCCCAATAAAAAAAGAATAATGATTTCTGCACATATGGATGAAATAGGGTTTGCAGCCATTGATGTAACCGATAAAGGATTTGTTAAGGTAAGGTACATGGGTGGCATAAGTAACAGAGTATCCCTTTACCAAAAAATCCAATTCCGAAAAGGCGTTATTGGAATCATTCTTCCTGATGGCAAAGAAAAAGATGACAAGGATTTTTCCGCCTTGTATGTAGATATCGGAGCTACTTCAAAACAAGAGGCCTTGTCATATGTCGATATTGGAGAGCCTGCTTCCTATATAGGCCCTTTTACTCCATTAACAGGACGATTAATCGCTTCAAAAGCAATGGATGATAGAATAGGTTGCTATATTTTAATGCGCGTTTTGTCTGAAATGGAAACCATTCCTATGCATGATGTTTTTTTTGTTTTTTCTGTTCAAGAAGAACTGGGACTTCGAGGAGCAAAAGTAGCTGTTCATAGTTGCAAGCCTGATATTGGAGTGGCAGTGGATATTACGGGCTCTTTTGATACACCAGGAGCAGCTAACGGTTTCACAAAACTTGGAGAAGGTGCTGCAATCAAAGTAATGGATGGAAGCGTTGTCTGTGATGATGCCTTGGTTACCTTTTTATGCTCATATGCTTCTTCCCATAAGATTTCTTATCAAAAAGAAGTGTTAGCTCGTGGAGGAACAGATGCTGGGGCAATACATCTTTTCGAAAAGGGAGTCCCAAGTTGTGGCATATCAATTCCTACGCGCTACGGACATAGTCCTGTAGGCATTGTAGATATGGCCGATGTTGGATCTTGTATTTATCTTATTGATGGGATGATTCACTCTCCTTCATTTCACTAAAAAAACCCGGCATAAAGGTATGCCGGGTCGAATTGATGGTTAAGGCTTCAAAATGCGAGGGAAACCTTTCATTATTACTACTTCTATGGGGAGGCATTCGTTACATATTTAGATCAAAGAGGGCAAAATTTTTCTTGTATGGTTTCGATACACTAAAACTGAAATCAATGTAGATAGAGCATCGGATAATGGGAAACAAATCCATATTCCTATAACGCCAAATTCAAACACCAGGGAGAAAAGAATTAACAAAGGTATGAAAAGTATAAGCTGGCGAAGAACAGAGAGAAATAGTGCAATCTTTGCCAAACCGATGGATTGAAAGAATACCATATAGGTCATCTGTATTCCAATAAAGAGAGTTGAAATCATAATGATACGCAAGGGAAGAATTGTATAGCTTATGAGTTCAATATCTGAGGAGAATATTCGGATGACAAGTGAGGGAAATAATTCACATACTGTCATTACAAAGAGCCCAATAAAAAAAGTCCATTGAACAGTTTTTTTGACCGCCTGGTGAACACGATCTATCTTTTTTGCACCAAAATTGTATCCAATGATTGGTTGGAGGCCTTGTACAAAACCCATTAACGCCATAATTTCTAGCATTAGAATTCGATAGATTAGTCCGTAGGATGCTATGGCAATATCTCCACCAAAAGAACCTAAAAAGAAATTGGTTAGAGAAATTGTAATAGTACCTGTGATATTCATTGCAAAACTCGAAAAGCCAACGGTAAAAATTTCTTTTACAATGGATGCTTTTAAAAGGAAATGTCTCCATTTCATCCGAACCATTGTATGTCCACTCCAGCGGAAATACCAAACCATGTATACGACAGAAAATCCTTTGGCAATATTTGTAGCGATTGCAGCCCCTTGAAGACCTAATTCTAGATAAAAAACAAAAACCCAATCTAAGAGAATATTCCCGATGGCACCAATAAGCATAGCTATCATAGCATCCTTTGAATTGCCTTCTGCGCGAAGCAAATTATTCATGGATACCACGAAAGGGAAATAAATGGTTCCGATAAACATCATTTTTGTATAGGGTAGGGCATATGGAAGAATTGTTTCTGTTGCGCCAAACAATCGCAAAATGGGTTCTGAATAGACGAATCCAAACGAACCGAATAAGCTCCCAAATAGGAGACTTAAAACGATGGTAATACCAGTAATGTGATTTGTTTCTTCAATATTTTTTTTTCCAAACGAACGAGAAAAGTACGATCCCGCACCAATGCCAAGTAATGTACATACAGCCATGATGAGAGACATAATAGGGATGTATACAGCCAATCCTGCAATCCCCATCGTACCTATTTTCTGTCCTACAAAAATGGTATCCACTAAATTGTAAATACCATTGATGAGCATCCCAACAACAGCAGGAAGAGATAGGGTTAGAAGGGATTTGCCAATTTTTTCTTCTCCAAGAAGATAGGTTCGACTTGTTTTCATTGGATTGCCTTTATGCTTCTCATGAGTCTGCCCTAAAACAACCCATTGCCAGGCAAAAACCAAATTGTACCACGTGTCATAGTATTTTTGTTAGTTGATGGAGAGAGGATATTGTATGATCTGGTTTTATATCTGCGTGTTTCCACCGAAGCCAAGGTCTGTAACGATTTATCCAAATACTGGTCATATTTGCTCTTTTTGAACCTACTACATCAGAATAGGAGTCACCAACATGGATAATTGAGGAAGGGTTTATTTTGTAGTCCTGGAGAACTGCTTTGAAAAGTGTATTTTGGGGTTCTTCTTTATAGGCCAGAAAGTCGCAAGATAAAAAGAGCTTTTTTATTGGAATCGTAGGCAATACCAACCTCACCATTTCTGCATCTGTATCGCTTACAAGACAGATTGAAACTTTTTTGGATAGAATCGATATCGTTTGAAGAGCATCCGAAAAGAGAGGTGCCTTCTTTTCCTCTTCTATCAAAATGTCTTTGTAATGATGAGGAGAGTCAGATAAGGAATATTTTGTTTTGATCCGGTCCATGATTCGTACAAAAATGGGAGCAAAGCCTTCGTAGATGTTCTGAGAAAGAGATTTGTTTAGCTCGATTCGATAGAAGGTACCAATATCAGACCAAAAAATCCGTATTTGGTTACGAGTACCCTTCTTGTTAAAAATTCTCTTATACACCATTGGAGCCCTGCTATCAAGATCAACCAATGTGCGAAAAATATCAAAACACAAAACCTTCGGTTGCTTTATCTTTTTTATCATCATTGTTCCTTTTAAAAAGTGCATCAGTCTATCAGTATAGGGATACAGAAAAGGAATGAAACAATGCGATTTACTATTTATTTCTATGGGAACCAGGGACCTTTTGTGACAATGGATTGAATTCTTGTATGAAATGACGAAGGTCTTGATAGGAGGGATATTTTTTTTGAAGTACCACCCCTTTTTTAAGCTTTTGAACCTGGATGCCTGTGATCAGCTGCTCAATGGTTTGCGGTATGATTAAAAGAGGGACGTGATATGTTAATGCTTCAACTATACTATTCATGCCTCCGTGCGTAATAAATCCTTTGCAATGGAAGTGTTGGAGAACTTCAATCTGCGGTACAGATGAATACACCTGAATCATTCTGTTCTTTGAATGAAAGATGGATTGATATTTTTTTCCTGCAGATACAATGCAAGGAATATGTAAAGAAGATAAAATCGCAACAATGGATTGCAATACATCCAGATGGTGGGTGTGAATAGTTCCTACTGATACATATAGAAACGAAGAAGATGGATAGTCGTCAAATGCATTTGTTGATTCTCTGGATTGAAAAGATCTTGGAAAGAAGTAAAAACTTTTATCCAGTTTTGTGGGATGAATTTGCAATTCTTTGGGTAGAAATACAAGGTTTTCTTTTTCTTTGTTTATCACCATATCTTGTATTGATATTGACAAAGTCGGGTAATGAAAGGAAAAACGGTTGTAGTATTTGAGAAAACGGAATGCCCCTCTGTATCCTTTCCATTCGTCTAGATACCAATGGAAAGGAATGTATCGTAGATATCCTGATTGCATGACAAATGTAGAAAATGTACAAATAGCTGGCACTTGCCATTGCTTCGCTATCAGTTTTCCCCACAAGCAACAATTGTCATGCAGGATATAGTCCGGACTCCATTGATTTTGCAATTGTGCAAGGCGTGAGACCAGATAATAACTGATCTCAAGTGAATACCCCATGGTTTCCATTATATAGTAGCTCGCTTTGAAGAGGATTGCTTGAGGCTCTAAATACTCTTTGTTAAGGCTTTCATGCCAATACGAGTACAAGTCAACGAAGTTTGCACCTACATCCTCTAGGCATTTACGGTATGAGGGTGTGGAAAAATAGAAGACAGTGTTTCTTTTTGTTAGTTTTTTCACTAGATCTAAAGTTGGATATATATGACCCCAAGCAGGCAAATTGAAGTAACATATCGTCTTATTTGATCCTGAAGAAATGTTTGTAAGGTGGATCATGTAGATTAGATACGATTGATACTGTCTAAAATTCTTCTAAAGAATCTTGAATTGGTTACCGAAGAACCCTCTCGAATGAGTAAAACGCTACAATGCGAGTGTTCTGTCACCGTGTCTGTAGAAAAACCAGTTACCGTTTCTTTTATCCCCCAAGTAGGATCCATACCTAAAACAAGGAGATCATAATCTGTAGAAGCTTCAATAATGATACTTGTTCGAGAGATTGTATTCTTTTCAATAGTTTTAATCTCTCCTTTTACTTGAAGGGCTTGGAGTGAACGTAAGAATACTTCCTGAATTTCAAGGCGTTCTTCAATGGAGCTGTCTTTTTCAATGATGTTCAAAAGAGTAACAAAAGAGTTGTTTGTTTTGGCAATCCTTTTAATCATCGATGCGGATGCCTTGCAGTATAAACCCCCGGTATATGGGAATAAAATCCTTCGAATTTTATCTGTATGATTTCTAACAGGTCGGTAAATACCAATAGAGGGAATATTGCTCTTCAAAAGATGAGGAACCATGCCATCTAGCATATTGTAAGCCAACCCAGATTTATGCCAACCAATCAAAATAAAGTCTACAGGGTTTTCGTGTGCAAAATGATCAATGGCGTCAGTTCTTTTCCTGGAGTATATGAGAAGAGCGTCAGTCTCCATATTGTATCCCTTCGATATTCTTTGTGTAATGGAGTTGAGTGTTTCAAAATTGCTCAAAATACTTTTAAACTCAGTATATTTTGAATTAATGGGAATAGCATCAGGGAGTTCCACGACATGAATAGGGGTAACAATACTACAAGGGCTTCCTTTAGCTATCATGAAAGCCATATGTAGAAGGGCTTCTGCTGTATTTGGATTGCCCAAGGGAAGAAGGATATTGTAGTGCTCTTCACAAAAATCTAAACTTTTTGATGAAATCGTAGGTAAAATCGCAGGATTCATTCCTTTTGGCAGATGCTGCATTTTGGGATACAAAACGTAATAGTACAAGGTTCCTGCAATAATGATTGCTAGCGATGCAAGGGTAGAAACTGTATCCGATCGTATCAACTGCACTATTAAAATGCCATTAATACCGGTTCCAATAAGGGGGAATAATGGGTAAAATGGAACTTTAAAAGCTCTTTTTATGGACGGTTTTTGTTTTCTGAGTTGTATAACTGCGATATTTACAAAACTATAACCGATAAGAGAAAACAATGCGGTGATAGTGGAAATTCTTTCAAGGTCTCTTAAAGATGTAGAAATGGCAGCAATCAAGCCAGCCATGATAATGCTTAAAACAGGGGTTTGTGTAAATCTGTTGATGGCACTAAATGCATTTGGAAAGCGACGATCTTTACTCAAAGCATAGGATGTTCTAGAAGAGGCTAGAATCGCTGTATTAATACTTGAAACGGTTGCTAAAAGACCAGCAAAAGCAAAGACATATCCCCCCCAAGGACCAACTAATGCTGTGGCAGTGTCAATCATGGGAGTGTTTGTCACAGCGGGTGTAAGCAATGTCCAAGAAAGGATACCTGCAGCAATGAAGAACACAAGGACTTTGATAACGATCACAACAATGGTGGAAATGAAAATAGACTTGGGGATTGTTTTTTCAGGGTTCTTTACTTCTTCGCTCATGGTTGTAATCAAACCATACCCAATATACGTGATGTATAAAATGCTTATCCCGCTAACGGTGCCTTTGAATCCAGTAGGTAGAAGTGGTTTCAAATTGTCTGGATTGATATGAAATATGCCATAGCCGATATAAGCTAGAAGAATAAGTAATAATAAACTCGTAATCCAATTTTGGATTCTTGTAGAGCTTTTAGCTCCTTTTACATTGAGAGAGACAAAAACAAGAATAAGGCCGTATGAAGCAAAGCTTGCGGGAAATGCAATTCCTATTTGTTGAAAAAAGTAGGCTACAAATGTACCAAAACCGATGGCAAAGAGACCACATGACATAGCATACCCAAGCCAAAATGCCCACCCACTCATGAAGCCTAATATGCTATTCTGGCTTGCTTCTTTAACGTATGCATATCCTCCACCAGCGGTAGGTATTACGGTTACTAATTCTGCAAATGAGAAGGCGGTAAAAATGGCAGCAACACCTGCTAAACCAACGGATATAAAAGCAGAGGGTCCAGCTAGCTCCATACTTGTTCCAACTAACACAAAGATGGCCGATCCAATCATGGTACCAATTCCAATATTGATAGCGGAAAACAAACCAATGGATCGGTCTAGTTTTTTGGCCATATATTGCACTCCGTTATGTAAAACAAATCTTTTCTATACGTTGCTAATTATACTCATCCATGATATAAAAAAGAAAGTGGATGAAAAAAATATGGATAAACTAACAACCAATATTACGGTTTTATTAATCGAACAGAATGCAGGTAACGCCAGGCTGATTGAAAGTTTGCTTCAAGATTCTGGCAGTCTTGATGTAGAAATTTCCTGGACATCTCGTCTTGATGATGGGATACGACTTGCACAATCAAAACCATTTCAGGTATGCTTATTGGATTTAACAATGAAAGAATACTCAGGATATGAAGCCTTGTCATTGGTTGTTTCATATTGTCCTTCATTGCCAATTATAGTGTTAACGGAAAACATTCAAACAAGTGATATTTTTAAGCTGTATTTCAAAGGTGCTCATGACATTCTTGTAAAGAACAGATTAAATAGTACTGATCTGTTTCGATCTATCTATTCTGCAAAACTACATACGGCAAAATGCAATGAGGATTCGAATATCCTCCAAGCGATGTCTCATCAATTTCGAGGGTTTTTAACAAGTGCAAAAGTATCTGTTGATATGTTAAAAAGAGGTTCTCTTGGGGATTTGAATGACCAGCAAGTGAACTTGTGTGAAGTTGCCCTTCATAATATACACAAAATGAATTCACTGGTTCGAGAATTTGTCGAATATACCGATCTTGTAAGAGGTAACCACCATGTTAACAAGCAAGAATCGGATATCATAAAAACGATCAAAGAGACTCTTGCTGTGCTGCGAGAGGAAGTAGAAAAAAAGCAATTGCGTTTGTATTTTGATAACTCGATGCAAAAAGCCATTGTACTTTATGATCGCGACAGTATAGTTACACTATTGCTACATCTTCTACACAATAGCATTACATTTTCAGAAGAAGGAGACATTGTTGTCTCTTGTTCAGCCAAAGACAAACAATTGATGATTCAAGTAAAGGATTCTGGAATTGGGATTCCAGAGCGATCTCTTCAGACAATATTTGCTCCCTTTTCATTGCTTCAACTTACTGATGAGTATAAAAAGAAACAAGGTGGAGGATTAGGCTTAGCGATCTCCAAAAAAATTGCCCAATTGCATGGGGGAGATTTGCATGTTACATCTCACATTGGAGTTGGTACCACTTTTACTCTAACTTTACCCTACAAGGGAAACTAGTTTTTATGGAGTATTTCTTTCCTTATGGAAGGAAACAGTTGTCTTTTACGATTTCCAATGAAGCCAACATTCTGACAACTCTTATCCCACAAACAGCATCACTTTTTGATTTTTCTTCTAAAATTCCGTATCTTTTGGCTCATCCTACCACCGGTCCCTCATTGCAAGAATTGATGGATAGAAAACAGAATCAATCCATTGCTATCATTGTAAACGATGCTACACGTTCAACTCCAACAAGAAAAGTGCTAGAGGCTCTTCTCCCCTATATTCACAAAAGTGGGATTCAAAAAAGCCAAATTGTTATCGTTATTGCTACAGGAACCCATCGGAAGGCGACAAAGGGGGAGTTTAATACCATTGTAGGTCCTTCTGTATTGCAACAGTACCGAATAGTCTGCCATGATTGTGATGCAACCGATTTGGTTTCTGTGGGAAAGCTATCTTCGGGGACAGAGTTAAAACTGAATCCACACGTTGTTAATGCAGATCTACGCATATCTATTGGGGAGATTCTGTACCATTACTATGCAGGTTTTTCTGGGGGGAGGAAAAGCATTTTTCCAGGGGTTGCAGATCGGCAATCCATTCAATCAAACCATGGAAAAATGTTACATACCTCTTCTCGCATGGGATGTTTAGCAGGAAATCCTGTTCATGAAGAATTAATGGATTCGTTACAATTGTGCCCTCTGGATTTTTGCATCCATCTAATTGGGGATTCCAACCAACAAATTTTTGATATTGTAACAGGGGATCCTGTTGAATCTTGGAAACTAGGCATTCAAATCTTTCAGCGTTACAACCAAATAAAAATCCCACAAAAAACCGATCATTTGATAGTTTCTGCAGGAGGGTATCCGAAAGATATCAATATGTATCAAGCGCACAAAGCCCTTGAGATGTCCTCTAAAGCTGTAAAAAATGGTGGACACATTCTTTTTATATCGGAATGCTCCGAAAAGTGGGGACACCCTGTTTTCGAAGAATATGCTAAGAAAAGAATGAACCTTGATCAGATATGTCAAGAGATGCGCGATGGTTTTGTATTTGGGCTTCATAAGCTTTATTGTATAGCACAATTAAGAAAACATTTCCGACTATTCCTTTACAGCTCTTTTACAGAAGACGAAACACATCTTCTGTATATGGAGAAAGTGAACCATATACAAAACTACATTCACAACATTCACCCAAGCCATACAATATGCTTATTGCCACAAGGGGGCATCGGAATTCCAGTAATTCAAGAATAAATCCCCCTTACTGTAATATGTAAGGGGGATTACGTTATGGGATGATTTGAAAGGAAATGTCACCAGATATGGTGGTGGCAAAGTTTGTATTTAGTACAACTATGTAATAATTACCTTCTTTGTGAAGGGTACTACCAAAAATTTGCGAAGGAGTTTGATTGTTTATCGATGTCCAATCGCATTGTCGAACAGTTTCTCCGTGAAGCAAACTCCAAAGTTCATTTTCCGATAGAACAATACAATCCAAGGATGCTATGGAAGGAGTCCAGTAGTCTGTATAATCCAATATGGAAGTATATCCATCAATCCAGTGATAGTTTTTTTGAAGTGCTTCGAGTTTGCTGAATTCAATAAAACACTGACGAGATTCTAGGATAAAGAACACATATTGTTTTTGCATCTCATTAAAGCCAGCTTCTATCTCAATTAAGAGAGGTGTATCTAGGGAAATATAAATTGTGTTGTTGTGGAAAATAGGTATCTGGTGTTCATACAGGTTTACCTCTATTCCATCTACAATGGCTGTTTGGTCTTCTACGGAAAGGATCAAGGTGTGAGAGTCGGAAACAATTGTGGCTGTTTGGTTTTCAATGGAAACGGTGCAAGATGCTTTTTCAAGAGTTGTTACGGGGAAATAGGTATTGCTGTTTTGTTCATAGGGCTCTGGATCTTCTTCTGATACAGGGATTCGAATAGGCTGGATTTGATCAATACTGTAGTTAGGCTCTGCAGCATTATGGTAGTCGTATAAGATGGGAATTTCTTCAGAAAGAATGACAGAGTATTCAAGCTCTGGTACATTGTCTTCATCACGAAGAGGGATGTAGAAGGATGTTGTACCAATTCTACTTGTAACAACACAGGTCAAGTTTTGATGCCCTACCTTTTCAATTGTACTTCGGCCCGTACTGTCTGTGTAACCAAATGCGCTTGGAAAGGGAACGGGAACATAGTTGTTTTCCATTGGCCAATGACTCCAAAGCTCTACTCTAGCTCCTTCAACAGGATTGTTACGAATATCAGTTACTTGAAAAGATAGATTGGATAGTTTTCCGGGAGGGTTGTAGGGAAGCTCTGATCTCCAAACGTGATCATACTTCCCATTTCCTTCCCATTCCATTGGCCAGCTAAAGATTCGTTCTCCCCATTTTTCATAATAGATTAAAGAGTTTCCAATATAGGGCTCCCATGTCCCAGTGTCGCCACTTTCGCCAGCAGAAGGATCTACGTGATGCCACTCTTGATCGTAAAAATTGTTGAACTGGTGATCTTCCCCAAGACCAATGATAATGATAGTGGGTATATTCATAGCTCTTGCACAAGCTTCGTAAATGATGGACCATTCCCCACACCATATTCCTACATCGGTGTTTAGCAGGTTGTGGTAAATATTGAACCATCCAGGAGGTTTTTCTCCGGTGTGCCAAACCCCACCAATGTCATCTTTTAACCAGAACATAATATTCCAAGCAGCATCGTACATTGTTTCTGCTTCTTTTACTCTGTCCAAAAGGGTTACAGATGAAGGTTTTTCAGCACTTTTTTCTTCCTCTTTTTCATGAACGTAGGTTGTATCATAGGGAAGATAGGTACGGTAGAAGTTCTCTTCATAGAAACTTTCCCACCTGGTGGGAACCAAAAGGTAACGATTCAGCATAACAAGATAGTTGTAATAAATATCCTTGGGCAATGTCTTGTCAATGATAGTTATTTCATCATCTTCTTCGAAAAAGAGTCGCGTTTTATACTGAAGAGTTGTAAACCCTTCTTCTTCTAGAATAGAACAGTATTGAACTTGGTCTGCCATTTCATAGATTCCTTTTGCGTTTTCAACTAAAACGCTTTGAATCCCAGCTTCGAAGTATTGAATGATATCGGTTGTCTGGAAATTTGCAAGGCAGTAGACAACTTCATCAAGGTAAGACGAATTGGTTTCATTCACATCAAGAATAAAGGAAGATACCTGCTCTATAAGTTCCTTGTGGTTCCCGACGCAGTATAGGGGGTCGTATGCACGATGAAATCCAATGCCACCAAAGAAATTTTTAAGATTGTTCATTTCTGCTTTGCTGTCAAGCGGATTCCAAGAAATCTTCATAGGGTCGCCATAATTCAATATACTGTACAGTCTTCCATCGATGGATCCAAAGACAAAATCAATACGACCGTCGCGGTTGATGTCTTCAAACGCAGGAGCTGTCCGCGTAGGGGACTCAAATGAAGGCATTTTGTCAACAGTTTGAATCTGAGGCAGCATTGAATTTGTATGGATGTAGAAAAAAGAAAAACCTCCCAAAGAAGAGCCAACACACAGGAGCCGAAGATTGGTATTTGAATTCACAGGAGGAAACACACAAGGAGACGCATAACCATGAACAGCTACTCCTTTTTTATCAGGCTCTTCTCCCCATTGTTCGTTCCACGAAGCGAAATAATAAGGCTGTTCTACCCAAGCAAAAGAATTGTCTTTTTGTTCTTCATGCATTAAAAGGAAGAGTGTCCCATCTGCTTTACCAACAGCCATACAAAGAGATTGGTTCATGGTAAAAACAAAAGGGGAGAGGGACTCAACTATTTCTTCTTCTTCTGAATTTTCTACAGGTTCTTCTGGGGCTTTTTCTTCTGGTGGTATTTGATAAACAAGTGAAGCCTGACCGAAGGAAATGGATGTAGAGTCGCTAGTGTTTTTGCAAACATAGATTCGATCTAAGATTCCGAAGAAAAGATCGGCGTAGCCGTCTTCATCGATATCATACAGGGTAGGTGAAAAAATGATAGAAGTGAGATCTACATCTTCTAGAATATCCTCCGGAAGACCCAAAGGTATTGAAATGGTTTTGTCCCAACAGCTTTGATATTGAAATCCTTGATCCAGATAGATGTTCATTTCTCCTGTGGACGATATGAGAACAAGGTCGTTGTATTGATCATTGTTAATATCACCAAAGGCTGGTTTGGTTTGTTGTGCCATCTGTATAGGTCTTCGATCTAGATTTTGATAAGTCTTTACCAATTCTTTTCGGAGCCATGAGGGTGAAATTGTTACTGCTTTTTGTGCAGTAGTCGGTAATTTGTATTGATAAACATCAAATGGTACCACTTCATTGTTGCTGATTTGAAAAACAGCAAATTCTCGCGGAGCAACAGAAAATGTTACTTTTTTTTCAGTTGCAAAAGATGAAATGGAAAAAAAAGACAAGCACACACATAAAACAAGGAAACATGTTAGATTTCTTTTCATTTTGTACCTCCATGCCGGTATGTGTATTGTAACAAAATGCCCGAAGAATGGAAAGGTATCCATAGTTTCTACATAAAGAAGGAAACTATTTCTTTTTTCATTGAAAGCATCTCGTTGTTTAAGTATGCTTCTTTTTTTCTTTCTTTGCGGGACGTATGTGAGTGCAACATGCGGACTATTCTCCCTGGAAGTGCAGACATGATCAGAATCGTATCTGATAAATAGATAGCCTCTTCTATGTCGTGGGTTACAAGTATTATTGTACTATCAAGCATTTCATACATATCCAGCAGCCATACTTGCATTTTTTTTCTTGTAAGAGAATCTAATGCTCCAAAAGGTTCATCCAGTAAAATGATCTTTTTGTCCATCATATAGGTTCTAAGCAATGCTGCTCTTTGTTTCATACCACCGGAAAGTTGATTGGGCAGATGCTTCTCATATCCTTCTAGCCCGAAATCAGGAAAATATTGAGAAGCTCTTTGCAAGGCTTTCTTTTTCGGAAAGCCTTGCAAAATTAAGGGCAGTGCAGCATTTTCTACAATCGTTTTCCATGGAAAAAGAAGGTCATTTTGTTGCATATATCCCATAGAACCAATTCTGTCGGGTTGTTCTTTGCCGTGGATGAAAACTTTACCTGCATCTGGTTGTAACAGCCCTGCGATAACATGTAAAAGCGTACTCTTGCCGCACCCACTCGGGCCCAAAAGAGATACAATATTCCCCAAAGGCACCTGAAAGGATATGTTGTCAAGAATTGGTTGCGATTTCCAACAAAAAGAGATCTGATTTAAAGCAAGCACACTGTTCTTAGGGTAAGAATTCATTCGTATACATGTCGGTAGAATCAATCATAGTCTCAATCAATTGATTATCATACAACCACTTTGTGTAGAGATCCCAGCGTTCCTTTTGCATGGCACCCCATGGAGTAGGTGGGTCGAAATAATAATCATCAACCCATTTTTGGCTTTCTAAGATCATTTCGGGGTTTGATTCTGGAGAATGTTTCATCAGAATACTCGCTGCCTTTTCTGGATTCTCAATACAATAGGCATATCCTTTGTAGGTTGCTTCTAGGAAAGTTGAAATGAGAGACGGATCTAATTTGATGGTTTCATCGTTTACAATGATAACGGGTGTGTAAAAATCTAGGCTTTCGTGCTCTTCCCCAAGATCTATATAGTTAAGATCGATGTTTTGCAGTTTTGCAGCAACGCCGTCCCATCCATAGTATATCCAAGCAAAATCTACAACATTTTGGGTGGCTGTAAGAAAGTCGACAGCTCCAATGGTAGCAATTTCAAGTGTTTCAAAATCTGCATCGTATTTTTCCATTAAGGCCTTTAGCGTTGCAATTTCAACTGGGGAACCCCATCCACCATATGTATTGTATTCAAAATCCTTTGGTGTTTTAATGTTCTTTTCAATGGGACTTGCAAACCCCGAAGTATTATGCTGTAGGATGGTAGCTACCGCCTTTACAGGAATGCCTTTTTCTTTGGCAAAGGTTACTTCTTCCTGGTAGCTAATGCCGAAAGTAGCTTGTTTTGCACCAATTAGTTGAGAAGTACCTCCTTCATTGGCTTGAATAATCTCTACGCGAAGTCCTGCTTCTTCATAAAACCCTTCTTCTAATGCTACATACAAGCCTGTGTGATTGGTATTAGGAACCCAATCTAAAAGAACTTTTACATTGGTTAATGAATCGGCTGATTTTTGTGTTGTACAACTGGGTAAAAGAGTGCAACAAAAACAAAGAATGAGACCAACAACAATCCAGTTTTTCATAGAGAACCTTCTTTCCAAAATAGAACTTTTCTTTCCACATATTGAATAAGCCATAAAAGGCAGATACTGAGAAAAGAAACAATGATGATAGCAGCAAATGTCAGATCAACGGAATACGAATGCATGGAACGTCTCATGAGTTCACCCAAACCAGCTTTGGCACCAAGCCATTCTCCAATAACAGCAGCTGTAATGCAATACGTGGCTGCTATCTTTAAACCAGAGAAAAAGGAGGGAAGAGCAGAGGGGATTGAGCAATGCCATAAAATCTGAATAGGGTTTGCCGAAAATGTTTTCATGAGTTCCACTTTTGCAGGATCTACTTGCAACAAGCCAGATAGGAAACTAAGGCATATTGGGAAGAAACACATAAGGGTGACAATGACAATTTTGGGAAGGAGATCATATCCAAACCAGAGTACGAATAGGGGTGCAACTGTAATGACGGGAATAGTTTGACTTCCTATAAGCAAAGGATAAAAAACATGACGCAATGTCTTGGATAGGTATAAGAAGAGAGCAATTAGGCTGGATACAACAATGGCAATACTAAAACCTATGCTTGCCTCCAAAAACGTAACAAAAGTGTTTCTAAGCAGAAGTGTTTGATCGGAAATCATTCTTTTTACAATGATGGAAGGAGTAGGGAGTATCCAGGTTGGTATCGAAAAAATGGGTACTACAATTTCCCAGCAAAGCAAAACAAATGCAATCCCTGCTATAGGAAGAAAATGTGTCGATATAGATGCAAATTTGTTTTCTTGTTTCTTTTTATGTTTCATATCAATTGGGAAGATATGAAACTGAGTTCAATTCCCTACGCCAGCATTACCTGGATCAGGTTTCAGGGTCGGAGTAGTACTCCCTCTCAGCATCAATGCTCCCCACTGGTAGTATATAGCATTGTTCAAGAAATGCAATGGTATCACTTTTGCTGATTTTCGTTATAATATTTGTTGGAGGTAATCATTATGAACAAAAAAACAACTGTCATTTGGAAGCAATCGGGTCTTGCGTTTGATGCAGTCAGTAAAAATGGGTTTTCTTTTCCGTTGGGAGTGACTCCCGGCGATACTATTACGCCTAGCGAATTGTTAGTGCTGAGTCTTATTGGCTGTACTGCTTTTGACGTTATCTCCATTCTTGAAAAAAAGAAGGCTTCTGTATCCAATTTTATAGTGGAGGCAGAGACAACGGTGTCTCAAGAAGTTCCTAAACGAATTGAAGCAATTCAAGTTTTGTATACAGTTGTAGGGAAAGATATTAAAGAGGGGGATGTGAAAAGGTCCATTCAGTTATCTGAAGAGAAGTATTGCATGATTCGCAATACAGTTCAGGATGTGATTGCCATTACGTCTGATTACAACATTCAAAACGCAAACGAATAGGAGAATTATGAAGAAATTACTTGTATTTACTTTCCTTCTGCTTTTTAGTGTTAGTGTTGTTGCTGGTTGTGACTCCGCCAAAAAGACTGGCGTTGAAGCAGACCGCGATTCATTGGTTGGTGTCTGGTTAGAAGTGACACCAGATGTCGGGAACTTCGAATTTGAAGAGGGCGGTGCTTTCCGTATCTTTGACTCTCTCCAAACACAAGAAATGAAGGGCCAATGGGAGATTCCTCACCAGGGGCGTCTGAATCTTACAGCCGATGGCAATGTAGCCGTTAATTTCGGATACTCCTTCCAAGACGATCAGATTTCGCTTTGGCCAGAATACAAAGAGGACCAATCTGTAAAATTGAAAAAGGCTACTCAAAGCGACCTTAATGATCTTCAAAAAAAAGCCAGTGAATATGCCAAAACGATTCAGGAAAAAAACAAAGAAGAGTCTGAGCTAAGAGAAGAAGATAAAAAAGAAACCGAGATCGATAAGGGGAATTTATCTATGAAGCAAGAAGAAGCAAAAAAAGAACGACAAATTGTTGTATTAGAAACCACAGAAGGAACGATGGAATTAGCCATTTATCCAAAGGTGGCACCAAAAACTGCTAGTGTTTTTTTGGACCTCGTTGAAACAGGATTCTATGATGGTATTATTTTCCATCGCGTGATTCCTCAATTCATGATTCAATTCGGGGGAACGACTGCCGATGGGTCCTCCAAGCCAGATGTGCCCATGTTTGAAGATGAGATCAACCCGGAAATCCTAGGATTAACAAACAATTTGATTGATGAAAATACCCGCCAAGGCTATCAATACGATTACACCCTACCCTCTCTTCCGGTCGGTTACGGTATGGTGGCAATGGCAAATGCTGGTCCGAATACAAACTCATCTCAAATATTTATTGTAACCAAATATGATGGATGCAAATGGTTAGATGGAAAACATACTGTATTTGGAGAATGCATTAGTGGTATGGATATTGCTCTTCAAATTCAGAATGCTCCAAGAGATGATATGGATAAACCTACAGAGGATATTATCATTACCAAAGCGTATATTAAATAGTAAAAATGCGTCAGTATACCTGCATCGTGAATCCCATTGCAGGAAAAGGCGGCTACAAAAAACTATTACCACATCTTCTCGCGGTTCTTTCTGATCAAAAGCTACAATATCGAGTTGTTTTTACTCGATATCCCGGTCACGGCGTTGATATTGCAACAAAATATCGACATGCAAACGATATAGTTGTTTGTTTTGGGGGAGATGGAACCTTTAACGAAATAGTACAGGGGCAGATGCAATCATCTGCCTCTGTTTTTCTTTTTCCCAGCGGAACTGGCAATGACATAGCATCCTCTTTTGGAATTACGCCAAAAAATGCCACCGACATCCTTTTTCATGGCACCTCAAAACGTGTTCCTATTGCTCAGGTAAACAATAGCCCGTTTGTAGGGGTTGCTTCCTGTGGTTTTGATTCGTATGTCAATAAGATTGCAAACAATTTTCCCTCCTTTATGAAGGGGACGAAAATTGTCTACTTTCTGGCTGTTCTCTTGTCGTGTTTTGTCTACAAAGCTCCCATAATGAGCATTTGTCTTGATAATCAATGGATTGAAGGAACCTATTTGTTGATGGCTGTTGGCCATGGTGACCGATATGGTGGAGGTATGCGCATAACTCCAAAAGCGAATAGAAGCGATACATATTTAGATGTTTGTCTAATTCGGGATGTAAATCGTTTCAGACTGCTAAGCAAACTCCCATTATTATTGACAGGAAAGCATTTGTCGTTACCGGAAGTGTATTATACAAAAGCAAAGAAGGTCCATATTGAAGCAGAGGAAGTAATTTATGCTGATGGTGAATATCGAACCCAAGCTCCTGCTACTTATTTTGTTTCAGATTCGACAATTCAAATGATTCTTCCTTGAAGTTTGATTTAATCTGAATGCAGTACCCAACCATTTTGCGTAGGAATCGCGAAGGCAGAAAAGCCCGTTTGGTTGATCATTTTTTTTGCTTCATGATACATCTTCCCAATATCCTTTGCTTGATGCGCGTCACTTCCAAAGGTGATCCATTTTCCTCCCATTTGTCGAAATCTTTGTAAAAGAAACAAATACACAGCTTTGCATTTTTCTGAATCCAAATTTTTAGTATTAATTTCCATTGCTTTATTGCGATCAACAAGAACTTTAAAGATGGCATTGATGATCGATTCATGTTGTAAGAATTCTTCGAGAGAGATTGTGTGATACCGCATTATGTAATCTATATGAGCCAATGAGTGAAAGTTAGAAAGAGAATGAACAATAAAAAGGATATGATCAAAATAGACCTTCAATAAATCAGTACTATATAGATCTTGTGCTTTTTTTCTAAAAAATTCCACTTCATCGTTGCCATGACAGGATGCTATAATATAGTCAAACGAGAATTGATCAAGAATAGTCTGCGTAAGCCTGATATTGGATTTAGTAATACCAACTTCTATTCCCTTAAGAATCGCGATACTTGATTTTTTTTGAAGAGATTCTATTTGATCCAGATACAGGGATATATTTAAAAAGGGACTGAAGTAATCTGGATGGCCTATGTCTAGATGATCTGTGAATGCCATGGAAGAGACCTTTAACGTGACGGCGGTATCAATGGCTTTTTGCATAGGTAAAATACTATCAGAAGACCAGGTTGAGTGTATATGTAAATCTATACTATTCATTTCTTCATTGTACTACAAGAATTGTGTTTTTTGTGTTAAGATTTGAGGTAGTATTTCATTTAAACATATAGGAAGTTGTATGCTGAGTAATATAGATTGGTTTGCATGGGTATTTTTACCTCTTTTAATTTTTTTTGCGCGCGTCGTAGATGTTAGTATTGCTACCATCCGTATTCTCTTTCTGTCAAAAGGTATTAAGGGCTGGACAACTGTTATGGCTTTTTTCGAAATTTTAATATGGTTGTTAGCTATGACACAAATCATGCAAAATCTATCCAATCCCGTTTGTTACATCGCTTATGCAAGTGGTTTTGCCATGGGTACCTTAATAGGAATGATTATTGAAGAGAAGCTTGCTTTTGGAAAGGTACTAGTTCAAGTCATTTCTCCCCTCGATGTATCTCCCTTAATTAAACGTTTTGAAGTTGACAATATCGGAGTCACGAAAGTAAGGGCCGAGGGAGTAAAAGGTGGCGTACAAATATTGTATTCGGTAGTAGATCGATCTGCTTTGCACAGTATAAAGAAATGTATTCTTGGTTTTGATCCAAAAGCTTTTTACCTAGTTCATGAGATCAAATACTCAAACAAAGGAATCTTTTCTCCCAAAAACCCAATGCGACGAATTGAGAGACTTCGAAGATTACGAAAATCAAAATAACAGTTCCCTAGGAATTGTTTTGCTTCCATTGTATAATAATGGTATAGGAGGCAATTGAAAATGCAAAAACAGCGAGTCATTGTAGTACTTTTGTTGATGGTATGCATGATTTTTCATACGTGGTCTCCTGCATTTTCAGCCTTTAGTCACTCTTTTTCCCCTTTTTATTCTTTTGTTTCCTATCCAACTGAAGACAAGACAGAAACAATCACTTTCTCAATGGATCTTACTAGTTTAACAATTTCTCATCAAAGCAATAATCAGGCTGCCATTCAGATGCAAGATTTTGATTGTATAGCTGTCCCAGGGAAACCTTTGTTGTGGTTTCAACAAGAAGCCATTGCCATAGAGGATAATTATCAACTCCTTTCCCTAGAGCTGGTTTCGATAAAATCAGAGAATATTGAATTGGAAAAAGGTTCATGGCAGTGTTCTAGTGATCCCTATATTATGTCGATTGATCAACAGAATGCCAATTTTCAAGGATCAGACCTAGTCTCCTTTTCTACATCTTCTATGGAGATTGATACTGAATACTCTTTTCCACCTCAAGAATACAGAATTCTAGATCCATATCCCACCGGGGGTTGTATCCAAATTCATTTGTATCCAATCCTATATCAAAGTCCTTCAACAGCTGAATTTATTAAAGAAATAACAATTCAGGTTAACTTCACACTTAAAACTAGCCAGCAATCTGTACGTGAAATGGCCTCTTCTAATGGAATTTCTAAAGGCTTGATTATTGCTCCTGATTCTTTTCAGGCAGCAGCGCTGGAATTACAGGAGCATCAATTAAACAATGGTGTTCAATCTGACGTTGTTTTTACATCTGACATTTCTTATCGTCAAGAGTTTCCGCCTTCCATTCAAGAGCCTTTGCAGGGATACGAAGATAGTCACCCTTTGTATTTACAATTGTATGACGCTACTCTAGCCTATCAGATTCGCGATTGTATTTATGATCACTATATGAATCAAGAAAATAGTATCCAATATGTAACTTTGCTAGGCGATGCTGCCCATATACCTCCTTCGTATTACATTTTTTGTAAAGATTCTGAAACAGACTATGAAAAATGGATTCCAACCGATTTGTACTACTCTCATTTTGCTCCCGATAGTCTTTCAATTCAACCCTTGCTTTCTATTGGTAGAATACCTTGTAATAATGAATCTGAAGCAATGCAAATGGTACACAATATGATCAGAAATCAACAGGAATCCACTCTCTCTTCTTCTTTTCCAATCCTGTTATCTGGTGGAGATCCTTTTCGTAAGGACCCTTATTTCGCCGAACTTGTTCAAACTCATCATGTCAATCAACACAGGGTACCTTCTTACGATATTGAGAAGCAATTCACTACTACAGAAAATTGTACTGCTACAAAGTTAAGACAACAGTTACAAGAAAGCTCATTTCCCTTAGTATGGGCTTTTGGCCATGGTGATGGTTCTCGGTTGCTTCTTGACCAGGGAGAAATTACGTCCCATGATCTTTCTCAATGGAATTCAGGGCATAACCATGGACTGTTGATTAGTGAAGGATGTGGAAATGCTTCATTTGATCAACAATTGTTGGGGTACAAAAAAGAGCCTTCTTTTGGAGCTTCTTTGCTGTTTTCCAAGAGCGGCTTCACTAGCTATTTTGGAAGCACTCGAGATTGTTGGTGCGGGTGGGATTTTCGAAAAGAAAAGGGATCTCCTACTGTACGCAAAGTTTTTTATGGAGAAGCAATAATTCAATATTTTCTGGAAGAATTGACCCATTCTGAAACGTA
The DNA here is from genome assembly GCA_964493625.1 of uncultured Caldisericota bacterium. Classification (GTDB taxonomy): domain Bacteria; phylum Caldisericota; class Caldisericia; order UBA6126; family UBA6126; genus JAGLCW01. Next base: position 32,692 of record CAZBOU010000018.1, read on the forward strand.
TGGTCTTGCCACTAAGAATGCATTTCAAACTTATTCGATGGTGGATTGCATTGAACTTAATGAACCCTTTTTGAAAACTCTTTTTGGATTTACCTTTCTTGGAGATCCTACCACTCCAAATCCGTTCTTTCAAAAAGTACATTCACATCAAGAGATTATGATTGAGAAGAGCAACCAAGTATGCAAAGACTTTGAAACTATACCTGCGTTTTCAGTACACGATGATATGAACATTGATCTAACGTCATCATCTCCTTACATTCGACTTTTTCTTTATCATGAAGACAAGAATACATTGGTTTTGGACCAAATTGTTTCTCCAACTCTCCGTAGAGAACAAAGTTCCCATTATTACAATATCAATGTACCACTTCCTGGCAAAGGAAACTTTATTGTTCGTTTCGAAATGGAAAATGGCCAAGAAAAAAGACTATACATCCAAGGGAAAAAAGAACATGATCTTGTTCTTATCCCCTCCTTCGACTTGCAATTGCTTTCAAAAGGGGAACGAAAAGACTATTCTTTTCAGATTCGAAACGACGGTTTTTCGGAAGAGGAAAATGTGCGCATTTCCATTGTCGAAAAGAACCAGACAATATATAGGAATGTATTGGAAACCATTCCCCCCTATGGTGAGCGTCATGCATTTTTCTCCTATGTACCTACCGAAGAGGGAGAAAAACAAGTCGAATTATCGGTTGTTGGCGCAAATCAATCCGTGTCCCATCTGCAATTATTGCATGTAACAAGTCAACCTATCACAAGAATTGGTATATTATGTCCCAACAACAATAATGAAAGAGACATCATACAGCAACAATTGATGATAGAAGATATTAACAAAGACCTTTCTCGGAGATTGCTCAATATCGAACTCCAAGCGGTTCCATTTGCACCAGATGATCATGGCTTTACCACATTTGATCGACTCCATTTTGACATTTTGATGGTGTTCTCTCAACCGCAGCTTTATCAGAATCAATCGGAATTGATGTACCGCCTTGTTGAGTTTGAGCAAAAAGGGGGACTTGTATGCGGGATGATCCCCTTTGGATATTCTCAAAGTAGCCCTCAGCTTAATACATTGCTACAGAATTATTTTGGAATTCATGAAAACGAAAAACTAACCATCGTTCAAACCATAAACAATGAAGACAAATTGCATATACAAGACAATCGTTGGCTCGAGAGATTTCGTAGTGAATACCGACTTAGTACCCCGTACACCCTAGTTTCTTTGAAAACCTTATGGAGTGATATTCAACTTCTTCCGGGGGCTGTTTTAATGGGAGCTAGCAAAAACAATGATCATGCCTTAATTGAATACAAAAATAGAATTCTTTTTACCGGTTACCTGAATACAGATTGCTTTAATAGCCTAGATGATTCCTACACATTTTTTCTGGATTTCTTTCAATTTGCAAGGAATCAATGGATACAAAAACAGAATCAGTCATCATCCTTGAGCAAAACAAAACATGAACAAATAGCTAGTCCCCAACAGCCCCATGTTTCACAATCGAATGGGACCGGACCTTTTGCAATAAAAGAGCCTGTATTCCCTACCGCTGTACAATCGCACCACGATTCTATTTGGATTGCAACAATACACGGTTTTTACAAGACAACTATC
>CAZBOU010000019.1:0-32647 GCA_964493625.1 uncultured Caldisericota bacterium
GCAATGTGGAGAGTTTTCCAGTTTGGGTATAGCCATAGGTCAACACTTGATTGTTAGAGCCATACGTTACTGAATTTAATTTGTTGTTTCCTGCATACGTCATGGCATACGATTCTGTAAAAGGAGTGCCCCCTGTAGCTGTTGCGTATTGATATTGCGTGAGTTGCTGGTTGGCATTGAACGTTTGATTGATTTGGGATAGGGTGCTTTGTGAAGGAACATGTATATACTGCTGCGAGACAATTTGTTTGTTGACAAAGATTTGTTGCATTTCGACTTGATTGGGACTAGAAAGATGGGTTAATTCTTTGGAGTATGAATATTGATATTGAAAGGTTTGAGATGGACTTTTGCTAGTATCGGTCAGAGAAGAAAGAAAATGATTGGCTGCATACGTATAGGTTTGATTGCTACTAGAAGAAGGCAAACCCAAGGCAGTGGATCCACTGGCTCCTGTATACGTAATAGAGGTTCCATTTTTGGAAGTCACATTCCCAATGGCATCAAATGTATATTGAATCCCATTGTCATTGGTTCGATACCCGTCGGGAGAATAACTATAGGTTTCAGAACCCCCCGCATAAAAAGTTTTGTTTAGAAGTCGACCAACAAGATCTCGTGAATACGAAGCATACGTATCCGACACCAAATCTCCTCGCAGATTGCGAGACAAAGTATTGGTGCCTTGCATAGGCTGAGTGATTTGGGTAAGGCGGCGAGCATTGTCATATACATAGGTAGAAGTTCCTTCTCCGCTGATGCTTTTAGACGTCATTTGACTGTTCAAATTGTATTGATAAGAAGTCACTTTTCCAAAGGGATCGGCCATCGAACTGGTGCGTCCAAAATCATCGTATTGCCACTGCGTGGTTTGATTCAAGTGGTTGGTGACGGTATACACATTACCATTGTCCAAATACGTATAGGTTGTTGTTTCTCCCTGTGTATTGGTGGATGATGCTGGCAAGGGCTGAAAAGGATCAAATGGAATGGTAGGTGCTGGAATGAGAGGAGGTTGAATGGAATCAATAGATCCTTTGAAGGGGGCTTTGAACACTACCTTAGAGGGCATCAAACTAGAAGCGGCATCCGTATACGATACAGAGTTTTCACAGCCTAGTTCTGACATGGTAGCCGTGGTTGCTCCATTGTCATTGTAGCTATGAGCCGTGGTAAGACTAGATACACTGTCGCTGGTGCCTAGGGACATATTTACAGCATTGAGAAGAGAGGTAACATCGGATTTCAATACACCCGATCCAACAGTACCTTCATACATTTTGACTTCACCAACCAAACCATTGAGATTTCGCAAATACTGGGTTTCATTGCCCAGTGCATCGGTTTGTACGGAAAGATCATGAGTGGTGGGATGGTAGGAAAAACTCGTTGTTTTGGTCCCTCCTGTAGTGGGCTGGGTCAAAGACGTGATCTGCCCATGACTGTTGTATTGCAAAGTGGACGTTTGACCCAGCGGGTCGTTAATAATGGTAGGCAAACAAGGATTGTCCATGTCTGTATACAAAAAAGACGTAGTTGCATCCACTTGATCGGTTACTGTTTCTTCTGTTTCTTCCAGTACCGAATCAATAGAAACGGGTGTAGAATAGGTAAAGGTTTTTACATACGAAGGTTGTCCTTGCTGGGAAGGAGGAAGAGTAATTTGATCGATGTGTCCCACACTATCATACGATAGAGTAGTAGTATTCCCATAGGCGTCGATACTACTGGTTTGATATCCTGTGGTGCCATCATAGGCCATTTCTATTTTGAGTGTATCGGTGCCATTACTTTGCTGAATCTTTTCAACTTGGCCAGAGCTAGCACCAAAGTAGTATTCAATATCGATATCTTCCGCATCCGTCACTGTTGTTTTCTTGTCGTATGGTGAGGAGGCAGATGCATAGGCAAAGGTTGTTTGATTGCTGGCTGGATCTGTCCAGCTAGTGACTTTAAACGGAGAGCTTCCTTCATAGCCAATGGTGTAATCACTCCCCAAAAAATCTTCATGTCCGGTGAGTAAATTGTTTCCATCATAGCTGAAGGAACAAGAGGGAGGAGTAGGCGGAGGATTCTGTATTGTATCTTCTGGCTGTGTAAGTCCTATCAATTGATTACTTCCATTGTACGAAATCTCCCAGGTATTGCTGAGAGGATCGCTTATTTCCGAAAGCTTTCCACTGCCATTGTAGTCTAGAGAGATGGATCGATTCGACAATGAATCGGTCACAGCAGTTGGATTGCCATTTCCATCATACGTAATACTAACGCTATCGGGTGACGTTCCACAAGTTTCCCCGATACTGGTTAGTTTTCCATTGGAACCAAAGGTGAGTTTGGTATGACCCAAAGATTGCAAGGTATAACTTCCATCCACTTCCTTGGTCATCTTTCCTGCAAAGCCTTTTGGATTGGTATAGGTTTGGCTTTGGCTATCATAGTCAAAGAGATATTTTGCACCTGTTGCATCCATGTATGTAATATCGCCCGTTTGACCATCTTCTTGCACACAGCTATGCAAATTGGTCATCCATCCTTTTCCAACTCCCACATCAATGGAAGCATTGAAAGAATTGTGGACAAGCTGCACAGACATTGGAAGTCCTGAGGCAGTAGGTACAGACAATACATCGGCCGTCACCAAATGATTGCCTGTGTCCAGATTGACCACCAAATTGGTCCAGTTACTGGTAGCCATGGCTACTTTTTCATCGCCCCGATCAGGCATGCCAGCATCAGTAGAACCATTCATTAGGCTGCCTACATACAAAGGACGGGGAAAGAAGAAATGAAAGATGCGCTGCATGCTTTGGGTAACAATATTAGTTCCTAGGGGGGGGGCTTGGATAGCAGCATAGGTAGAAACAGGGACAGAAGCTGTGAACAACATAAAGGATACAACAACAGAGGTAACAATGCGAGTCAATCGCATATTTGATTTTTTAGGATCGTTCATCGGTAAAACTCCTTCTAGAGTAGATTCTTTTATTTTAAAAGAATAACGCTTCATTTTTTTGCTCCATTCATGGGCAAGACCCACAAATTATGATTTTTATTTACAGGATCGGGAAGCACTCGTACCCAACTTTTTCTTTATACCCTCAATATGTGGCTCCTTTCTTAACTTCCGAAGAAGTTTGTTTAGAAAAGCACAATTTTTTTCCAAGTAGGATACTATTATTTAAATACTGTAAAAAAAGTTTGTCAAGGTAATGAATAAAAAAATCTCCCATTTGCCATTGAAAGTGTCCAGAAAATAAAGTTGCAAACTATAAAACAAGCGACAAGTATTGTATGGATCGTGTTTATCAACAAATCATTTTTGTGGCTCGTTTTTTGATTGAAAAGGAATTTTAAACCCTTGTTCCACTATCAGTCATTATCTGACCTCAATACAATGTGTTTTGCACAGCATATCACAAATCAATCTCCATTGTGATTTCTCGAGTCTCTGCGTTCCAACCAACGCTGCCCCCAAGGGTTTCAAATGTAAAACGAAGGGGAATCCAGAGGGATGTTGAGTTGTAAAAAGGAGGCCAAGGTAGCATTCGTTCTTTGCCATTTACAAGAGCTACGCTAGAGTTCATCTGATATTGGATTGAAGTTTCGTTGTAAGCAATCTGAAAAGTTGCTTCCATGGGTTTTCTTGTAATATCCAAGGGAAAATGCTTCTCTACTATGTCCAGTGGTAGAAAGCTGGATCCATTTTTGATAATGACAGTATCATCTATGGTTGGAAGAAGTGTATCGTTTATCCATCCTTTTTGATTGTCTACATCAATTCGCAAAGTGTAGTGTTGTACTCTGTTTGCATCTGCTGGATCTTGATATCGGTACACACGGAGAAGTATTTCCTTGGTTCTACCCGAAGCATCTTTAACAGTAATGTTGATTTGGTTTTCTCCCAATTGCAAAGGGACTTCTTTTTTTATAGAACAGGTGTTCGTGTCGATGGGTATTTCCTCATAATTAATAAAAAGGGTTGCATCGCATGCTAAAACTCTTTCTCCTTTGTCAATGATTAAGATAAGAGTGCCTCGAGCTTTAATCAAAAGTGTGTCTTCAGTAGTTTTAAAGTTTGTTTCAGAAGGTTTCTCAAGAATGATTTCAGGTTGTACCGTATTCACCTTCAGATCAAATGACTGCACTACTTCTTTGGTTTCTCCAAGAACAGAGTAGTAGGAGATGCGAACAATAAACTTGCCAGGGGACAAGCGCTCTTTTGAGTACCAACCGAGAATATCAATCGGTTCTCCATCATACAACAAAGCTCCCCCATTGTTGCCATTGAAATAGTAGTACACTTTCGCAGAGGGATGTGTACACGAAAAAGTAACGGTAGGAGGTTCCCAGTACCATCCATTCTCACCTTCTTTAGCATCTTCTACCACAATGGTTGTAGTTGGTTCTGCTGCCAAAGCTCTAGAAGAGAAAAAAGAAAAATACGACACTAAGAAAACCATGCATAGAGAAGCTATCAGGAGCTTCCTGTATTTCATTGTTCACATCCTTTCTGTTTTATGACAAAGTATCAGAGTTGTCCCATCCATTCCTACTTTGGTAGGCTAGAGAATTCCCTTGTTTTTTAAGAGGGGTTATCCATGACGTTTGATTGTTAGACAAAAAAAGAGAAGCATGATCCACTGAAGCAATTCGTTCTTCTGTCATTAGCGTTGTATACAAGTAGTTCCGATGGTCCAATTCATAACAACCAAACTGAAAAACAAGAAGTAAACAAATTGTAGCAAAAAGAACTCGTTTCATGGTCATCACCTCGGTTTTCACTTTGTCAATCAAACATGCTTTTCACAGCATTCAATCATACGATTCATCTTCCTCCTTGATAGGAAAACTCCAGGAATACAGATTCTTATCCATATCGGTTCCATCGCTAAGAATCAGGTGCAAGCTCCATTTGGGTTGTTGATTCTTTGGAAAACCAACTATAAAAGGTAGAGTAAAAGGTTCGGTTGTAAGTGAAAAATAAGGATTTTGATCTGTTGGGTATATGTCAGAAGAGGAAAACAAAGGAAATCCCTTCCCACTGTATTCTTCTTTCACATCACCCAACAAAGGGATCATATCATAGGCAATGTTTTCAACGGAGTAATCCGGATCATGGTAATCATGGTAGTAGATTCGATCTGCTTTCAGAAAAATACTATAGCGAAGGTTTTTAATATCTTCTATCGGAAATATCTCTTCCCACTTCAAATGTGCAGTAGCGGTATAGGAATCGTCTGTACATTCTACATGGGGTTGCAGCAAAACAATACCTGTACTAGCAGAACTATCTTTAATTTTGTTATGGACAAGTGGAATCCAACTACTCCAATCATAATCACCCACATCATTTTTGGGAACACCCAAATAATACTTTGTTCGTTGGCAAATGGTTTGCGGGTATCCTCGATTCAGTTGCATGTATTTTCTGACTTCTTCATAGTATTGAAAACAATATGGAGAAGGATTGAAGGTAGAGAAAGAAGGTTCAAAAGATATTGCATTAATAGTGGGGTATTCATTTTCAAGCTGCAACAGTGGAAATTGTGATTTATAGGGCGTCATAGAGCCTAATAAACCGACTTCCACGAGTTTTGAAGAGGGTATCGCTTGCTTTTGAACATGAACGGAACATGAAATGCAACAAACAACGAGGACAGGCAAAGTAAAACCGAGCCATTTTTTAAATTTCATACAACCCTCTCCTTTGATTGCGAACTTGTATTTCTAAAAAACACCCCAAAGTGTCAATGTCCAATAAACTCTCTAACAATACTAAAAACAAAGAAGACTAAGAACAATAGAAGGATAAATTTAAAATCTCTTTTCATTGTTTCTATAGCACTTTTCCTCAGGAAGGAGGGATCTTTAGTGGAATAGTAGTGTTCAAGACTTTGGACAATGATTTTATTTCCAAAATCTGTACACAGTAGGTTACAACCAACCATAGGGCTACTTCCAATACCAGTAGGCGATGTTCCAGAAGTCGCTACTGCCAGAGTTGCCACACGGTTTGAAATTCATTAAATCTTTGTGTAAGCAAGAGATATCCGTTCTAAAATAGAGTGGAAGTGATGGTAATTCTTTCATTAGTATTTCTTGAACAACGTTGAGGTTTTTGCCCCATGTAGTTTTATCAAGGGTTGTTTTGCATTCTTCTACCAATGCATCTACATAGTCGTGTTGAAAACCTGTGTAGTTCTGACCAGTCCAACCATTTCTTTCATCTGGGATTTGACTAGAATGAATAATGCTGTATAAATTTGAATAAGGACTCATTATCCATGCATAAAGACATGCGCTTGGTCCATCGAATTTACGCTCTCTCAATGTATAGATAAAAAAATTCGTTGGTTGTTGATTAGATACAATCACGTTTATTCCAAGGTTTTCCCAACATTCGGTAATGATATCTTGTACACTTTCTCTTGACCGGTTGCCAGCTGTAGTAATGAAGGTTATAGTGAATACTTCCCCGTCTTTTTCGCGGTAATTAGTAACAGGATCCATGATCCAACCGGCCTTATCAAGAAGTATCTTTGCTTTATCCATATCATATGAATAATCCTGCAAAGAATAATGTTGACTGCCCATATGCTTAGGGTAAAGCCATGAATTCGCAAGCTGCACTTCGTTGCCTTGGTACACTTCTTCTAGAATTCTGTTTCGATCAATCGCTAGCATTAATGCTTGACGTACTTTGCGATCATTCAAGGGTTCAATATCGACGTTCAAGTCTATATGCTCCCAAGTTGTACTGGGAGTTACATGAATATCATGGGTGGCAGGATGATCATCGTCTGCATAAAAAATAGGAGCAACATCAACTACAGACTCATTGGAATCTTTAAAAATGTGAGATGGAGAAGGAAAGAATTCAATTCGTATCTCGTCTAATACGGGAGCATCAAATAGATAATAAGGGTTGGGTTTCAGAAGAATAGAATAACCCTTATTCCATTCTTCAACAACATATGGACCAGCAAGAATTGGATTTTCTCCATATTCTTCATCTTTACAACAATTCATAATGAACGAAGTGTCTGCCTTGTATTTTTCTGAAGTTTCATCTTGAGGTTTTGTAATATCGTAGGGTTCCAGGATGTATTGGAACTTTTCTTCAAAATAGTGACGGGGGAGAAGCCCAAGGCCAGAGTCTGCGTGGAAATAGGGAGTATTCCATTGCACCATTACTTTGTGTTCATCTAAGGCAACTATTTTATTTACCCAGAAATCTATCTCACTGTGGACAATGGGGCATGATGGATGACGATAGAAATAGAAAGCAAAAAGAGCGTCTTGGGCAGTAATAGGAGTACCATCGGACCAAAAGATATTCTCACGTAGTTCATACACTATTTCCATGGATTGAAATTCACCATTCTTGTCCTGTTGGATAGTCCATAAACCATTTTCTTGTGTGGGGATACGTTTTAGTAGTTCAGGGTATCGTCCCCAATAGTTATCTGCATCTCTAGAAGGACTTCCAATCATTGCCCCGACGTCATGCGATGTCCTGACCCAGTCTATACTAGGAAAAAGCGTGCTTGGTTCTTGAAGAAAACTAATGCTTACGTCTCCACCTTTTTTGGGTGGATTCATCATCATTGTAAAACTGTAGGCTGCTTCTCCAAAAAGTAATGGTTGACAGGGGTGTACGCGTCGGTACCCATCATTTGTAATGTACCGATAGTTCATGAGTTGATAGGCAGGAAGGTAGCAAACAGTCATGCTTCCAATTGCTTCTTTGGGTACTTCGTAGTAGCCATCTTGTGCTGCTATAACGGGTTGGGTGTAAGAAAGAGCTTTTTGGATAGCTTCTTCTCCTGTTGCATTGACCAGCCAAATGCTAGCAACGTATCGCAGTAAAAAGTCGTGAGGGTAAAAATGTGTTGTTTTCTCTATAATGCCTGCTTCTACAGCAGTTTGAATATACTTGTAGTTGGGATTGTTTTTATCTACATCAGCAAAGTTATGATCGGAAGAGACCAAAGGGATATCCATGCTTTGAATTAACCATCGTAGGAAATCTCCTCGTTCTATTGCATCCATGGAATCATAAACGTCGGTTTCTTCGAAGATAAGACTTTCTGTACACTTTTTGATACATGAATCCATCCATTCAAAAGTATCCAATCGAAGAGAATATGATGGGTTTAGATTTGACCTAAGCGATGTGGTACTTTTCTGTCCTTCGCCATAAATAGATTGCGGCACAATAAAGATAATCATGAAAAAACACAAAACAAAACAAATCCACTTTTTCATACTTATTCCTCTTTCCTCTTGGCATTAAAATAAATTCAATGAAGTTGGTATCATTGTAAAATGTTAACTTGAAAAATCCAATAGTTTACAATAAATTTTTATACTATATTGAATACGAGCTTAGAATGAAAATTGTGTTGTATACGAAGCACCATTGACACATCGAATACACTACATACAATTGGATCATGAAAATAAAATTTGTTTCATTGCTTCTACTTCTACTGTTTTGTTTCTCAATTCCATCTGCATGGACAACTTTCTCTTTCACTGCTAGGGATAATACCATTTTGCAATACGAGGGGACTTATCCTTTGCAAAACACCACCCTTGTTGAAACTAGAGTCCAGGTTCCTGCAATGTATAAAAGCGAATTTTTTACTTCCAAACTTGAACAAGAGAATCCCTCGATTACTACATTGTGTTATGCTTATGGTACGGAAACCTTTTCCACCGTTATACAGCCAGATTACCAGATCAAAAATTATGGCGAAACTGTAATGAATACGAAATGCAAGACGAACCCATCACAGCTCTTTCATCGACGTATTCCTAAGGATGGAAGTTTGTATTACACCTACCCCTACCGCATCGGTTATGATCCAGAATCATGGATTCGTGAATCGTATCATACGGCTGCTACCATTCAACCAGATACAAAAATAGAAGTTACAGATTTTGCAATCCAACAAAATCAAGATTCATATACTGCTTCCATAACGTTGCATTGGAAAGAAGATATGAGCTCCAAGGATTTGCAACATCTGCGTTATTCCCTATTTTTAAAAGCAGACCATGTTTATCTTTATCCGGTATATCAGAAGTGTTTAGGGCCCTTTATCCAAAATGTACCCTTGCAATTGCTTTGTTTTGATCACAACGATATTCAGGATTACGATTCTGTCGGCTTTCCTCTTCTTTCTTCTCAGAGTTCTATGCCTTTGTCCGGTGATTCATTGACCTTCACCACGTCCCCTTTTGTTCTCCCATACTACCAGGAATATAAAGCACAAAAGCAACCCAACTGGAGTTTTCATATTGTGATTCATGATGATACGAATTTTGAAAAGAATCTGTATTCATGGAGTTTTCCTTTGACAAAACGAGAAGGAAATTTCTTTCAAACGCACTTTCCATTTCATGAACAACTTCTTGTAGAGGATAGAAAACGAGAGTACTACTTGTATGTTCCTCGTATAATAAAGTTATGGCATTACACATCTTTGTGACTAGCTCTTGAGTAAACAAAATAGCGTTCTGTTATTCTTGTTTCTCCGAATCACAAAAAAAGGTTGCATTTTTTGCTCTCTTATCAAATAATGCCTACCAAGTGAACAGAGGTTGCCGATATTGTTCCTTGAGACATTGATCTCGTTTGGAAGGGTGGCAACTCCGTTCTTTGGTGATATGCGAATAAGCTGGATGCAGCATAGACTGCGTATCTCACACGAGGTTGCACGTACCAAAGAAATCGGAGTATTAACCTCTTGTATCACAGTATACCACACAAAGAGGTGAGACCTATGCTATATGTTGGCATTGATGTTGGTAAATATCGACACGAAATGGGCATGGTGAATGAGAATGGAACTCGAATAGGACCCTCATTTCCGTTTCTCAATACCACAGAGGGAGCAGAGAGTCTGTTTCATTACATACAGGCCATGAATCCTACCCAAGAAAGACTTTTGATTGGAATGGAGTCCACAGGGCATTATTGGCTTCCTTTGTATTCCTATTTGCACAAAAAGGGATATGACCTTCAAATCATTAATCCATTGCAAACTGATGGAATGAGACGGAATCTATCTCTTCGAAAAATCAAAACAGACCGTGTGGATGCCTTTCTTATTGCAGAATATGTTCGCTTTGGACGAACAGCCAGTATGCCTGTTCTCCAGGAACAGTACCGATCTCTTCGTCAATTGTGTCGATTTCGTTCCACGCTTGTGGATACGTGTAGTGATTGCAAACGACAAGCCATTGGGATTCTGGATCAAGTATTCCCGGAGTATGCTTCCTTGTTTTCCGATATCTTTGGAAAAACCTCGCAAGAACTCTTGCAGTCATACACCACTCCAGAGGAAATTGCACAACTGTCTACCCCCAAACTGACCCATTTTCTCACAAGGGTCAGTAAAGGACGTCTGGGAAAAGACAAAGCAAGAGCTTTGCGAAAGGCAGCCAAGAATTCCTTTGGTACAGGATTGGCTTTGGATGCTTTTTCTTTTCAGTTAAAACTCATTCTCAAACAAATTCAATTTACAGAAGAACACGTTGGGCAGGTGGAAGAAAGAATCCAAGGGGCATTGTCTCATTTGCCGGATACGGTCATTCAAACCATACCCGGAGTAGGTCCAGTCGTAGGAGCTACTATTGTAGGAGAGATCGGGGATATTCATCGATTCGCGACTCCTCACAAATTGGTTGCGTATGCAGGATTTGATGCATCTGTCAAAGAATCAGGTGAGTTTAAAGGAACCCGAAATCACATCTCTAAGAGAGGCTCTCGGTTCCTACGAAGATCACTTTGGTTAGCTGCTGTAGTAGCTGCTTATCATGATCCTGTATTGAGTGCCTACTATCAGAAAAAACGAGGAGAGGGAAAAGCATACGGAACAGCGATAGGGGCTGTAGCAAGAAAGCTTACTTGCATTGTTTGGGCTGTGCTTACAAAGAACCAACCCTATGAAATTAGAATCCCGGTGGTTCCTTGCAGCAAAATATGAGGATTTTTTTACACATTCTCAAAACACACAGGAAGGAGCGTTGAGAGAAATTTATGCAGATGATACAGACAGAATAAGCATTTTACCACTTGACATTATATAGCTGGCTCCCTATACCGACCTTACAAAGCCCCAAACCCTCATTATCGTTTTGCATGGTGGTGGTGGGAATGCATTCTCTACAATGGATTTGACGGATTGGAATTGGATTGCCAGACACAATACGGATGTAGTTATTGCGTACCCAGAAGGGATACGAAAAGACATGACACGCCCTCCTTCGTTTACGACGAATCCTCAAAGCTGGAATGACGGCTCCAACAATGAAAATTCGGAAGCATCAAAGCAAAAACCAAATGATGTTTTGTTTGTACAAACCATGATTGAAGATATTCAATCCAAAATTCTCATAGATCAAAAACACATCCACGTTACAGGGTTTAGTAATGGCGGTAGCATGACCTTTCGAGTTGCTAGGGAGCTGGATTCCATTATTGCCTCAGCTGCTCCTGTGGCTTCTACAGATTGGTTGGAAAATACGTCTTCAAACCCTAGTCCTGTTCCTCTTTTATACATTACCGGAACGGATGATCCCTTAAATCCGATGGAGGGAGGGGAATTATGGATAGGAAACAAACAATACGGCACCAAACCTCCCGTTCAGGATATGATTCTAAAATGGGTAGAACGTTTGCAAATACCTTCTTCCTATACGATTCTTTACGAGGATGATGATCTTTTATTGCAGCAATTTAAATCTCCTACAGATCGTCGTAAGATCCGCATGATGTTAATCAAAGAATTGGGTCATCATTGGCCCATGTCATCTAGTCCTTATTTACCCGAGTGGTTGGCAGGTTCTACGAAGAACATTGACAAATATGACGCGATCACAGAAATCTGGAAGTTCTTTCGGCAACATCCCAAACTGGAACCTATCGTACCTGGGTCTTAAATATTTGCCCTAGCAATCACGTGTAGATTTTTTGAATACTAGACAATTCAAAGCTTGTACTTGTTATTTGTCTAGTTCTTGTAATCAATCCGTACTGAACAAACTTTTCGTAATGTAGCACGGTGTTTTCAGCTTTCATGCAACCAAACACCCTATAACTCCTTGTACCAAAGCAGCATGATTTCATCACTGGGCTTTGCTGTTCCACCATAGGCAAAACAATCTATACCACCAAGAAAGCATCCCATCCTGCTATAGAATTTGCATGCATCGACATTATTGTTTTGTGTTTCAATCTTCAACCACTGAGCGCTTTGATTCTTGGCCCATTGCATGGCATAGTGAAACAATGCTTTGCCAATTCCCATGCCTCGGTACTCTTCATTGACACGTATATCCCACAGTACTGCTAAATCTTTTCTCGAACATAGCATGTGTATTTCTGGAGAATTGTGGATAATGATTGCTCCAGCAACAGGCTTCTCTTCGATGTAAGCAAGGACAATATGCCATTTCTTCGTATCAAACTCTTTTTCCCAATCCAAAGGAGAATTTTGGGGAAGTTGATCATAAATTTTACGAACTGAGTGTTCTGCTGAAGACTCATGAAAAGGAATTCCTTGAAGTCCGTTTTTCTGAAGATCAATCTGCAATATCTTCTCAATCCAAAAGGCAATCGAAATTGTAGAATAGATCTTCAAATCGTGAACTTGTTCTAGCCGTATAAAGGTTTTATCTTCATCAAAAGTATTTCTACTATTTATCACTTTATTCCTTTCTAAGGGAAACGTTGTCTTTCTTTCTCATCTCAAACGATGGAAAAGGTTTTCATTGACCAAAAAGTGTTTCATTTGTTGAAAGTGTGCATGATTGTAACATTAAAATTCTGGGTCTGTAAGGAAATATTGATAGTTGCTGGGTGTAACAAGTTTGACTAGGATGTTTGGATATGTAGATGAAAATGTTTTTGGAATTTTCATTCTTGCATTTTGATTCCATTTAAATTCATATGCTCGAATGCATTTCTCTCCCTCTTCAATATAATCTATTTCTTGCATTTGAGCCGTACGCCAAAAAAACTGTTTTCGATGCAAGCTATTATACGAAAGGAGTTTTCTTCTTTCTGCAATAAGATAGTTTTCCCACAATCCTCCAATATCCTGACGATTCTCAATTTTCCACAAAGAATTGATGATTGTGTTGCGGATTCCGTTGTCATAGAAGTAAATTTTCTTCCCTTTTTTAATCTCATTTCGTACAGTTTTACAAAAGGACGGAACTTTAAAAACAACAAATGATTGTTCTAACAATTGGATATATTTTTCAACGGTGGAACGATCTACACCCACTAATTGAGAAATCTCATTCAAGGATACTTCACTTCCAATTTGCAAAGCTAAAGCTTCGACGATTCGCTCAAGAACAGAAGGTTTCATGATTGTCTGCAGTTTATAAAGGTCTTTGTAGAGATAGCTGTCCGTAAGTAGATGAAGCAATTCTTTTTCCTCTCCGGGCTTTGATACGATTTCAGGATAACTCCCATATACAAGTCGATACTGCAATAAACGGGATTCTTCAAGTATTCCAATGTGGTGGACCATTTCTTGAAATGCTATTGGGTAGAGAGTATATAGATATTTTCTTCCTGTCAATGGTTCGATCACTTGATGGCCTAGTTCGAAGGACGACGAACCCGTAGCAATGACTTGAATTTGGGGTATTTCATCGACAATAAGTTTTAAAACAATTCCTATTTCAGGTATTCGTTGTGCTTCATCAATGAGAACAATCTTTTTTGAACTGAAAAGAGTTTTCATAAAAGTGGAAGTTGGTTCAATTAGGAGTCTTCGAACATCTGGTTCATCAGCATTCAATATCAGAGATTGTTGTTCGTATTGTTCCAAAAGAGATTTCATCAATGTCGTTTTTCCAACTTGTCTTGCACCAAAAAGCAGGATGGCTTTTCTATGAAAAAATCGATCTTCTATTGTTTTTGTAAGCAACCTGGGAATCATTTCCAGCTCCATTCTACAATTATTATAATATTCTGCGAAACGTTTCGCATATTATTATAATATTTTGCGATTCTTGGACAAGAGTCTGAAGAAAGCAGTTGGAGAATCGGGTTGAAAAACTAGGAGAAAAACTCGGTGTTGGCAATGGTTTTTAGATCAATCCATGATTGATCCTCTCGGAGATGGAAGATCATCATTTTATCATGATCTTTGTCATATCGTACTTGGTGATATTTACACAATAGTCGGTGGCCAGATAAACGCCCCAGAATTTCTATTTTCCCCGTGTAGTGCGACATAACATATCGGAACTGCTTGGCTAATCCGGATAGTTCTTTGCGTGTTTTTTTAACAATGTTACAGCCTTGTAGCAAAGGAACCTGGAAATGTCTTTTTACTCCTTTTACAGGCCTGCATTGGAAAATGTAATAGGGCACAATACCCCATGCATTTAATGTATTAAAAAGAGTTGCCAATGTTTTTGGATCATTGTTGACGCCGCGTAATAGAACGGTTTGGTTGCGCAAAGTAACACCGCAAGATTGCAAAGATTTTATAGCCTTTTTTGCTTGGGGAGTACATTCGTTGGGATGATTGAAATGGGTGATGACATAAATCTGCTTTTGCTTTGCATAGGTCTTCATAATACGTAGGAATTCTTTGTCTTGATAAATCCGCATGGGGTAAACAACAGGTATCCGGGAGCCAAAACGTACATATAGAATATGATCAATTAAAAATAACTTTTGCAGGTATCGCGCAATGACGGAATTGTCATTCATGAACGAATCTCCACCGCTAATCAATACATTATCAACTTCAGGATGATTTTGAATGTAGTCTGTAACGGTATCAATTCTGTTTAATAATTCGTTGGTGGACAAACCAACCAATCGCTTCCGAAAACAAAAGCGACAGTACGAAGCACATGTATTAGTAGACATGACCAATACAGTGTTGTGGTACTTATGTTGTATACCATCAAGTTTTGTGTTTAATTGCTCGCCACTGGTATCAAAATGGCCTTCGATGTAAAGTTCCGAAGCACTCGGAACACACATCTTTCGAATAGGATCTTTTGGATCCTCTGGGTGGATCAAATTTGCATAGTACCTAGTAATAGACATCGGAAATTGGGACGTTATTCTGTTGATTCTTCGTTCCTCTTCCTTTGTTAAATGTATTTTTTTGGGCTATTTCCTGAGCAGAGGTGATATTGTTACGGAGTTCCTTTTGCCAAGAACAGCCATTTGAAGAGGATAAAGTGTTTGAATCTGTAGTTTCCGATGCCAGTGAAGTAATTTTTTTTGTATGCTTAAGAGTAGTTTCATCATGTTTC
Organism: uncultured Caldisericota bacterium; assembly: GCA_964493625.1. GTDB lineage: Bacteria > Caldisericota > Caldisericia > UBA6126 > UBA6126 > JAGLCW01. The sequence goes on from CAZBOU010000019.1 coordinate 15,310, forward strand.
ATATCAATATTATAGGTACAATAGTCTCTTTGGCAAAGAATTAGTACGTATTCTGTGCTTTTACAAGCGTATCAAGATTGCACCATAGCCTTCTGTTTTAAAGATCAAACAATCTCACCATATACTTTCAATATACAGAAGTTCGTATTTGCATTTATTCGCTGTCGATGGGTTTTTCAATAGTAAAGGATTCGAAAAAGTCAAAGTGTATTTCTCTGCCCTTATGCTTAGGGTGTTTTAAGATGGTTTGAATCTGCTGTTGTGTTTTATTTTCTAGTCTTATATTGACAAAGCTTAGCTTTATGATAAAAAAGTAAGAATGATTTGCACTGCAATACATTCCTAGGATAAAACCTAGACTTGCATTATCAGTACAAACTGATCAGGCTGTGATTTGTTTTCATGAAGCCGGGCCAAAGTGGTGGCAGCAGATCTTTCAATACATATCTGCGGGACAGTTGTATGTTTCGTAGGTGTGTTCACACTCCAGAAACATATAAAGTATAGCAAGGTATTGTGCAATCCAATTGCATTGTCCTGGAGGAACTTTGTCATGATAGAAAAAACAGACGTGTTGAAAGGTTTGTCAAGTGTAGAAGCACAGAAACGTCAAGAGAAATTTGGCAAAAATGAGTTGATTCCCAAACGTAAGAATCAATTCGTTGTTAAAATTCTTCACATTTTGCGCGAACCGATGTTTTTACTGCTTATTGTTGCTGCAACCATCTATTTCATTCTTGGTGAACCGCGGGACGGTTTCATTATGATGGTGTTTGTTGTTGGTATTATTGGCATTGATGTATTCCAAGAATGGAAAAGCAATGCTGCATTAGAAGCTCTTCGAGATTTATCTGCCCCTCATATTTTCGTCATACGGAATGGAGAAGAAGTGTTATTGCCCAGTATTGAACTAGTACCTGGCGATATCATGAAAATACATGAAGGAGACAAAGTACCTGCGGATGGTGAAATCCTTTTATGCAACGATATTTGTTTAGACGAATCTTCCTTGACGGGAGAATCTGAGGTTTCTTGGAAAGGCACTAGATCTTCTGCTGGTGACGTGCAAGAATATTGGAGGAAGGATTATTGCTATGCCAGCACATTGGTTGTTCAAGGATCTGCTACGGTTCATGTAGAAAAAACTGGTAGTTCTACTGTATACGGGAAAATTGGAATTTCAATTTCTGATCGCCCAAGCAAACAAACTCCATTGCAAAATCAAACTCGCGATCTAGTGAAGAAATGTTCATGGATTGCTTTTATTTTATTTCTCCTGGTCAGCGCAGCTACGTATCTGAATATACCCACCGATCCATTCAAAGAAAGAATCATTACTAGCATTCTTTCCGGTGTTACATTAGCGATGGCAATAATTCCAGAAGAATTCCCTGTGATTCTTACTGTGTTTCTATCTATGGGGGCATGGCGCTTGGCTAAGAAGAACTCTCTTGTTCGATCCTTGTCTTCGGTTGAAACCCTTGGAGCAATTTCTACCCTTTGCGTTGACAAAACAGGAACGATTACGCGCAATCAAATGGTTGTACAAGATACGTGGAGCCTTATAGACGACGATGTACACCGTCTACTTCAAATGATGGGGTTGTCGTGTGAAATCGATCCGTATGATCCTATGGAAAAGGCAATGTTGACCTATTATGAAAACCAGGGTCTTTCAATAGAAGACTTGTTTCCTAAAGAGTTACTTCTTGAATATCCGTTCAGCAACGAGATGAAAATGATGGGTCATGTTTGGCGTCGGAGCCAAGAGTGCATTACAATTGCTGCAAAAGGTTCTCCGGAAAGCATTTTAAGCATATGCGATAGTACGCCCCACGAAAAAAAGAACATCCTTGATGAAGTATATAGAATGTCCAAAAAAGGATTACGAGTCATTGCTGTAGCGTGTGCATTTGTATCAGACCAACAAGAAATACCCGATACTATTACGAAATGCTCTCTTTCTTTTTGTGGTCTTATTGGATTGGCAGATCCACCCAGAGATTCGATTTCTGAGGACATTGAAACATGTATCAAGGCAGGGATACGTTTGGTCATGATTACAGGAGACAATGGCATCACAGCAAGCAGCATTGGGAGACAAATCGGTCTACCAAATCATGAGAATACTATCACAGGAAAAGAATTGGATCTGCTTTCTGATAAGGATTTACAAGCACGAATCAAAAAGTTTGGTATTTTTTCCAGAGTGACCCCTGCACATAAAATGCGGATCGTAAAAACGTTCCAGGAGATGGGTGAAATTGTTGCCATGACAGGAGATGGAGTCAATGATGCACCCGCTTTACAACATGCAGACATAGGCATTGCAATGGGAAAGCGTGGCAGCGAAGTAGCAAGAGAAGCAGCTGATCTTATATTGTTGGACGACAACTTTTCTACCATTGTATCGACAATACAAGATGGCCGACGGATGTATGATAATATACGAAAAGCCGTTGGCTACGTATTTACAATTCATATTCCCATCGCACTTTCCAGCCTTGTGTCCCCTATGATTGGTATCCAACCGGTGTATCTGTTTTTATTTCCCTTGCATATTGTTCTGCTGGAATTGATGATTGACCCTACCTGTTCCATTGTGCTAGAAAGACAACCTTCTGAAAAGGGTAGTCTGGATAGGCCTCCAAGAAATCCAAGGGAAGCATTGATTTCGTTCCGACTTCTACGAAGAAGTGTGTTGCAAGGTCTTGTGTTATTCGCTGCCTCTTTTGGGGGCTATTATATAGTTCTACAACAAACCAATAATGCGCCTTTGGCACGAACCTTTGGTCTTGTCATTATCATTGTATCCAACCTTTTCCTTGTCTATACCAATAGCTCTGTTACGGTCCCGGTTGTTAAAATGTGGAAGTTGGTATGGAAAGATCGAGTGATGCAAATTGTGAATATCGCAACCATTGTCGGATTGCTTCTTATTGTGTATACCCCATTGCATGTTTATCTAAAGCTAACACCTCTGCCTATGGGGCAATTCTTGATTGCTTTTGCAATCGCTTTCGTAGCAGTCTTTTGGATCGAATTGTTTAAAAAAGAGTAACGGAGAGGGCTACGCGGATATGTAAGTTCATGCAATGTACCCCGTTACTTCATATTACCGTTGGATACTACCTCATAGAAGCCAGTTTCCGGTGTAGTATTTGGTGCCTCTGCCATGTATTGAATAGTACCTTCGTCGGAATTATAGTAATACACTTGGTTGGTTCTAGGCTCTTTACTAAAACCGCACCAATCGTGTATGGAGAGGTGGTTGCTGGTGGGTATCAACTCCAGTGCAATGAAAGGATCCAAATCCAATTCATGAATCCATTTTCGAAGGATGGGAGAGTATTTTTGGTTGGATAAAGAATAAGCTCCTATTTCATGATATATTTCTCTCTTTGCATTTTTTGGAGCGGCAATATTGTATTGTAAAACATACAAACACTCGGTATTGAAGTAGCTAAAATGCAAGGTATCCTTTTTCTCTTTCCACACAATATCGGACACGGAACGAAATAGGGATAATGTATCACTATGTATGGACTGCTCTTTCTTTTCTTGAAGTTCTTTAGGTGAATATGTTTCAGGACGACCCGGTTTGTAGTCTGTGATAGAAATGGTATCAGAAACAATATGATAGACATACTGAATGGTTGTGAAGTGCATCATCCCCTCTCCAAGAGATTCAGTGAAGACAATGTCACCATTTTCTGCGATATCTACAATAGTTGATATTTTCCCATGGGTAGTACCGATCAAGTTTTGATTCGTTTCTTCTGAAAGGTCGGAACGTGGATTTGGATAGTAGTCTAGCTTCACCAATCGCTTTTGCAAATAGTCTGTGGGTAGATCCCATGACCAGATTTCAGAACAACCTCCATACTCAGAAATGTTTCGGAGAGAAGAAATCAACTCTGCATCTTGAGGGTTGATAAAAGGTGTAGTAAGAAAATAGAGAGTTTGGCCGTTTTGAAAAGTATGTATTGGGACAAAAGGAAGCGTTTGATGGATATAGTCTGGCAAAGAGTTGAGTTCATTAAACGAGGGGTCTGAAAAATACTGTTGATTGATTTGTTCCTTCTCTTCCGGAGTAAGATTTTCTGCGACAGGAGCACCCGAGGGTTCTTCGGGTATTGCATTTCCATTTCTTTGACAACCAACAGTATATCCTATCATTAAGCAAAAAAATACACAAAAAACCACCTTGTTCAATCTGTTGGAAATGCTTTTTGTTGCTGGCATGAAATCTCTTCTTTCTACCATTCCACTCTCTCAAATATAGTCTTTTTAATCCTCGATGGGTTTTTCGATTGTAAAGGATTCGAAAAAGTCAAAGTGTATCTCTCTACCTTTGTGTTTTGGATGTTTTAAAATGGTTTGAATCTGCTGTTGTGTTTTTTGTGCTGTTTCAATATCTTCGTTATCTACGGAAATAGCAATTGATTCTAACGAAGCATCTTCGAGTACCTTATTGAGAAGATATTCATCAGATTGGTCAACCTGGCCATAGATGACCAATGAATTGGAGTAACCTTTCTTTGTATCCAGTGATTCTGGCAAAAATTCTTCATAGATTTTGTTTAGATAGACCTTTTCAGATCGCACTGCAATTTCTTTATAGTTTTTTCGACCTTTGGTTACGATCATCGGAAATCGGTTGGTTAATATGTATTCGCAAACCCGATGAAGGAGACTATCTCCTTTTGAAGCAATTTTTGTAACATTTTGATACTCGTCCTTGATCATAGTGAAGTTTCCGTGGTTATAGAATACATATGTGTTGGTATCACGCTTGCGCAAGTTTTCAGTTGAGAAGAATACTTTTTTACTGGTTTTAGATTGTTTTCCAAACCCATCTTGAAACCATTCTACATCTTTCATTATGCTCCACTGCAAGGATAGGTCGTAGCTGAGAGAAAAAATATAACGGAAATGTTTAAGAAAGGAAAGGTAATAGGGATAATTGGCTTCTACCGCATGGAAATTGGGGTGGATCTTTAGAACCGCAAGGGCATACAATCGTTTTAGAATATCAAATTGACTAGTAAGGAAGCTATTGCATTCTTGGACATTAACCTTTTCAAGATTTTGACTTTGCTTGTGAAGGTTTTGTACCATAGAAGTGGTTGTAAGTAGGGAGTGAAAAATTTCTTCAAGAGGAGTGTCGTGAAAGAACATACGTAAGAACTTTTTCGTAGTTTTTAACTGCTCTTTATGTACTTTTCTTGGAAACTCTTCAAAAATGGGGTGATTTAACAATTGGGCAATAACATGATTGTTGTCTATTTCATCCAAAACAATGTTTTTAGGGTGGTCGTAATCCAAAGGTTCGTTCAAATAACAACTTAGCGTATTCCCAACCAAAAGTTTTCCGTTTTTATAGCGGTCTTTAACATCATCCCAGCCGTGTATCATATAGTCTCCTCTCCAAACCGACAGGATTTGAAAATGTTGTAACTAGTTGAAAGCATCAACATTATCCTTACTTCCAATGGTTCAACGTTGATATTATAAGATACTATGTCGATCTTACAAATACATTCTTCAACATTTGTACTTTTCTTATGTTCATGGGTTTCTGCGAGACTTCTTGAGTGTTGCTCCTTTTATCCTATACTACTATAGTACAAACAATGTCTCTTTCATTGTTTATTACAACTACAGGAGGTATCCGTATGCGTCTATTTACAAGAGAAGATTTACACGCTTTGTTACAGTCTTCTGGCGGTTATCATGTATCCATTTTCATGCCAACTCATAGCGCAGGTTTAGAAATCGATCAAGATCCAATCCGATTTAAGAATTTAATTCGACGTGCCGAAGAAGACCTTGAAGCAGATGGAGTTCGAACTCCTACCATCAAATCTATTCTTGAACCAGCTTTTCAATTGATGAATACTCCTTTTTTCTGGAAGCATCAACGAAAAGGTTTGGCAGTCTTTATTGGTCCTTCCGGTATGCATTATTTCCGAGTTCCTCATGCATTCAAAGAAATGGTTGTTGTTACTCATCGATTTCATTTAAATCCACTTCTACCTCTGTTAAGCCGCAATGAACAATTCAACATTCTTGCCTTTAGTCCTGATTTAGTTCGATTTTTCCAATGTGACCGTGATACCATTGAAGAAATTGAGATTAAGGACATGCCAAAAAACTTCAAGGAATCTATGGGAAAACCCGACAACGAACAACACCTTCATCATCATTTTATGGGTTCCGGAGGCAAAGGTGATCAAACATCGGTGATTCATGGTAGTGGAGAACCTTCTGAAAAAGAACTTCTTAAAAAATACTTTCGCAAGATTGACCAAGCTCTTCATGCAGCTCTGAATGGATCAAGAGATCCTCTTATTTTAGCATCCACTGAGACGAATATTGCTTTGTATCGAGAAATTAACAGTTATCCTTATCTTTTTGAAAACGGAATTTATGGCAATCCTGATGAAGAAGAACCTAGTGATATTTTGCAAAAGGGTTTTCCTCTCATTCGACCCCTTTTCAAGAAAGAACGATCGGATGCTGAAGAAACTTATTATGAGCTTGCTGGAACAGGAAGAACTTCCGATACTGTGGAAGAGCTTTTCCAGAAATCTCGGCAAGGAATTGTTGACACCCTGTTTGTTGCAAGAGGCATTGAACAGTGGGGATTGATCAATGAAGAAGAGGGTACTGTGCTGCTACATGATCACTATGAAGCAGGTGATGAAGATATTTACAGCTACATCAGTATTCAAACTCTTATTCACAAAGGTACCGTATTTTCTATGATGCCGCAGTTTATGCCCGAAAAGAAGAATATCGCAGCCATTCTACGATATTAACGGTATTTCATACGATATATAAACTATCACACCCCTTCCTTTTAAGAGAAGGGGTGTTTTTTAATCTATAACAGGGAACACCCAGCTGACAAAATGAATGCTGGTTTCAGTTAGTGAAAAGATATCTTCCATTTCGAGGGATTTTTCAGATTGGATTGGTAACAGTACATTGTTTGCTTCATGGTACAGGGGTTTCCCGTCTGAATCAACAAAATCAATCCAGCCGTACGCGGTATGTCCAGAAGGATCCAATGATAGTGGATGAAAACGCGGTATCTGATTGTTTGAGTATAACAGCGAAGTATATCGGAGATCGTCAAAATGAATCATTTCTTCACTCTCTGTTATCGCGTTTCCAAGCGTTAGAGAAATCAATATCGGACGATTGTCGTTGGATTGCTCTTTCGAATTGTATTGTATATTGAAAAAATCTCCCCATTCATATGCCCCAAGAGAAAACCTTGATTCCAGCATCGAATAGTGGAACCCTTTCATTGTATATTTAACAAGTTGAAAATCACTGTTGTCAGTGATGAGTGTTCGGGCTGTGGGGTTGAAAAAAATGCATTCTATGGTTTTTAAATCTTGGGCATTGCTAGGCGATAAAGAGCTCTGCATTTCTACAAAAAGAGCCAAGAACTGCCCTGGATTACATTTTAGGGTGTAGGGGGAGTGATATCGTTGCGTCTGGGATACCAACTCACTAACATAGGAAACAGGTTTCTCAAAATATACTTCGTCGAGTGGTCCATAACGTTGCCATTTGCCTGTATCCCGATACTTCATAAAACCAGTTTTTGCTTGGCTTTGGATATAGATAACGGGGCATTCTTGATCCATTCCAATATACCATATCCCTCCTTCATCTAGTTCTATAGGGGCAGATAATGGTTCCTTTTCACCGCGCATATTAAGTCTATAAAGATGTGGCTGGGTATCGGCTGGAGAAAACTTTTCTGCTAAGAAAAATGTATCATTTGTCCAAAAATCCCACTGGATCGTATTGGTTTGCTGGCGAAACGACATTCTTTCACGGGACTCGAGAGAGTAAAATACTAGGGAAGGAGGGCTTTTTGTTCTGTAACACAGAACTGTACCATTGTCATTCATGACTGGTTCAATGCCTCTACCGATTTCATATAAACTATCAGTTGAGCCAAGTGTCCAGATAAAAAAGAAATACCTACCAGAAGTGTCTTCTTCAATCGATTGTCCCAAAATAACAGTAGAAGAATCCTGTGCAAAGAAACACAAATCAAGGGATCTCTTTTGATCCATCACGGCGTTTGTCATTGTAGAAGAGGATATATCGTAGAAATACAGTGCTGGATTTTCCGCATCCACCTTTTGCAAACAAAAAATTGTGCCTGTTGGGTCGATGTTGAGAAGCTTGCAATCTTCTTTGGAACTTTCCCACAGAAGAATCATATCCCCTTTATCGATTTGATATTTCCATATGCTGGACCAGGAGGAATTTTCATCTTCATCCCATATACTAAAGTACATTGCATTTTGACGGTAAATAGGTTTTGTTGAGATAGCAGCTTTTGTGGGTAGAGACTCAAGAATGATTGTTTCGTGGAGTTCGGCGTCTCGAATGCAAAGTTGGTTTTCTTCAATGGTGATATAGGGCAAGGAAAATCCTTGGTTTTGAACAACTTGGTTTAGTTGGAGGGGCTCTTTAGAAACACTCATGCATCCTTGTATGGAGGCAAATAGGATGGCAATCAGAACATACATCATCGCCTTCGGTAGTCCACCATTCTCCCTACGTATTCCTTTTTCTTCGTCAAATCGTTTCATCATTTCTGCTCCAATCTTTTATTCAAACAGAATTCAGCATTCTATGAATACAAGAAACAAAAAATCTTTTTTTCTTCCTATAAATTGTACTCATTTTTTAAAAATATCGAAGATTCCTGTATAGGAATCAAAAAATAATGTCTTGATTGAAAAAGTTTTTTTAGGATGTTTTAATCAAAATGACTCAAATCATTGGTAGGTTCTTGAGATTAGAACACTAGCACATGAAATCGGAAGAGCCTGATTTAACTAATCATGGCGTAGTCTATAGTTTGCACGTTGAAAACGGGCTTGCATACCAATAGTTCTTCTAGATGAATCAGTCCAATAGGTGGCCTGGAAAATGTTTTCTACATATTGTAAATCAAACAAAATTCTTCCATTTTGTATACAATTCTTCACCGAATAGTAAGGAGTATCTTCTTTTGATGCAATATCATGAACCACAAGATTGGGTTGTGAAGAATCGTCTCGAAAGGGCCAAAAGGACACCATTTGATCGAAGTAGTATATGATTGCCACTTCTTTTACTGGATCCCAGTGAACAGTGGCTCCAAAAGAATCTCCTGTAAAACGTAGTGGAACCATATAGTGTTTCCCTTCAAAAAGAGGGTGACAATCTAATTCTACCTGCACAGGTTCTATTGCATTGGATGGTTGAACAAGAGCCATCGGATGTCCAACTTCAAGAGTGATGTCTACAAGAATTGTTTCTTGGGGGATGGTGTTGATCTTCCAAATATACCCATCTTGCAAACCTTGAAATACCGATTGGTGTCCGGGAATATTGTTTCCAATAGGAAACCCTTTTTTAAGGGTAGTTTCAGTATTGCCAGCGATATACATGTTGTTCTGTGCATCTCGTGCAATACAATAGCACCATTCAGGCCCTGCTCCTCCCATGTAAGTACTATATAGTACATCGTTGCCATCTGCAGAAAGTTCCATCAGAAAAACGTCAAAATGACCATTCTGTACGGTATCATTTCCTGGTATCAAGAGATTCCCAATTTGCCGAATAGGAAATCCATGCTCAAACGTCGAGTTTGTCCATCCTACAATCATGGCTGAGTCTCTTTTGGTAAGACAGATATCTGACACCGTGTCGGTATAATACGATCCACCGACATAGGTGCTATATAGAATATCGGAACCTGTAGGACTGAGCTTGATAACAAAACCATCGTTTTCTCCGTCCATTGTTTTGTCGAACCCTTCGTCCGATGGTAGGACAGGAAAACCCATTTCTGGGGACGAATCGGTTTTTCCCACTACAAAGCAACACCCCTTCTCATTTAATGCAATGGAGTGTGGAGATTCATCGCCTGTTCCACCTATATAGGTATTGTAGACTACTTGGTTGTGGGGTATAGATAAGCAAAGTACGAAAACATCGCTTCCATTTTGATATTCTTTTTGGTAACCAGGAATGGCACTATTGTTTTGATGGTTTGTTTGCAAAAAACTGTTTTGGTAAGAAGATTTTGTCCATCCAGTAGCAAAAACGTTTTGCTGATTGTCAACGACAATAGCTTGGATGATATCATCTTCGGATCCTCCTATGTAGGTACTGTAGGATACTTCAGTCCCATCAGGGGAGAGCTGGAGGATAAAACCATCCCGTCCTCCGTGAAACTGGTGGTCGTAGCCAGGGATATCAGGACCGATAGGAAAACCGTCTTCCATGCTTGATTCTGTCCATCCTGCTACTGTTATTCTATCAAAATCATCCACATCCATAGCAAAAATTACATCTCGATAGTACCCACCAATAAATGTTGAGAACAATACCTGTTGTCCATCTGCAGAGATCTTGCAAACAAAACCATCTAAAAAATGATTGTGTGTCGTATCGTAACCAGGAATAGTTCCTCCAATAGGAAAGCCAGTGTTTTCTGTCGACTGTGTCCACCCAGATACATACGCTTCGTTATTCTTATTTACAGCAATGCAGAATCCTACTTCGTTGTTTTCTCCGCCGATATAGCTTGCATACAAAATATCGTTGCCGTCGGAGGATATTTTGATAACAAATGTATCGATATCGCCGCTTAGTGTCTGATCAAATCCTGGGATGGGATTGCTACTACGAAGCGAAGGAATGAAGTCAGAACGTGTCCAGCCCGTAACGTAAACACAACCGTTTTGATCCACACAAATATCTTGGATGCATTCCGCATCAATGCCACCTATGTAGGTGCTGTAGCCAAAAAAATCGGATGGTTGTGCATAGGCTCTTGATGATACGCTAGGAGTGCTACATTGAAAGCAAGGTATCAGCAAACTTACACAACAAGAAAGAATGAAACCATTCAAATACAGCTTTTTCATGTCGTTACAAACCTCCGATAGCAATCTAGTGAAACGAGTACAAACATACCATAACGAAGTAGAAAAAAAACCTGATTTATGGTGTCTGCAATCTCCAAATAGAAAGACTGGGTTGAACAGATTACCCGTGTAAAACAGAATTGGATTTGGAATCTATTGTTATCTTCACAAAAATCATCCCCATGTTGAAGAATCTAAGAATATTTGTTTTCAAGGTTTTCTAATGATTCTTCAACTATATAATAGATTTATACTTTTTGGCTGTAACGAAGGAGAAACAATGAGACAAAAAAAAGGTCCTCTGCTTTCTTTAAATCGACTAGAAACTTTAACGGATAGCATTTTTGCGATCATTATTACCATCATGGTATTGAGTCTTCATGTTCCTGTAATTCCTACTAACTCTACTAGCGTAGAACTGTTTGATGCACTTCGTCATTTGATTCCACAGATTATTTCCTACAGCGTTTCCTTTTTCCTCATTGCTCATTTTTGGTTGTCTCACATCCACCAATTAAAAATGTGTGTGTGTACCAATAAAACCCATGTATTGCTCATCTTTATTTTCATTTTCTTTGTATCCTTTATTCCTTTTACTACCGCGTTGGTTGGACAGTATTCTGAAATACGTATGGCCGTTGCTGTTTTTCATAGTAGTGTTCTTTTTGTGTACATTATTTCCCTCATTTCATGGTATGTTGTATCGACAAGTGAAAGCCTAATTTCTCAAAATATAGATACTAAGCAGATACGCTACGAGAATACAATTCATGTGTTTCGCCTCTTTATACCAATCTTAGGCATTGTTTTATCTATATGGGAACCGATGTATAGCTACTTTGTATATGGTTTACTGATTCTTGGAACGAAGTTGATCCAAAAAAATATTCCTGATACATTTTCAAGTTGTACAACAAAATAATTTGTAAGAAATGCAATTGAAAAAAAATCTTAAGAATTTCTTAAGATTTAAAGTATTGAAAAATCAAAAATTTGTGGTAAGCGAAAGGTAATAGTTGTGGTAAAAGAAATACGCAAAAAAAGACTTCTAATTATTGATGACGAGAGAGAACTTGTTGCCATTACCAAAAAATATTTTGAGTATGAAGGGTTTGATGTATGCACCGCATACAGCGGTGCAGAAGCCCTTTGCAAAGTAGATGAAAATTTTGATATTGTGATTTTAGATATATCTATGCCAAACATGGACGGTATCGAAGTTTGTAGAAGAATTAGAAGATATTTTGACATCCCTATCATTTTTTTGACAGCTAAAAGTGAAGAAGAGGACATGATACATGCCTTATCATCAGGCGCAGATGACTATATTACCAAACCCGTAACACTTCCCGTGTTGATGTCCCATGTTACCGCTTCTATCAGGCGTTACCACCATCTTTTTAATGCAAAGCGAGATATCCAATACTCTACCACTAATTTTTGCTTCAATCGTACTAAGCACAATGTTTTGTACAACGGTAAAAGGATACCCCTAACCAAAATCGAGTTCTCTATACTATTGTTTTTGGCTGAAAATCCTAACAAAGTTAAGTCTATATGCGACATTTATGAGAATGTTTGGGAGGAAGAATACTGTAAAAGGTTTTCAAACACTGTCATGGTGCATATAAATAACCTAAAAACCAAACTATACAACCATACGGGATCGGATGAATTTGTAAAAAATGTATGGGGAAAAGGATATAATTTTACAGATTTTTTCGAAAAAAAAATTTCTAAAAAAAAATCTTAAGAATTTCTTAAGATTTGGCTACTATAAAAATGCTTGTATCCCTTTACAATAAAATCGATATTGTTTCTGGCATCCATATCGATTTTGGCCAGAAAATGAATATATCACAAGGAGTAAAAAAAGTGCCGGAAGAAAAGATTTTTACAAAAGGCGGAAAAAAAGGAGGAATTTTTGAAATGGGTGTCGGAGATGTTAAAAACTAAAAGTAGAAAAAAAATATCGTTAACAGTAAGGCTCTTTTTAATCGTTGTTTTGAGTATCGTTCTCTCAGGGATTGCTATTTTTATTACAATTTTTCTAGGTTTTAATACCAACTTTATGAAAATAGTGGACAACACCAAAACGACCTATGAAATGAAAATAATCTACGAGGATCTTTTTGCAGGACAAGGCATGAACAGTGTTTATGTTCGTTCTGGTCTGGGCTATAGCTTGTGTGTATTCCCAAAAAGCACCTTCGACGTATTCTACGATTACACTCCCGAAGAATTAAAGGAAATAGGGGTATTTGTAAACGACGACGATGAAATAACAGTGTATGATCCTTTCTTGCTCGTTAAAAACACACTTGGTTTAGCCAGTGAACCCGAGGACATTCCTCCATACATTATTCGAACCTCCTTTGTCGAAAATACGATATTTTTCAACATCCACGTCTATCAACCTGATTTGTTTGACAAAGAAAAAGTTGTTGATGCTATTGAGACTGAGATCCAAAATAATTCTTTCCCTTTTCCTTACATTTTCCAATATCCTCAGGAAAACGATCAGGTGGTTGGAAAAATCATGGACTATTATCACTACGACTTTTTGATAAAAAACAACAAAAAAGAATCGATCCTTCAGACTAACATTCCACGTGTTGAAGTGGATACAATCAAATTGCCCTATAAAGGACTACTTGAAAATGTGCTGACAAAACTTCACACGGTAGACGATTATGTACAATCCTTTTTTCAACGAAAACCCTCTTTCGAGGTAATTGATCAGACAGTTGTTGGGCAAAATTTTCTAGGATATATTTCGTACGGTTACCGTGGCGACTTGTTCTTTTTGTATCAAGTTGCTTTAATTGTTGGCCTTATCGTTTTTTTGTTAGCCTTTTTCCTACTCAATCACTCCATTGTAGCCTATATTTTAGAAATCGAAAAGGGCATTGTTTATGCAGCTAGAGGCAACCTTTCTGAACCAATTCGTGTAAAAGGGAACAATGAACTTACCAGTCTTGCTTACAATATCAACCAAATGGTACACGCCTTGAAAGTGAAGTTTGAAGACGAAAAAAAGAATATCGAATCCAGAGCAAATCTAATCACAAACTTATCTCATGACTTACTTACTCCTATTTCTACCATCATGGGATACATTACGCTGCTACAAGAAGAAAAACACTCTTCTCAAAAAGAGCAAAAAGAATATCTTCATATGGCATACCATAAAGCCGAGATGCTCAAACAAATGATTCAAAATGCACTTAGCTATAGCGTTCTATTGGGTGAAAATCCCAAAGCAAATTGCAGTAGCATGCCTTGGTGTGAAATGTACAAGGCCTATTGCGAAGAGGCAAAAGCGTTGGCGAAATCGAGTGGGTTTCAAATACAGATACATCCTTCATCCATACAATCAAATGTATTAATAAGTCGAATCTATCTTGATAGAGTTATTGGAAATATTTACATGAATACTATTAAGCATGGGGTGAATTCACACCCCATTGTGATTTCGACAGAAGAACAAGAAGACTATATTGTCTTGTGTGTAAAAAATGCAACTCATTGCACTGAGGACCTGTTAAAATACGCTCGTTCGAATAGGTTGTCTGTCTTTACCCGAGACAGTGCTTCCGGGCTTGGTCTGCCAATATGTCATCAATTGATGGAGCTTCAACATGGATCCTGCAGGACTAAAGTAGATTTAGATACGAACTCCTCCTCGCCTATCTGCTATTTTTCAGCCATACTGCACATTCGTAAGGCAAATAGTGGAAAATGAGGACTTTTTTTGTTTTATTATGAGTCACATCATCTTGATGATAACACAATAGACGAAGAGCAAATATGAGATAAAGGAAATTTCACGGTCACACCATCATGGAATGAATATTATTGGAAAGTAATTGTGTATAAATAGTGGGGCTGGTACCGTATAAAGCACATCAAAAGGGGGTAAGACGGTTTTTCATAACCTGTGGATAAAAAAACTATGTACCAAAAAAAAATGGAAAATCAAGACTATGTTAAAATTATTTCCAAAAAGAACCAATGTTTATAGAAAACCCAAACTCCAATACCACAATCAGCAGGATAAAGAAGATATAAAATAGCAAAATGCACTGTGCCCATGTTTGCTTTGAAATTTTTATCTGATCCGAAAATGCCCAATAAATGGCAAAAATGACACCCACAACAGGGATGCATAGTAGAAGATAAGAAACAACCCATTCTTTTAATGTGACTGCTTCATGGCGATCAATGTAATTTTTGTGTATCATCTGATTCTCCTATAATGAATATATGCAAATTGTATCGAATAAAAATAGAGAGTAAAGATGATGAATATTTATGGAGTATGACTATGCTTGCAAGAAGTGATACTTTGTTTGTAGGTTTGGATGTGGGTTCAACGACTGTAAAAGTTGTTGTCCTTGATAGCAATCAACATCAGGTATATCATCATTATCAAAGGCATCTATCCGATATTAAGAAATCAGTCACTTCGGTATTGTTAGAGCTATTGGAAACCTATTCAAAAAATACTTTTTCTTTGATTATTACAGGTTCTGGTGGGATAGGTATCTCCAAGTTTATTGAAGTACCTTTTATTCAAGAAGTTATTGCAAATACCCAAGCCATTCATGAATTGCTACCTGAAACTGATATTGCCATAGAATTAGGTGGTGAAGATGCCAAAATAACCTGGTTTGAAGCAACAGGTAACATTGATCAACGCATGAATGGAACATGTGCAGGTGGGACTGGTGCTTTTATCGACCAAATGGCTTCTCTTTTAAAGGTGGATGCTGCAGGTTTGAATGAGTTGGCTACAAAGAAAACGCATATACACTCTATTGCTGCACGCTGCGGTGTATTTGCTAAAACAGACATACAACCACTTTTAAATGAAGGTGCTTCAAAAGAAGATATTGCTGCTTCCATTTTTCAGGCTGTTGTAAACCAGACCATCGGAGGGCTTTCTTGCGGTAGAAAGATCAAGGGGAAAATCGCATTTTTAGGAGGTCCTCTCCACTACTTATCGGAGCTACGCACGAGGTTTATTGAAACGCTTGACACGAATCTTACAGAAGCTTATGTCCCCAAAAATGCCCACTATTTTGTTGCTATTGGTGCAGCACTCCACTTAATAAAAACCAAACCTACTCCACTTCCTGCTTCACACTACCTGTCAAAGATTCAAACTTTATTACATTTACCTTTGCACTCACAAAGAATTCTCCAGCCGCTGTTCAAAAATGAAAAAGAGAAAGAAGAGTTTTTCTCTCGTCACAAAGAAACACAAGTTCTAACTACAAACCAATGGCCCTCTATTTGTTATGTAGGAATTGATGCTGGTTCCACAACAACAAAAGGGGCTGTAGTTGATCAATCGGGAAGACTGCTGGCTTCTCACTATCAAAAAAATATGGGCAACCCCTTGGAAAGTGCAAAAACCACACTGCTGTCCCTGTATGAAAAAATGCCTGCACGTTCACAAATTGGATACAGCTATGTCACTGGCTACGGAGAACACTTGATCAAGGCCGCTTATGGTGTCGATGAAGGAATTATTGAAACCATTGCGCATTACAAAGCTGCTGAACATTTTCTTCCAGGGGTTACCTTTATTCTTGATATTGGCGGACAAGACATGAAATGTCTGAAAATTCGAAACGGACACATTGTCAGTATAATGCTAAATGAAGCATGCTCTTCTGGGTGCGGGTCGTTCATTGAGTCGTTTGCAAATTCATTGAATCTTTCCATTGAAGAATTCTCCTCAATGGCATTGCAATCATCTCATCCGATAGACCTTGGTACGAGATGCACTGTTTTCATGAATTCGATGGTGAAGCAAAGTCAAAAGGAAGGAGCCTCCCTTGCTGATATCTCTGCTGGGTTGTCATATTCGGTCATAAAAAATGCTTTGTACAAAGTTATCAAATTACGAAACCCAGAAGAAGTGGGAGATAAGATTGTCGTACAAGGAGGAACATTTTATAACAACGCTGTGCTACGAGCCTTTGAAAAGTGTGTCAATCGGGAGGTAATACGACCTGATATTGCCGGTATAATGGG
Source organism: uncultured Caldisericota bacterium (assembly GCA_964493625.1). GTDB lineage: Bacteria > Caldisericota > Caldisericia > UBA6126 > UBA6126 > JAGLCW01. The sequence continues at coordinate 32,313 of CAZBOU010000019.1, forward strand.
TGCCTATGGTGCAGCTCTTTTAGCTTGCAAAACGAAGAATACCACTTCTCGCATTTTTTCCAAAACACAGCTTGAAAATTTCTCAACCTCATCCACTACCAGGCACTGTCGAAAATGTGAAAATCAATGCTTGCTAAGCATCAATACCTTTAACAATAAGAGTACCTATATTTCGGGGAATCGTTGTGAAAGAGGTGCAGGTAAGAGTATTCAAAATGGTTCTGTTCCCAATCTCTTTACGTGTAAGTTGAAGAAACTATTGTCCTATCAACCTTTGTCACTAGTAGAACGTTTCCTAATTAACATGGTATAGAATTCTCCTCTACCGTTTCTAA
>CAZBOU010000020.1:0-29696 GCA_964493625.1 uncultured Caldisericota bacterium
TCTTGGTTCGCTTTGGAATCATTTCTTTGGGGGCATTGGTTCGAGCCTCTTCTTCCTGCTGTTGTATCCGCAGCAAGGCTTCTGGTGAGGGAGGGGGAGAGGAAGGCAAGGGACGAAGAGACGGCGACGAAAGAGAAGACGAAAGAACAGAAGCAAAGGTGGATACGGGGAGTACAGTAAAGAAAAGAAGACAACTGACAAACAATGCGATTGATTTAACACAATTCTTTTTTTCAATCAAAACCATTACTCATTTTCAAATCTCCTTACAAAGGAGAATGCTATTTGTTAGAAAAGAGAATCAGTAGAGTGGGCAGGGCTGGAAAAAGATACGATTGCAGAGAGCCAAAATGGCAGACTAAAAACTCCTTTTTTCCGGTCATTGTACAGTTTTATTATTTCTTTTTGTAACAACTTATTATTCTCCTAAAAGCTTATTTTTTACTAATTTTGAGATTACTCACAAAAATTACAAAGTCAAGAAAAATAGAAACAATTTTGGGTTTATTTTTTGACAAATTTTTTCGTTTTTAATAAAGTTCCTTTGTCATACGCAAATAAATTCCACACGAAGTAAAGGATTAAAAATGACATTTTTGATTTTACATCTACCATTTGGGTGTTACAATCATAGTGAATTTTTTTGTAACGTGCACCGTATCCATTTGGAGCGGCAGCTAGGAGTTTGTATGAAGAAACATATTGTTGTTGGTGTGACTGGATCCATTTCAGCATACAAAAGCATTGAAATTGTCCGCAGATTGATTCAAGATGACTTTCACGTATCGGTTGTGATGACAAAAAACGCCACCGATCTTATTTCTCCCCTTACCTTTGAAACTATATCTCACAATGCAGTGTATACTTCTATGTTTGTAGAAGGTTCGTGCAAAGACGTAACTCACATCAAGCTTGCCTCTGAATCGGACCTTATTCTAATAGCTCCTGCAAGCTATAATGTTCTTGGGAAAGTATCGGCTGGGATTGCAGATGATTTACTAACATCTATTCTAGCGGCATCTCCCCCTGAAAAAGTACTCTTTGCCCCTGCTATGAATGTTCATATGTATGAAAACCCGGCCATGGTTTTCAATCGCAATCAGTTACTAAAGAGAGGCTATCGTTTCATCGAACCTGATGAAGGTCCTTTGGCATGTGGGACAAGCGGAAAAGGTCGGTTAAAAGATGTCGATAGCATTGTTCAGGAAGTGAAAAACAATTGTCAGCCTGCTTTGCTTTCCCACAAAAAAGTACTTATCACTGCTGGTGCTACCCGGGAATATCTTGATCCTATACGATATATCTCCAATACATCCTCGGGACGAATGGGGTTTGCACTTGCCAAAGCATGCCATGATATGGGTGCAGACGTTACGCTTATAGCAGCAAATTCTCATTTAGAAAACCCAAGTTTGCAGTGTATTCGAGTTGAAACCGTTGAAGAGATGCACTCGGAAGTAATGAAAGTATACCCGCAGGTTGATATTGTGTTTATGGCAGCGGCAGTTTCTGATTTTAAACCTGTGCAGGTTCAATCTGGGAAAATAAAGAAAGAAAACCAGGTTTTGTCGCTCGAGTTAAAACAAAATCGGGATATTCTTGCAGAACTAGGAGCCATGAAAAAACATCAAATTCTGATTGGTTTTGCTGCTGAAAGCGAATGTTTACTGGAACGAACAAAAGAAAAACGAGTTCAGAAAAACGCTGACATCATGATTGGCAATGATCTTGCTAATTTTTCTTCCATCGATGGGACGGTTTGGATCGTATCCCATGAACATTCAGTGAAATTGCACGCTCAATCGAAAGAAGAACTTGCTACCATGATTTTGCAAACTTTGACAGAACAATTTGGTTTGCTTCAAAATGGTTCCTGAGTTTTTCTTTCCCCTAGAACATTGTAAGGGTTTCTGATGAAACCGATGCAGTCCTCCACAATCGGTTTTATTGGTGCAGGAAAAGTTGCAACTGCCCTTGGATTGTATTTTTCCCACAACCATCTTTGTATTGGTGGCTATTATAGCTCGCATACTTCTTCCTCAACAGCAGCAGCTCATCTCACGCATTCTCGAATTTTTCAAAGTATATCCGAGTGTACCCAGGCATGTGATATTCTTTTCATTACTACACCAGACGGTGCCATAGCAAAAATTTGGAATGAACTAAGGCAGCTGACTCTGAAGGGGAAAATGGTTTGCCATACTAGTGGCGTGTTGTCCTCACAGGTCTTTGATGGAATAGAAAAAAAGGGTGCTATTGGATATGCGATTCATCCTGTTGTTCCTATTACTTCTGATCCAAATGCTTATCGCAGCTTGTATAATGCTTACTTCACTGTGGAAGGTCCCGATCAACACCTTGAGGATCTACAATTGTTTTTTTCTCATCTTGGGAATTCTGTAGTTTGTATTGATGCAGAAAAAAAAGATAAGTACCATGCTACCAATGTACTCCTGTCTAATTTGTTGGTCGTTCTGATTCATACGGGGTGGGAACTACTACAGGAGTGTGATATCACCATAGAATGTGCTCAAAAAATGACAAAACCCTTGCTTGAAACCACACTGCAAAATATATTCGATCATGGAATTGTAGATTCAGTGACAGGACCAGTGGACCGGAATGATGTGGGGACGGTTCAAAGACATCTGGAATGTTTACCCTTAGAAAAACAAAGACTGTACGCGATTCTTTCTAGTGAACTGGTACGCATTGCTCGGAAAAAGCATCCTCAAAACGATTATTCTTTGCTGAAAGAACTTTTTCAAACTGTTGCAAGATCGAACCATATAGCAGAGAATGAAGGATTACAATGAAAAAAACAGTACAAACATTTCGCCAAAGGAAAGAAAAGCAACAAAAGATATCCATGGTGACAGCATATGATTATTCCACAGCCAAAATAGTAGATGAAGCGGACATTGATGGAATATTAGTAGGAGATTCACTAGGGATGGTTTGTTTAGGACACCCCAATACTCTTCAAGTAACAATGGAGGATATGATCCACCATGCAAAAGCAGCATCAAGAGGAACGAAAAATGCTTTGCTGGTAGTGGATATGCCCTTTATGTCGTACCAAACTTCTGCTTATGATGCAGTCGTTAATGCCGGCAGATTGGTTCAAGAAGGACATGCTGAAGCAATTAAAATGGAGGGTGGAGAGGAAGTAATCGACCAAATCAAAGCCTGCGTGAAAGCTCAAATCCCTGTGATGGGGCATCTTGGTCTAACTCCGCAATCCATTCATAGTTTTGGAGGGTACAAAATACAAGGAAAAACATTGTATGCATGCCAGAAAATGATACACGAAGCTGCATTGCTGGAGGAAGCTGGCGTATTTGCGATTGTCTTGGAGTGTATTCCTGCAGAATTGGCGCAAATGATCTCAGAACATGTAACCATACCGACCATCGGTATTGGTGCTGGAGTTCACTGCGATGGGCAAATACTGGTATTTCACGATATGTTCGGTCTCTATTCGGAAATGAATCCTTCGTTTGTGAAGATGTACGAAAATAGTGGTTCTGTGATGAAAACAAAAATCCAGCAATATATCCAGGACGTTCAGAATGGCATCTTTCCTTCCCAGGAGCATTCATTCCATATGGATTCCTCTCTTCTTACGCAAATCCAAACTGATTATCTGGAAGATTCGAAAGGAGAAAAATGACAATTGTAGAGAATATTCGGGCGATGCGCGAAATCATACAAGATTGGAAACACCAAAATGATACAGTTGGTTTTGTTCCCACTATGGGTTTCTTACATGAAGGACACTTGAGTTTAATACGGAAAGCTCGAAAACAGAACGATAAGGTTGTGGTCAGTATTTTTGTGAATCCTACACAATTTGGACCCAATGAAGATTTTGAAAACTATCCCAGAAACATGGTGATCGACGCTCAGAAGTGCGATAAAGAAGGAGTAGACTTAATCTTCGCTCCATGTACAAAGGAAATGTATCCCGATCCAACCTATGCGTTTGTAGATATTGATCAACTCGGTAACTCCCTGTGTGGAGCTACAAGGCCGGGGCACTTTCGGGGTGTATGTACCGTGGTAAGCAAGCTTTTTAACATTGTCATGCCGGATCGAGCCTATTTTGGAGAAAAAGATGCACAGCAGCTTGTCATCATCCAAAAAATGGTGTACGATTTGAATATTCCGGTACAGATAGTACCTTGCCCCATTGTACGGGAAAAAGATGGATTGGCCATGAGTTCTAGAAATTCAACCCTTTCGACGCAAGAAAGAATTGCTGCCCGAGTGCTTTCGCAAAGCTTGGAACATTCCAAATATCTGATGATGCAAGGAGAAACCAATGCTTCTGTCATCCGGTCGCAAATGAAGGAAAAAATACAACTTGAGCCCCTAGCTACCGTTGAATATATTGAAATTGTGGATGCACAAACTTTGACTCCGATTGAAAATGTACAAGGTGATGTGTTGATCGCCTTGGCTGTTTACATTGGAAACACTCGACTGATCGATAATTATAGAAGGCACCTGGAGGCAACATGATTCTTACTCTACTGAAATCAAAAATACACAGAGCGATCGTCACGGATGCAAACCTACAATACATGGGAAGCATTACGATTGACAAAGAGCTGATGGAAAGCAGTGGGATCGTAGAAAATGAAAAAGTACACATTGTTGATATTCAAAATGGAAATCGATTTGAAACCTATGTTATTGAAGGAGCTGCAGGCAGTGGTGTAATATGCTTGAATGGAGCTGCTGCTAGATTGGTGCAACCTGGCGATGAAATTATTGTTATGGCCTATTGTCAAATGTCCGTTGAAGAGAGTAAAAGACATCACCCTAAAATTGTATTTGTAGACAAAAACAATAGGTTGAATAACACTGATGCCATGAAAAAGGAATCGATAGGTTGACAACAAAATCAAGTACCCAACATTTTGTAACCAAATACTGTTATTTTATTAGGAATTCTATATTTCAATCCCTATAATAGGAATATTCAATGACACTTAAAGGAGGCCATCAGCTATGAAGCGAATATTAGCGATTGATGATGTAAAGAAAGCTGTAATACAGCTTGAAAAAGAAAGTACCCAAGAAGAAATGAACCAAGCTATTGAAAATTTTCAAGACTTGTTCATGAGTATTCATCCGGAATCTCTCAAATTTATGCTGAATGAGTACAATTCCTTTGTCGGACGCGACCAAGAAGAAGAATTAAAGAAACTGGGTAAAGATGACTCTAGAGCACTTGAGACTGTTACATTAAGAAACCACATGAAATCATTGTACAGTGCAGCCGAAAAAGAATGTATTAAATGGTTTGCATTTATCGATTTTATTGCTGCACTCAACCACCAAATACAGAATTTGGACATTGTCCTGATTGAAACCAAATCTGGTTATTGTGTTATTCGAAGATCCAACTACTGCATTGTTCATTAATTCTCATCCTTACTCCCTGGTCTTCTGCGATTGACTCGTACTATTGACCAGGGAGTAAATCGTAGAATAGTCGTTTTCTGTTTGAATTTTTCCACTAGTTCCTCATAATAACAGTAGTTTTTCTATGGATATGTCTATCGAAATGTGAGTTCCAATAAATAGATATCAACTCACACACAGAAAGGTGCTCTATATGAAGTGGAAAACTTCTTTACAGCAATGGATGCAGATTATCCGTGCTCAATATCTGGTTTTATGTGTTGTTCTTAGTATCATCGGCAATGGGGTTGCATGGTTTGAAAATTCATTTCAGTGGAGCACTGCCGTATTGTCCTTCCTAGGACTCCTTTTTGCTCACATCAGTGTCAATGTTCTCAATGACTATTTCGATCATCGAAGTGGTATTGACCAAAAAACCATTCGAAGTCCCTTTAATGGAGGAAGTGGATCAATACAATCGTCCATTGTCTCTCCAAAGACAACTCTTTGGGTTGGCTTGGTATTCTTAACCCTAGCTGCTATTGTTGGTTTTTACTTCGTATACACTATGCCCACCGGCTGGCAGTTGATTCCACTGATTCTTGTAGCTGGTGCTATTGTGTTGTTGTATTCTCCTGTTTTGTTAAAAATCGTAGGCGGTGAATGGTCTGCTGGCATTGGCTTAGGAGCATTACCTGTGATGGGTACCTATTTTGTTCAAACTGGACAATATTCTTTAGTCATTGTTCTAGCATCCATCCCTTCTCTTCTTTTGGTTCATAATTTGCTTTTTATCAATGAATTTCCTGATGTAGAAGCAGATCAAGAAGGAACTCGCAGAACCTTCCCGATTGTATTTGGCATTGCACGATCTATTTCATTTTACAAAATGACACTTATCCTCTTGTATATCTATATCGTAGAAAACGTTGTTTTGGGGTTTTTCCCTCCCTATTGCTTGCTTGCCTTGCTAACAATTCCAATGGCTACCAAAACCAAAACACTTCTTTCTCTCCCTACCAATTCTTTCCAGCCCATGATGCAACTAAATGTAGGTATTGTGCTACTTACTCAATTGCTATTTGGGATCGGGTTTGTTGTTAGTGGATTTATATGGTAAAAGATCCCAGTAAGTTCTCACCCGAGCAACAAATGCAAACAGTCCAAGGAATTTTTGCCTCCATTTCTGATCAATATGATTTTCTAAACCACCTTTTAAGTCTAGGTCAGGATTTCATCTGGAGAAAAAGGGCTGTTCGGAATATGCACTTTTTTTCCACAATGAAATGTCTAGATGTTGCTACGGGTACTGGTGATATTGCTTTTGCGGTAGCAAAAGCGTTTCCTACTGTTTCTGTTACAGGGATTGACTTCTCTGCCTCTATGATTGCCAAAGCTAGAAAGAAATTGGCTCAGAAGAAAACTCCACCCTCCATTTCTTTCATCAAGGGGGATGCCACAAAACTTCCGTTTCCAGATAACAGCTTTGACACTGCAGTCATCGCTTTTGGAATCCGAAATATCCCAGACCGCCTAAAAGCACTTAAAGAAATGACGAGAGTCGTTTTACCAGGAGGCCGTGTGATCGTACTGGAAATGGTGTCACAGCAAAATCGATGGATTCAAACGTTTTATCAATGGTATTTGTGCCATATACTACCAGCTATCGCCTCCATCTTTTCTCCATATAAGGGTGCTTATCAGTATTTGGGGAATTCCATTTTACTATTTCCATCTGTACAAGATTTTCAAGTCTTAATGAAAAATGCAGGCTTAAAAATCATAAAGCTAGAATCTTTAACAATGGGCATTACACAGTTATTTGTAGGGAAAAAGTGATATTGTGTCAATTGATCATCATTTGAAAGAGGTTCTTATGAAAAACTTTTGGTTGTATGTAGTGCGAATTCTTTCACTTCTCCTGTTTTTATTTGTTATGTTTCGAAACATTTCAGTAATTTGGATCGTGTTATATGGACTTACCTTGATCGCTGCTCTCTTTTTTGGTCGGTTTTTTTGTGGTTGGATTTGTCCTATCAATACATGCATGATTGCAACAGATAAAATTGCAAAAAAGCACAAACTGCAGCAAAGAAAAACTCCCTCTTGGATATCATCCGGCTGGTTTTCTTGGCTACTCTTCGTAGCGTTTATTGCCTTTGTGGTCACTTCCAAAGTTCTTGAAAAACAGCTCCTCCCTATACCGCTGTATTTTGCTGGGATTGCTATTATTCTTACATTTTTCTTTCTTCCAGAAGTTTTTCACAACGCTATTTGTCCATTTGGCACATTGCAAAGACTATTTGGAAGAGCAGCTTTGTTCTCAAGAAGAGTAGCTTCAAAAAAATGCACCGGGTGCAAAACTTGTGTTTCGGTTTGTCCACCAAAAGCAATTTCAATGGATCCTGTCAACCATAAGGCATCGATAGACGTTGCTTTATGCCATCAATGTTTTGAGTGCGAGTCTGCTTGTCCTACACAGGCTATTGAATACAGAAAAAAAACTGCTCCTGTGTCTAAGTAATACATCGCATGGTAAAAAGCATAATAAAACAAGACTTCAGCAGGATAGTCTTGTCTAGTTTTCTTAAATCTCTATACTATCGTAGGTTATATATATGAATAAAAAACATATCAGCACTTCTCTAGAAGACTACTTAGAAGCTATTTTGCGAATTTTCAATGAGAAAAAGGGAGTACGAACAAAGGATATTGCTTCCCTTTTGCATGTGCGAAATTCCTCGGTTACAACTGCGCTTAAACATCTTGCCAGTGAAGGCCTTATTCATTATGAGAAATACGGAGTGATTTCCTTAACAGAAGAAGGAGAAAAGGAAGCAAATTTTATTTGGATCCGCCATCAAATACTCTATTTTTTCTTTCGTTCTTTAGTAGGCGTTTCACCCGATGAATCCAAATCAATTGCTTGCAACGCAGAACACGCTATTACTGGTCAAGCATTCATAAAGCTTTTGCAATATATAAAAACGTCACATCCAAAAGAATTAGCGGCTTTTATTCACAAAAACCAACTCAATCAAAAATACCTGCAGTGTTATCTAGACAAAGGTTTAGAAGAGATATAGCACAGGTTTTTTTTCAGGACAATCATGCTTTTTCATTTTTTCACTATATTGTAACTTTTTTGTAACTATTTTTTAATTTTTATTGTTGTTTCCCTCCTTTTTCGGTATAATTATTGGTACATATCCTATACAAAGGAGGTAGAGCAATGGCTTCCCAAGAATATATACTAAGTATAACGACCAAAAAAGCTTCGCATAAAATGTCAACTTTTACATCTAGACATTGTCACTTAATTTTTACCAACCTTCGCATTATTGTTGCTTATTATGATCCTGATAAAGCCATAAAATCGTATAAACAGCAACTAACAAATTATGTTAATGACGGCTTCTCCTCCAATGTTTATGTGAAAGTGAATCTTCGGTTTAATTCGTTCTCAACCTTTCACCATCGGTATATCTGTATGTCTCCAGAGGAGATTATATGCGACCATCCAGACAACTTCTCCATGTCTGGATCAGATATTCGCAAATTGGTTTTTTGTAAAGGCTGTTGTTGCAAAGACGAAGATGGCTTTGAAGATCAAACTCCTGACAAGCTCAATATTACACTCAAAAACAACCGTCGTAAGTGTTTTTACTTGAAATCTTGCTATTTTGATGAACTATGTGGAGCATTGCACCATATTGTCCCTAAGGCCAAGTATCATAGGGACAAATTTTTGTTTTCTAGTTAATTACTTTTTTCTATCACCATACCTTTTCAACCATCCTGTTTCGTGGTATATTTCAACCATTACCATTGTAAGGAGTTTGTTATGTCTACAGAAGAAACCATAAAGCATGTAACGCCTATGTCTGGTCACAAATTAGGTTTTTTTAAGCAAAAACAATGTTATTTAGTGTTTACAGATCAACGGATAGTTGTTGCCTACCACGATCCCAAAATAGCACAAGAAGAGTACGAAAAAAAGATTGATGAACATGAAAAAACAGGGAAAAAGGCAAATATTTTTAAGAAGATTGGGGCGAAATGGAGCACTCACACTACCTTCCATCAACGCTACTTGGAAATGAACCCGGAAGATATTTTGCAAGAAACACCGGAAAATTTTTCAATCCTTCCTGGATCTATAGCAAAGCTTGTATTGAAACGAGGATCTGTCTCTCGGGATCAAGACGGTTTCGAACACAGAAACAATGACAATCTATCGGTTACAACAGCGGATAATAAGAAACTCAATTTTACGTTTGTACCTCGTCAATTTGATAGTATCAGTCATTCCTTAGAGTACTTAATTCCAACCATAACCCACAAAAGAAACAAGTCTTTTTTTACTCGATAACATCCTTCCTTTACTTATAACCCAAAAGAGCGATATCGCTCTTTTGGGTTTTTTCATTGCACATCCAAAAAAGGGAGGTGCTACTTAATACGATTCTTCTAAAACAAGACGGTGTAGAAAATCGTATAAGTAGAGTGTATCTCCGGAATTGTTCCAGATTGGTTTTGCAAAGTTAGCAAACAAGAATTGATCGGTGTCTTCTCCCGAACCAGAAAAAATCTTGATATTCTTGCCTGGTTCTAAAATCATCTCTGGGAATACATAGCGGTGGAAAGACTCATCGTAAAAATAGAAGTTGGATACATGAATTGGCGTCGATGAAACGTTGCCAATAACCACCCATTCCCCGTTCACATTATCGTTGTCATCACCTTCTGCATCATAGTTAAAGTCATGTATTGCTAAGGAAGATTTGTATGTAGAAGGCTTGAACAGATTCAATCCTTGCCGTCTGGCTTCCTGTTCAGCTCTTTTCAATATTTTTCGGTATTTTCCATTGGGCGATCGGTAAAACTCCATTGCCAAACCGCTTTTAACAATCAATTCATTGACGAATCCTTCTTCGGTAAACACATAAGCAAGGGTCCTACCAAAGGAATCAAATTGAGATTCGTCGTATTCAAGAAGTATAGTTTTCCCTTGTACCAATTGTCGGTTTAGTTCTTTGGCTTCAGAATAGTACTTTTGACCCTTCTCTGGAGAATTAATTCCTATGTAACGTATGCGGGTTCCATCGTTTATAACTATAGTATCCCCGTCCACTACTTGGGTAACAATCCTAGAAGATGCTTGGCAAGAAAGAAAAGAAAACGATAGAATGAGAATGAAAACAGATAGAACAAATTGAATTCTTTTCTTCATGAATTTGTAATGCGGTTTAGAACGGTTCCATAATAGGTGGGGAGTGTGGAAGTAGAAGATGCCCACGAAGTACAATCTTTTTCCATTTCAATGGCGGCAAGACTATGCAATGCAACGCCTACAATGCTAGCATGATAGGCAGTATATCCTTGTGCGACAAAACCTGCGATAGTTCCGGCCAATACATCCCCTGTACCACCCTTTGCCAAAGCAGAAGAACTGTAGCTATTGATATAGCAGGAACCTGCAGGGTCAGCAACAATGGTGGTTGATGACTTGAGTACAACAACCATTTGCCATTTTTGTGCATAGGAGACGGCAATTTCTACGAGGTTCTTTTGAATTTCATCAATCGAAATGGAGGTTAGATAGCTCATTTCACCAAGGTGAGGAGTTATAATTCGTGGACCAGAACAGGCTTCAGTCATATAATCTTGAATAGCCCAAAGAGCATCCGCGTCCATGATCATGGTGTTGGGCATATGCAAATACAACTCCCGGCAAAAGCGTTGGTTGTTAATATCTCGTCCCATACCAGATCCGATACATACAACATTTTTGGAGTGAACATGGTGGATAAAATAGGTAGAAGAATGTGGTGTATAGTGTTTATTTGTGACAGGAATAGGAAAATGGGTTGCCTCTGGAATCACATAGGGAGATAGGAACAATTCATTGGATTCCTTGTAACATGCTGTCAGCAGTCCAGCTCCGGCATGCAAAGCGCCCAAGAGAGAAAAGGTAAGAGCTCCTTTGTAAAGAGAAGAACCACATACACAATACACTCTTCCAAAAGTTCCTTTGTGGGATTTCTTTGAGCGAGGTTTAACAAAGGTGGCCAATTGGCTTTCTTCTAGAATAGTAGTATAAGGAGATTGTGTTTCCAGTGCCGATTGCAACACTCCAATTTTTGTCACAAGAAGAGTTCCTGTGTGTTCTTTTCCGGGATATAACAAATGACCAATTTTGGGGGCTTCGAATGTAACGGTGAAGTTTGCTTTTATGGCAGAAGTAGGGAACGACCCAACAATGGAACCTGTTTCTGAACTAATACCCGAGGGAATATCTACAGAAAAAATGGAACGACCTGCACTATTTAATGTTTGAACGAACTCTGCCGCTTTTCCCGTAATAGGTCTGTGCAGGCCGACTCCAAAAAGAGCATCCACAATAATACAGTGGGAATTTTTATGCAAAAAAGTAGAAACTACTTCTTCTGTTAAAGAGCTAATGGAATATGGTGCCAGCAGTTGAGAATGAAAGATAGGATTTTGACAAATGGCCTGCAGGATTTGATAATTATGTGCTGCTGCACCTGTTAGGTTTTCTAGTGGCATGGCTGGAACTACAAGTACGTTCCAGCCATGTGAAATTAAAAACCGGGCAACAACCATTCCATCTCCACCGTTGTTACCCGGTCCAATAGCAATCAGTGCGCCGCGGACTGTTGAGTCCGCATATTTCAAAACTTGGTCAGCAACATTCTTACCGGCAACTTCCATCAATTGAACGGAGGATACTTGAAACTCTTCCTCCATCATTTTGTCAGTTGCATAGGTATCCTGACCAGTATGAACGTACATGTTAGCTCATGAGGAGTGCCATAATTGCCTTTTGTGCATGAAGGCGATTTTCTGCTTCATCAAATACTGCTGCTTTGGGGCCATCCATCACAGAATCTGTGATTTCATCGCCGCGGTGAGCAGGTAGGCAATGTAGAACCATGACATCTTTTGAGGCTTTCGAAAGAAGCTCATCGTTCACTTGATAAGGTGCAAATATGCGACGACGTTCTTCTTCTTCTTTTTCTTGACCCATGGAAGTCCATACATCAGTATAGATAAAATCTGCTTTTGAAACAGCTTCTGTAGGATCTGAAACAATCGTTAGTTTCGCACCTGTTAAAGGGGAATCCGCTTTCCACCACTCCATAATTTGATCGCAAGGAGTAAACCCTCCGGGGGAACAGATGGTGATGTCAACACCGGTTTTAGCTGCTGCCATCATAAGCGAATTAGACACATTGTTACTGTCTCCGATATATGTCAAATGCAAACCCTTTAGATAGCCTCTTTTTTCGTACATTGTGAAAAAGTCAGCAACTGCCTGGCAGGGGTGCAAAAAGTCTGACAAGCCATTGATAACTGGACAAGTAGCATATTGGGCGAGTTGCACAATAGTATCATGGGAAAAAACCCTGGCCATAATACCATCTACGTATCGACTTAACACTCTTGCGGTATCGGGAATTGTCTCTCCTCGACCTAATTGGATATCTCGACTGCTAAGAAAAATCGCTTGTCCGCCCATCTGGTTCATTCCAATTTCAAAAGAGACTCGGGTGCGAGTGGAGGATTTTTCAAAAATCATTCCAAGTGTCTTGTTATTCAATATAGGTTTTCTTTGATTGGTATGTTCTTCAAGCTTCAGGAGTTTTGTAAGGTCAAAAATTCGCCTGAGATCTTCCACCGTATAATCATGGATTGAAACAAAATTTCTTCCTTGGTATAAGCCGGGCATAAAGTTTCTCCTTACTTGTTAAATTTTTCTTTTAACAGATCTTCAAGAGTGGGTTTGCCAATTTCTTGAAGCTCATATCCAATCCGAACAACAGGCTTTTTAATGGAGATAACACGGCTAAGATCAATGGGAGTTCCAATGACAACCACATCGCAATCAGCAGAATTGATAGTTTCTTCCAATTCACGAAGTTGTTTTTCATAATATCCCAAGGCAGGGACAATTTCGTCTAATTGAGGATACTTTTCATAAGCTTCTTTGATGGATCCAACAGCATAAGGTTTGGGATCGACAATTTCGGCACCGCATTTGCGAGCGGCTAAGTATCCAGCTCCAATATCCATTTCACCGTGAGTTAATGTAGGTCCATCTTCAATGACCAAGGCACGTTTGCCCTGAAGAAGCTGGGGATTCTCAATGGTTAACGGAGAGGTTGCATCAATAATGACGGCATTTGGGTTGATAGCACGACAATTGTCACGAACATCATTGATGTCTTCTAAGTTGGCAGTTTCTTCTTTGTTAATAATGATGCAGTCTGCCATTCTGACATTGACTTCACCTGGATAATAGGAAATTTCATCATAAGGTCTGGTTGGGTCTACAATGGTAATCTTATAGTCTGACTTGTAGAAAGGAAAATCGTTGTTACCACCATCCCATAGAATAATATCCGCTTCTTTTTCGGCTTCACGTAAAATGGCTTCGTAATCGACGCCAGCGAAGATGATAGCTCCCATGGCGATATAAGGTTCGTATTCTTCCATTTCTTCAATGGTACATTCGTGTTTTTTTAGATCTTCCAACGTGGCAAAACGTTGAACAGCTTGCTTCACCAAGTCCCCATATGGCATGGGGTGGCGAATAGCAGCGACTTTTTTACCCATTTTTTGGAAAATACGTACGACTTCACGGCTTGTTTGAGACTTACCACAACCTGTTCGGACGGCACAAACAGACAACAATGGTTTGGTAGACTGAACGGTAGTATTGTTGTATCCCATGAGCCAAAAATCTGCACCAACTGCGTTAACAAGAGCAGATTTGTTCATAACGTTTTGATAAGGTTGATCTGAGTATGAAAATACTACTACGTCAACGTCATGCTTCTGAATCAATTCGGTAAGCTCTTCTTCAGGATAAATCGAAATTCCCTGCGGATAAAGATGTCCAGAGAGTTCTTTCGGATATTTCCGATCATCAATTTCTGGAATCTGTGTAGCCGTAAAGGCTACGACGTTGTAGTTCTCATTGTCTCGGAAAAATACATTGAAGTTGTGGAAATCTCTTCCCGCTGCTCCCATGATGATTACGTTACGTTTCATGCGGACCTCCCAATGGATGTAATTTTAATTTCGGAAAAACGCTGTCTGTGACCGCGTCGTTTATGCTCGTTTGTTTTGTTGCGATAGAAAAATACAGAAATCTTTTTTGCTTTTTCATCGCTGCGCAAAACACTCGCTTGTACTTGATAATTTTTCGCATCGTCTCCTACAAGCACTTCATTTCCACCAATCATTAGTGGAGCAAAAGTAATCTCGCTGCCCTTTTCTTGGTCCAATTTTTCAACGCGAAGGATCTGCCCTTCTTCAACTTTATACTGTTTTCCACCAGTCTCAATAACTGCGTACATAGATTCCTCCATAGACATAATTCAGTGTGACAAATATCCAAATTGCTATCATACTTCAAAACCCGATTAAGTCAAGCTTTATTTTTGCTCTGGTCAATTTTGTCTTGCAATTTGCTTTTTGTTTTAACTTACTAATACTATACGAAAAAACAGGAGAAAAAAATATGAAAAAATGTATTCAAACCGAAAAAGCTCCAAAAGCAATTGGTCCTTATTCACAAGCAGTTCAGTTTGGCTCTTTTTTGTTCATCTCTGGACAAATCCCCATTGATCCTTTCACTGGGTTATACAATCCTAGTTCTATCGAAGAAGAAACGGAAATCGTTATGAAAAATATGGGAGCTATTTTAGAAAGTGCAGGACTTGCATACGACGATGTTGTAAAAACAACCATCTACATCGTCAACATGAACGACTTTGCAAGTATCAATGAGGTGTATGGGAAATACTTTTCAAACCAACCTCCGGCTAGGGCCTGTATTGAGGTCAAAAGGCTGCCCAAAAATTGCAAAGTAGAAATTGATGCAATCGCAGCATTCCCTTACTGCAAATGAAACTCTGGGACAACTGACTCGGTAGAACTTTGGATGCGGATCATAACCTGGTTAGGGGCGCAAACGACAACTTCGCCCATAGCAGATATCCAACCACTTTGTACGCATGTTTGGTTGGGACAGCTTGATTCTTCTATACAGGCTCTTCCTTCTTGTACAACAATTGTAACATTTCCCAAAGCCCCTGTCTCGACTATGATTTGATCCTCACTCATAGGAAAGACTCTTCTTTCTTGGGAATACCCGTTAATAATGTGGAGATATCGAGGCGTATCATTGGTGGTAGTCTGAAAAATACCAGGATGTGTATGCACATAGTAAAGCCCCACAAAAAACAAGATGGAAACAACCAAAACAATGATACCAGGATTCAGTGTTTTCTTTTTTTCGTTTCCTACAGATTGTTTCTTTTTTGTTTTGTTTCTACGGGCCATACTCGATATCCTTTCCTTTGCAGAAAATCTACTGCATGATTGCTAGATTTAGCACAGGCATACAATCCAAAACAAGCTGAACCACTGCCACTCATACTATAATACACCGGCTCTGTCCTTTTCACAAAAGATAGACACTCAGAAATACAAGGCTGGACTTCACAAGCGGGTACGATAAGATCGTTATGAGGAGGCAATACAACCGGGTTTCCAGAAAGCTCTTTCGAAAATGGAATTTGTTTTTCATCATACAAAGCATATACTTTTTTGGTTGCTACCCCTCTTCTTGGAAAACAGACCACTACATGAAAATTAGATAGCTCTTTATTTTCAGACAACGGTTGTATGCAATCTCCTTTTCCGGTCACGCGACAAAGCCCTCCCACCAGGAAATAAGGAACATCCGAACCTATTTCTGCCGATTCTTTGATCAAGTCTTGTTGGGACATAGCTTTAAAAAGATCGTTAAAAACACGCAGCAGTGTGGCTGCATCTGAAGACCCGCCACCCATACCTGCACCAATTGGTATTCTTTTTTTTAGATGGACTCGCACGCTAACCGGTATTCCTGTTTTTTGTGTATACCAGTTCCAAGCTTTATACAAAAGATTTTTTTGAGGATGGGTAAAAAAATTGCGAGAAGAGGTTAAGTGTATTTCATTTTTGCGCTCAGGGGCAATATCAATGGTTATGTCATCATGCAATGAAACCAGCACATTCACCATATCCAAAGAGTGATATCCGCCACTGTACAATCCTGTCACTCGAAGCTGCAGATTCAACTTTGCATTGGCAACATACTTATTCGTTTTTTTCATACATTGTTTCCCGGTAGTATTGATACACCCATTGAAAATCCTCCATACTACACATCTCGGGTCTTCTTTGCATCAATATGGCACAGTTTGATTGAATAAACGAAGCAACCCTATCAGAATACGAATTTTTGATTGCATTGTACAAGGTTTTTCTTCGATAGGAAAATATTTTTTGGACGAATTTTGTAAATTGTAACGTTTTTTTGATTTGCACTTCTTTGGGAGTGAAGGACAAAACTTTGGAATCAATCGAAGGAGAAGGGAAAAAAGAACCTTTTTTTACCGTGCATACGGTCTCCATAGAAAAAAAAGACTGCATCATGATGGAAGCTGAGGAATATTGAGGCGTTCCAACGGTAGCGATATAACGATCAGCAGTGCCAATGGCAAACATACAAACAA
This sequence comes from uncultured Caldisericota bacterium, assembly GCA_964493625.1. GTDB lineage: Bacteria > Caldisericota > Caldisericia > UBA6126 > UBA6126 > JAGLCW01. The sequence goes on from CAZBOU010000020.1 coordinate 17,007, forward strand.
TTTTAGTGGGTTGCAACTCTGTAGCTATTCGTTCCATTATTGGCGTCGCAATATGATACGGAAGATTCCCCACTACTTTGGTATAGTTTTTCCAGGGCTCTAGGTTAATGGTAAGAAAATCTCCTTGCACAATGCGAAAATGCGCATGCTCTTGCTCCAAAAAGAGCAACTCTTGAATGCACCTAGGATCGATTTCGATAGCAGCATACTCTTTGCAACTTGGCAACAAATGCTTTGTTAATGCACCAAGCCCAGGTCCAATTTCAAGTAGCTGATCTGTGGATTGTAAATCTAGGGCTTTTTGAATTTTTAAAACAATGTTGATATCATGAAGAAAATTTTGTCCCAATGATTTTTTAGGTTTCATCTTGCGATTCAACAATCCAAACAAATCCATCATGAAGAACTTGATTTGTAGGAGCTTTCTTTACAATCTTTTGGACAAGTTCTGTGTTGGCATAAAAGGAAGAAAGTTGTCTGTAATGAGTCAAAAAATGATGTTCTTCATATCCGCTTTTTATGACAACTCTTTTGCCAGATAACAGCAATGAAAACGTAAAAATGAGAATGAAAAGCCATTTCAGAAATACACTACTACTAATATTCATGGTTAATTAATCCATAGAAGAAACAACACAAAAACAGCAATGGTAAGAATGGTAGAAACGACAATGACTACTTTTCCTACTTGAGAGACCATAAAGGAATACTGCTTTGCTCTTGTTAAATCCTCTTGTTTGGATTTATCAATAATAAAGAGAAAGAATTTTTTCACTTGGTCCCACATTTTACACACTTGGTCGTCAATTTGACAAAGTTTTTCACTGGCGTGGTGAGTCCAAGATGTCGCTCCTGGAACAATAGAAGAACTTACTCTATCCACTCTTCCATCTAGCGAACAACAACTGGCAGTAAGGCGTCGGCAAGATTTGACATCTTGCCTTGGAAACATGGCACCAATTTCCTGGCATGTTAAGAACCAGGGGCTGGCTAAATATGTTATCCAAGCATCATATTGATGAACAATCGCATCATCTAACTTTTGACACCATATGGTACAAAATGTTTTTACTCCACCATACAAATGATACCACCAAGATAAAAAAGTCCAGGAATAGGGTATTGCAATATGAAACCACCCCTTTTTTAGGCCAACAACCATGAGTACAATACCCCCAAAAGCAACCCAGAGAAAGCCAATGAGTGAATGTGTAAACCCGTGATGTGGTAAGGATAGATTCTCTAGTACATGATGGAAAGAAGAAAACTGTTTAGGCAAAATAGACTGATAAAGCATTGGGTACGATCCAAATACAAGAATTAGGAGGGCCAACAATCCCAAAGGGACCACTTCGCGCCAATCAAAATGCAACTTGTAATGCTTACGCATAGACCGAAAAGAAGTTAAATAGAACATTTTAAAATTAGAAGTAAATGTTCCTATTGCCGTTACAAGGAAGACTGCTTCAGAAAACAGGAACAGAAAAGAAGAATGGATCATTAATTCTTCATGAAGAGCATTTTTTGAGACAAACCCATTGGTAAAAGGAACACCTGAAATACCCATAACAGCGACCAAAAACAGAATGGCAACCAACCATTTTCTTTTTAAAAGGCCTCGGATGGAATACATATCCAGTGTTCCAAAATAAAGCACCAACACACCTGTTGCAATAAACAACGCAGATTTGAACCAGGCATGATTGACCGCGTGAAGAATAGATGCAGCCAAAGCGTGCGTGTTTTGAAAAATGACAAATAGAGCCAATCCTATCAAAATATACCCCATTTGGGAAACGCTATGAAACGCAAGCATTCGCTTTGCATTCGATTGAAGAAGAGCTTGTACTACCCCAAGAAACATTGTAATTAGGGAAATTCCTAACAGAATGTATCCATAGAGAGGAGGTACTTCTACGTGAAGAAATGCCTGCATCATTCCATAAAAGCCAATTTTAATTATACAACCAGATAGAATTGCAGAAGCAGGTGGTGGGGCTACAGGATGAGCCTCAGGAAGCCATACGTGAAAAGGAACTCCTCCTGCTTTTACAAGAAAGCCCAAAGCCATAATAACGGCACCGCTAACTTGGTAGGCGGGTAATTTTACAAGCCAAATGCCTCCTAAAACTAATACTCCGCTTAGTAGAGAAAAGATAAAGTATAATTTGGCAGCCTGAAGAGACTCTTTAATACGCTCATGCAAAATCAAGGGAAAGCTAACAAGAGAAACGAACTCATATACGATAAGAAGCGATAATAGATTGGTTGTAAAATAAATGGCAACGTTGCCAACAAAGGTAAGTAGAAAGAAAGTAAAAAACTCTGCTTTTCGAGCATGAACATATTTGAAAGCATAAACAAAAGCTGCAATGTAAGGGGGAATTGTGAGGAAAAGAAAAAGGAGGGTGTAATCGGTAACACCCCATGAAATAGGAATCATTAAAAGAGAGTGGGGCAGGAATTGGATGGAGTTAAACTCGTTAGAATCTCCCTGCAAGCGTTAATGACTGGGTCGGGATAAACACCATACGCAATAATGATAACCGCCAATACAACCATTGTAATGGTGACGGTAGCTGGAGTTTTGAAGGGGACTATCGTTGGTTTTTTTAAGGACTTGCCTTGTAGAGTATCGTCCTGATGAGGAACATAAAACCATCCCTGTATAATGATGGGTAGATAATAGAGAGCATTAAGAATGCTACTCAGAAGAAGTACCCCAATTGCAATACTTCCCAGCCAAGGTTCAATATATTCAAGCTGAATTGCTTCTACAGCTCCAACACCGAGGGCCCATTTTGTAATAAAATTTGCAAACAAAGGAAATCCTATCATAGATAATGCACCGATGGTAAAAGCCCCAAAGACTATGGGAGACCGATATCCATACCCAGCATACGACGTTACATCGGAGGTTCCTGCTTGTTCAATCATTGTACCAGCGGCCATAAAGAGTAGAGATTTTACAATCGAGTGTGCTAACAAATGTAAAAATGCCCCCAATATGGCAATAGGAGACAACAACATTGTACCCATTACGATATATCCCATTTGACTAACACTCGAATAAGCCAACATTCTTTTAATATGAGTTTGTCCAATGGCAATAGCGGAGCCCCAAAACATTGTAAAAATGGCAATTAGGAGCAAGATTGTGACAGATGTACTCCCCACTAAATTAGCAATTCCAAAAGTTTCCAAAGCCATTCGAAGGATCCCAAAAACACCGGTTTTGATCACCATTCCCGAAAGCAAAGCGGAGGCAGGGGAAGGTGCTACAGGGTGAGCTTCTGGAAGCCATATATGAACAGGGAACAGGCCAGCCTTTACAGCAAAGGCGATGACAAATCCCCAAAACAATACAATAAAAAAAGAGGATTCCGCCAAGGTTGCATATCCTCCAGGGACAAAGGCAGTTGTTCCAATGAGTGAATACTGGATCATAATAGTACTAAGGAAAAAGAGACCTCCAATGATTTGAAAAAATACATATCGGAGTCCCGCTGCATAGGTCTCTGGTTTTTGATAGTGGATAATCAATACATATGAAACTACAAGTAGAAGTTCAAAGAAGATGAAAAAGGTAACCCAGTTGTCTGCATTGAAAATAAACAATACACACATCATGTTGAGCATAGAAAAAAGCTGGTATCGTTTGTTATTTTTCTCCTCTTTTTTGGAAAAATAATGCACCGAGTATAGAGAAGAGAAAAGCCAAACAATAAGGCAGAACAAAGATGCAATCCAAGCCAAGGCATCCAAAGAAAAGGATACATGAAAAGGTCCATGATTAGCCAATGTTACAACCATTGTGGTGGAAAGATTGAATGGATAAAGAATGAACAAAATTACCAGCATAATGGCAACAGCTATACAATTATACGTAGCATAATAGGTAGGCTTTTGATTTTTGCTAATCAGCAACCCAAGAGCATATAACAAAGGTAGTAGTAGCCAAAAATTATACAGTCCCATGAAACACCCCTTTTGCAAGTGAACAACAATCTACTATTATAGGAAGTCTTTAGGATATACAAGGCAAACTAAAGAAATTTCACTATACTATAATAAACTACAATTCCAGGAGGGTTGTTATGATTTCAAAAGGATATGTACTACTTGAAGCACAAGCAGGAAAAACCGAAGAAGCGTTGCATAAAATTCGTGATATTAAAGGCGTTAAAGAGGTTCATTTGGTCACCGGTCCTTATGATTTAATCATCAATATAGAAGCCGATGACTTGAAAAAACTGGGACAGATTGTCAGCGACGAAATCCAAGTCATCGGCGGTGTAACCAAAACAATTACATGTATTGTAATTGGCTAATGTTGTACTTTAGTTCCTTTGTCGAAAGCTTTTAAGTTCAATTCGACAAACCTTGGCTTAACCAATTCTTCAATTGATTTCTTTAAATCATCGACAGAAAAGGGGCAAGTTGGGATTTGAGAAAACATCCCCAAAATGACCATATTGAGAGAGATAATGCCCCCTGTTTCGGTGGCAATTTTTGAGGCATCTGTACTAATAATTTTATCAGTCACTCTTTGTAACTCTTTTTTTACTTCTTCAAATTTGGGATAGGTTGCCATGCCGGCATTTACTGATGTTGGAACAACAGGATGCTGATTCAGCACTACGTAGGCTCCTTTTCGGATGTAATTCATGTACCGCAAACTTTCTACTGGTTCAAATGCTAACATACAATCACCTTGAGCCTCGGGTATCAGTGCGCCGTATACTTCGCTCCCAATACGCACATGAGAAATAACTGTACCACCCCGCTGGGACATGCCATGAGTTTCTCCCACGCGAGCATTCATTGAATTTCGGATGGCAGTTTGAGCAATAATTTTTGAAGCAAGGACGGTGCCTTGTCCACCAACACCACACATAACAATATTAAATTCTTTCATGTTCTTGCTCCTTTCCTTCTAAAATAGCTCCTGATGGGCAAACTTCAATACAGGCTTTGCAGCCATTGCAAAGATCGTGGTCCACAATTGGGTGTTTTGTCGGTTCATCCCATACTAAAGCAGGACAACTAAATTTGGATGTGCAAATTTTACACCCAATACAAGCCTCTGTATCAATAATAACAGGTGTCTGTTTTTGATATCCTTTCAGCATACAACAAGGAGCTCTAGTAACAATGAAGGACGGACCATCTTTAAAGGCGGCTGCTTCTTTGAAAACTTCAATAGATTCTTTGATCTTTAAAGGATTAATAACACGGATAAACTGAACTCCCATGGCTTCAGCAATTTTTTCAGGGTAAATGGGAGTATCCATTTTTTCAAAAACCGAATTCAGCCCACAACTAGGATTTGGTTGTTGACCCGTCATGGCAGTGATACTATTATCAACGAGAACAATGTTGACATTGGATTTATTCCATAGAGCATTTACCAATGCAGGGAGTCCCGTATGGAAGAAAGTAGAATCTCCAATAGTGGCAAAAATGTTTTCCTTGTTAAAATGGGCCAATGCTGAACCAACACCAATAGAAGCGCCCATACATACACATGTATCCACAGCATTCAATGGAGGTTGTATGCCCAATGTATAACAGCCAATATCGCTGGGGTAAATACCATTAGGATCCGCTTTACGGATCGCATAAAAAGTAGACCGATGAGGGCATCCTGGGCAAAGCACTGGGAAACGTGGAGGCATTTTGCTTGCCTCGGGCAATGCTTCCCCTTTAAAAGAAACAGAGGGAGTTTTGGAAAGAGTTTTCATGATAGCACTGTGCACAATTCCAGTGTTGAACTCATACGTGCTAGGAAGGACGTCTTTTCCGTGAATTTTCACTTGAATATTATTATCAAATGCAATTCTTTTCAATGTTTCTTCTGTAATGGGATCCAATTCTTCCACTACCAATACTGTATCGCAATGCTGAATAAAGGATAGCAGTGTTTTTTCTGGCAATGGGTAGGTTATTCCTAGGTGTAAAAAACTGCAATCCTCAATTTTTTCATAATACAGAGATTCTTTCACATAATTCCCGGTTAGGCCATTAGCGATAATGCCAAAAGTACCTTTCAAAGACATTCTTGTCCAGGGGGAATCGCAAATAAAATCTCGCAATGCGTGAAATCGGGAAATTAAATCAGGATGCAATTGATAGGCATGAGAAGGCAAAACAGCCTTGTGAAGCTTGTCTTTAGTAAAAAGAGCTTCGTTTCGTTTATCAGGAATTGGTCCATATTTCACATTTCCCGAACAATGTGCACTTCTGGTCGTTTGGCGAAGCATAACAGGCAACCGGAATTTTTCCGATAGCTCAAAAGCATCTTTGACCATCTCTTTTGTTTCCTGTGGTGAAGAAGGCTCCATGCAAGGAAACATGCCAAAACGTGCATAATTACGGCTATCTTGTTCATTTTGTGAAGAAAAACATGAGGGGTCGTCCCCTACGGCTAAAACCAATCCAGCAATAGATCCTCCATAGGTCATAGACAAAAGAGCATCTGCTGCTACGTTAATTCCCACGTGTTTCATGGAAACAATGGATCGTAAATTTGACCAACTTCCTGCCAGTGCTGTTTCAAAAGCAACTTTTTCGTTCGTTGCATATTCCCAATAATAGGAATTTGTGGCAACTGCATACTTTGCAAAGGTATCGCCAATTTCTGAAGCGGGAGTTCCGGGATAGGTACATGCCACACCCACGCCTGCTTCTAAGGCACCTCTGACAACAGCCTGGTTACCCATTAACAGTTCAACCAGTCCAGGTTTATTATCTAAAAGCATAGTTCCTCCTTATGACAGAATACAGATTTATTATATGAATATGCATATCAATAACAAAAAAAGATTGCCTAGCATCCGTTATGTCGAATTTTTTCACGCACCCGGCAATTGATTAGCCAATGGATCATTTGTAGCGTCGCTATCTCAACTCGAACGGTATCACACAAGACAGCTCTTTTGTAATCATATCCTTCAACGGGTTGTAGGTGTTTCCGTATGGTGTATTCCCAGCAATATTGATCCCACGGGTCATAGTGATAATATTCGCAGGTGCCATTTGCACCAGCCCATCCATAGTCTTGCAAATGATACTTCCATCCAAGATGGTCGTACCACAAATCAAATTCGATACGAAGCTCCTCCAATGTTAAATCTCGTAAGGCTTTATTACAACTTCTTGATGATTGGTAGTACAATGATTTCACAGCGGAAAACCAGTTTGTATAAAGCTGATCTTGCGAAACTTTGCTCAAGGGATCACACGCTTTTTGACAGCCCACATTGGGACGAGTTTTTGCTACAATAGGACGAGTTGAGTACTGGGGAAAATAAAAGATATCCAAGCCTGTTACTAAAAAAACCAGTGCAAGAGAAAAAGAAATAACTCTACATTTTTTCATCATCTAAAACTCCAAATACCTCCACAGGATTCTTTTTCCATTTTACACAAGTTTCATAGAAATAATAACAAATTTATAGTACACTCAAATAAAATGGTAACTTTCGCAAAGGTCAATATAATAGACCAAAAAGTAGACCAAAAAGCCAAAAGGATGGATTTTCATGAACGAGCTTTCTTTAGGGTATTATTTTGAAGATTTGAAGTCTTGCCCCTTTGACGTGAATGAAGATAGTAGTCCATGGGATTTATTACGACTAAAGAATTCACTTTTTTCTTTTCACTCTAGTAGTATTCAAGGATTTATTCAACAAACTGCCATCTTGAAAGGAATTGTTTACATAGGTGAAAACACGGTTGTCGATGAATATGTCAGCATTCAAGGGCCTTGTTGGATTGGCAACAACTGTATCATTCGAAGCAGCAGTCTCATCCGTCCTTATTCTGTTATTGGAGACTATGTGGTTTTGGGGCACAACAGCGAAGTTAAAAATTCTTTGCTTTTTAATGACGTTAAAGTCTCCTCCCATGCTGTTGTTAGCGATAGCATTATAGGAAAAGGAGCACGAATAGGACCGGGTACCATCACCGATAATCGTCGTTTCGATCAAAAGGAAGTAGAGCTTAACATTCAGGATCAGACTATTCAAACTGGCCATGACAAATTTGGTCTGATTTGTGGAGATTATGTTCGCATTGGTTCGAATGTTTCTACGCTCCCTGGTACTGTAATTGGCAAATATACCTGGGCCTATTCAAATACACTGTTGTATGGGTTTATTCCTAAAGAAAAATTTGTAAAATTATCTCAGATTCATGATATGATAGACAAAGAACCTCATGTACTTCAAAGAGGTGACAAATCCGGAAAACGTTGAGAGGTTATATATGCGCAAACGATTAACATTGCTTTTAATGGCTCTAGTATTTCTCGTAAGTGGTTTCTTTCCTGCTTTTGCAGAAGAGTGGTATGCTTTTCAAAAAGATGAATCCCGAAGTGGTATGGTAAAAGAAACTTTGTATTTCCCCCTCGAAGAAAGATTACGCATTGGAGTTGGAGAGACGCTATCGGGAGGACTCTTGGTTCATGATAATGCTGTCTTTTATTCCACCACAGAAGGTACCATTGGTGCTTGTTCCATATTTAATGGGGAACAGCTGTGGAGTCAAAAAATTGGAGACTCTATAAAAAGCTGCATGATGATTAGCAATCTAGATCTTTTTGCTATTTCAGAAGAAGGTCACCTATACTGCATCGATGCCAAAACAGGAACTGTTTTATGGACCCGTCATCTTGAGACAAAAGTAGAAGCTCCCTTGTTGAAATTTTATCGGTATTTGATTATTGCAGGCGTAGATGGTCATATTTATGCACTCAATGCTCTTGACGGTAGAACCATTTGGGATCTTGAAATGCACGAATCTATTACCCATGGAATTTGTCTTAAATTCAATTCTTTATATGTTGTCACAGAAAAAGGTCAAATTGCTTGCATTGATAGTCAAAACGGAAGAAAGCACTGGAACTACTACGTGAATGCACAAATTACAAGCCCCCCTATTGCAGGTACAGAAGCTATCTACTTTGGAGATGAAAAAGGCAATTTGTATGCCTACGATTACATTACAGGAAGACAATATTGGAAACAAGAATTTTCCAATTCGTTTTCCACTCCTTTTAGCTTTTGTTATTTCGACAAACGAGTTCTTTGTTCTGGTATTACAGATCAATATGTGGGCATTGCAGCTGGCACGGGGGTTGAAATGTGGAACTATCCCACAGAAAATTGTACGATTGCCCCTGTATCTGCGAACCGAGTTGTATTCCTTCCGGGAGATGACAACACCATTGTTGCTCTTGATTCTTTCGATGGAACCGTTGTTTTCTCTGACACACTCGACAGCCCCATCAGTGCTGGTATGGCTATTTCGAATGGAAAACTCTTTATAGGTACCGAAGATGGTGATATCATCATGTATGGGTCTGAAAATTACGATTTTCATATTGAAATTGAAAACGAAGCTCAAACTATTTCTCCTGGCGAAAGCTGCCAATTCAAGGTAAAAGTAATTAGTACAAAAGGTTTCCATGATCCTGTATCCTTTTCTGCAGGAGGGTTTCCTTGTTCTTGCAAAGGGGTCGCAAGGTGGTTTGATAAATCACAAGTGCAACCTCCTGGTGAAATCGTTCTTGTTGTTGATACGACGGAAGAAGCACAACCTGCTAAGTATCGGATTGCAATTAAAGCTTTTTCGGGTAAAAGAGATATTGAAAGAGAAGCATATGCCGTTCTTGTTATTCAAGAAAAAGGCAAAGATATTGTACTGTCAATGGAAACACCCAAGGATATTATAGACGGCCAAGAATTTTCTATCCCTATTCGCATTGAGAATGCAGATAACGTAAGATCCTTTGGGTATACAGTCCAATATCCAAACGATCTCCTGTTCTTGCAAGACGTGAAACAGGGAGACTTCTTTATGGGCAATGAAGAAGATATATTTTTTAATACAACCCCTTCTTCTACAGATGGTAAAGTTTCCATTAATTACTCTAGAAGAGACCTTGGAGAAAGTGGAAGTGGGACACTAGCAACGCTTGTTTTTACAGCAAAAACCGCCACCAAAGAAGAGGAGACAGCTACTTTATCAATTTCGAACATTTCCATTCGGGACTCCCTGCTCTTCTCCAAAATTTGCGTTACCCAGCCCATTTCTTTTCCAATTCGACGTGGTAAAAAGACACTAATTACCTTGCAAATCGGGTCCAAAACTGTGAAAATTAACGATCGATCTACCACTATTGAAGCTGCCCCTTACATCAAAAATGGTCGAACTCTTGTGCCCTTACGAATTATTGCAGAAAATATGAGAACCAACGTTGAATGGTTCGCTGATGAACAAAAGATTCAGCTTACACAATACGACACCATTATTGAACTTTGGATCAATCAATCAACATGTACTATTAATGGAGTAGAAACCGTTCTTCCCGACGAAGTAGCTCCTGAAATTACCAATGGAAGAACGTTTGTCCCGTTACGCTTTGCAACTGAGCAATTCAATGGAAAGGTTGACTGGAATGGTTCCACACAAACCATTACCATAGAATACCCCAACTACCAATAATAGGAGGAAAACCATGGCAAAATTAATGGAATGTGTACCTAACATTTCCGAAGGACGCAACCAAGAAATTATTGAAGCTTGTGTCGATGAAATCCGAAATGCTTCTGGCGTGAAGCTCGTAGATTACTCTTCAGATCCAGACCACAACCGATCTGTCATCACATTTGTGGGAGCCCCGCAGGCCGTTATAGAGGCTGCTTTTTCACTCACCAAAAAAGCCTCTTCTTTGATTGATTTAAACAACCATAGCGGGACTCACAAACGAATGGGTGCCGTCGATGTGATTCCTTTTATTCCCCTAGGCGATACTACGATGGAAGAATGTATCCAAAGTAGTGAAGAGTTAGGAAAAAGAATTGGCACCGAATTGCAGATTCCTGTGTATTTATATGCCAATTCAGCCAAACGGAAACATTGCAAAAAATTGCCTACAATCAGAAAAGGAGAATTTGAAGGATTTGATGAAAAAATGAAACAAAGCAAATGGGAACCCGATTTTGGACCCTCACAAAAACACTCTTCTTTTGGATGCGTCGCAGTTGGTGCTAGAGAATTCTTAATTGCTTTCAATGTATATCTTGATACATCTGATATGGAAATAGCAACTTCCATTGCCAATTCCATTCGTGAAAGTGGCGGAGGGTTGCAACATTTACAAGCCATGGGTATGTATATTGAAGAAAAATCGATGGTTCAGATCTCGATGAACAATTTACATTTCAAGAAGCTCCCCCTTTACCGCCTTATAGAAGTAATCCGAATGGAAGCAAGCCGGTGGGGAGTGTCAATTCGCGAGACAGAGTTGATTGGATTGATACCATTGCAAGCCATCTTAGATTCTTTCTCCTACTATACGCAGCTTCCCTCTTTGGGCACAGACCAAATTATTGACATGAAGATCCATGACTAACAACAATCTCTCTATTCAGTTCAACGTATTGAATATGCCATAAAGGAGTCTCGTTTGCCTGATCTAAACAACGTCTTCGATGTAACTATCATACGGTATGGAGAAATTTATTTAAAAAGCAAACCTGTTCGAAAAGCTCTAGAAAAAACTCTTGAAGCAAGGCTTCGATGGAAACTAGATAGGAGTCCTATTGCAGGACGATATAAAATGGTTCTGCGTCAGAACATTTTCTATCTCTATGGGGCTTTAAGCGAAAGCCTTGTCAGGACATTGGCCAATACTTTTGGTGTACATTCTGTAAGTCTTGCTATTGAATGCCAGGCAACAATACCATCGATTCGATCAGCCATCAAACTGCTGAAATACTCTTTTGGTTCTTTTCAGCCATCCTCGTATCGAGTAACTGCCACTAAAGATAAGCGTGTATCTGTATCCCACTACACAATGGAATATGAAGCTTCTAGTTATTTCCCATCCTGGAAGGTACAACTAAAAAATCCCGATTTTACGATACATATTGATGCAAAAGAACACAATTGCTATGTGTATGCCGGAATCATTCAGGGACCAGGAGGGTTTCCCTATGGATCGCAGGGGAAAGTGGTTGCTTTGATGTCCAAAGGTATTGATTCCCCAGTTGCTGCATGGTTAATGGCAAAAAGAGGATGCAAACTACTTTTATTGCATCTTGGAGAAGACCCTCCTGACCTTTACAAAGAGATACTGGAATCCTGGGCAGGAGCTACTATTTCTCTTCTAACCATTCCATTTACTGCCTTTATTCAACACCTACCCCAAAAAGGAAGTGGTTCCTTTCAGTGTATATATTGTAAAAAATCAATGTATATTACAGCAGAGAGCATTGCACAAAAAACATTTGCACTAGGAATCGCCTCTGGTGAAAACATTGGACAAGTAGCTTCGCAAACGTTGTCCAATTTGTATGAACTCACATCTTCTATTTCCATGCCCATATATCGACCTTTGTTAACATATGACAAAATAGAGATTATTGCCCTAGCAAAAACGATAGGTACATACGGTATCTATACACATCCTGACTGCCCATTTGTTCCTTCTCAACCAGCTACATCCATTTCTCCTAAGAAACGTATCGAACTGAACCGAAGAATGGCTATTAAAGAAGAAACAATGCAATATCTTGCAAAGATTCTAGATGAATAAAAAACATTGGATAGGTTTTGTTTTAGCCTGCTTTCTGTCATTGTTCGGGATTGTGTATTTATGGAACCAGTCCCATGAATTTTCTC
>CAZBOU010000021.1:0-26074 GCA_964493625.1 uncultured Caldisericota bacterium
AAAGTGGCCCATGTTTAAATCATTTTTTTGGCCCGTTTTTCGATTGACAAATACAGCAAGAGATTTGGGATTCTGTAGTGAATAAGAAGCCTTACATTACAGAATTTACATGGGATGCACGAGAAATAGAAAAACCTTCAGTATGGCATGTTAAATTGCAACCCGAGGAAAAGATCCAAATGATTCAAAACACGTTCTTACAAGGACAAATTGTATATTGGAATGAATCTTCCCACCTTGAAGAAGTAGAGCTTACGGTTGATCAGACTTGGTTTGAAATAGCGAATCCTCTACTAGACAATGCTAGCGGAATCATTCACTTTGAAATGGATGGATCGAAATTGCCTGTTGGTACCCATCAGGCAATTTTATCTCATCGGCAGAATGGAAACATTATCGACTACGTTGTATGTGTTGAAGTTCTTCCTAGTGAAAAAATCATACAATTGACCATTGGAGAAAAGAAAGCATTTGTTAACAAATTGGAGATCGGTTTGGATGCACCACCCTTTATTCAACCTCCAGGGCGAACGATGGTACCCCTTCGCTTTATTGCAGAGGCTTTTGGAGCAAGTATTGATTACGCTCCAAAAAAGGGGAATGTTACCGATGTCATGATACTCTTTGAGTGTATTGATATACATTTGTACATTGGCAGCAATGAAGCTCTAATCATGAATGAAAAAACCAAGCTGGATGCACCGCCCTTGGTGGTGCAAGGAAGAACATTTGTGCCCCTGCGATTTATCTCCGAAGCATTTGGAGCTGAAATTGAGTGGGAAAGCAAAGAACAAAGAATTACCATAACTCGAAAGGAGACTTGATCAAATCAAATTTTTGCTTCCTAGTAATGGGTATTCATGTAGGGACGAGTAGATGCGTTTCCCATCGATTTGTTCGCTTTTGAAAAAGGTTACATGCGTTACAGAAATGACTGGTAAAGAAGAGAAAGATATGGTTTTTTCAAGAACTGATACTGTTTCACGTAAAATCATGTCTTGTCCAAGTGTTATGTGCGGGAGATACTCTTTGTGAGATACTGCATAACCAATAGTTTCCATGGCATTTTGGATACAACTGTGCAAACGAGTAAGTACTTGTAGCTGTCCATCAAGGCCTGTCCACAAAGCCCGGATATGCCTTCTTCCTCGAAAGACTCCCAGATGGGAAAAGGAAAGCTGAAAAGGTGGTATAGAGGTAGCACATGGCCTTATTACAGAGTGTATCTCTTGCAGAAACGATTCTTCTATCTCACCAATAAAGAACAACGTCAGATGAAAGTTGTTTGGTTGCTTCCATCTGCCTTTTTTAACATGTTTTCGCAATCGTTCTTGACTATATTTCAAGGCTTGTTTGACTGGATCAGAAAAATCAATTCCAATAAATGTTCTCATGCTTCCAGTATATACATGTTACCAAATTCTTCAAAACCCCACTGCACTAGAACTTCTTCGCCATTAAACATACTGTAAGGTCCAGTCGAAATCTTCTAGGTATTCGTCATTTAAAAAATCGTAACCCTTTAGCTGAAAAGAGTTTTGATCCAATTCAATTAAAAAGCCGGTGCCTGGGTTATCGTTATCTGCCTTGTAGTGTTCTTTATCTGGGTGGCAAATGGAAGGGGTGCTGACATACGTGACCCCGTTTATCTTAGCAACTGTATAACCGGGGGCTTTCATGAGACCACGATGAATGTGTCCAGAGAAGTACACAACTGTCCCTCCCAATTGTTCAAACAAATTGCGTATTGCAGAGCTTTGCGGACCAAGATTGGCATACTCCCAGTTGGTTTGGATCGTACCGTCCAAAATATAATGACCAAAAACAATAGCAGGGATTCCTCGTTCTGCTGCAATTCGCAGGCTTTCTGCTAATCGCGTAAGCTGAAGATCTGACATTGGATGATCATCGTCATCGCGTTCCACAGCGATCCCGAAAAGAATACAGGAATCGGTTTCATGCATGATATAAAGGGTATCAAGACAACTGTTAAAATGACTTTTGAGGGCAATATCATAGGCAAGCCTGCCAGTTTGTTGCTCTACACGATCCATATTGCCAGGTACAAGGAACAGGTTCTCTGTTTGGCAATGCTGGTCAAATGCCTTAAAGAAAATATTCCATTCCTCCACATCGGCATTTTCGGTGATATCTCCACAGACAATTACAGAATCTACATTCATGTTTTCAAAGCATCGACGTAAACAGTCATATTGTTTTTGAAAACTAGCCTGTTTTCGATTGATCTGAGGATCCGAGATCACCGCAATTCTTTTCACAATCAACTCCTTTTTGGTGAATGGAAGCGATGCATTGCACCTTTTTGACTCACCCAAAGTGGCTTTTCTAGAAAACCATTTTCGTCACATAATTTGCATAGTGCACAAAACCATATCGTTATTTCATCCACTAAAAGCATAACACCTTCCATTGTAATGTTACTGAGGGTGTTATGCAAACAGAGTTATTCTTCGTCGGAGGGAGGTTCCTTTTCAGGAATAGGCATGGCGTAGGTGATGGTAATCATCTGCGTTTTTCCATCCCAATCAATGGTGGCCCCAAATCCTTCTCCAATAAACCGTAGCGGGACAAATGTTCGACCTGATTTTATCTCGGGGGCAACGGGAAGCAACTGGGGTTTTCCATTCACAAAAGCGGCTGTTTTTCCAATATCTAGCTGAATAACATTCTCACCAGCTTCTACAATAATTCTGCCTTGTCCAATATTCTGCCACTCAATGTCTGCATCAAAAGCTTCCCCAATAAATCGAAGAGGTACCATGGTAGTGCTTTGCTTAATATAGGGCGGTTCTTCTAACATCGTTACTTCGTCATTGATCGTTGCAATAGCAGATCCTATGGTCAATGTAATGATGACTACAGGTATTTCTGCTATCTCAATGACAATGGGTATTTCCAGATCTCCTCCGTTGGAAGAGATCAATAGAGTAGAATGATAGGTGCCAGTTTCCAATGTTCTTGCATCCAATTTGATAAGTATATCTTCGCATTCATCTGCTTTTAATGTGCAGGGTCTTGTAAACAATCGGAAATTGGCTTCGCTTTTATCAATATCAAATTCTGCATGCAACTCCCCACTTCCGCAGTTGCGGATGGTAAAGCAATGTTCAAAAGATTGTCCTTCGTATACGATCTCGTTGTACTCTCCCTCTTCTTCAGCATCGACCCATTCCAGCTCTGGGGGAGTTTGAGTCAGATTTACTGTTACAGGGAGTTCAATTTCATCGTAATCAGATGTGATCGTAATGGATCCTTTATACTCTTGATTCACTTCTTCCATTTTATCAAGTAGCAAGGCTATCTTTAGTTCCTTGGACTCGCCTTGGGGTATTTTAAAACTACTACTCGCGCATTGTAACCAGCTTTCGTTGTTTACGATATGAACTTCTAAGGTTTCTTCAGTATTGTTGGTGATGGTATATTCTACTGCTTCATTTTCGAAATCATCTATATCGACTGTCCCATAATCAATATCAGATGGATCTAGCAAAAAGGATGGTTTCAGGTTGGCTTCTACAGGAATTCGCATATCTCCACCATCGGAGGTAATCATAATTTCTCCCTGTAGCGAACCAAATGCAGTTCTTTTTGTGGTAAGGTACACTGCAACAAATTTACCATGTTCGTCAAACTCTGCTTCGTCTACCCGGAACCATTCTGCGTCGGACGATAGAGAAACTCGAATGGGACCTTTACGAGCATTGTAGACATGAATTTTTTCTTTTAGTATCTGTCCTCTATAGCAATCACCAAAATGAATACTATCTACATCCACCTCCAAAAGTGGTTTGGGTAAAATTTCAAAGAAGACCTGCACTGTGACATCTCCGTAGTTAGACTTCATTTCAACAAATTCCGTATAGGTTCCAACGTCTAATCTAGAAGCTTCTACGGTTACATTTACAAAAGACTTTTCGTATTCATTTAACTGAATAGAATTTCTAGAAACTTTAATATTGGAGCTGGGCGTAATGTTCACTAGAATGTTTCCCTCTCCTTGATTTTCAAAATACAACGGAAGGGTATCAATATCTCTCCATCGTACTTCTCCAAAATTCAAAGAAGTTTGGGGTACAATCAATTTCGTTTCCGGTGGTTTTTCCGAACTTTTATACAAGACCATGGATTGATCATCGGGTGCTGCATCGGTACAATAGCGTATATCATTTAACGGAACAATGTATGCATTGATTGAAAACCTTCGCTTGGGTGCTTTTAAGTCTTTTTTGCTAATTGAAAAGGTACCCGTTGAGTTTTGCTGCTTCATATCACACACAATGAGCGTGGATTCTTCGCTTTCAATATGAAGAAACAGACCCACGTAAGAGGTGTTTTCACCAATAATGAGAATCGTATAGTCTGCATCATTGACATCAGAAGAACCACTTGAATTGAAATACATTTGGAAGCCCCTATTGGCAGCTGTTAATTTCCAATCTTTCCAGCTTTCGATCTTAAACGACCAATCATTTCCGTCATCTTTGACCGAGATGGTTCGGATGTCTGCACTCCCGGAGCAATCATTTGGATCTGAAATAACCTTCGTCCAACCATCATCAGAAGCCTGTACCGTAGGCAAACATAAAAAACCTAATGACACAATAAGGAACAGAACAATCAATTTTTTCGTTAACATCATTTCCTCCCAAAAGTGATATCCAAAAAAATGTTCATCTTTTCATAATTCTATTTTTTAACACCCTTATAATATCCTATTTTGTTAAAACTGCAATAATTTTTGATGCATTTGCGACTTTTACTATAAGTAAGATACCAATATAGTACCATTCAGAGCTATTCTCTTACACCTGTTTTTTGGTATAGTAATGGTAGAATTTATTTATTTTTTTAGGAGGCAGAGTATGGCTTATTCTGAACGAATCAATGATCCGGCTTTTGCTCAATATATCAAAAATACACATCGTTGGACATGGATTTTTTCCATCGCAATTGCTTTGATCGCAGTCATCGGTTTTTTCATCTATGGCCAAACAAGTGCTGAAATGGACAATCCACAGGCACTATACATTGGCTTTGGTATTGGGGGAATGTTTCTACTTATTGCCCTGTTTCGATCCATGGGGTATAGAAAAGGGAAAACATGGGATGGGGTTGTAACAGGAAAAGACATACAAGACAAGCGAGTGAAAAAGTATACAAGTAATGACAACTACTATTGGGATGTTTACGAAGTATATAACGTATTTGTTCGAGATGAACAGGGGAAAACTCACACCATCCGAACCGAAAGAAATGATACCGTATACAACTACTACAAAGTAGGCGATAAAGTTCGATACCACGGTTCATTGCACACGTATGAAAAATACGATAAGTCGCAGGACACCATCATCTTCTGCAATGTCTGTGCTACCTTGCATGACATACAAGAAGAGGTTTGTACCCGCTGCAAATGTCCTTTGCTAAAGTAGGTGCTACTGCTCGTTTGACAATGTAGGGTAGACTCGAAGCAAGGTAAAAAAGGCATCTAGGGATGTTTCCATTTCCGTGGGGTAAAACACATAGTGAATGCTGCGAAAAACGGTTTTTTCATTATCAAAACGCACTTCCCACGTGTCCGATTTGGTATGCCCAGTAAGGATGGTATGAATTGCTTCTTCGACCGTAGGATGGTGCAATAGATGATCCATTTTATGGGGTTCTGTGCTTACAGTGTAGTAGGGAAACAAAGGTCCTTCTGTATGATATGGTTTGCAATAACAGTTTATGATAGGTTTGCGGTTGCTGATTGCCCCTAAAAAATGGGGGCCTATGTGCATGGTTATATTCAAACGCCATGGCTGCAGATAGTAGCTAGGCAAAAGAACGCCTTCAACGGGGACTCCCTCCATTGTCCCAAAAAAACGACGCCCGTACCCGTAAGACTTTGATACACGGAATCCTTTGCTTTGAAAATACTCATCCATGCAATGACTAGCAACTTTTAACAAGGTTCGTAAATAAGCTATCAATGCAAACAAAATACTAAAGCCTGTGATTCCCACGGTAATGGCAGCCACTACATGACGGCTTTGACTGCCTGGATCCGAAACAAGACCAGGCAAAGGTATCCACAAAATCAAAACGATTAGGAGGATTAGAAGCAGCGGTATTCCGAGCAAAAATACTATGACTCGAATGCCACCATTTCGGCATCCTACAGAGGTTGCAGCTTTATGTTCATCCATTGTTGTTTTCATGGGGTCTTTACCCAAATCGTTTTGCATAAGCGACCCTTATTGTTTTCTCAACATCTAACCGAAGCCTCCACCGGAGCCTCCTCCGCCGCCTCCTCCACCGCCGGAGAATCCACCGCCACCGCCAGAGCTGGAACTAGATGAGGAAGAAGCAACTCTTGAGATTGAGTGGGACATAGAGGAAATGCCTGACATAGCGCTTGAAAAAGAGGCAAACTGCATGGTAGAACCTGCAAAAAAGGCAGGGCCAAGAAGAGCACCGCGATCCGTATCCGACAAATGAGGAGTCACCACTTTTAGTACCTTTAACACAACAGAAGCAATGCCAAATACGGTAGCATATACTAAAAACCGTTCCCATATGATAACAGACGTAGGTCCGTATTCTTTTAAATTGGAAAAATCTTTCATGAAGGAAGAAAAAGCTTTCCATTTGGAGTACTCTTCGGCTCCTTTTTTTGTACGTCGCTTCAAAGCATATTGCCCAAAGAGATAAAACAATCCCACGGGCATCAAGATCATAAATGTAAAATCCATCGTGTCCAAAAAGGTAAGGGAGAGAATCAACCCTCCAATAAACCCAACGAAAAGAAACAGAATGCCCAACACAATAGCTAACGTTGCATAGTGATTACTTTTAGCATCAAAAAATTCATACTCTTTGGTGGCGTCTCGAATCATTTTTTTGAATTTCTGAAATTGCCCATAATACCAATCATTTCGAGTACGGTATTTCTTTTTTAATCCCTTCATTGTAACAGTTGTTTTTCTCTCAAAGAGTAGTTCTTCCATCAAGAAATCTTCATAGTCTTCAAGGGGATCTTCCTTGTTTGTTAGCCGTGTTAGTTTATGGTCTTTGGTTAAAAAATTGCCGGGAATTTCTTCATATTGTATATGCCTGCGCCGTATCAAATCCATTAAAGTAGCTTCTAAAAATCGATCTTGGTAGTTTTGAAAAGAATTCAGCATCCCTACAATGGCTGGCTTCAAGTCGGAAGGAGGTTCTCGATAGTAAATGGAGGCATTTGTGATTTGATGTTCTTTCCCATATTTGTTGTAAAGATAAAAGTACAGTAGCATAAAAAAGAGGGCTAAAGCAATCATGATCCATTTAATTAAGTTTCCTATCCAGAGCGATCTCTTTGCTTTTTCTCTTTCAGCATTGGCTTCATTAGCCCATTGCGTTTCTTCCTGAAGAACGGTTTCATAAATAGTACCGTCTTTTTTGGGGGCTGTAAAATACGAGGAGGGTAACAACACGCGAGTCTCTACAAAAGTGTTAGCGGGAAGATCCTCAACAAGCAAAAAAGCACTGGTTTTGTCAGATTTGTTAAAATCCCCCCACAAAGGGCCATGTGCCCAGATAAAATAATCTTCCATTGCAATGGGTTTTTCCCATTGAACCACTGCGCTAAATTCCTTTACACCAAAGTCCCATCCATTCCCTTGAAGCTGCCAATAAAACTCGCCATAATCTTGATATACCTGCGTGACATCTTTAATTTCATATCGGATTGTAAAGGTACGAGTTTCATCTAGGGCTGAAAAATAAAAATCGATGCGTATCGAATGTTCTGTATCGCTCAGGGTAAAGGTGCCTTGATTTCGACTTGATACCGACTCGTACTGATAATATTGATCCCCTTCTGCAACGGATACATTTTGAATAGAACCATAGCCTTTTTTTGGAATCTCATAGAAGCCAAATGTAAAATCACCGTCAAACTCAATTGTTCTATTCTCCTGCACATATGCTGATCCATCGGGGCGGATGTTAACAACCATTTCAACGGAAGGTATCCGTATTGTTTTAGCAATTGTGCTAGGCACCATCCACATAGACATTGAAAAAGTGAAGGCAATAAAAAACAATGCCATTCTTTTCATGGCTCCTCCTATGAAGGGGAATTTGTTTCTATTGTACAACATTTTTTCGATCTTTGGATAGAAAACTACATTTCTTGTTTTTAGGTGTTCCTTTTCTATACTTTTCAACCAGCTTAATCTTCTACTTTGCCTAGAAAGGATGTAGTATGAAACCCTTTGGTCTTATTGGCGGAACATCATGGCACTCTACGATGGAATACTATCGCATCATCCATCAGCAAATCAATGCACACTTTGGCAATAACACCAATCCATTGCTGTATATGGTGAGTCTTAATCAAAACCAGATACACAATCTGCAGTGCAGTCAACAGTGGGATACCATTGGTTCCATTGTGTTGGAAAATGCACAAAAATTAGAAAAAATGGGAGCCCTTGGAATTGCGCTTTGTGCCAACACACCACACAAAGTGATTCCTACAATTCAAAAAGAAGTGCATGTTCCATTTCTTCATATTGCAGATGCAATGGGAAAAGTCATTCAGAAAAAAGGGTGGACTACCATTGGCTTGGTGGGTACTCGTTTCACCATGGAAGAAGATTTCATCAAAGGAAAGCTTCGTCGTGATTATCAAATACACTGCATTGTCCCAATTGAACCCGAGCAAAACTGGATCCAACAAAAAATTATAGAGGAATTCTCTGTAGGGATTTTTTCAGATTCGACACGCAAACTTTTTTTGGATTGTTTTCAGTCTCTTACGGATAAAGGAGCACAAGCAGTTATTATGGGGTGTACGGAAATCCCGCTTCTATTTCAAAACTATCCGCTTCCGCTTCCCACCATTGATTCACTCCAGTGCCACTGCGACCAAATTGTCTCCTATATTCTAGACAAGCAAATTATATGATATCAGTCACTGGATGAATGATCGTTTGGGTAAGTTTCTTGCAGAACTTGCAGCCGTTTCAATATAGCCGTAAAGGTCTGATTTTTAAAAGCCTGCACCCACAAGCCATCTCGAAATCGTTCTCCTCGTATGATGTGAGTAAGTAGAATTTGTATATCATGATAAGTAGCTTTTTCGATGATCTCATTAATATTGTCCTGAAGGGTTCCTAGCTTAGTAGCACTCAAGGAATAATTTTCATCGATAAGACCCGCATCATACGTTGCATCAATAAATTCTTTGAAACGCTTTGTATACACAGGGTATGCCGATGTACAACAGTGCGTTGCATGCAAGCCGCAACCTCCACCCCATATACATATATCCTTTTCTTCAGCATTCTCAAAAAAAGGGATAAATGCAAACAATGCTTCCATCAATTTCATGTTCACCTCTCCTATAGGTTGTCTCAAGAATATTGTGACGAATCTTTCAAAAAAGGCAATGGAAACAACACAAAAACAAAACATTTAACAAAAAACTGATAAAGCTATTCAGTTGTGAACAAAATTCAATTACAATGTATGTAGGGCACTTTTTTCTGATTGGAGGGCAACGATGTGTAGTCAACCATTGGTGGACGTAAGAAAAGAGCATAAATCAACATTGCAACGGCCTTCTTACCCCTACTCGCTAATGGCTCGTTTTTTCATCAACAGCATGGATTTAATTACTGGTAAACAAACGACTCTTTCCAAATTGAAGCTTTTGGAACTTCTTGCAAGTATTCCCTATCGAGAATGGGAAAGACGGCAATATGCCAATTGCACAAAAAGATTCAAGGATCCGTATTGTGTACAGAAGTGTAAGCGTATCATTCACTGGTGTCGCATGGCGCAGGACAATGAGTATTGGCATCTGCAGGTGATAGAAGAAAAAACAAAGGAAGATGGCGAAAAAGATGCTTGGTATCTGTCGTACTGGATACGTACTTTTATGATCTGGCCCTATATGGCTTTTTCCAAATACACAGCCTTCTTCAACCTACCCTGGGCAGTTTTTTTTAACGCCCAGTTTGAAGATCATGCAGAGCATTGTTACGCTTCTTTTATCGAACAACATCCTTCACTGGAGAATCAACCTGTGAAAAGTGAACTGGTGCGACAATACTGTCACTTTACGAATTGGGCAGATGTATTCCGGCGCATTGGACTAGACGAACGGGATCATCGCAATGTTAGCTTCTTGCATGGGGGACGCGTCGAATACATTGAAGAATACCCTGGCATGCCCGACATTGTGTAGTCCCTATTAATTTTTTATTTCCTCTTCTATCAAAGGTTCTAATAATGTCCACTCATCTTGGATTTTCTTGAAAACTTTTTGGAGAATCTTTGAATCCTTTTCATAGTTAACCTCTATAATCGACCCGAGCCGGGCCAATTCATTGAAACTAATCATAGAAGCAGCCCCTTTTAAAGAGTGTGCTGCTTGTTTCACTTTTTGAGGATTCTTTTCTGCAATGCTTTCTTTTAGCAGAGCGATTCTTTGAGGGATATTTTTCGATATTTCAAGAGAATATTGATACATTTTGTCGTTATTGCCAATTCTGGAAAGAAGCTCTTCTTTGTCAAAATGCTGTTGCGCTTTTGGCATCCACTTTTCTATTGAAGATTCTTCGTCATCTTGTTCTTTGCTAGGAGTTGCAAACAAATACTTACGCAAGATCGAATGAAGGGATTCTATATGGATTGGTTTGGGTAAAAAATCATCCATGCCTGCTTGTATGCACCGTTCCTTTTCTTCTGTTAAAGCCCCTGCTGTAAGTGCAACAATGGGAATATGCTTATCTCGATTCAATTCCCATTGTCGGATCTTACGAGTGGCATCAAGACCATCCAATACGGGCATTTGAATGTCCATAAATACCAAATCAACAGGATGCTTCTGTATAAGCTTCATAGCTTCAAGACCATCTTTTGCTTCCAAAATGGTCGTATGGGGTAATACATCCATAAGCAATGCTTTTGCAAGCATCATATTCATGTCAACATCTTCTGCTATTACAATCATGAATTTCTTTGCTTCTTCTTGAGACGCTATTTCATTTTGATGCAATGTTGTTTTTGTAGGCTCCACCGATGGTCTTTTTTGGTGGATGTTGTGTAAATATTGTAACAAATCAGACGATTTTACAGGCTTAACCAGGAAATAGTCCACTTCTAACTTTTTAGATTCCTCGCGTAAATCATGATTATCAGAGGAGCTATGAAGCATGATGATAGGAGATTTACGAGATATTTGCGGATCTTCTTTGATCTTACGAATCGTTTCAAGACCATCCATATAGGGCATATGATAATCCATGATGATCACGTCAAAAGGTTTGCTATTTGCTAGAATGCGTAAACATTCCAACCCATTGTCGCAGCCAACAAACTCAATGCCCCAGTATTCCAACGTATCCTTTAAAATGAGTCGATTTTGATCGTTGTCGTCTACAACCAATACTCTTTTCACGTCCATGGGTGGAGTGGGTTCTTTTTGATCGGTATGAGAGATGGGAAACTGCAGGGTAAAAGAAAAGGAACTACTTTTTCCCGGATTGCTTTGGAGTTGAATAACCCCTCCCATTTTTTCAACGAGTAAATTGGAAATCACCAAACCCAAGCCTGTTCCACCGTATTTTCTAGTCGTAGAACTATCCCCTTGGGAGAAAGATTGAAACAGTTTCTTTTTCTGTTCTTCCGAAATACCAATGCCTGTGTCCCGGACCACAAAGGTATACTCTCCTACGTCAGGTCTGGTCTCAGAAAATTGAACCCGTATCTCAATTTCTCCTTGCTCTGTAAACTTCACAGCATTGCTGAGGAGATTCATTAATACTTGTTTGAGTCGTATCGGATCTAGAGTAGCGTAACGCGGCATGGATAAAGAGAGATTCATTAACAGTTCCAGGTTTTTTTGAGAAGCATGGTATTTAACAATGTCTACGGTTTCTTCTACCAATTGGACAAGGTCCGTTTCAACCAAATCCAATTCCAGTTTTCCCGCTTCAATTTTTGAAAAATCCAGTATATCGTTAATAATTCCCAGCAATACTTTTCCAGAGGTGTTGGCATTCTCTGCATATTGTTTTTGGGCTAGATTTAAGGGAGTATTTAGAAGCAAATCTGTAAAACCGATGACGCCGTTTAAGGGAGTGCGTATTTCGTGACTCATATTGGCCAAAAATTCTGATTTTGCTTTGCTTGCCTGAATAGCTTTCTCTGTTGATTGAATCAATTCAGCTTCTGTTTTTTTAAGCACGGTGATGTCCCGCACCATGCCAATGACTCGGTTGTGATCTGCAACCGTTAAGCGTGCTTCATAATCGCGAAGTGCGTTTTGTATGGGCAACTGATACTGAATCGGTTCTACCGATTTCCCGTCCAACAGATCGCGAATTCCTTGCATTATGGTTTCAGCTAGGCCTTTGGGCAATACTTTTCCGATGGGTTGCCCAATAAACTGCTCGCGTGGTAAATACAAGCTCTCCTGATGACCAGATTTCACATCTATAAACACACCGTTTTGATCTAAGACAAACATCAAGTCAGGGATTGCATGCAGTAAAGATTCAATATAGGATTTCTTTTCAGCAATTGCTTTTTGAGCTTCTTTTCGTTCTGTAATATCACTATGAGATCCCGCCATTCGATAGGGTTTTCCATCAGGCGTTCGCAGGGCTTCACCTTTGGCCAAAATCCACCGCGGGGGACCATCTTTATGCTTCATTCGGAACTCAATAGAATACTTCTCTATGGTTCCTTGAAGATATTCTTGAACATATCGTTCTACTCTCGGGCGATCCTCTTCATAGATCAAATTTGCGAAAGTTTCAAATCGGTTGGTTAGTTCGTCATCTTGATATCCCAGCATGTTTTTCCACCGCTTGGACAAAAACAGGGAATTCGTGCGCAGATTCCAGTCCCATATACCATCGTTGGTTCCATTGATAGCAACTTCAAACTGTTCTTTGGATTCTTCCAATTCTCGAAGAGCTTCTTTGTGATGTGTAAGGTCTGTGAACAATAAATTACAATATTCGTTAGAAATGAAGTGGATATGAAGACGAAAGCATCTTGAGCCTACCCAAAAGTCTTTTTCTACATTGACATTGTTCCCCGGTGGGTCTTGAAACACCTGAAAGCAATCGACTCCATTGTTTTCTATGCCTGGCAATACATCTCGGATGGTTTTCCCAATGATTTGATCCTGGGGAAGCTGGGTCAAGTTTTCAAAAGCTTTGTTTGCCTCTACAATGGTGCAATGAGAAAACTTCTTGTTTTGATCCTTCTCAATTTTGCAATGAATATACCCAAAAGGAGCAGATTCAATAATTTCTTTGTAATGATCTTCCAGCATACGAAAATCCTTTTTGTGGCAGCATCTAACCACTAGTGATAAAGCTAGTCTTGTTTTCTAGGAAAAAGGAACTCCATTTCCGTCGTGAGTTACTCCAATAATATCAACAATGGCCCAGATATATGTGATAAGGAAGCCAATCCCCAGTATCCACCCTGTCAATAGGCTTATCAACAGCTGTTTAATACCTGTATTGGAATGCCCCGCATAGAAATTATGGACACCAAAACAACCTAAAAACAAGGCTAGCAAAACATAAATCACTCGTTCTTTTGGAGGATAAGAATATGCAGCTTGCTTCGGATATTGCTTAGCGCCGCAATAAGGACAGAATACGTCCTTTTTGTGAATAGGATTTCCACAGGAAGGACAATACTTTTCGTTGCTCCCTATGTTTTCATGATCGATGTTTTCATACTCTTGTGGCACGCAAGCTCTCCTCTCAATAACACAATAGACACATACGCTATGTACTTGTTTCTTACTATCATATCACAAACAGTCCCTTATTTCATAGGTTTTGCATATTTCCAATTGGTTAGTGATCGCTTTTGGGTGGAGAGGAAAAATACGAGTTGGCTTCTTCCATCAACTGAGAAATCGGAAGTTGCTGCGGACATTTGGGTTCACATTCTTGACAATGAATGCAAGCGGAGGCATTTCCATCTTTAGGAATGTGCTGGTACTGTTTTAGGGCAGAAGTAGGATCAGCGAAACTAAAAGCTTCGTTCCACAGCGAAAAAATGGAAGGAATCTTGACACCTTGCGGACATGGCATGCAATAGGAGCAAGAGGTACACCGCACTCGGGTGCGTTTTTCCAATATCTCTTTCACATATTGGATCGCTTGGAGTTCTTTTTCTTGGAGAGAAGAGGGCACTGCTTGTGAGGCGATCCTACAATTCTCTTGGACTTGATTCATTTGGTTCATGCCGCTTAGCAATGTAGAGATACCTTCGTGATTCCACACCCAGCGTAACGCCCATTCAGCAGGCGACCACTCAGGATGAACACTGTGTAAACAATCCATAGCTTCTTGGGGCAGCTGAGTAGCCAATTTGCCTCCTAGCAAAGGCTCCATAGAAATCACACCAATGCCCTTCTCAACGGCATCAAGATATCCTTGAAAACCAGCTTGATAGGTAGTGTCGTGATAATTAAACAAAATTTGACAAAAATCCCAAGGGTAGGCATTCAAAATAGTTTTGTAAACGGGGTACTGATCGTGAAAAGAAAACCCTATGGATCGTACTTTCCCAGATTTTTTAACTCGGTCAAGAAAATCAAAAATCCCTAGTTCCACGACTTGATTCCATGTTTTTTTCGTTAAGCTATGTACGAGGTAATAATCTATATAGTCGGTTTGAAGACGACTGAGTTGTTCATGTAGAAACCTTTCCATATCTTCCGTTTTTTCTACTTTCCATGCAGGTAGCTTTGTAGCAATACAGTTATTTTGTCGTTGCGAAGGAGTAAATTGTTTTCCAAGAATGCTTTCGCTCATACCACCAAGGTACGTGTAGGCAGTATCATAATAATTTACACCTTGCTCCATGGCATAATGAAGCAACCGATTCACCAATTTCTCGTCAACAGGCGTTGTCTGATCCATAAAGTTCAGAGAACCGTCGACCCGATAAAATCGCATACAACCAAAACCAAGAATGGAAACGGGGGGTAGATTTTTATCCACTTGTCGATATTGCATGGAATCTCCTTTGTAATGTAGCGTTCTTTTCATACGAGTTGCAAAATATCTTCTTATCTTACGCAGTGAATCATTAAAACCTGCTACATCCCTTTTATATCAAAATCTCTTGTGTTTTCAACTTTTTAGATCTCTGTTATGATCCGATTATTGTTGTTTTGTGGAACGATTTGATGAAAAAAGTGTATACTTTTTGTATGTGATTCACTCTACTTTGCCTTTTGTCTTCCAAGGAGCAGAAAGGAATCAGTATGGAGAAAATTAGCGCTAGAAGAATGTTTTCCGGGTATCTTTCGGGAGCCAAAGAAGTGATGTCTCATCGATCCATTCTTAATAAAATAAACGTTTTCCCAGTTGCAGATGGGGATACCAGAACTAACTTGTTTTCTACCATGAAAATTATTGTACAAGAATCCACTTATGATACTTCTGTGCAGAGCACATTGAGCTCTATAGCAGATTCAGCATTAAAGGGAGCCAGAGGAAATTCTGGCATCATTTTTGCTCAATACCTATATGGCTTAAGCCTAGAAACAGCCAATGATGCCTATTTAACTTTGCAAAACTTTGTTTCTGCTAATCAGAAGGCTGTTTCATATGCCTACAATGCAGTTACCCAACCTGTGCAAGGAACCATTCTTACTGTCATCCAAAAATGGGCAGATTCTCTTCAAAGGTGGCAAGATCCATCTTCTAGTTTTGTGGATGTTTTACACAAAGCTTATCAAGATGTTGAACAAGCAGTACTACAAACTACACAGCAGCTTCAGGTGTTAAAACAAAACAAAGTAGTCGACTCAGGGGCCAAAGGATTTGCTTTGTTTATCAAAGGCTTTTTGGATCATCTTCGAACGAACAAGGAAGACTTTGCCATTCCTCCTTCCTTATCGCTTGAAGACGACCCCATAATCCATCCTCCCGAACATATCCATGGCGATACAACCTACCGATATTGTTCTGAGGCCATGCTAGAGGGTACAGATATGTCACTTGAGAAGCTTCGCAAAGATTGTATACCATTGGGAGATTCCCTCCTACTAGCGGGTAGCAACCATAAGGCTCGCATTCACATCCATACGGATCATCCACAATCATTTTTTTCTCTCCTATCAAAATATGGGACAACTACGTATCAAAAAGTAGATGACATGAAAATGCAAATGGATGTGATGACCAAACGAAAACACCCTATTGCCATTGTAACAGACTCCATTGCTGATATTCCGCAGTCCTTTATTGACGAGCATCAAATTCATGTCTTGCCACTTCACCTATTTTTAGGGGATACAAACTACCTCGATCGACTCACCATTGACACAGAAGAAGTGCTACACTATATTGATCAACATGCGCAGCTCCCTACCTCTTCTCAACCCGTATACAAGGACGTCGAAAACACATTTCAGTTCTTATCTTCTTACTACGACTCCATTCTTGTTATTACTGTTTCGTCTGAGCTGAGTGGTACTCACAATATTGTTTCCAATGTGGCTCAAGACAGTAAGAATTCAACCTGCCCCATTCATGTAGTAGATTCGAAGTTAAATTCAGGAGCACAAGGAATGCTTGTTATGAAATGCGCTCAATTGCTAGAAGAAGGACGATCCATTGATCAAATACAATCGCTTCTTCACGATCAAATCAAGCGTTCTCATATTTATGTTCATGTCAAAAGTATTGACAATATGATCAAGGCTGGCAGACTTAGTCATCGCTTAGGGGCTATCGCAAAAGCTTTGCACTTGCATCCTATCGTGGCTCTTGATGAAAATGGCAAGGGCACTCTTCGCGCCATAGCCTTTCGTTACGAACAAAGCAAGAAAAAAACACTGCGAATCCTGCGAAAATTACACAAAAAAGGGCAAATTGAGTCCTATAGCATTGTTCATTGCAACAACAGAAAAGAAGCAGAAGAAATGTCACATACACTAGAGACCATTCTCCAAAAACCCCCGCTTTTTATCGAAGAGATCTCTTCCATTACTTCCATTTCAGCTGGCCGAGGAGCCATTGCTGTTTCCTTTATATGCAATGATGCACAAGGAGGTTTGTAGATGATTTTCTATCAAGTTGGTATTCTTCTCTTTCTTTTTTTCTTTTTGCTATTCCTTTTAGGACAAATTCTGCACAACAATTCGATTGTAGATATTGGCTGGGGAACAGGTTTTATCCTTGTCGCCCTCTACACTTATTTGTTACTCCCTGAACCATCGTTTAAGAATACAATCCTTGTTCTTTTGGTAGGACTGTGGGGTCTACGTTTGGCTTTCCACGTTGCCAAACGAAATTGGAAAAAACCTGAAGACTACCGCTATGCCGCCATGCGAAAACGGTGGGGTTCCCAGTTTCCTACAATAAAAGCTTTTTTTGGCGTGTATATGACCCAAATGGTATTGATGTTCATTATCTCTTTGCCCATCATTAGTATTAACTCTACATCCTATCCAACCCTACATACATGGGATTTGATTGGTATGGCCATTTGGTTGCTTGGGTATTTCTTTGAAGTTGTGGGGGACAAACAACTAGCGCGTTTTCTCTCCAACCCCAAAAACAAAGGCAAGTTAATGACCCAAGGTTTGTGGCGCTATACTCGGCACCCGAATTACTTTGGTGAAGCCACTATGTGGTGGGGTCTATTTCTTCTTTCTCTTCATTCACCATATGCTTTTATCACCATATTGAGTCCTGTTACTATTACATTTCTTTTATTGTTTGTGTCTGGCGTTCCGCTGCTGGAAAAAAAGTACAAGGACCGTCCCGATTTTATAGAATACAAAAAACGTACGAGTATCTTTATTCCTTGGTTTCCAAAAAAATAGAAAGGGGTTTTCTATGGCATTGATTCTTAAATCCTATATTGCTAGTTTCATCATCTTCTTGGGCATTGATATGATTTGGCTGGGGCTCATTGCAAAAAACTTTTACGCAAACACATTAGGGCATCTGATGAGTCCAAAAGTCTTGTGGTTTCCTGCCATTGTTTTCTATATGATCTTTGTGGCAGGAATTCTCTTCTTTGTTGTATTTCCCGCCATTCAAAAAGGTAGCTGGCTATATGCTTTAGGTGCTGGGGCATTGTTTGGTTTGATCACGTACGCAACATACGATCTGACAAACCTAGCTACACTCAAAGATTGGCCCGTTTTGGTAACCATCATTGATTTGTGCTGGGGTTCTTTCTTAAGTGCTTCTGTTTCCATCCTGAGCTACTTCACCATCACTCGATTCTTCCTGCCGTAACCCAACAATAGTTAGAATAAAGATTCTCCTTCCAAACCATTGGCAACCTCAACAACAATAGTGCCGGGTTTTGATGGATTGACCATATTAAAATCTTTACGAAACACAATGCGAATCTTTTCTCCTGCATGAATAGGAGTAGCAGGATATAGGCTAAACGTGTGGTCATCCAAAGATAGTTGATCAGGTTTTTCTCCATTAATCTGAATATCTTCTAACCGAATCGTATGGGGCATTTGAATTTCTTTTGGAAAGCGAACAAGAACGGGATTTTCAGGAGTAAACTTACCCTTCCCCGCAATACACTCAACAAGATATGCACTGTTCATATCTGTATACAGGTTCTGTAGATACAATCGAGTTTTCCCTGGTTCTACTGCAATCACTTGTATGAGAGCAGATGTTTTCCACTGAGGAGAGGATTCTGTATGAATTGAAAAGGCAATATCTCCGCTATTTGCAGGAGTTACAATCCCAGCTTCTGGACTAAAATGAATTGTGAGTGTATTCCATTGTTCTGTAGTAGGGTCTAGTTCAAATGGAAGGGAAAACCGAATCCAAATGGATGTATCATTACATACCGTAACGATTGGAAGTCCTTGTAGAATTCTACAACCTGTCGAGTATACAGCTCCTTCAAAGGAAATAGCATCCGTAATTTGGATCAATCGATCTTGTCGTTCTTTTTCCTCTTAGTACAACATGCCGAACATATAAAGGGGGATGGTTTTTTTGTAACCAATCTCAATGTCATCAAGTGCTAACCAAGCATTCGTTAGTCCATCGATTTGTGTTTTATTTTTATTCCTTCCACCCACCTCGATCACGTATTTTCCGTCAACAAGAAAATCTCCTTGGGAAGGAATAGATACATCATGCTTAGCTATCAATTGATTGACGATAAAACATTCACGCATAGCACCTTTGTTTTGTTCCATAGATGATTCAGACAAAGCCCGGATCAATCCTGAGTTTTGAAGGAATATTTTTGCTGGTTTTCTCATGGCATTAAATCCCTGTCCTGCTCTTCTAAGATTTATCGTCAACCCAGCTTTTTCAAGAAATTCAATGTAATGATAAACATATTCAATAGATCCTTGTTGCAAATATTGTCAAGTGGACTTTACACTTTGTCAATAAATTTGTAAATTTGACTTTACACTTTTTTTGGATGAAAATGTTAACATAGGCTGTGAGTTAGAAATAATGACCCTTCTATATCATTTACATGGTTTTTTGACTAAAGAATACAAGTTACAAAAGTAATGTAGGGTAGAATTCTATCACACTGTAAAATAGTACAGTGCAAAAAGGAGCGTGCCTAGTACAAACCAAAAAGCATACGTTGGTAGCAGGCCGCTATGCGCACTTCGTAGCAAGCTAGAGGTGGATAGGATCATCCTTTTCCCAAGGTCGTATACATCCAGATATTTTTTTTCAGCACAATCATAGGCCTTTTTAAGCCCTATACAATTTCGAAGCTTTTCATAACACTTGATTCCTTGCACATTGCACCTTTTTGCATAACGTGTAATACTGCCAATAAAAACAGCAATGAGGATCGAAAATCCAAGGAGATACATCCACCCTTCTAACATATTAAAATGAATATGAGTTTCCTTGTTAAATATGGGGACAAGAAATGATGTATTGGTCCAACCCTCAGCTGTTACACCAAGTAGGATACAAAGCACTGCAAGCAAAAGCATAGGGACAAGCATCCAGCCATTATTCTCTTGGATATGCTTCCAGCATTGACATGGCTTTTCCACAAAAAGGGCATAGATAACTTTCACAAAACTTGAAAGGGTTAATAAACTACCTATAAAAGCTAGAATCCAAAACACAGGCCACCACGAAATATGAAATAGTTCATGTGTAACTTCAATGCCATGCATAATGACATGCTTGCTAAAATAACCATTAAACGGGAATACTCCAGAAATTGACAAAGAAGCAATTGCCATCACGGTAAAAGTGATGGGGAGTACTTTGGCCAAACCTCCAAGTCGATCTAGATCAGTCGTTTTGCAAGACTTCTCAACCATACCACACGATATGAACAGAAGAGTTTTGTAAACGGTATTGTTTATCATATGGTACACAGCCCCAACCATCCCGATCATGGTACCTGTGCCAATTCCCAAAACCATATAGCCCACCTGCGAAACAGTATGGTACCCAAGAAGTCGTTTCAAGTCATGCTGCACCAAAGCCATCAGAACACCAACAAAAATGGTGATGCAGCCTATACTCATAATGATGATGCTAGTAATTGCATTGATGGTATAAATAGATCCAATCATCCGGATCATGAGATAAACCCCCAAAAGCTTGTCTAGCGATAAGGGTAGAAAAGCAGTGACGGGGACATAGCTATGTTGGCAAGCATCGGGTAGCCAGCTATGGAATGGGAAAACGCCAGCTTTCGCAAAAGCACCAGTAAAAAGAAAAACAAGGGATAGAGATGCCAAAGGCATATCTAGCGTAACACTCATGGTAGAAAACAACATTGTATCGGTTAAAAAGTATAAAAGTACAAGACCTAGAATCATGACAATATCGGATCCACCTACCATAATGAACGTCTTTTTTGCGGCATCTCGAATATCAGAGCCTTTTTTCAACCCAATCATAGCATACAACAGTACGCCAAGAATACCCCAGCCAATCGCTAAAAGAATCATATGATCAGCTAGAAACGTAAAAAAAGTAACGCCCAAAGACATCAAACTAAGGGCATAGAAGGGGGTGGATTCCTCGGTAGAAGGAAAGTATCCTTTTGCATACATGCTTAGTATCCAAGCAAAAAAAGATGTCCAAACAAGCATCACGCGAGTCGTTCCATCTAGCAGAAGCCCTGCATGTTGATACATCCATCCCGATGACCAACAAACTACGGTTGCAACAAACAAAACAGATGTTACAGAAAGGGTGAGTCCAAAAGCCCATCGTCTTAAAATACGTGAAAAAACAAGCAGGAACAATCCAAGTAACAAAGGAAGAGCAATGTAAGCTATGACGAATATATCAGCAGTTTGGATCATGGTCTTTACCAGGATCCTTTCCATCAACTCCTTGATTCAATTCCTCTTTACGACCAAATTCATACAGGTCACAGACGGTGTTTTTGCACAAGCGAACTTTCGATTTGTACGCCCCTCGTGCAAGAGCATGAGCAGAAGTTGGAGAAGTGATGAGAATAAAAACAATACAAAGGAGAGCTTTCCCACTCATAGGGGATACTCCTTTTTGAATAATCACTCCGAGTAGCATGCTACAAACACCTAAGGTTACCGACTTTGTAGCAGCCTGGAGTCGGTTGTATACATCGGGTAACCTTACCAAGCCAAGGCACCCTAGCACCATGAAAACCACTCCAATGGAAATAAATACAAGGGATATCACATTACTCATCAAATCTTCTCCCTTCTAGAAACTTTGCCAAGGAAAGACCCCCAATAAAACTAATGAGTGTCCATGCCAATGCAACATCAAGAAAGAAATCATTGCCAGTTTTAAGGGCAGACAATACGCAAAAACCCACCATTACGGTCCCTAAAATATCAATGGCAACACTTCGATCAGGAGGGGTTGGTCCTATGCCAATGCGATACAGGCAAAGCGATACGGACGCGACAAGAGCAAAAAGAAATAGTACATCATATAGCATGGGGGGACGCCTCCTATTCAAATATTTTAACAAGAATCTGTTCAAAAGGTTCCACAATCATTTTTTGAGCCACTTCTTCATCGTCGCTAATAACACAAATCCAATGCACAAACAGAGTGCCATCAGAATCCATATCGACAACCAAGGTACCTGGCGTCAGCGTAATTGAATTGGCCAAAACAAGGCGAGCCAGGGGGTTGGTCAGTCTTGTTTTCACCTTCACAATCCCTGGTTTAATTGGCAAAGCTGGATGTAGAACGCGATATGCAACATCTAGGTTGGCAATAAACATCAACTTAAAAAAGCGAAAAGCATAGTACAAAATCCAGACTACTCGCCTTGGAGACAAAGGAAGATATAATGGAAAAGCGGGAATCGAACGGATCTCAAGATACGCTACAAAAGCACTGAGTACAATACCAATAATCCATTTTTCAAGGATACCGGGTGTACCTGGAAAGGGCCAAACCAATAGAACCCAGCAGATCATTAACAGGAAAAAGACCCGTAGAAAGCTCTTAAAATACATTTTAAAAGACTCCTATCCATCGACCATCTAGCAATGCATCGACGGCAGGCACCAAAAAAGTTTCACGAAGAAAAGGAACCACCAAAAGAGCTCCCAAAGTGAGGCAAAAAAAACAAAGAAGAAGCTTTGGTAATATCATAGACCAAGGCACTTCTTTGACCTGTTGAAAACGGTCCGGAAGGTCTCCTAAAAACACATATTTTTGGATCTTTGGGAACAAAGTAAGGGTCATGATGGCAACAATTACAATCACCAAGCCAAGAATCCACTGCCCAGCAAACACACATGCCATGACTAGCAAAAGTTTTGACCAAAAACCATTCAATGGAGGTACTCCGCCAATCGAGGTAAAACCAATAAAACTAGAAGCATGGGTCCATGGCATTTTCTGTTTTAATCCGCCCATTGAAAAGAAATCTCTTTCTCCCGTAGCATGTTCGACAGATCCTGCCGTAAGAAACAGTAGCGACTTAAAAGCAGAGTGGTTCACCATATGAAGCAAGGCAGCCATCAATCCAAGGGGGGTTCCCAGCCCAATGCCAATAAAAATATAGCCTACTTGGCTAACGCTATGACAGGCTAAAAGTCGTTTAAAATCGTGTTGTCCCATGGCTAAAATAACGCCCACCAAACTAGATGCTGCGCCAAGCCAAGCAATAAGGGCTAAAGGTGCTTTTTCGGGACCAATGATATTGAAAAAGAATCGCAAGAGTACATATATTCCTACTGTTTTGATGAGCACACCAGATAGGATAGCAGAAATGGGAGCTGGAGCTGAAGAATGAGCATCGGGAAGCCAGCTATGAAAAGGAAACAAGGCAGATTTCAAACCAAAACCAGCAGTAAAAAGCACAATAATCAACCATGTGATCGGATGAGAAAGGTCTAAGCGCTGGGTTACAATCATCATGTTGAGAGCAGCGGTCTGACTGTATATCAAGGCAATACCAAACAAGATAAACAAAGAGGAAATACTACCCAGCACAAGATATTTGAAAGAGGCTTCTAGTTCGTGAGCTTTGCCACCATACGCAACAAGCACATACGAAGAAATGGTAGCAATCTCCATGAAAACATACAAGTTGAACAAGTCCGCGGTAAGGATGACCCCATTCATTCCGGCTAGCATTAGAAATACAAACGTATAGTACCGGGATTTCAATGTGTATTTTTCCATATATCCTATGGAATACCAACAAGCAATCAATACAAGAATTTGAACAACAATAAGGAGAAGCCTGTTGAGAGGATCCAACATCATGGTGATTCCCAAAAGAGGAGAATGGCCACCAATGTAATAGTATCCACCATCTAGTGGGGTTGCAAAGGCAAGAACGACAAGACCAAGTGCCGTCAAAAGAACTATAATATGTACTAGTCGATGGTTTCGTTCACTGAATCCTAGAATCAAAGCAGCCAAAAGGGGTATCGCAACAAATGTTGGAAGCAATCCCACTGAATTTACCCTTTCAGCTTTCTTATTTTGGAGATATCAAACGTTCCATAAGTATGGTATAGGCGTATGGATAATGCGACCATCAATGCTGTTACGCCAAGGCCAATCACAACGGAGGTCAGAACCAGTGCCTGAGGAAGAGGGTCAACTGCCGTTTCAACAAGATTTGCATCGGGATGAATATGGGAGATAATAGGTACAATCCCATTCTTCCGATACCCCAACAAGATAAAGAACAAATTGATGGCATTGTTCATCATGGATAGACTAATGATGATTTTAATGAGATTTCTTTTAACAAGTACCCCATAAAGACCTAGAAGAAACAGTACAATACACAAGGCATATAACATATTACTCTTCCTCCTGTAAAGCAGGATCATAGTGGGATAAATGGGTATACACAGAGTAGAGTCCAGTCCCTACTTTTAATCCAATTGCCAAATTAATCAATGGGATTGATCCAGCAGAAAGAATATGAAAAGGAGTCTGAAATGGCGTATGCAACAAAACATTGTAGAAAAAAGGCATATCGGGCAAGAAAAAACCTATCAAACCTATCAGCAGAATAGCTAAAGCCCCATATTCATCAAGAAGATGACTTCCATGTTGCGACAGTTCTTTTCTAGCTTGATCTTTGCCAAAAGCCAGTTCCATCATAATGAAAGAACATGCAATAATAACCCCTCCAGCAAACCCACCCCCGGGGGAAAGGTGCCCCTGCAAGACAATATATACTCCATAGAAAAGAATGAACCCTTTAATCCACTCTGCCACTGTTTTTACAATATCCGTCATGCCATTCATGAGGAATGCTCCAGCTTCTTTCGATTCCGATATCGCAAAATAGAAACAGCTCCCATGACAGAGGTGAATAAAACAATCGCTTCACCGAGTGTGTCATAGGCTCTAAAATCAAGAATAATGGCTGAAACAATGTTTGGAGAACCTGTCAGAGTAAAACCTTCTGCAATATATCTCATAGAGGAAGAAGAAGCATACTGTATAAAAACAGGATCGCCAAAAATGGGGAGCAGAGAAATGGCAGGATACAGTACTAGAAACAGTAGAATAAGACCTGCTAACATTACAATGCGAGAGGCGACGGAAGCGGTTTCCTCAGCTCTTTCGTCAATCTCTCTATGAATGGTAGCTCGGATCAGTATGACAAGAGAAATAACTTCGACAGCAATTTGAACAATCGCCAGATCCGGTGCAGAAAGCAACAAGAAAATAACGCTGAGACCAAACCCAATGGCGCCCATCATAACAACAGCAGACAAAAGGTTTTTCATATCCAGCACAAACAACATACCAACAATCATAAAAACAAGCAGTATGAAAATCGAAACTTCAACCATTCAGTAGCAGACCCTTGTTCATCATGAAAACACCCTCATTCAATCAAGAAACGAATCCTAGTAGCCATCTTGCATGGTCTTCTTTTTCTTTCATTATAATCATCCATTTTGGGGTTACAAGGAATTTAGTATGCAAACAAAAAAGAGAGGGATGAAAAAAATACTCTATCAAAACTCTCCTTTGAATTGCATAATCATTGCACTTTTATACAATATTAAGTAACGAACAAATCTATATTAAAGGAGCGATGAATGGACGATTTAAAGAATGATCTAAAGAATGATTTACAAAATGACCTGAAAACTGTTAGTTCTCCAAAAGACTGGTTATCATTTGACAAAATGATTGCCCCCGTCATTATTAAAATCCTATTTTGGGTTGGTTGCATTGGCTTTGTAATTTTTGGCATTGTGACCATTATTGGGGCCTTTGGAAAATATGGTTCTGCCTGGAGCTTTCTAGGTGCTTGTCGATTTAATCCATAAAAACCGAGTTATGATTTTCTTTTCCTTCACCCTACAAACTTCATTTTCAAATCAACAATAAAATTACTTTTTCTTGTGTTTGTTCGGTTGAAAAAACCTGTAAAAAAATAGCCAAAAACCTTCATTATATCTTGACAAAGAGTCATTTTTATGTATCCTATGGATAGGCGTTTTCTTTTCTTTATTCTTGTTTTTTTACAAGGAGATAACACAGTCCTATTAAAATACAACGACTCTATAAACCATACAATCCTCATGCAAACTTTTTAATGCCAT
>CAZBOU010000022.1:0-25508 GCA_964493625.1 uncultured Caldisericota bacterium
TTGACGTGCGGTTTTGTTCGTTCAAATTTTTCTTTAGCCATTTGTTCCTCCTGTGGGAATATATCCTAAAAATCTTAATTTCAAACTATATTCAATCGCTTTATAAGCCCACGGACAGATTTGAACTGTCGACCTCATCCTTACCAAGGATGCGCTCTACCAACTGAGCTACATGGGCATAATATCAAAAAAAGCGGGAAACGAGAGTCGAACTCGCGACAACTTGCTTGGAAGGCAAGGGCTCTACCACTGAGCTATTCCCGCAGAAAAATGGTGGACAGGGAAGGATTCGAACCTCCGAAGACACTGTCAACAGATTTACAGTCTGCTCCCGTTGACCACTTGGGTACCTGTCCATTTAACTGCTTTTCTATTATACATACAATTTGAAATTTTCAAGCTGCAATTCACAAGCCGACGATCCGGATCGAACGGATGACCTACTGATTACAAATCAGTTGCTCTACCAGCTGAGCTACGTCGGCACACCGAAGGAATATTTTATGAGAATTTCCACTAGTGTCAACTATATTAGTCAATTTCTTGGGTAAAAATTTCATACCCAATAATACCGAATGCTACCGAAACATTAAGGGAATTTGTCTTTCCAGATATGGGGATGCGGACGATGTGATCACATTTTTCAATCGTCTTCTTTTTCAATCCATTTTTTTCATTACCCATTACTACTGCAATATGAGAATTATAGTTAATTTTTTTCGGTTCTTCGTTTCCCCGAATGTCTGTTCCTACAATCCAATAACCAATTGATTTTAAATATTCAATGGCATGCCCGATATTGTGTATCCTGGCTACCTTGCATTGAAAAATGCCTCCGGATGAGGCACTCATTGCCCCTTTTCCGAGTAAAGTTGAGTGGTGTTTTGTCATACAAACCGATTGAAATCCGAAGCAGGCTGCACTCCGTAGCATAGCCCCAGCATTTTGAGGATCTTCAATTTCTTCCATCAACAAAACTCGTGAATACTTCCCGGGTTCGACAGCTACAGCCTCTTCCAAAGAAAACAAAGAAACATCATCGCAAAGGGCAATAATAGAATCCATGTCTGGATACTTTTTTTGGAATACGCTTTTCTGTAATTGTATAACCGGTATCCTTGCATCTCTAAACAGTTGATACAACCGATTGGAAAGGTGGTAATTTTTCGGTGTTATCACCTTTAGAATTGGTTTTTCACTTTGAATCGCTTCTTCAATTTCGTGTTTGCCACTAATAATCATTGTTTTTCCAATCTATAAGTAGTTTTTCCAAAAGAATCCTCAAGAATAATATTGCGCTCTTGCAACTTATCTCGTATGGTATCAGAAAGAGCAAAATCCTTATTTTTTCGAGCAATAG
Organism: uncultured Caldisericota bacterium; assembly: GCA_964493625.1. GTDB lineage: Bacteria > Caldisericota > Caldisericia > UBA6126 > UBA6126 > JAGLCW01. Next base: position 1,361 of record CAZBOU010000022.1, read on the forward strand.
AACGTTTCTCAATAAAGAGATGCATAAGCTCATCTACCGACATAGCATCGTCGCCTACGGGAAGTTCAAATTCTTTAGCTAGTTGGGTAAGTGCTTCTAGTAAACTGTCAGTATCGTATAAAAAAGTAGTATTTTGGATCGCAACAAAACCCAATGTTTCGAAACAATCTGTCAAACAAAAACGAATCTTTTGGTATGTTTCTTCGCACAGTCCATCGTGTTGATCCAATACTCTGTTCAGCTCACGCAACGCAAGGTGAATACTTCCAAAGGCTGCTGGGGTATTAAAGTTATCTCGTAATTGAGAATGAAATTCTTGATGATTTTGTAAAAAAAACTCTTCCAGGTGTTCTTCTGTTTTTGTTTTTTCATTCGTTTTCCGTGGCATCAGTGTTTGAAAGCGTCGGATAGAACTGGCAATGCGTTCTACATTTTTTTCAGCTCTTTGTATCGCTTCACCATTGAACTCCAACGGGGAAGAATAAAGAGTAGCCAGGAAAAAATAACGAAGAACATTGGGATGATAATGCTGCAAAGCATCTTTTATACGAAAGACGTTGCCAATCGACTTTGACATTTTTACTTTGTCTAATGTTACCCAGCCTGTATGAATCCAATACCGACAGAAAGGTTTCTCACATGTAATTCCTTCAGCTTGTGCAATTTCATTTTCATGATGGGGAAAAATTAAGTCTTGTCCTCCCCCATGAATGTCAAAGTGATTTCCTAGGTACTTTAAAGCCATGACGGAACATTCAATATGCCACCCCGGTCGCCCCTTGCCCCAAGGACTATCCCAAGAAGGTTCCCCAGGTTTTGCTTCTTTCCACAGAGCAAAATCAAGAGGATCTTTTTTCTTTTCTCCCGGCACTATGCGAGCACCCGATAACAAATCATCTAGCTTTCTTTTCGAAAGCTTTCCATATTCTTCACTTTTCCGAACATGAAAATAAACATCTCCAGAAGATTCGTAAGCAAATCCATTGCGGATTAATGTTTCAATGGATGCAACAATATCAGCAATGTGGTCCGTCACCTTGGGGTACATGTCGGGTTCGGATATATGCATTTTTTGAATCACATCAATGTATCGTTGCATATACTTTTTTGCTACATCTTCAGGAGGAATATTTTCTTCATGAGATTTCTGGATAATTTTATCATCGATGTCAGTAAAGTTGCTAATATACGTGACTCGATAGCCATTTTTGCGAAAAACTCTTCGAATTACATCAAACACAATAGCTGTTCTGGCATGCCCTACATGGGAATCATTGCTTGTGGTCAACCCACACACGTACATACTCATTTCGCTTGGTATTCGGGGAACAAACTCAACTTTTGTCCCCTGCATAGTGTCATGAAAATAGATGGGGTTCAATGCATTCTCCTTTCAAAGCTGTGCCTGTATGCTTCTCAGAATTCGAAGTACTTTTTCTTTACCCATTAGGTAGATCACCAAATAGATTTCAGGACCTTGGTCTTCGTTTGTCATTATTAATCGCAAAGGCATCCACAAATGCTTGCCTTTCACTTTTGATTCTTTGCCAGCATCCCGAATTGCTTGCAAAACAAAATCGGGGCTCCAATCATCCGTAGCAGAAAAGTGATGAATAAGTGCAGGAAGCAATTCTTGCATTTCAGGTGTTTGGATTTCTGTGAAACGCTGTGGTTGAATGCCGTCGTAGGCATCCATTGACTCAATATTGTCAAGAATGTCTGTGGTCAAAACAATGTAGTCTTTCATATGTTCAAAAGCCTGAAGATAGAATGCTTTGTCTTTTTCTTTTGTAAGAAATCCCTTTGCTCGTAGGTCATCTTGTGCTATTTGAAACAGTTCTTCACAAGACTTTTGTCGCAAATAATGAGCGTTGTACCATTTTAGCTTTTCGTAATCGAAAATTGCAGGGCTTGTATTCACATTGGTTATGTCAAATCTCTGAATGAGTTCATCAAGCGTGAAAAACTCTTCCTCGGTTTTGGGAGACCACCCCAAAAAAGCCATATAATTCACAAAAGCCTCAGGGAGAAAGCCCATGTTTCCATATTCTGTTATGGCAAAAGCACCATGGCGTTTGCTCAATTTTGTTTTGTCATCGCCCAGAATCATAGGCATATGTGCAAAAATGGGAACAGGATACCCCATTGCTTCGTATAACAATACTTGCCTAGGAGTATTCCCAAAAAAATGATCTTCCCCGCGAATAACATGTGTGATTTCCATCAGAGCATCATCCACCGTAACAGCAAGATTGTAGGTTGGCATACTGTCAGTCCGTACAATAATAAAATCATCCAAGGAAGAAACGGGAAATACTTTGGTTCCACGAATCAAATCTGTAACCTGAACGTCTTGTTGATCTGGTAGCTTAAAGCGTATCACATACGGCTCACCCTTAGCAATTCGTGCGTCTACTTCAGCCTGGGAGAGATTTCTACAACGTCCGCTATAGCGAGGGGGTAGACTATTGGCACGAGCTTCTTCTCGGTCCATTTCTACTTGTTCTGCAGAACAGAAACACACGTAAGCTTGTTGTGTGTCTAGCAATCGTTGTATGTGGTCTTTGTATAGGTGCATTCTTTCGCTTTGCTTATAGGGACCGTGTTGCCCACCAATTTCAATCCCTTCATCCCATTGTATACCCATCCATTTCATCGCTTCAATTTCATTTTGGATGAATTCATCTCTGGATCTTTCTCTATCCGTATCTTCAATGCGGAAAACAAAAGTTCCTTCGTTGTGCTTGCAGAACAAATAATTGAATAGCGCTGTTCTTGCATTTCCTACATGTAAATTACCCGTTGGAGAAGGGGGAAAACGAACTCTAATTTTCGACATGTTTCACCTCAAAGTGGAATATTTCTTTAATCTCTTGGATTGTTTGATTTGCAACCGTTTGGGCTTTTGTTCTTCCTTTCTCGATCGAATCAAGAATCATGGCTTTGCCCTGGGGAGTATTCATTAAGTCGTCCTTTTTTTCTCGAATAGGAGAAACAAAATCGTTCAGCACTTTCATCATGCGTTTTTTACATTGAGAACACCCAATGGCTGCTGACTTACATTCTTTTGCTATTTCTTCAACAGAATTCGGATCCAAGATTTGATAATAGGAAAAAACGTTGCAAATTTCAGGATTTCCCGGATCTGTTCTATACACTCTACCTGGGTCAGTTACGGCTGATTTTACTGCACTTTCTATTTCCTTTTCAGAAGCAGTCAAAAAAATTGTATTTTGCAATGATTTGCTCATCTTTTTTCCATCTAAACCTTTTAACAAGGGTACTTCTGTTAATTTTTCTTTGGGTTCAGGAAACACATTTCCATACAGGTTGTTAAACCGGCGTACAATCTCGCGAGAAATTTCCAAGTGAGGAAGCTGATCTTTCCCAACGGGTACAAAATCCCCCTTATACAAAGCAATGTCGGCTGCTTGTAAAATGGGATATCCCAACAATCCATGAGTAACATTTGCTTTTAAATCGTAATCGCGGATCATTTCTTTTACGGTAGGATTTCTTTCTACCCATCCAATAGGAGTAATCATAGAAAAAATAAGGAACAACTCAGCATGACCCGGAATATCTGATTGAATAAAAATCGTAGATTTCTTGGGGTCAAGCCCGATCGATAACAAGTCTGCATAAAGCTCTATCAAATGATCCCCTGCTCTCTGAGGGTCTTCATAATCAGTGGTAAGCGCATGATAGTTGGCTAAAAACCAAAAACAATCGTAGGTGTTCTCATTTTGAATCTGCACCCAGTTTTGTAGTGATCCTAGGTAGTTTCCAATATGCAATCGACCGGTTGTTCTTGCTCCACTAACGATTCTTTTGGCAGAATTACTCATAGGTTTCTCCTCGGTTACAATCAATGTATACTTTATTATACTTTTCTATAAGATTTTGAACAAACAAGGAGTAAGATATGGATTTAATTGAAGAAATCAAAGGAAGAGAAATAATTGACTCACGTGGGTTTCCCACCGTTGAGGCAGTTGTAACTCTATCCTCTGGTATACAAGCAAGTGCCGCCGTTCCATCAGGAGCATCAACGGGCAAAAGAGAAGCTCTTGAACTGAGAGATATTTCAATGCAACGTTTTCACGGTAAAGGAGTAAAAACAGCCGTCGATAATATTACCAATAGTATTGAATCGGAATTGATTGGATATAGCGTTTTGCATCAACATGTCATCGACTCCATTTTGCTAGAACTAGATGGAACTGACAATAAAGCACGATTGGGTGCGAATGCAATTCTTGCTGTTTCTTTGGCCACGGCTAGAGCTGCTTCCATGTTGTTAAACATCCCTTTGTACAGATATTTAGGCGGAGCTCAAGCGAACACAATGCCCATCCCCATGATGAATATTATCAATGGAGGCAAACACGCTGACAACTCCATCGATATTCAAGAATTCATGATTGTTCCACATGGTTTTTCCTCTTTTAAAGAGTCCCTTCAAGCAGGTTGTGAAACCTACTACACGTTAAAAAAACTTCTTCAAGATCAGAATTTATCCACAGGTGTAGGTGATGAAGGTGGTTTTGCGCCCAACTTAGAATCCAATGCTGCTGCATTAGATATGCTTATGAAAGCTATTGAAAAGGCAGGATATCAACCCAAAGAACAAATTTCCATAGCACTTGATTGTGCCGCTGACAGCTATTATAAAGACAAAATGTATCACCTTCATGGAGAAAAACCAATGAATTCGGAAGAATTGGGTGCCTATTATCAACACTTAACAGAAACCTACCCTATTTATTCGATTGAAGATCCTTTTGAAGAAGATGATGAAGCTGGCTGGATTGCCTTTTCAAAAAACAACAAAAACAAGCTTCGAATTATTGGGGACGATGTGTTTGTTACCAATTTAAAAATCTTTAAAGAGCGTTCTATGAAGGGTATTGCAAATGGTATTCTTGTAAAAGTGAACCAAATTGGTACTTTAACGGAAACATTACAAACCGTAAAATTTGCACAAAAGAATTCCTACGGGTATGTAATATCGCACCGATCTGGTGAAACGGAAGACACCTTTATTGCAGACCTTGCCGTTGCTCTTGGAGGTGGATTGATTAAAACAGGAGCACCTTGTCGGGGTGAAAGAACTGCAAAATACAATCAACTTTTGCGAATTGAAGAAGAGCTTGCACCATATAGCACCTATGGGAATGTTTGGACTCCTTCGTGCCAATAACGACCAAGTGGTGGGTTTGTGTGGTACTCCTGCTTCTTTTCACAAGCCTAGGAATCCCTTCTCATACTGAACATACCTACAGTCATTACGAAATGTTCGTTCCCGGTCGTTTGGTTTATGCTTTTCAAGATTGGGAATCGAGTAACGAAACAGTGGAGTCACTCTCGACTACCATGAAAGTGAACTGCCCAAAACACCAAGTTACAGAGTACTACTGGGGAGTACAATTTGTTTTTAACAACGGCAATATTGGATGGGTAGGTATGACGAGTTCTTGTATGGGTTTAGGAGGCAACGGTTTTGTGTTTACGATTTGTGATGCACTCTCTGCTGAAGCTCATCCTGAAGGTTATATAAGCAAAAGCATCGAGCCTGGAAATGGTCTTTCTTGCATTCTTCCATACGATTGGAACAACGGCATGACCTATGGATTTCATCTCACCAAGAATATATCCAACTCCACTCCGGAGGGACTGCGTTGGAATTTATCAGTAGAAGAAATGGATACGGGCCAATGGTTTCATGTAGGGGATTTGATAACAAATCCTACATGGGATTCTTTTTACAATTGGTCCGCTTATTTTGTTGAATATTTCGGTCCTATTATGGATTGTGATGTAATGCCTAGAGGCACAGTCATGTTTGATTCTTTACAATGCAACGATGAAAAAACACTTCCTATTCTCGACATCTATACTACAGATGCCTGTGAAAAGCATACAGAAGTGCAGTTTGAAAAAGAAGAAAAACTATACATTAAGACGGGTTCTAAATATTAAATGATTTGACTTTAGGCACTTTTTTTTTATAAATTTCGTAGCTTGATATTTTAATCCGTTCGAGAGGAGATTTGTTAGTGGTAAAAATTAAACTAAAAAGACTAGGAGCACCCCATAAACCTTGTTTCCGTATTGTAGTCCAAGATTCACGTAAAAGCCCCGTCAGTAGGTACATTGATTTACTCGGCACCTATCAACCACTAGAGAAAGATGCCAACAACAAAGTACAAATAGATGAAGCAAAAACAATCGATTGGTTGAAAAAAGGTGCTCAACCAACCGATAAAACATTGGCACTACTAAAACACACCAAAATTTGGAACAAATTCATTGACGCAAAACTTAACAAGGAGGAAAACCAATGAAAGCCTTAATTGAAGAAATCGTCAAAACCTTAGTTGACAACCCAGAAGCCGTAGTCGTAAGAGAGTCTGGTGAAGACCTTGAAGAAACCGTCGCCTATGAGATTAAAGTAGATGAATCCGATAAAGGAAAACTTATCGGAAAGAATGGTAAAAATATCAATGCTATCCGTCTTTTAATCCGAGCTGCTGCTGCTAAAACTGGAAAAAACGCAATTATCAATCCCGTACGAGATTAGTATGAGCACTATCACAATCCCACGCAAAATAATTGTCAAAGCCATTGTAACAGAAGGTTTTAAGACAGGCTTTAAAGCCCAGCTTGAATCGCTGCGAAAAGAAATGGCTGACAATGTCGACAAAATTAAAACAGAAGAAAGCCGACTCCTCCTTAATGTTGGAGGTGGTTTTAGCCAAAATGAGCTTACTTCTGCTAGATCAAAACTTGCTCATGACCGTCAACAGCAAGAAGCGGGGATGAAAGAGATTGATGAAAAACTAAAGGAAATGGAAACCCTCAAAGAAGGTTCCATTTATCCTTACACGCAACTAGACAGTTTTGTGGATATTCAAGAAGGAGATAATCTTTTTGAAAAATTGAGCCCTGGTGATATTACAATTCGAGATGGGATTGTTATTTCCATCAAAGAATAAGAAAAACACACCTGTGTGAATACAAAGCTGACTTATGTAACAACTTTCCCTGGAATACTCGACGCCTATTTTGACTACAGTCTCCCGGGGAAAGCTGTTTCAAAGGGACATATTTCTTATCAAACTGTAAATCTTCGTGATTACACCAAAGATCTTCATCGTACAACCGATGATACCCCGTTTGGTGGCGGTCCTGGAATGGTCATGAAACTAGATCCTATTGTCAAAGCAATCCAAGACTGCCGGCAACCCAATTCTCTTGTTATCCTCCCCACACCAAAGGGAAAACTTCTCACGCAAGAAGTAGTTCATCACCTTAGCGCCTATGACCATTTGGTGTTTTTGTGTGGACACTACGAAGGTATCGATGATCGGGTTTTCCAATACATTGACATGCCCATTTCAATAGGCGATTACGTTTTAGGAGGAGGAGAAATCTCTTCTATCGTGATCACAGACGCTGTGATACGATTTGTCAAAGGCGTCTTGGGCAATCAAGAATCAACCCAAAAAGAAAGCTTCGAAGATAAGCAGCGATTGGAATACCCAAACTTCACTCGACCTTCCGCGTATGACAAAACATCGATACCAGAAATATTGCTATCAGGTCATCACAAAAAAATAGAAGAATGGAGAAAGCTCGAATCTCTTCGATGGACACTTCTATTAAAACCGGAACTCATTCAACCCAGTTCCCTTTCAAAAAATGACATCCAGCGCTTAAAGAGAATAAGAGCGGAAATGAACCATTCCATTGATACCCTATTGAAAAATCATGAATAAGTGTTTTCCGCTGTATGTTTCTTTGATTCACTATCCGGTAATTGATAAAAAAGGTGCCGTTGTAACTACTTCGGTTACGCTTTTTGACCTTCACGATATTGCTCGGTCCTGTATAACCTTTGGAGCTTCGTCGTTTTTTATTGTCAATCATGCTCTCAAGCAACGACAAGTTGTACAGAGAGTTATTGAGTTTTGGAATACCGGCTTTGGAAAAGAATACAATTACAATCGAAAAGAAGCTTTGGATATTGTAAGAACAACCAATTATTGGGAAGAGTGTAAAGAAGCTGTTGCTAAAGATACTGGCCAAAACCCTATCGTTATAGGTACATCCGCTCGTTTTCACCCTGATAAATTAATTGACTTCCCCTCCACCCAAAAAAGCAGATTCGAAGCACCGGTGCTTTTATTATTTGGAACTGGCTGGGGTTTAAGCCCTTCCATTATACAGTCAGTGGATTACATGCTCCAGCCCATTGAAGGACCAACCGACTACAATCACTTGTCGGTGCGATCAGCCGTGGCTATTATTCTGTATGAGTTAACCAAGCAACCCTCTCCGTAATTCTTTCTCCCTAATTATGGTCCCCAAAGAACATTCCTCCAGCAGAAGAACGTTGTTTCTTTTTTTCAAAGTAGTGCTGATACACCATAAAAATCAAAACTCCTAACACAAGAATGAATATGACGTAAACAAATGTGATATTCACTTTTTCGGCAGGATATATCTTCCCTCTTTCTAAAAGAATCAGGTCATTTACCTCAAGTTCTGTTTCACCACCATGCTCTCCTCTTGCTGCATGAAAAATCCCTTTCAGAAGAAGTGTATCTCCGTGAATGCGATATCTTCCCAAGAAAGAAATGTCTTCCGAAAAATGCACCGGCATCCAGCAACCTAGTGAGTTTCCATCTGCATCCATTACATTGACCCAACAATAATCACCCCTTCGCATAATTTGCCCAATAGCTTCCCCATGAAACAAGATTTCTTTTTCGTTATACAAACTTGGAAAGGTAATTAACTCTGCAACTTTAGGATTTTCTAGATGGGATAAGTCCTCTATTGTAAGGTAGTCGCGGAGTAGCAATTCAGTATTCTTTTCAATTTCTTCATCGCTCATCCGAGTGGTTAAATATTGATCGTTTAGTTTTTCTAGATACTTACCCAGTGCGCCTTTCATCCAATCTTGCTTAGCACTGGCCATCGTAGGAATCGATAGCAGTATCACTACTGTCAGAATGCTGCACCAAAAAAAGGACTGTTTGTTCTTCATGCCGATTTGCTTTCTTTATGCTTATGCTGCAATAATCCATTGACAATGTAGGAGATTAAAACAATTGCAGCAGTGAATTCAAGTCGTCCTAAGTACATGTTGATAATGTAGACAACTTTCATATTAGAGGGCATTGTATAGGATGTGATCCCACAGCTTAAGCCAACATTAGCTGTAGCAGAAACAGATTCAAAAAAAGAATCAACCAAAGGATACCCATTCATAACGCCTACAATAGCTCCAAACAAATGGATTAGCATATAAAGAGCAATGATGTTCATGGTTGTTTTAACAGTTTTTGGATTGAGTACCCTATTTCCGAGGTGTCGGTATTTTGATATGTACACGCTAGTCTTGGGAATTAAAAACTGTTGTATATCCGACATAATGGATTTAAAAACAATTCCAATTCGGATTGCTTTAAAACCTCCGGCAGTGGAGGCAGACCAACCTCCAAAAAGCATGACTAAAATGACAGCGATCAGGCCTACATCTCCCCATTGTGTTAAAAACTGGGTAGCATAAATTGTCATTTGACCTGTGCTAGAATGCCCCGATAAGAGAATAAAGAAACCTTTTCTCACAAGAGGAAGAAAGGATGTATAGATTTGGTCTTTCAACAATCCAACAGTGAGAATAATACTCGTAATGGTTAGAGTAATGATAAAAGAACGAGTTTCTATGTCTTTGTACAGTTCTTTGCGGTCTTTAAACCATATATAGTAATGCAAACCAAAATTCATCGAGCCCAAAACAAAAAATACCATACAGGCAAACTCAAACATGAAACTGTGGTAGTACATCGTGTTCATCATTTGTGGTGCAAAACCTCCCGTACTCCACGAGGACATAAACATACAAAAACCATGAAACAAGGACCAGCCAGGCTCTAAGCCGATCAACAACCCAATGATAAAGTAAATGCACAATCCCACAATCATGAAGAAAAAGCTAATAAACCAAATCGCTTTGCCTGTATCTCTCACATTGGGAATTAGCTTTTCTTCTTTTCCTTCGCCTATAAGGGCCTGAAACCCTACAGCTGCGGCAGGTACAAATGACAGCGCAACCAAAACAACCCCTTGCCCTCCAATAAATGTCAATACATGTCGCCATATGTTTAAACTGATAGGAATATGGTCGATGTTTTGAATCAATGTCAAACCGGTCGTTGTGATCCCACTCATTGTATCGAAGCAAGCGTCCATATACGATCCAAAAAAACCACTCCAGTAGTAGGGCAGCGCTGCAATAAACATAACAATTAACCATGAAAGCGCTGTAGCGCTCATTCCATGAACCCACTTTGTAGTGGTTTGACAATGAAAACAATTTCGTAACAAAAGCCCGATAGAGACACAAATCATGAAACCAAGAGCAAAATCAACACATGTTTTATACTCCCCAAAAAAAATGGCCACAATAATGGGTACAATCATTGTAAATCCATAAAAATAAACAAATGTACCTGTCAGGTGAAGGATGGAATGCCAGTCTTTGGAGTCTACTTGAATTCTCATGGTTTAAAAAAGAGATAGATGATATAGATAACGCCAAGATTGAGTAAAATCAATCCTGCAGCAAAAGCAAACTCTTCTAACACATGAAGTAAATTTTTACCAGTCATCTTTAACATATTTAATCAGTATAGAAGATTTGGTTCTTTTTGGTATATTTAGGGGACATTTTTTTTAAAACTGTGGAGGGCATAGATGATTGATCAAATACAGAAAGAGATTTCTACACTCGATTTTGTTCACGAAGAAGAAGTATTGGACAGAATTCAATGCTGTTATCAGAGTGCTTTGCTTTACAATACACATTTTCACGACTATTTCATTTCCGACTTTTTAATGGGCAAAGAACGAGAAGCAAAGTCCCTGTTTTTATTCTCTGACTCCTTTATATACGTGTTCCCTAAATTGTTCGGACAAGACCAATTACAGATTTTCCCCTACAAACAACAAATTCATTTTGTAGATATCAAGAAAAAATCTTTAGATGACATTGATCAACCTACCATAAAATCAAGATATCTGGCTATCGTATCGTTTCATAACCAACAAACTGTAGAATTTAAGGCTTCGGGTATAAACTGCACCAATGCTGTAAAAAAGGTTCAAAAGTATATCCTCCCAAACATAAAATAACCAAACTCCTCACGTGGTGAAAAAATTGGTTAGGTCGACGGTGAAAACCAGGGAAACCGTGTATGAAAACCTGAAAGAAACGAATTGATCTGTTTGTAAAACCAAATTTCTAAATCCCATTTCCACTCATTGAGAATTGCTTCAAATCTTTTTTTGACAAGAAGGGATATTTCTTCCATTAAAGTTTTTTTCTCCTCTTGATGGGGATAAATAAAAGTCATGAACAAGGATTGTTGGGCAAGTGTTGCCAATGGTATCTGCTGCATCTCCTTTTGCAGAGGACTGTATGCCAACAAAATGGTGCCATGGTCATTTTGTTGTATCCCTATCACCAGGTACGGATTGGAAGATTCCTCCCAAACCATTACTGGGTTCTGATTCATCAAGCTAGGGGCAATGCTATTCATCAATTCGGTTTCTGACAAAACACTGTATTGCTGTTCCACAAGTAAACCGTGCTTTCTTACATACTCTTGCAAATCTTTATCGCCAGCATCGTAGGACCCTTGTGCTCCCTGCAAAAACGTTTCGCCAGAAGAAATAGAATAGGTATTGGTAACATATGTAGCAAAAGGATGGATTCCCTTTTTTGTATACACAGCATTCATTGGTAAACATTTGTAATAGGACACAACAACAACAGCTAAACAGGAGATTGGAGCAACAGCTCCCTGGTATTCTTTGGGAATATCTTGCTCACATACAATCGGGAACAATCGGTTCTCATCAATTATAGACTCATGGCTCAAGGAAGTAGTAGCAAAAACAGAGGACACACCTACTGCACACAGAACAATTCCAATTGACAACCACTTGAAGCATTGAACGAAAAATGGTATTGGTCGCACTAGAACCATATTTTCAGCTCCTATTGATTCTTCAGATGTTTCACGATTTCTTGGCCAAATTTCTTTGCGGCAGTTGGTCCGTTAGCTGTGATAACATGATTGTCTACAACAACTCCTTGGTCTTTATAAATAGCCCCTGTATCTAAAAATTCCTTTTTTGCAGATTCGTAAATCGTTCCTTTTAAGCCTTTCATGATGCCACATCTTCCTAGTGTCAGGGGGGCTAAGCAAATGGCTGCTACTAGTTTATTGTTCTGGTTCATTTCCAAAGCAATTTCATGAGCCCTTGGATGATCCCAATACTCAGTCGATCCAGACCCCCCCACAAAAACAACGGCATCAAATATAGAGGGATCAACATCTGTCAACAACAAATCGGCCTTAATTTTCATTGACAACATACCGGGGATGGTTTTTTTTGTAGTGGATGCAACGGTTACTTGATACCCAGCTTTTTCAAACACATTACGAGGATACTGATACTCCTCATCTCGAAAATTCTTACTCGCTACAATCATGAGAATGTTTTTTGGTTCCATAGTAGAATCCTTTCTTTTCATACATTAAATATAGTATAGCATTTGACGATTGTATGAAAAAGACACCCATGCTAGATAAAATGATCTCATAATACTATAATGATAGTATATGTAATAGTTTTAATAGCTTCCTTGGAGGAATGAATGAACAATCTAACTAAACATAGGTTTTTTCTGAAATCCAAACTGAACTGGATGGAAAAAAAGAGAGTGAAAACTGACCAAGAGCAAAGGTTTCCTAGACCTGATCTTTTTAAACCATTTGAGAAAAAAGGATCCACCTTTGTACACCTACCCATCCCAGAAAAAACGACAATGAAGAAACAAGATATTTTCCAAATCATACTTGACCGTAGAAGTCATCGGAACTACACAGCTGACCCAATCACTCTTGAGGAATTATCGTGGCTTCTTTATGCCACGCAAGGCATCAAAGAAATCGGACCAAAACAAGCCTATTCATTACGAATGGTACCATCAGGAGGAGCTAGACACTCCTTGGTTACGTACATAGCGGTGCTAAATGTAGACAAAATAGAGCCTGGAGTGTACCGGTATTTGCCTCAAGAACACCAACTCATACGAGTACTTCTCGACGAAGATTTGGTAAGCAATGTTAAAAAATGTTGTCACAACCAAGTATTTACAGAAAAAGCATCCGTTGTTTTCTTTTGGACCAGCGTACCGTATCGAAGCGAATGGAGATACCACTTAGAAGCACATCGTTATATTTTAATGGATGCTGGACATGCCTGTCAAAACCTATATCTTGCAGGAGAAGCAGTACAACTAGGGGTTTGTGCGATTGGTGCATACGATCAGATCTTCACAGATCAGTATTTAAAAATTGACGGGATCAACGAATTGGCAGTGTATGCAGCTGCCGTTGGCACCCTAGAACAGAAATAATTTATTCCCTCAATGACATGGCTTCTAATAGCAATTGTCTGTAGTTCAGGTATTGCTATTGTTTTTTCTTGGAGTGAAAGGTACAAGGCTCAATGGTCTGGCATATTAGTTGCCAATTATTTTTTTGCAGCCCTCATGAGCCTCCCCTTTTTTTGGCATCAATCCTTTCATTGGTTTTCCTTATCCACTGCTTTCAAGTCATTTTTTCAAGAATTCCCTTTCGTTTTTCTTACTACCAGCTCTTTTTCACACTCTGGCTCTTTTGCCTATGCAATTTCTCTGGGTATTGTAGGAGGACTGCTTTTCTTTGTAAGTCTTTTTTTGTACCGATACAGCATACGGTATAACGGACTAGCACTCTCAGGCACGTTCGCAAAATTAGGAATCAGCGTACCGGTAATTCTGTCCCTTCTGTTTTGGAAAATTTTTCCCTCCTACTTTCAGTGGTTTGGGATTGTTTTATCTCTAGTAGCTGTGTTTTTTCTACACAACTGGAAACACCCAAACCCTACCAATCGATTCTCCTTATCGTTAGGTTTGCTACTTCTCTTAATGGGTTTGGCAGAGTTTAGCAACAAAGTTTTCCAACAATATGCGGTTTCCTCCTACAACTCTCTTTTCTTATTTGTAGTATTTGGTACCGCTCTTTTGTATTCGATTGCCAATCAATGTTTTCGGAAAACCATCTTCCGATGGAAAGAAATAGGATTTGGCTTGTGCATTGGTGTACTCAACTATGGTTCCTCCTATTTTCTCCTTCGCGCTTTGGAAGATATTCCAGCAGCCCTTGCATTTCCAACATTTAGTGCTGGAACCATTATTTTTATCAGCTTGTTTAGCTGGATTGTATTTCGAGAAAATAGGACACGAAATGTAACCATCGCGATACTTTTATCAACACTGAGCGTGATCTTCATGAACCTGAAATAACTAGTATCGTTGTTTACACTCACCGGGTTTGGCATATAATAGTTGTTCTATGAAACATATATGGTTCTTCATTAAAGAAAACTCAAAATGGTATCTTTTGATTGCGTTTTTGCTTTTGATAGTAAATGGCGCTCAGCTTGTTATGCCACTTTTCATAGGAAACATCATTGACTATATCAGCATTGACAACCCCTCCACCATTACAACGTTTTCTCCTATTTGGATCAACGCCATGTATTTTGCTATCGCAGCTTTTTCAATTGTTATTTTTCGAGTCATTTACATTAACATCATGCGGAAATTTGCAATTCATTTTGAGCATACAAAAAGAAAACAGTTGTTTGAGAAATACCTGTCCCTTCCCGATTCCTTTTTCTTTGACAATGAAATTGGTGATTTAATGGCTAGAGCAAATAATGACACCATTTCTGTACGAAGGTTTTTGGTCATGGGGCTCCTTTCTTTGTACGATATCTTTATTTTAGGAGTGGGAGCTCTTGTCATTATGCTCGTAAAAGCTCCAACATTGACCTTGTGGATTGTACTTCCCTTGGCAATCTTAATATTCTTGGCTCAATTTGTTTCCAAACGTATGCACAAATTGTTCAAAGCAATTCAGGAAACATTTGCTGATATCACCACCCGAGTCAGAGAAACACTTGTGGGCATGAACGTGATTCGTACTTTTTGCAGAGAAACGTACTACATGAAAAGATTTGTAGATGTTTGCTCTTCCTATCTTCGAATCAATGTAAATTTGGGGAAACTCATGGGTTTGTTTCATCCAGCCATCGCCATGGTAATCTCCCTAACAATCATTGTCATTACCGTTATTGGTGGATATCAAGTCATGCATGGGTTGATCACGCTAGGTACCTTGGTCGAGTTTACTCAATACATCCAGCTTTTAGCTTGGCCTATGATGGCCGTTGGTTTTGTAGTCAATATGTATCAAAGGGCTAGCATATCTCTTGCACGTATTCAAGAGATTCTCACCACCCCCTCCGCTGATGCTTCGCAAAGAATTCTTTTAAAGCCTGCTCTTTCTATGGATACAATTTCCATTCAAAACCTTACCTACTCGTATCCTCTTCAAAACAAAGAACATGCCATTCAAAACCTTTCTCTCCAATTGCATAAAGGTGAAAGCATTGGAATCACAGGACCTACGGGGAGCGGGAAAACAACGATTCTGTCTCTTCTTCTCCGTATTTGGGATCCGCCTGAAAATACAATATTTGTTGACGATTACGATATAACTCATCTCGATCTTAAGATGCTCAGAAGACAGTTCGCCTATGTCCCCCAAGTATCCTTTCTTTTCTCAAACACTGTATGGGAAAATTTACGGTTTGGGAAACCTGACGCTTCTGAAGATGAAATTATGGAAGCAGCAAGAATTGCACGAGTGCTGGAAGATGTAAAAATGCTTGATCATGGATTTGATACCATTATTGGCGAAAGAGGCGTTACTTTATCGGGCGGTCAAAAGCAACGACTGGCTTTAGCTAGAGCTTTAGTAACGCAGCGGCCTTTCCTGATTTTGGATGATTCTCTTTCTGCGGTCGACCCTGAAACAGAAGAGATCATTATCAACAATTTGAAAGCCCATTTGAAGAAAACCAACCAAACATGCATTATCATTTCACATCGCATCACTACCTTGCATTGGCTTGACAAAATAGCTGTAATCGAAAAAGGAAAATTAACTGAGTTCGATACCCCAAGTCGTTTAATCGAATCCGAAAAAGGCTATTTCTACCGACTCTATCATTATCAATATCTTGAAGGATTGGAGGGTTTACAAAATGGAAATTGATCCTATTCCCCACAATGACGCGCAGAACAAACCTTCCATAAGCATTTTAAAAGATTTGCTACCCTACTTAAAAACGGTCAAGGGAACTCTTATTGCCACCATGATTTATTTGCTCATTGCCACCCTCGCTTCCACCATTGTTCCTTTGCTTTTAAAAACAGCCATTGATAACTACATTATTCCCAAGGATTTTCATGGCCTTCTTTTCATCGGATTGTACTCACTGCTTTTAATCATAGGGACCTACATCTTCCAATATTTGGGCACCTACTACTCATTTGTAGCTGCTCAACGAATTGTACTGGATCTTCGAAAAGATATTTTTCACAAACTCCTCACCCTCTCGAATCGATACTTGGGGAAAACACCGCTGGGTGTCATTATCACACGAACCACAAATGACACTGAAAAATTATCCGAACTCATGAGTAGTGGAGCCGTACAGTTGGTCAATGATGCAATTCTACTGGTTGTCACATTATTTTTTCTCTTTTCGACCAATGTAACTCTTTCTCTCTATTCACTATTCCTAACCCCATTGGTTGTTTGGTCGGTTGTATTTTTCTCCAAATTGCTACGCAAATCGTACGATCTTGCCAGAGGCAAACTGACACAACTCAACATCAATTTACAAGAAAACTTAAGCGGAATTTCCATCATAAAAATATTCAACCGACAGAAAAAGAATCGTACCTATTTTGATGCCATCTCTGAAGGATATGGCGATGCTACATACCGCGCCTTAAAGCAACACACTTACTTTAATCAGACGATTAACATTTGCAGCTTTATCTCTCGCATTACGGTGGTTGTTGCAGGAAGTTATATGGTGATCAAGGGAACCAGTACAATTGGAACACTGACAGCGTTTCTGTTTTGGGTTAACTATTTTTATCAACCTCTCAGAGATATGGGAGAACGATTTAATATTTTACAAGATGCCGCTTCCTCTATGGGAAAAATTGGGGATATTCTTCATTGCAATGACACCATTCCTGACAATGCACTCCCATCTCCCACTCCCCCCGTTTTTGAAGGGAAAATTGAATTTAAAAATGTAGTATTTCGGTATAGCGAAGAAAAAGATATTCTCAAGAATGTGTCTTTTACAATTGAGCCTAGCCAGAGAATTGCATTGGTAGGCCCTACTGGAGCTGGTAAATCGACGATAATGAACATATTACTCCGCTTGTTTGATATTGAAAGTGGTTCTGTATACATCGATGGCCAAGAAATTCGCTCTTTACCCCTACAAGAACTTCGCAGCAATATGTCTATTGTGTTGCAGGATGTTTTTATTTTTAAAGGTTCTGTTCGGGAAAACATTACTCTTGGGCAAGATGTACCCATTGAAAAAATTATTGAAGCCTCTAAATATTTAAATGCACACACTTTCATCACTACTCTTCCAAAGGGATATGATACGATGCTCAGTTCGGAAGGTTCCAACTTATCTCATGGCCAAAAACAACTAATATCCTTTATTCGCGCTCTTGTTCACAATCCTCGTATTTTGCTTCTAGATGAAGCTACATCAAGTGTAGACACCTATACTGAAAAACTCATTCAGGAAGGTATTAACAAACTGATGCAAGGACGAACCTCCATTGCAATTGCGCATAGACTTTCTACAATCACAAGTTGCGACAAGATTTTCGTCATTGATCAAGGAAAAATTATTGAGCAAGGAAACCATGAAGAGCTTCTTGCTAAAAAAGGTTTCTATTACGACCTCTACACCACACAATTTCAAGATACCTTGTAGAAAATTTTCTATATATAGGTACTCCGTACTACTGGTGTAAGGATCTCATCGCCGAGGCAATCCAGGATACAACATCCTTTGTCTGTGCTACTTCCCCTGTTTGTTCCTGAATCGAATCGCAAATCTCGTTTAGTTTTGTTATGGCTGCCTCTGAATGATCCAAAAAAGTATCCACATCTTCTTTCCAGGAAACAATATCGTCAATTTTGTCATTCAAATCCACTAAATGTTCATCAATGCTACGTAACAGCAATAAAAATTCCATCGTTTCGGCATCGTTCATACACTTCTCCTTTCCATGAAGAAGTTCTCTTCTTGGCTTTCCTCTATTTTGTCATCACATGTTCATTTGTAAAGACTTTCATGCATTTTTTTTTCGATAGCAGTACTATTTCTTGTTGCATCGTGTGCTTTTCTCGATAATATAGAGGTTCAACAATTTTGTGAGGTAGGTTTATGAAAACAATTTACAAAGAAACTGGTATTGGTGTGCCAACGATTTTATTACCATGTCCCGATGTTTCGCTACATAAATGGGCTGTCATTGCATGCGATCAATTTACAAGTGAACCCGACTATTGGGATGACGTTGAATCGAAAGTAGGTTCTTCTCCATCTACGTATCGAATCATTTTTCCGGAAGTGTTTTTGGGAAAGGGTAGCAAGCAGAAAAGAATCCAAGCCATCAATTCGCAAATGAAACAATATCTTGACAAAGAAATTCTACAAGAAGCTGTCCATGGTTTCGTATATGTCAACCGCACATTTCCAACGGGAGCGCACAGAAAAGGGCTCATGGTTGCCATCGATTTAGATCAGTACGATTTTCATGAAGGTTCTAAGGCTATGATGAGAGCTACCGAAAAAACAGTCTTGGAACGAATCCCTCCTCGCGTTGAAATTCGAGAGAATGCCCCTTTAGAGCTTCCTCATGTACTCGTATTGATTGATGACCCACAACAAAAAATCATAGAGCCATTGGAAGAGAAAAAGCAATCGCTTCGTAAAGTCTATTCTACCGATTTAATGCTAGATGGTGGTTCTATTGAAGGGTATGCCATAGAAGATGAAGCCATGATTCAGTCACTGATGGAACTTCTAGCTACTCTGAAAAAGAAAGATGGTCTTCTGTATGCCGTTGGCGATGGTAACCATTCTCTTGCTACTGCCAAACAATGTTGGGATAATAAGAAAACTACGCTTTCACCAGAAGAACAATCAACTCATCCAGCACGTTTTGCTTTGGTTGAGTTAAACAATCTTCACGAACCCGATTTAACTTTTGAACCCATTCACCGATGGGTTTCTAACATTGATACAACAGATCTTCTGCAAGCGATTCAAGGAAACGGAAAAGAAGTTGAAATTATCCAAGATGGTTCGCATAGTACCATTCAATTGAAAGATGTCCCAGGTGAGTTAACGCTGGGCGCTGTGCAACATTTACTAGACGAATACCGATCCGAACATCCAGAGATGAACATGGATTACATCCATGGGGAAAAGAGCCTAGAAAAGCTTTCTCAAACGCCTTCCAGTATAGGATTTCTTTTACAAGGTATTGAAAAGGATACTCTCTTTTCTGTCATTTCATCCGATGGATGCCTTCCACGCAAAACATTTTCCATGGGAGAAGCCAACGAAAAGAGATACTATATGGAAGCACGAAGAATTAAGTAGCCGTTTGATATCAATTAAAAACCCCCTTATTCCACAAAGGAATAGGGGGGTTTTTTATGAAGCGTAGAACCTATTTATTCTTCGATGAAAAAAGGATCCCAATAAAAATCTTCACTCACTTGAACCGGTCCAAAATCAATGTGGGCAGCACCATTAATCTCTACCGTGTTTGCAACCACTTTTCCATGCAAATCAGCAGAACCATTCAATGTAAGGTTTGCCAAAGGGGCATAAAGCAATGAATCTGCTAATCGAGGAACCGAGCCCCCAGATACAGTCACCTGATCTCCGCCCACAATAATATTACCGGCGTTACTAGAGCTTCCACGGAGATTCAAATCTGCTTTTTCAATATAGATGTTTCCTGTAAAATCCTGTGCTCCTCCAAAATTGAAATCCTGCGTTCCTCGGTAATAGATAATAGCTGAATCAGGAAGACCATCGGGATTGAAAGAAGAATCTCCATTAAAAGTAAATGTTTCGTTTATGACAATAATCAGCTTCCCGTTTCCTCGAAGGTATACATCGCCCGTACCTCCCGTCGTGAAATGATCCACCACAATCGTGCGCACATCTCCTTCTTCGCCAGTATCAATTTCAACTGATTTTTTAATATCAAAAACAGGATAATACGCATCTTCCGTGATCGGTTCCTCTACTGGTGGCCACCAAGGTGCTTCGAAATTGCCTCGATTGGGAAACTGATCGGACGTAATATTGGGGAAAACGGGTAAGGGAAAATGATATGGGTATCCCGCATATTCGATCAACTCACCTTCTACACGGCTGGTACCACGAGCAATCACTTGTCCATTGGTAATGACATTTCCATACACAATTGAAGAACCGGTCAAACGAATATCTCCATTTGTATAGAGAGTTTGGTTATCGTCAAGGGCTAATTGAGGAGGAAACCATCCTTCTTCAGTAGGATCCTCACTAGGATCTGGATCCTCAATGGGGTCTACTTCCCCTTCAATAATAGTAAAGTCGTGTGTGGTTGCAGCAAATACACTAATCACAGAGTTTCTCAAACCTGGAACTCCTAGAACCAAAACAAGCACAAGAACTCCTAGGAATAGTCCATATTCAATTATTGTTTGGCCTTGTGAATCATGAAAAAAAGACTTCATTTCATTACTCTCCTATATATACATTATACTCGTGTACAGGAAAAGTAAACAAAAAAAGGTTTATTCGGTCGCTACTTTTTGAGAAACAACAAAAGAAGAAGATGATAGTACAATCAATCCAGTCCAGATAATGCAAAAAGCAAGAAAATGAACGACTGAAAAATCTTCATGGTATACAAAAATTCCAAGCATCAGTGTCAATGTAGGGGCTATATATTGCAGAAAACCCATCCAATATAATGGTAAGCGGTGTGTTCCCTCATTAAACAATAGCAAAGGAATGGAAGTGACAGCACCCGTCAGGATTAAGAAAATGGTAATAGTAGGACTGGAGGAAGGAAAAGCAAGGGGAGTAGTGCTAGACAAGAAAACCAGATACCCCACACTGGCAATACTTCCTATAAACATTTCTATTGACAAAGAAGTAATAGGGGGTAGTTTCAGTTTCTTTTTCATCATTCCATACATTCCAAAACTAAAAGCCAATGTGAATGAAATCCAGGGAAATGTTTGAATACCGAATATCAATACCAAAACACCTACAGTAACCAATGCAAAAGCAACCCATTGCATTTTTGTCAATGATTCTTTCAATACCATAACACCTAGCAAAATACTTACAATTGGGTTAATGTAGTAGCCTAAACTCGTATGAACAATAAATCCATTGTTCACAGCCCATATAAACGTAAACCAATTGATCAGTAAAAATCCTGTAGCAAGCAGAATCAACATATAGGTTTTAAAAGAGAATTGACGAATTTCTTTCCAGAATTGTTTCCATTTTCTAGAAAAAAGTATGATCAGAAGAAGAAATGGCATCGACCATAAAATTCGATATGCCATTAGTTCAAAGCTCTGTACCGATGCCAGAGCTTTCCAAAAAATGGGAGTTACTCCCCATATAATATACGAACCCATAGCATACATCAGTCCTGGTATTGACAATTGTTTTTTCATAAAGAGTATTGTACCATGTTAACAAAGAAACAAGTGACTTTTTTCTATTACCGAAAAGCCACCCTCATAGGAAGTGACCTTTCCTACTTTATTATATATCTCCCTTTCACTATCATAACAAATCAACAGTGGAGGAGATTTTTTTATTCATTATCTTGACAAACTTTTTTTACAGTACTTAAATAATAGTATCCTACTTGGAAAAAAATTGTGCTTTTGGATAGTTCCAAAAATGTAGACGCTCTGTTAAAAATGTACCATTGTGAAAGGAAAGGGTTAATAATGAGTGAGTTATCATTTCGAAAGAAGTTCTGGATTGTTATCTTAGCAATGGTATTGCTATATCAAAGCCCTATTTCGACATCTGCTCAGTATAATCCATATAAAATAAGTCATCATGTTGTGGAATCCTTTGGTTCTGCAGCATTACTTGGCATGGTTGCTCCTCTTCATCAAATTGAAAAAAAATGGAATTATCGCGTGGATGGGATCTATTATCTAGTTGACAACAAGGATAAATATCGCAAAATCCTCCCCAATGAATATGGGCTTATGCGCTGGAAGTATTTGACACAAAAACTAGACATCTCCCATAAGGGTTTAACCTTGCATATTGTTGATCATCATTCCCAATTTGCAGGACGAGGTGAAGGAAGTACATTTGAACAGAAGCAACAAAGCTTGGTAGAACAAATATCTGACCTTCTTCATCAATCAAAAAGTACACTACATATGGCAGAAACAAGAGTAACCACTGATCAATCACGCGATCAACATGAAATGCAAGTTACCTATCACATCAACTGGGAAACTCTTCCTAATACAGAGACACTTGCGCGATTGAAATATTGCCTATTCCTTGTTGCTGACGAGATATATATGGAGCAAGACCGCAATCTACCAGAACAAACACTAGAGAATGTAGCCTATACCCTCATTCCTTTCGAAGGAGATGATCCGGAAACATATGATGGAAGTGGATTCCTACTGGACTCTCCCAACCACAAAATCCATTCTGAAAATCCTATAGGGACACTAACTACCGTACCTTTTATACTCCCAGAGATTCCTGGAAATCGCAACAATGGGTGGTCATTACACTTGATGATTGAGGATCCAGAAAACCTAGGCAATGAGATTTTCTCCTGCAAAATTAGACTCAACAACACGTAAATGTACCAATGACCATAATCATGAAGCAGAAAGGATGTGAGTAATGAAAAAAATATGTTGGATAAGTTGGTTTCTTGTTTTATGTATTGTTGTGATGGCAGGTGTTGTGTTCTATCAGCAGTATTCAATTAATACGTATGAAAACTTGTTGAAAGATGATATTTATATTGTCACTGTGTATGATTCAGCAGGAAACCTGCTGTCTGTTGATTATGCAAAATCGATAAAAAGAAATCCCTACAAAAACGCAAGTGGTGCGATTCGAGTTTCAAGAACAGGAGAAATTTTTGAAATAGACCAGGAAAAAGAGGAATCCAGAGAAAATGAAAAGAACATTACCATCTGCACCATGGTTTTTGCAATTGATGACTCCGGAGAAAATCCTGTCTTTATAACTCCTTTTAAAGAATCCTTTGATGTAACTTTTCCTACAAATTCTGTCACTTTAAAAGAACTACCTGATCTTAGCGATGTAATGCGTAATAATGTTAAGAAGTTTCTTGTGAAAAAACCTTAAGTTTTTCGCTTGACACCTTGTATTGTGTTCCATGAAAGGATAAAAAAAACGAATACCATGCTAATGAACAACAATGCACGTTGTATGTACCCAGCACATAGTTTTAACCGATGGAATCGATATGAGCCAGAATCTGAATTCTTGGAGTTTTCCTATTGAAATCGTAGGAGAATCGTAAGATTTAGTATTCAGAGGGAAGAATCACTACCTTCCCTCTGTTAAAAACGAGTAACGAGGTGGTAATTGAATCAAGCTGTTAGTTTGTATGAATTTGGTGCTGTTGACAGATCATTTTTTTCTACCTGCCAAACCAATTGTTTCCAGGGGGAAGCTTTGGCTGCGTATGACCCCTGTGGGAATATGATTTCGTTGGTGGCAAACAGTACAGGAGTAGAAGCATGGGCCAGGGCTATCGATAAGAATTCTGATTCAACCATTGGCATCTATAACTCTTACAATATGGAGATTTTGTATGCTTATTAACCTACTAAGCTGTAATCTTCGCAGAACAGCCTGGATCCAATTCACTATAGTGCTTCAGCCTTGCAAAGTGATGTTCATTGCAGCAGAAAATGACAAAATACTTATACAGGCCCTATAATTAGGAGGTGAATGATGAAACCTATATTCAATCGACTTGTTTCCTTGTGTGTCGTATGTTGCTTGTTAT
>CAZBOU010000023.1:0-24990 GCA_964493625.1 uncultured Caldisericota bacterium
CTATTTGTTAGAAAAGAGAATCAGTAGGGTGGGCAGGGCTGGAAAAAGATACGATTGCAGAGAGCCAAAATGGCAGACTAAAAACTCCTTTTTTCCGGTCATTAAACAGTTTCAATTTTACTTTTGTAAACAAATTAGTTTCTCCCAAAAAATTGTAATTTATTGTTAATTTGAGAATACTCGCGAAATACACAAAGTCAAGAAAAATAGTAAATTGTTTCCATTTATTTTTTTGGTACTTTGAGTTTGTTGTAAGAAATCAGAGAGAGAATGTGGAAAGAACCACCCCTGGAACCATAAAAACGTCCAGGGGTGTTTGATTGCTTGGATTAGATGAGCTTGGTTACTTCTTTGAATAGGTCTTTGTTATCTTTGATTACGGATTCGCTACCAATGACACAGAAGGCATTTTTTTGAGTAACATCCTGTACCATTTTGGAAAATTCTTGAATGCTTTTGGGGGTAGTATCTAACACCTGATTTCTTTCCTTTTGTCTGTCTTCTTGTGTGATTCCAGAAAGAGCCAGGATTGTAGCTGTAGTGCCTTTTGATGCGGGAGTTAAAGGGGCATCCATAGCACCTATCGTACCAATGATGAATTTGGTCATGGTAGATTCTGATTCATGGAAGGATTGAATGTAGCGGAATGTATTTTGATACGTCTCCAGGGTTTTTGCTAAATTGGGATCGCGGTAGGAACCAAATAGAGCGGAGCCATCTTTACGAAATACAGAGAAAGCGCCATAAGCGCCTCCTAAAACGCGAATGTTTTCGTATAGGTAGTTATGAGAAACAATGGTTCGAAGGACATTTAACTGACCGTTCCAGTCATACCCTAGCTGTTTGTAATTGTATCCCTGGGCCACATATTGTACATTTCCAGGGGTGATGAAGCCTTCATTTTTTACTTGCAGAGGAATGTTCCAAGATTGTTCCTTGGGACTGGTAGAGCTGAATTGAGTGTGGAGGGACTGGAAGGAACCGTCCCATTCCTGTCTTAGTTCGGGAGTGCATGTAATGGATGCTATGTCTGGCTGAGAAGAAAAAAGCTTTTGCGATACTTCTTGCAATTTTGCGACGATGGCATCTGCTTTTTCTGGGAAGGTTTTTTCCATGTCTTTTACAAACAAATAGTAGGAAATACCGGCTATCTCTTCTGAAATGTAGGCACTTTCGGACCAATACGATTGAATTCGATTCATGGATACTACATGCCCTCTCTGTAGAAGGCTCATTTCAATGCGAGATCGCGTACATTGGATATTTTCAAGCAGTCTTTTTGTATCCGTAAAAAGGGTATGGTGTAGCATATTGAGAAGCAAATCATTCCCCACCCGTGATTGTCCTTGTAGCACTTTTAAAGAGACAGTTGCGAAACATTGATATTGATCCATATTTTTTGCATGTGTAATGATACAAGGCGCAACATCAATTCCACCGGTATGAATATTAATCTGGTTGTCCAGTTGTTCATACGTATATTGGTCTGTGTCTAGTTTCCCAATCATGTCAAACAACAAACCAGCCCATTTTATATCTTCCAATGGCAAGCATTTCAGGTTGAAATACAGAGTTTGGTAAAGGATTCCGTTTGTATTGATGTCGTGATAGTGAACATGGGTTTCTTGAAGGTTTGAAACCTCCAATGGAAGATGGTCAACTTCTGTTTTTACATCCGAAGGGGTCAGCATTGGAAGGGAAGCGATGTCTTGCACTGTATCAGGTTTTTTCTGAAATTCTTCCAGTTGTTTTTCGCTTTCAATCATATGTTGAATTTCTTCTTCAGTAAGAGATTTTTTAAACTGCTCCATTTGTTGCGTAAAGGCTTTTTGTTTTTCTTCGTTCATCCCTGGTTTTGGTTCTAATATGATGAGGGAAGAATGCGGATTGGAAAGGATGTGATCTCGGATAAAGTCTTCTAAATAGGAAGAGCTCATTGCTTTTTTAATTTCTTTCAGTGTCTCTTCGTAATGAAGACTTATAAAAGGATCGTGATCATATAGCCAGCTAGGGAGAACATAATAAATGCTATATACCAAGCCCTTGGGGAATCCTCCAAAGTCAGCTTCTCGAACGGCAAACTCCTTCGAATTAATAGCTGCTTGGATGAGTTCTTTGTCAATACCGTTTTTAACAAGGTTCTGAAGAGTGGTCTGTATAACATTTTGAAAGGCTTCTTTTTGATCTATGTTGGCGTGTTTGGCAAAAATGGAGAAAACGGGTTGTTGAATATCCGTTTCTGCAGACCCAAAAATATCTTTTCCTATTCCAGCATCAAGAAGTGCTTTTTTAAGAATAGCTGCTTCCGAGTCTAACAAGATGTAGTTGAGAATTTCAAGAGTGAGGTTTGTAAGAGGGTCGGACGATTCCCCAATGGCATAGTTTTGAGAAAAATAGGTTTTGTTTTCGATGGAATCATCTGCTGAGATGGGATAAAAATGAGTTTTCTCAACAGGAGCAGGGAACGGTTTTTGCATCGCAATAGTAGACGTAGGTGCTAGATAGTCAAAGTCTTGCAGATATTCGTTGTGAAGGAAGTGTAGATGCTCTTGGATATCTCCATCTCCATAGAGAAGGATGTAGCTGTTGGAAGGATGATAGTATTGCTTGTGGAATGCAAGAAAGTCTTCTTGGGTCAGGGCAGGGATAAAGTCTGGGATTCCGCCTGATTCATTTTTGTAGGAGGTATCAGGGAACATAGTGTGCAAGATTTCTCGAAAGAGAATCGATTCAGGCGAAGAGAATGCTCCCTTCATTTCATTGTATACTACTCCGCTTATGGTGGGCGTGGACTCTTTGGATTCGAATTGATAATGCCACCCTTCTTGTTGCAAAATTTCTGGATATTCATAAATGCGAGGGTAAAGAACGGCATCCATATAGACATTCATTAGATTAAGAAAATCTTTTTGATTTCGACTCGCGACAGGGTATATTGTTTTGTCAGGGAAAGTCATGGCGTTGATAAAAGTTTGCAGAGAGCTCTTTACCAATTCCATAAAAGGATCTTTGATAGGGAATTTACGGCTTCCACACAAGACAGAATGCTCCAGAATATGAGGAACACCGGTATTGTCAGGAGCAGGGGTACGGAAACCAACAAGAAACACTTTGTTGTCGTCATTGTTGCTTAAATAGATAACCTTTGCCTTTGTTTTTGTGTGTTCAAAAAGGTACCCTGTTGTTTTGATTTCATCAATATATTCTTTTTTTACAAACGTATAGTTTTCTATGTTCATACATACTCCTTAAAAAAAATGTTCGATTACTATTGTAATGCTTCTTTCTTGAATTGCAGTTACGAATGAAGCAAACTTTGCAAATTTGTCCAAAATCTTAGGTATACTTTTACTATGAAACATCGTTTTTTATTTGCTGATGCTGATATGTTTTTTGTTTCTGTGGAATTGGCGATGCAGCCTTCCATGAGAGGATTGCCAGTGGTTGTTGGTGGCTCTAATGGAAGAGGAGTGATCACTGCTGCTTCGTATGAGGCCAGAAAATTTGGCATTCATGCTGGAATGTCTGGGTATAGAGCTCATCAACTGTGTCCGAATGGGATTTTCCTAAAAGGCAATTACCGAGCCTATTCTAGCTATTCCGATCGAATGTTTTCTATTTTTCGACAGTTTTCTCCCGATGTGCATGTACGCTCCATAGATGAAGGTTTCGCTGAAATCTCTTCCTGTCTGAGCCTTTTTGGAGGAGAAGAACAATTGGCACTGCAATTAAAAGATACCATTTTTGAACAACTAGGGATTACGGTTTCTATTGGCATTGCAAGCACCATCACATTGGCAAAAATCTGTTTAGAAGATGGAAAACCGGACGGTTTAACCATCGTTCCTGATGGCGGTCAAAGAGACTATTTGAAAGAACTTCCCATTGGGCGTATTCCTGGAATTGGTCCAAAAACAAAACTGTATTTTACTAAAAAAGGCATTCTTCGCATTGGAGATTTGTATCGGTACACAACAAAAGAAGAACTGACTCGCCAAGTAGGCAGTTATGGGCATTCCCTTTGGAATCTTCTGCAAGGAGTATCCACATACAATGAGGCTACCGTCCATGAACGAAAATCAATCAGCAACGAAAATACTTTTTATGAAGCTTTAACCGATCGAAATGCAATTGAGAAAGAAGTTATGCGGTTGTCAGAAAAAGTTGGATTTCGACTTCGTAAACAAGGATTGAAAGCAAAAACCATTGCTGTGAAAATTCGCTATCAAAATTTTACAACGATTACGAGAAGGACGACTGTGCAAAAGTATGTAGAAATGGACAAAGATATCTTTCAAGAAGCATGGCGACTTCTTCAAAAGGAATTGCGTTCCCCTGTTCGATTGATTGGTGTTGGGCTTTCGTCTTTCATGGACAATGAGGATTTGTTTTCTTCTCTTTATGAAAAAGATCGGAAACTCCATAAAGCAGTTGATTTTGTTCGAGAAAAATATGGAAGAAAGACGATTTTTCATGCTCGATAATCTATGTACCGTTTGTTCTCCACAAATTTCTTGGAATATTAGGAGAGTACTATGAAAAAAATCATTTGTATTGTATGCATTTTTTGTTTGTTTCTTGTTTCTTGTACGAATGATCCAAAAAAAGATTCTGAAGCCTGGACCCCTTCGACCGGTTCTTCCATTGCACAACAATTGCATGCCTTCCTTGACAAGCAGATATCTGAACAACAATTACCTGGCGCTTCCATTTGCATGATTGATCAAGACAAAACAATGCTATTAAAGGGTTATGGTAAAACTCGAGCAGAGGGTGATCCCATCACCAAGAATACGCTTTTTCAAATTGGGACTGCTTCCCGATTGTTTACTTCTGCCCTTGCTGGGCTCATGGTTGAATACCGTCAGTTTGAATGGGATTCTTCCGTAAGCGAGTATCTAGAAGATTTTTCTCTGCAGAATTCTTGGGTCACGCAATCCTTTTCTTTTGATGACATTGTATTGGAACGATCTGGATGGAGCCCTCAGGCGGGACAGTTTTTGCCCATTTTAGGATTTGATGAAAACTATATCATGCAGCATACGAAAGACTTTACAGTACATTCTTCCTTCCGAGATTCCTATTCCCCTCAAAATATCATGCGGTTGTTGCTAACAAAAACAATCTCGGATACCACTGGAAAAAACTGGCAAGAACTACTACAAACGGAAATAACAAGTAAGAACAATATGGAACTTGTCATTGGTGCATCAGAGTATTACCAGAAAGAAGTGTTTGCCTATCCTCACTATGTTGATTCTGACGATACTGTACACTTATTTCCTGTAGGCAGTCATGCCATGATGGAAGTACCAGAAACCATGAAAGCAGCCTTGGGTATTTCAATGGATATAGACGATGCTGTTCAATGGCTTCAGTTGTTTTTACAGCAGTGGGCTCAACCCTCAAATAGCGATAACCTGTATGGCCAAAATGTATTTGCAGAGCTTATGCAGCCAATCTATCGAAGAGGTACAGGGCTCTTTTCTGAGCATTCATTTTGCACGCGAAGTGGGTGGGTGTATGAGAGAGTACAAACTGAAGATGTCTATTGGTGTGTGGGAACAGGTTATGGATTTTCCTCCTTGTTTCTGATGATCCCATCTCACCATGCAGGACTTGTACTCTTGACCAATGCAAGCAATCACAACCTTCACCATGAGGTGGCTTCTATTTTTGGGAAGGGCTATTTTGATCCTGCAGGCACGTACACTCCTTCTATTGAAGAGCTTGAATCGCCAGGTCAAGTTCCATTAAAGCTCATTGTTGATCCCTTGAAGCCGGAAGCATATCAAGGTGTTTATACGCACCCGATATATGGAGATATTGAAGTGGTGAACAATCTTGACAATCTTGGAATATTGCTGGGCCAAACAAAGGAGTTTCGTGAGTTAACCCATTACAGTGCAGATGTATATTATTTTGAGGATTTGAAAATATTGCCTTATAGAGTATATGTTTCCTTTCAACAAGAAGATTCTGACACTATTGTTTCTTGTACCATTGACTATATGAAGGATACAGACGATCCATTTTTTATGAAAGTTAACGACTAAATGTCCATGGATTTACACGAACCTGTTGTTATCCCTATTTCGATTCGAGAATTTGTAGAGTCTATTTTTAGACAGGGGGATTTGTGCTATACAAATTCATTACAAAACGTAATGCAAGAAGGAATTCAAGTCCATAAAAACTGGCAGAGTATTCAGAAAAAGCAGGATGGTACCTATTCTTCTGAAATTCCCTTGTACTACGAATACCACCATGATGATATTGTATTCCAGTTCACTGGTAGAATGGATGGACTGGTTGTTCGCGAAAACCAATATTATGTGGAAGAAATCAAAAGTACGGTTCTCCCCCTGGATTCTATTTCCGAAGAGTCGTTTCCAACGCATTGGGCGCAAGCTAAATGCTATGCATTTATGTACGCGCATGAAAAAAAGTATTCCAAAATGAATGTCATCGTTACTTATTATCAAAAAGAAACAGGAGATATCCGTCAATTTACCAAGGCCTATCTATATGAAACTCTGCATACGTTTTTTCATTCCTTGGTGGAAGTGTATGAAAAATGTGTTATGCAGGATTTGCAATGGGAATGGAGCCGAAATGCTTCCATTGAGCAACTTGCATTTCCATTTTCCTCGTATCGAAAAGGGCAAGAAGAACTGATTGAATCGGTGCAAGATGCCACTTCCAATGGAGATGTGCTTTTTGCACAAGCTCCCACAGGAATCGGCAAAACCATGGCTGTGTTGTATGCAACCTTGAAAAATGTTCCAACAGTGGGAATTTCCAAAGTTTTCTATTTGACAGCTAGAACGCCTACTAGAAAAGTGGCCGAAAAAGCAATCCAATTGCTACACCAGAAGGGGTTGCAGTATCGCAGCATTTCGTTAACTGCCAAAGAAAAAGTATGCCTTATGGGAGTGACCCACTGCATAGGTGATGAATGTCCGTACGCAAAAGGGTACTATGACCGAGTGCCCGAAGCTGTGAATACTCTTCTGAAGCAAACTCATTTTTATTCGACCGAAGAAATTGTTTTTACAGCACAGAAGTTTACGATTTGTCCTTTTGAACTTTCGCTGGATCTGTCCCTTAAGTGCGATTGTATTATATGCGACTACAATTATGTATTTGATCCAAAAGTGTCTTTGAAGCGGTACTTTTTCGGACATACCGGAAATGGAAAGTTTGCCTTTTTAATAGATGAAGCTCACAATATGGTGAAGAGAACACAGGAAATGTTTTCGTCCGAAATTGCTCAGTACAAGATACAGAAGGTAATGCAAGAAGCAAGATCGATGGAAGATCTAACCGAGCCACTGAACAAACTTATGGATGCGTTTCAATTGATAAAAAACAAAATGGATGCTGAGGAAACGATGAACTACTATTATGCAACGACCGTTCCCGAAGAATTCTTGATAGAAATTGAAACATCGTATGAAACTTTAAAATCTGTTTTGGAGGAAAAACATTTCAAGGATGTGCCCTATTCATTAGTAGTGCTGTTCTATGATTTGAAACATTTTATGAAAATTCATGATCTGTTTGATTCCCATTATTGCTTTTTAAGCACTGTTGAAAAGAATGGGATTCGATGCAAGTTGTTTTGTATGGATCCTTCAAGCATTTTGCAGAATGTTCTTCAAAGAAGCTATACGTCTGTTTTCTTTTCGGCGACACTCTCCCCTATTCAATACTTTGTTCGTATGCTTGGAGGAGGAAGAGAGTCGGTACAGTTTCGAACGGATTCTCCGTTTCCTAAAGAAAACTTACAAGTGATGATTGAAAACGAGATTTCCACAAAATACAAAGAACGTCAACAATCTTATGAAAAAATCTCTTTATACATTCAATCGATGGTAGAGTCCAAAACAGGAAATTATCTTGTTTTCTTTCCTTCTTATGATTACATGAACAAAGTTTACGATACCTTTCAAATGGTGAAAGGGAAAACTTCATGTATTCTTCAAAAGCCTTTTATGAACGAAAAAGAACGTTCTTCTTTTTTAGCCTCTTTTTCCTATCAACACGGCAGATCCTTGGCCGGGTTTGCCGTAATGGGGGGCATTTTTGGGGAAGGCATTGACTTGGTAGGGGATCAGCTTTCAGGAGCGATTATTGTTGGTGTGGGTCTACCTAGTATCAATTTAGAGAATATGATTTTGAAAAAATATTTTGATGAAAATGAAGAATCTGGATTTGGATATGCTTTTGTGTACCCCGGTATCAATCGAGTATTACAAGCGGTGGGAAGAGTGATCCGAACAGAAGAAGATCGAGGGGTTGTATTGCTGATTGACAACCGATTTGATCACCCAAACTATCGAAAACTGCTTCCTGAAGAATGGGGCTATGTACCCGGTATCCATAATCCAAACCTTTTTGCAAGTTTACTGAAAGAGTTCTGGAAAGGGTAACCTTTTTCTTTTTAGGGTTTTACTCCCTGTATTTGAATGAAGTTGGAGGGGGAGCTGTAAAGGCGCTCTTTCTTGGAAGATGACTTTGAGACAGTGATATAGGAACAAACAAAGTAGAGGTGATCACTTGTTGAGTCATACTCTTCCAGGGTTATTGAGTACAGACTTTCATCCTCTGGATCAAAATCTTCGTATGAAATACTCTGCAAAGGTTTCTTTTCACCATTGTCCCATTCAAACAAGGTAAACCCTTCTGCTTTGTAGGGGTATGAGAAGAAAAATCGCAAAGAATCCCCTTCTTTTTCGTACTGGACATTTTCAGGAGCAAGGGGTGGGTACGATGGAATTGTAGCTCGTACTGCATACGACCGAATCGTGCCACCTAGTCCCTGTATAGCAACTTGATACCAATAGGTTTCCCCGATAGTCACGTTGGTATCTGTCCATACGGACACAGCCCTAGGATCAGCCTGGTGAATCATTTCATAGTCATTTTTTAAAGTTTTTCGATAGATCAACAATGCGCCGGGTTCAGTCGTGTTGTCTTTCCATGCAATTTGAACACCATTTTCGGATACATTTTCAATGGAAACCATGGTTGGAATTAGGGGGCATTCACATAATTGACGGATACAGTTAAATATG
Organism: uncultured Caldisericota bacterium; assembly: GCA_964493625.1. GTDB lineage: Bacteria > Caldisericota > Caldisericia > UBA6126 > UBA6126 > JAGLCW01. Next base: position 9,081 of record CAZBOU010000023.1, read on the forward strand.
ACGGGGTAAAACTGCTCAAAATTGCCATAGACGTTTCTATGATTTTCGTAAATTTGCAGCCATTCTCTAATATAGTCAATGTACACATAAAAACTCTGAACGTCTTGGTTTCTCTGATAAATGTACTCTTCGGGGCCATATTCCTGCAAGGTAAAACTTTGCGAGACTCCTCTAACAATATGTTCTGATAAGCAGCTTTGCCAATCTAGAATTTTCTGATATCTCATTTGCGTTGAAATTGGTTTAAAAAGTTTGGACGTAGTGAGGATATCAGTTTTTCGATCGTACAATAATGGATTAACATAGGCATAACTAAAACTTTTTAAAAGTTGCTTATGAAGATCGTCAGGGCCAGCCCAATAAGGATTCTTATCCCCCTTTTTTTCTTCTACATCATAAGGTCCAATGAGAGCGAAGTAGTTTTTGTCTACATGGGTGCCGTAGCCAATTGCACTAAACAAAGGTACTAAAATCAATCCATGGGATCGATCCGAAAAACCAAAATAATCTTCTAGCATGGGAATTGTATTTTTGGTTCCCAGTTTCTTTTCAACCTGTTCAATACAAGCTTGATAAAACATTTGGTGTTGATGATAGAAACCTATAAAATTGGTTTGTTTCGCAAAATCTCGAAGAAGAACCAAGAATTCATTTAGATTTCTTTCTCCACCTGCTTTGTCGGTGATTTCTTTCGTAAAAGGAGTGAAAATCTTTAATTCTGGAGGATTGGAAAGATGCAACATAAAGGTAGAAGGAATTTCTTGTGAAAAGCCGTAGTTGTACCACATGATACTGAACATTTCGATAGCAGGATGACCATAATGCTGGAAAAAGGTGCCTTGTACTTCGTACAGATAATCAAATTCTAAATCTGTCATAGGCCAAGCACCAATCATCATTTGCATAATGGAAATTAGCTCACTGCGGGGGTCGGATGTAATAGAGACTTGTTTTTTTGTTGTATAGGAATAGTCTAGAGATTTTTTGGCATCGGATGTCATGGCATGTGTTTGATTCATGCGAAATCCAGAAACAAGGATACAAAGTACACAAAAAATCGCTATGAAAAAATGTCTATATTTTCGATTCATTTTCACCTCTCTAGAGAAGTTTGTCTATAATATTGAGAACCACTGAAAAAGTTCATATGTTTTCTTTTTTTTCCATTTTTCTTACTTCTTGGACCAGTTTTTCCATTCTTGATTCTAATTGTTCTTTTGCAAAAACTGGATCTTCTTCAACAGCCATAAAGATGTCTCTCCATATCTCAATCTGATGATGTTTACCTTCGATGTAAATGGAGCTACAAAGGTCTTCTTCCATGACAGAGAACACTTGCTTTATGGGGGTGTTTTCTGCATAGTTTGTCGTGATGCTACGGTATATAATGATTCCTTCATCGGCCTCAGGGGAGAATGTAGTATCTAATAGTTCCAAAATGGATTTTTGAAGAAATATACATGTATCACATTTATCTTCATGATGAAACTGAACAATTTCTGCATGGTACTCAGGAAAATTCTCTGTTTCCCATTTTTCTGGGTAATACATTTGTGTTTTGTGGCTTGTCGGCGGTTTTGTGGATTTATGGGAACAACCGATTACACAAAAAGAAAAGGCTACGAAAAGGATGCTCAAAATCAATGCAATGTACTTGTTTCTTTTTCTCATAAAGACCTCCAAAAAAATTATATCACACCCTTTTTTTGAAAGGTTACGAAGTTTTCATTTCATTGAATTTTTCAAGTAGGATCATACAATGGAGATAGAATCTAAAGAACCATGGGGGTCCTATATGAACGTTGCAATTAACGGCTTTGGTCGAGTTGGAAAACAAATCTTAAAAGTATTGTTAGCGGATTATCCAGAAGTAAACGTAGTTCAAATTAACGAACTTGCACCTTTGGAAACCTCTGCTTTTTTGTTGAAGCATGATTCCGTATATGGATCCTATCCTCAAAGTGTTAGGGTTGAGGACGATTTTTTAAAGATTGGAAACAAACGGATTAAAATGACTCATGAAAAAGATATTGAGAATCTTTCCTGGGATCCATCTGTTGAATTGATTATAGAGGCAACGGGCGTTTTTACCAAGAGAGAATTGGCTTCCAAGCACTTGAAAGGAAATGTTCGACAAGTTGTTATTACAGCGCCTTCTTCAAATGCTGACTTAATGGTTGTAATGGGAGTGAATGAAAACGAGTTTGATGTCACCAAGCATCAGGTCATTTCCAATGCTTCCTGTACTACGAATAGTTTGGCTCCTGTTGCAAAGGTACTCCATTCTCATTTTCACATTCAATATGGCTTTATGACAACAGTGCATTCCTATACCGCTGACCAAAAATTGGTGGATGCACCGCACAAAGATCTGCGCAGAGCAAGAGCAGCTGCAGAAAGTATCATCCCAACCACAACGGGTGCTGCAGCCGCTGTAGGGATTGTGATACCCGATTTAAAAGGGAAACTAACAGGGATTGCCCTGAGAGTTCCTACTCCAACTGTTTCTATTACCGATTTTGTTTGCCATGTAGAAAAAGTAGTCACAAAAGAGCAGGTAAATACTGTTTTGCAAGAAGCATCAGAGAATTCCCTGAAAGGTATTTTGGGGTATTCTGAAGAACCTCTCGTTTCAAAAGATTATGTTCAAAATCCTTACTCGGGTATTGTAGATAGCTTATCTACCGATGTAATCGGAGACCACATGATCAAAATACTAAGCTGGTATGACAATGAATGGGGTTATTCTACAAGAATCGCTCAATTGGTAGATTATGTACGTCTTCAGATGAACCAATGATATCCATACGAGATTGCCAATTTGCAAACACAACGGTATTGGTTCGCGTTGATATGAATGTGCCTTTGGATAGTCAAGGAACTATTACCTCAGAGTCGCGAATACTAGCAGCAGTTCCTACTCTCAATTTTTTACTATTGCAGAAAGCAAAACTTGTATTAATCACTCACTTAGGTCGACCTAAAGATCATGAACCTATTTTTCAGACAGAAAAATTGGCCATTCGGTTGGATCAAATTTTGGGACCAGAAGTGATTGTGGAAAGTTCAAAAGAAATCCTTGGTACTGCCGTTCAAAAACAACTCCAAGAAATTCCATTTGGAAGCGTTTTGATGTTGGAGAATATTCGTTTTCACCCGGGAGAAGTAAAGGGTGATAAGGATTTGGCAAAGGCTTTATCTGCATTGGGAGATGTATATGTTAACGATGCATTTAGTTGTTGCCATAGAGACCATGCTTCTGTTACGGGTATCCCCGACTTTCTTCCATCCTATGCTGGCTTCCAATTAGAAAAAGAGATTGCAGAATTAACACAGTTGAATACAAACCCGCAAAGCCCATTTGTTCTTTTGCAAGGGGGAGCAAAAGTTTCCTCAAAGCTTGGCTTGTTGAAAGCCTTACTGGGTAAGCTTGATAAGCTTATTATTGGCGGAGGAATGGCGTTTACCTTTTTGAAAGCCATGGGCTATTCTGTTGGAAAATCTTTGGTGGAAGAAGATAAACTGGGTTTAGCAGAAGGTATCTTGCAACTTGCAAAAAAGACAAACACAAAAGTTGTCTTGCCAACAGATTTTGTCGTTGCTGATGATTTTCATCAACCAACCAATACAAAAACAGTACCCTTGGGGGACATTCCCAACGATATGATGGGGGTTGATATTGGACCCAAGACAATTCAGCTCTTTATGGAAGAACTATCTTCTGCAGCTACCATCCTCTTTAATGGACCGATGGGGATTTTCGAAGTGCCAGCATTTAGCCAGGGAACCAGAGAGTTGTATGCATTTGCTGGATCTCTCACAAATACCTATAAGGTGGCTGCAGGCGGAGACACAGCCGCAGCAATCGAAGCTTTTGGATATGTGAATTATTTTTCCTACATTTCTATGGGCGGAGGAGCTACGCTAGCTTATATAGAGGGAAAACAATTACCAGGAATACTCAAATTGATGAGCTAGGAGTTCAATCATGAATACAAACGAAATTCGAAAAGCTTTTTTACAATTCTTTAAAGAACGAGATCATAGAATTCTTGATCCTTCTCCTTTGCCCATAGACGATCCAACCCTTCTGTTTACTGTCGCAGGGATGGTTCCACTAAAGCAATATTACCTTGGAGAATCTACTCCTATTTCTCCTCGAATGACATCTTCTCAACCTTGTCTTCGGACAAACGATATTGAGAATGTTGGAAAAACTCCTAGACATCATACTTTTTTTGAAATGCTGGGAAACTTTTCAATTGGTGATTACTTCAAAAAGGAAGCTATCGAATTAAGCTGGGATTTACTGACAAATGTATATAAAATTGATCCTGCTTTAATTTGGATTACGGTTTTCCCAGAAGATACGGAATCAAAAGAGTTTTGGAAAAAGCTCGTACCTGTTTCAAGAATCATTGAATCCAAAGACAATTTCTGGCAAATGGCCAGTGTGGGCCCTTGTGGATTTGATTCGGAAATTCACATTGATCTAGGTTCTTCGATTGGATGTAAAAAAGAAAACTGCAATCCTTTGTGTGACTGCGGTCGTTTTTTAGAAGTTTGGAACCTGGTTTTTATGGAATTTATGATGGACGAAAAAGGAGAGAGATTACCCCTTCCCAAAAAGAATATTGATACTGGAATGGGATTGGAACGTATATCGTGCGTACTTAACCATGTACAATCCAATTATGACACCGACTTATTCCTTCCGATCATTGAATCCATCGAAAAAATATCTGGTAGAAGCAAAGAAGAAAAGCGATTTCGATTCAATATCATTGCAGACCATGTTCGGGCCATTCCTTTTTTAATTTCCGATGGGGTATTCCCTGAGAATAGTAAGCACGGCTATGTATTGCGAAGGCTGATACGAAGAGCGAAGCTTTCTGGGCACCTTCTTGGAATTGAAGAAACATTTCTAGCTCCTCTCTGTGAGGAAATGATTCAACAAATGCAAGAGAGTTATCCCAAGCTTTCTTCCCATAGCAACAATGTGAAAACAGTTGTAAACAACGAAGAAGAGCAATTTAGTAGAACACTGAAAGACGGATACAAGATATTTCAAGAAGCTTCTGCCCAAGTTGCATCTATGTTTCCAGGAGATATTGCATTTAAACTTCACGACACTTATGGTTTTCCTGTTGAATTAACCAAAGAGCTACTGGATGAAAAAGGGTTATGTCTTGACGAAAAACAGTTCTATGTTCTTTTGAATGAACAAAAACAAAGGGCAAAAACTCTCCATACCTTTTCAGATACAATTAGTGAAACAGATTACTGGGTGGATTTACGAAATGAAATTGGAAATACTCTTTTTCTGGGATACGAAAGAGATGCTTCCAGTGCCACTATCCAAGCTATGCTATACAAAGGAGAACCCGTCCCTGTAGCGAATCAAAAAGATGAGCTTTACATGGTTTTGGTGAATCAAACCACGCTATATCCTGAAAAAGGTGGTCCTGTAGGAGACCAGGGAATTATTCAGTCCGACAAGGGAGTTTTTCACATCACTAGAACTTTTTCTCCTGTTGAAAACCTAGTGGTTCACGAAGCTATCCTTGAAAAAGGTCAGTTTCAAGTGAAAGATTCTGTGCAAATAGCTGTTGATGTTGAGTTTCGAAGGGGTATTCGTAGAGCTCACACAGCAACTCATTTGCTCCATGGTGCCTTAAAACAGGTTATTGGCGACCATGTGAATCAGTCTGGATCTTATGTAGAACCCGATTCCTTGCGATTCGATTTTAACGCATTTAGCGCATTAACCGTGGAACAATTATATCAAATTGAAGATTATGTGAACCATTGGATTGCTCGGTCGGAATATGTAAGAACAGAAGTAAAATCTTTGCAACAAGCAGTGCAAGAAGGTGCTACTGCCTTGTTTAAAGAAAAGTACGGAGAGGAAGTCCGTATTGTAGAAGTGTGTGATGTTTCAAAAGAACTGTGTGGCGGTCTTCATGTTGCCAATACATCAGAGATTCGGTTATTCAGCATCACCAAAGAATCCAGTATTGGATCGAATCTGCGCAGGATTGAAGCAGTGGTTGGTCTAAAAGCGATTGAAAGGTGTAGAGAAGAGTCCAAACTAGTAAAAGAAGCCAAAAAAATCATTGATAAACCTGGAATTGAACTAATACCAGCTATTCAATCTTTGCAAAATGAGCTGAAAGAAAAAGATAAAGAAATTCGATCTTTGCGATCCTCTTTGCTAGCTTCTTCTGCTTGCGATGTAATACAACAAGCCCAAGATGTGGGGGGATATTCACTGCTAGTGCATTCATTGGACAGTAGTGACATGAACATGTTAAGAGAGTATGCTGATCAAGTGAGATCAAGAGCCAAAAAACCTCTTTTTATGCTTATTACTTCTAGCCTTGGAGAAAAACAGATTGGTGTTCTTGCCAGTACAGGAGAAATTAACTGCAAAGAGGCAATGAAGTTTCTGCAAAAAAACTTTTCCTTGCGTGGCGGAGGGAACTCAAAGCTAGTCTCTGTGGGTGATTTAAAAAGTGAAGATCTTTCTTCTATTGCCAAAGCTCTAAAAGATTTCTTACAAAATCGTGAATAAAGTTTATTTGGGATCCACACAGATCCTTGTTTCAGAGATGGCATTTGGAACACTTGTCATGAGTCCTTTGCAGGCCAATGTACCACCACAGGAAGGCCAATTTCTTTTGGAATATGCAATGGACCGAGGTGTAAACTTCTTTGATACTGCTCATTTGTATCAAACATATTCTTTTTTTTCACATATTCCTTCCCACAAAAAAAACCAAATGGTTCTTTCTTCCAAATCCTATCAGCCCGATTATACAGGAATGATGAAAGAAATTGACTATGGTTTGCAGCAAATACAACGGGATTATTTTGATATCTTTATGTTACATGAACAAGAGAGTATATATACCCTGAAGGGACATCGAGAGGCTTTACGGGCCATTATGGATGCAAAAAAGCAGGGAAAAGTACGTGCTGTAGGAATATCTACACATTCTGTGCAGCTTACAAAGCAGTTATTGCTTCATCCTGAATTCGAAGTTGTTCATCCCATTTTTAATCAAGTAGGTCATGGCCTTATTCATGGGACACTGGAAGAACAAAAAGAGAATATCATGCAATTGCACAAGGCAGGCAAAGGACTTTTTCTTATGAAGCCCTTGGGAGGGGGTAGATTGTACAAAGACTTCTATCAATCTATTTCCTGGATTCGTGACTTTCCCTACAAACATGCAGTAGCAATTGGAGTGAAGAATAAACAAGAATTGGATGTGGATATCGCAATTTTTGAAAAAAACTATCATGAAGATATGAAGGAAAAGTTACATTTAGAAGAGAAAAAGTTGTTCTATAATCGTTCGCTTTGCAGTCTGTGTTTAGAGTGCACTCAAAACTGTCAGTTTAAGGCGCTGCGATACAATAAAGAAAAAAACTGCATTGATATTCATTATGACCAATGCGTTACATGTGGTTATTGCGTAGCACATTGTCCCTCATTAGCCCTACGCATTCTGTAACTGTGGTATACTATTTGTATGATAATAGCATTTGATTATGGTACAAAGAATATTGGTGTTGCAGCAACCGATGAAAGTGAAATTTTTTCGTTTGCAAAATGTTCCATTCCGACAACGGAATACGAGATGAATCCTTCTATTATAGCGGATCGCGTTCCTCAAATTTTGGAAGCTAATCTTATTATTGTAGGACATCCGAAAAACTTGAAAAATCTATCTACACCTTCCACGGTAAATGCAGAGAAGTTTGCAGAAGAACTAAAAAAACTGTTCCCTGCTACAACCATACTTTTGTATGATGAACGCTTTACATCAAAGATTGCACTCAACAATTCACACAGTTCTCGACCAAAAACCAAAAAGAAAACTCTACAAGATAGGGCAAACAAAGATATGATCGAAGCGCAGATTTTGTTACAAGAGTATTTAAAGAGAAGAGAAAATGAGATATAGAAAAAAAATAGACATCCAGTCCAAAAAAAGCCGTTTCAAACGAAGTGTTCTTTTAACAATCACTATAGCAGGATTGCTATTTTTCACTGGATGGATGGGATTTCAATGGTTCCAAGAAGGAATTCATGTAGCCTATAACGGGCCTGTGTCCTTTTCCATTGAACAGGGAGAATCATTAGAGACCATTGCCAACAAGCTCCATGAGTTAGATTTAATTGGCAATCCAGATGTTTTTATTATGTACCTTCGGTTTCATCAATTGGACTCCCAGATACGAAGTGGAGAGTATGAGTTTGAAGATGGAATACAGACAGTTCAAGAATTGGTTAGTTGGCTTCTTCAAGGGCAAGAAAAAGTGTATCAATATACAATACCAGAAGGTTGGACAATCAATCAAATAGCCATGATGCTATACCAAGAAGAATTGATTGAAGATCCGCTAGAGTTTATTGAGCTTGCCAAATTCAATGGAGGATGGTTTCCATTCCGATTTCAAGAGGAAGTTCTGGAATCTGATTCTCTTGAAGGGTATCTGTATCCCGAAACGTATTATATCTCTACGGTTAGCCCCATTAAGTTAATTGAACAAATGCTTCAGCAATATGATAGCTTAATTGAGCAAAAGGAACTTCTCCGAGCTCAAGAAATAGGAATGACGTGGAATGAAGTAATGACGCTTGCCTCTATTATCGAAAAGGAAGCGATAGGACCTGAAGAAATGGACATTGTGTCTTCCGTTTTCCACAATAGACTTCAAGATCACTGGCCTTTGCAATCATGTGCTACCCTAGAGTATGCTGTACCCAGAGAAGGGTATGTTTTCACAGAAAAAGAGTTGGAAACAGATACGCCCTACAATTCCTATATGTATCCTGGCCTTCCACCAACACCTATTTGCAATCCTAGTTTAGATGCAATAAAGGCAGCATTGTGGCCAGCAGATACAGAATACTATTTTTTTGTTTCAAAAGGAGATGGGACACATGCTTTTAGCAAATCTTTAGAGGAGCATAACCGGAATGTTCGGAAATTTATCCCCTAGTTGGAAAGAAAAAGAGTATATAGTACGTCTACCCAAAGAACATATTTGGTTTGTACAACATTTGTTGCATACAAGCGAAGGGGTTGCTCTAGTTACACTGGCTTCTATGAAAGATCAAGAGGGAGAGTTTGTGGTGATCACTAATACAGATCAAGAAATGATGTTAGTCGAATTAATGAAAGAAATCCAAAAGCAACTACCTGCTGTCACATTTGAACCAAAAACGAACTAACATGCATCGCCCTCCAATGAAGCCAGATAAAACTGCAGAGTCACTCGAATCTATCCCATTGTCTTTACTGAAAGATTGGGGCATGGAAGGAATCATTATTGATGTTGACAATACCATTCTTCCAAGAACTTCTGATACCATTTCTACAGATGTGAAGAATTGGATTTTGAAAGCAAAAGAGCAATTTCGTATTGTACTTGTGTCAAATAATTCAAGGAAAAAGATGAATAGAGCTTCTCAACCTCTCCAATTAGCATATATTGCTTGGGCATTAAAACCGATTCACTATTTTTTTCTAAAAGCGGCTCGTAAGATGCAAGTTGACCCAACTAAGATTTGCGTGATTGGAGATCAACTGTTTACTGATATCAAGGGGGCAAAAGCTTGTAATATGAGGGCTATTTGGGTGCAACCGTTGGACCCTGGGAAAGATATGATTTGGACAAAAAAACGAAGAAAGAAGGAACAATTTTGGATACAAAAATGGAGTTGCGATTTCTCTCTAAAGATTTGATACCTTCCCATTATCGAAAAAAGTATCAAATTCAGACCGTCGATTGGGATGGAACATCCCTTCATTTCGATTCGGGAATACCTGTTCCTATAGACGTACAGAATGATATCCTTCACGAACTAGGTTTAGAGATACCCTATAAAAAAGGACAAAATGTTTCGTTGCAGGGGGATGAAACATTGGAATGCTTTTTTTCCTATGCATTTCATAGGCGTACCACGGATATTCATTTTGAACCGCAAGAAAATAAAGTAGGCATTCGATATCGAATTGATGGGATCTTACATTCTGTTGACTCAATTACACATGAAGAATACCAAAGAATGTCCCGCGTTATTAAACTAAAAGGAGGGATGGATATTACAGAGAATAGACTGCCCCAAGAAGGTGGTTTTCGTCACGAAAGTTGTCAGTTTGATATTCGAGTATCCATTGTCCCCTCTCTTTATGGAGAAAAGTCTGTATTGCGGATCCTTCCTGTCTGCAATGATTTACAAAGGTTGCAAGCATTGGGGATGATTGAATCACAAATGAAGCTAGTGCAGGATGCTGTTCATAAGAGAAGCGGATCCATCATTGTAAATGGACCTACAGGATCGGGAAAATCGACTACCTTACATGCAGTCTTGCAAGAGCTTGATTGTGTATCCAAGTCTGTTTTGTCGATTGAAGATCCTATTGAAATAGTGGATCCAAAAGTAAGTCAATTTCAAGTAAATGAAGCTCTTGGATTGACATATGCTGAGTACTTGAAACGAGTGTTACGGCAAGACCCCGATGTTATTTTATTGGGAGAAATTCGCGATAAAGATACTGCTCGATTAGCTTGTGAGGCATCACTAACGGGTCATTATGTACTGTCTACGATTCACACCAAAACAACTGCCGATGTTGTTTTACGACTTCTTGAAATGCAATTGGAACCCTTTTTGATTGCCGATGCTCTACAATTGGTAATCAATCAGCGACTGATTCGAAAATCGTGTCCCTATTGTTCGGTAGAAGAGGAAATTCTACCACCCTACCAAGATTTTTTGCAAGTTAACACACAAAAAAAAGGACGAGGATGTCACCACTGTAACAACACGGGTTATTTGGGAAGAGTAGGTTTGTTTGAGATCAACCAGATTAGTGAGAAAGCACGAGATTTTGTTTTTTCATTCTTATCGCATGCAAATGTAAATCAGTGTATGCAGCTTCTAAATGAGGGAATCGGTTTTACCATGAAAGACCATGCTTCTGTTCTTATCAAAAATGGTTTGACAACCTATCAGGAAGTGCTTCCTTGTTTGTAAAAAAGAAGCACTCATCTAAAATCATTGTTCTTACGGCATCCGAAAAACTACAATTTCTCTTTCAAGTGAGCTTAATGCTGTGTCAAAGAATTTCTGTAGTGAAAACTCTTGAAATCCTTGTACAAACACAAAAATCCAGAAAGATTAAAAAAGTATGCGAAACTCTTCTCGAAGAGATATCTCATGGAAATTCTATTGCAGCATCAGTGAACTCCATTTTGCAACCACCTGCCTTTTTTCTCGCTATCATTAGTAGCGGAGAGACAACAGGTCATTTAGGTACTTATCTTCTACAGGCATACACCTTTTCAAAAAAACAATATGATGCCAGAAAAGACCGTAGATCCCAAGCTTTTTATCCTGTATTTGTGTTTAGTTCCACCTTTTTTCTTTCATGCGGAATTGTTGCTTTTGCCATTCCGAATATGGTTTCCATGGCAGAATCGTTGCAACTAGCATTGCCAAATTCTATTTTGTCACTACTTTCTTTTTTCGGGTGGTTTACAATGAATTGGGGCTATGTTGTATTTGGCCTTGTGCTTCTTATTGGATTGTTTTGGTGGTTTTTGCAAAGGAATCGATACTGTGTTGATTGGTTGTTGCTACGCCTTCCTTTGTATAGTACTTACATACGAAAAAAAGAACTGTTGTCTTTTTTTACCCTTTTGTCCATGCTACTAAAAGATGAAATTCCACTGGAGAAAGCTTTGGAGTTATCTTTGGAGACAATTCAGAAAGAACCTCTGCGCGATGAACTATCGTTTATCTTCCAACAAATATACACAGGCAATATGGATCTAACGAAGTTTGCTTCTTCTTTTGGGAAACAAGGTTCTTTTATTGCTTTTTTAAAATCCAGCGTAAACAAAGATCAGTTTATTGAAAACACCGATTTTTTGATTTCTGTCATTTCCCAAGAAATGGAAGAGCAAAAGAAAAAAGTTACCAAACTGATTGAACCTGTTTCTCTTGGTTGCATAGGATTAATGGTATTGTTTGTTATTACGAAGGTATATTTACCCATTTTTGAAATGTTTAGCTCCATGGAATGGATGAGTGGATTCTAAGAGAAATATTGATAGACTCATATACAACGATCTTCAATCTATTCATCATGGAGGATACAGTGAAACAAATGGAAACGCCTTATGAAAATACAGATATCGAGGAAATAGAAACAATCGAATCTGGTTCGTGGAAACCTAGACCCAAAACAAAAAAATCAATTGCTATCAAATTTTTTTCTATCGTAGTTGTTTGCATTATTGTTGTAGGAATGCTTTCTTACTATATCTATTCCCATACAAATTTCTTTTCTTCTTTTGTCCAAAAAAACCAATCCCAACAAACAGAAGCAGTTGTTTTTGAAGAAGAACCCATTGTAGTGGGAGAATATTCAGATCCTCCCTCGATAACTTCTCTCAAAGAAGAAGCAGACACCCTTTTTGGAGAACAAATACAGGCTTATTTTTTTCAAGATCCTGAAGTGGAAACAAAAATCAACAATTTTGAAGAAAAACTCAATGAAATTGTTCAAGAAACCTATGAGTATTATGTTGTTAATAAAAACGGAGGATGGGAAGAAGCCGAGAATAGTTTCATTGATTTTTTGCAGAATCTCGACTACGAAGGTGTGCGATTAAAATCCTCTTCCGTTCCATATTATCTAGAACGCTTACAAGCATTAGGGGATGGATATGAAAAATAAACTATCTTTTTATTTGGATGTAGCAAAGTCTCTTCATGTGCAATATGCAGATATTCGATTTGAAGAAATCCACTCTCATGATCTGCGGCTGCGAAACGAATCGGTTGACTCAAACCGAATGTCAGTACAGATTGGTTATGGCGTTCGAGTTTTAAAAAATGGATCGTGGGGATTTGCTTCTACGAATAATATAGAACAGAAAAGTGTAGAAGAAACGGTTAAACAGGCAGTACAATTAGCAGAAATAGCAGCGAAAGTTTCTACGCAGAATATTCAACTGGCATCGATTCCCGTTGTTGAAGATTTTGTAGAGTCGGTGGCAGCAATAGATCCCTTTGAAGTATCTTTAGAAGAAAAAATTGAGTATTTAAAAGAAGCCTCTTCTGTTATGAAAATCCCCTCTGTTTTTTTGCGGGAAGCATCTATGTCATTTCGGAAGCTTCATAAATTTTTTCTATCTACAGAAGACTCTTTTATAGAGCAGACTAGACATGAGACAGGATGTGGCATAACTGCTTTTGCTAGAAGCGATCAAGGAGAATTCCAAAGCCGTAGCTACCCCAATGCTTTTGGTGGGGATTATTCTACCTTTGGCTATGAGTTTGTTACCAAAACAGACCTTGTAGGAAATGCTTTGCAATGCGCTCAAGAAGCTGTGGCGTTATCCAATGCTCCTTTGTGTCCTTCCGGAACAAAGGATATTATCATTATGGGAAATCAAATGGCACTACAGATTCATGAGTCCATTGGACATCCAGCAGAACTAGATCGAGTGATGGGAAGTGAAGCAGCATATGCAGGAACGTCCTATATGACTCGAGATAAATGTGGGGTGTTTCAACTGGCATCCCCAATTGTCAATATTACAGCGGATGCAACCGTTCCAGGGGCCTTTGGTTCTTTTGGTTATGACGATGAAGGAGTCAAGGCACAAAAAGTGTATCTTATCAAAAAAGGAATCTTAGAAGGGTATTTGAATTCTCGTGAAACTGCCTACAAGACGGGAGACCAACCAATGGGTGCTATGCGAGCTGATGGATACTGGAACTATCCCTTAATTCGCATGACTTCTATTAATTTGCTACCAGGCGATCAATCTTTACAACAAATGATAAGTGATATTGACGATGGAATTCTATTTGATGGGATTAAGAGTTGGTCCATTGACGATCGAAGAATGAATTTTCAATTTGGTTCGCAATATGGCAGGATCATTCGTAAAGGAAACTTGCAAGAAGTTGTGAAAAATCCAACCTATATGGGAGAATCTCCTACGTTTTGGAAATCTTGCGATGCAATTGGAGATGAATCCCATTATCACATTTACGGAGTTCCTAATTGCGGAAAAGGAGAACCAGGACAGCTTATGAAGCTTTCTCATGGTACTTCTCCAGTACGATTTCGAAACCGAAAAGTAGGAGTAATTCAATGAAGATAATGGACTCAAATCTTACACAACAAACGCTAGCATACTTACAAAAGAATCTTTCTGGTTGGGAGTATCAGGTATCATTTCATCAAACAGAATCCACCATGCTACGATTTGCACAATCCAATATTCATCAAAACAATCGATCAGTGCAAACTTCAATCGGCATCGAGTTAGCAAGAGGAAAGCGAGTAGCAAGAACAAATCTGGATGCAAATAATTTTGATGAAATTGTAAACTCAATACAATCTCTGCAGAGCATTTGCGAAACAATTGCAGAAAACCAAGAGTTTTCTGGCTATCCAGAGCCACCATCTCAGCTAGAACAAGTGAAAGAAAACCCTACTATAGATCCGGAAGAATTCTACGATAAAAGCCTGTCTTTTTTTCCGGTGTATTTTCAACAAGTAAAAAATGCTTCCCTTGAAGCATACGGCAGTTTTTTGTTCGAAAACTTTCATGCAGCTTGTGTGAACTCTAATGGACTGGTAAACCAGTCCAATTCCTCTTCTGTACAGTTTCAGTCTCAAATCATGAATGGTAGAGTGTCGGGGTATTCCCAATCGACAGCGAAAACGATACAAGATCTTGCTATAGAAAGAGTTATTGAAGAATCAATAGAGACATGTCAAAACGGAATCTCTCCTGCTACCATTGAACCCGGAGATTATACTGTTTTTCTCAAACCTGAAGCGGTGGCTGACATTGTTCGAATGATGGCTTTCATTTCCATGGGAACAAAAGCCATTGACGAAAAAAGATCCTATCTATCGGGAAAACTCAATACCAAAGTGCTAGATTCTTGTTTGAATATAACGGAAGACCCTCTTCATCCAAAGCAAATCTCCATGTATATGGATCATCAAGGGTACCCACATATTCATCCGGTGAAGATGATTCAAAATGGAGTATTTCATGACATGGTGTTTGATGATAAGTTCGCAAAAAAATACAACAAATCAAACACAGGGAACGCTTTGCCTGGTAATATGGGGCCCATACCAACAAATCTTGTATTGGAGTCTTCGACTACCCAAGATCCCACCGAAATGATATCACAAGTTGAAAAAGGTATTTATGTTACTCGCTTTTGGTATGCTAATCCGGTTAGTCCTATTGACGGAGAAGTAACTGCACTCACGAGGGACGGTACTTTTTGGATTGAAAACGGGCAAATGAAACCAGTTAAGAATCTTCGATACTCCGACAATATCTTTGAAGTTCTGTCTGGTATTCTTGCTGTGGGCAATGATTCTCGATTTACGGGTTCTTTTTTTGGTGGTACCGTAGCTCCTTCTTTGCTATGTAAAAAAATGCGGTTTACAGAAGTATTACCAGAATAGAATGATCTAATCTTGTTCATATGCAAAAAATCGAACTTGTATACCTCTTCATAGAAGCTTGTTGATATCTTGAATATACTGATAAATAGAAGAAAAGTCTTTGTCTTCCATGTGTCCATTACTTAGGAGTGTATACAGGTTTTTCGCAGCTGTAGCTGTAAACAGTGTGTGGTTCAATTCTTGCGATAGTTCTGTAACAAGGTTTAGGTCCTTTTTCATACAAGCATTTGAAAACTGAGTGTCATAGTTTTCTTGTTCCATATTTTTAGACTTTGCTCGCAGTACTAAGGAATCTCCTCCGCCGTTGCCCAGTATTTCAGAGACTGTCAGCTTAACTGTGTAAACGCAATATGATACACTCTATCTATCATTAC
>CAZBOU010000024.1:0-23577 GCA_964493625.1 uncultured Caldisericota bacterium
CATTTTTCAATTGTTTTTTTACAAAAAGTGATCCACTTTTAAATTACCAAATACACTTGCGTAGAAAGAAGTAAAACTTGTTGATCTTCCCCAGCAAGGGTAATCCGAAGCCAATGACTGGAATTGGGAGGGGCATAAATGTATAGATCAGAACCATGAAAAACAGTCTGTTCGTAGGTGAAATAGACATTGCTGTCCAGCGAAAAGCTTGTGATCTCTAGTGTTTTTTGGTCGATTTCTTGTCCATCTTCAGCCAAGAAATACGTCCTGATACACGACCCAGGAATCACAGGTAAATCTGGTCTGGATGGAATGGCAGGGATGGGATTTGGTACCCAATTGCCATGATTGTCTGGCCAATAATAGGTCATTGCGGGACGGTATGTAGAACCAATTGCTTCTCCCGCATCGCGTCTTCCATTGCCATTACGATCCTCAAAGAATCCTTGGTTTACGAAAATTGCATTGATTTTCTGAAGAGCATTCTGATTGCCTTGAAACTTTTGCATCAATGAATCATAAAGATCTTTCATCGTGTCTGGTTGTTCCTTCTGGACCAAACAGAAAATATCTCTCCAGTTGGGAAGTGAAAATCCATCATCATCCCTGCCATGAATCACAACATCTGGCGTTACACGATCATACCATCCGGCATTGTCTACTAAATCCAATAGAAGGGCTGCTACAGCAAACTCTTCTTCTGAACGATACATGATAATCGCATGACCATGTGCATCTGTAATTCTACCCGCAGCATTTACGCGAGTATTTTCGATGGGTACAGGAACCAAGTTTCCACTAGCATCAAAGTAGCCATACTGACCATTGCGTGCGTGATGATTACGATCATTTTCTATATCCGTTGCACCTCCGGCCCATCTGTAAATGCCGTTAGGGATTCCTGCATATTCATCGCAGCAAGTGTTGCGACTTTGCATCATTTTTGCCATCAACAAACTTGTGAATTCTGCAAATCCTTCTGCAAAGGAATCATGAGACGTTGGGTTTCGGTATCCTTCGTGATTTAAATCTCCAGGGTGAAGCTGCAGCCCCATCAAACTGTCATGAAGGAAATGTCCAAATTCATGCCATTCTCGGTTGTGGGGACGATTGTTTGAATGAATACCACTGTCTGCTTGATCAATATTGATTTTTTTGGTGGGAGTGAATTG
This sequence comes from uncultured Caldisericota bacterium, assembly GCA_964493625.1. Lineage (GTDB taxonomy): Bacteria > Caldisericota > Caldisericia > UBA6126 > UBA6126 > JAGLCW01. The sequence goes on from CAZBOU010000024.1 coordinate 1,173, forward strand.
ATAAAAAGTACCATTTGTACTGCTGAAACCACAAACCAAAAGGGGTTTCATTGCAGCAGGAATCATCGGAGTGCCATCGCATTCCAGCGAATCGAAGACAGAAAAACATTCTTGCATATGGCAGTAGATCTGTGCCATGGATCTTCCATCGTGGGCAAAATCGGAGGGAAGCTGTAAATCGGTATCTTGGCCTATGAAGATATTTCGGGTATAGTCCACTTCTTTGCAGGGCTCTTGAGTGCCGGAGATGTCTCCCGAAGCAAAAAAAGTATTGGTACAGTCTTTGTAAGTGAGATTCATTTGATCGCTACGGAAGATAGCAATCACCCGGTATCGATGATCGCAGTCTTTATCGATAAAGGAAACGTGATAGAAACCATCTGCATCTGTTTTGGTTTCCACATACAACGAGTAGTACGGAAGTCCATTTTTCGCACTTTCGTGGACTCCTGGTATCGGATCCATTTCAACAGTAAGCGATCGATCATGTCCGCACTGCGGTTCATATCGAAGGTACAGCCGTATCAATGCATCCCCTATACCACATTCTTTCCCCTTTGCATTTAAAAATGAAAGGCGGCCTTGTACTTCACGTTTTGTGGGACACAAGCGAATTTGGAACTTTTTCGTCATCGTTTTTGGGCAAGGTTCGGGTGAGATAAGAAAGGTGGTTGTGATTTCAAATAGTTGTTCTTCCGGGATCAACTCCGGTATATTTTCAAGTACGATTTCACCCTGCAAGTTGTAACTAGAACCTACTGCAAGTGAGAAGGACGTTGTATTCCATGCTAGCTCTATAGAAACATCAACCGATCCTTCTATCTGATCGATCGTAGTGGAAACCACAATGCCAGCATCAATATCTCCGGTGTTGGAAAGAAGGTATTCCACATCCATGTACTCCGCATATCCACCCTTGGCATGATCCCATGTAAAGCAAGTTGGACAAAGAGTTTTAGATGCAATGTCACGGATCTGTATTGCACAGTTCTTTTCCAGAATTTCAATCGTCTCAGGTATGATCGTTGTCTCTCCTTGCAGAGTTCCAGTAATCTCCACGTGATCATCCAATTCAACTTCTATGCTGCGCTCAGGAAATTCTACACGATAGTACACATCAAAAAAAGACTCCACCCAGAAGTGTTCTTCTTTTTCGTTGATTTTTTTTACGATTCCCTTTGCATGAATTGGTGTGGATTGATCTATTTTCCCCAAAGGTCCTTGTCGAATTTCGATAGGCGGCAGGGGCGGGGGACAGAAAGGAACCGCGTCATCGATTGATATGGGGTAGAGAAGTGACATTTCTATGGTTTTTTCAGAAGTAGTTCCTTTGTCTGCATTTTGTTTTTCAGATAGAGTTTGATGAATTGTTATCCGATACGATACAATATCCATGTTTTTTCGACTCATACTTTTTTTGCGACCTACCATTTCGCATTGCAGTTTTTGTGTATATAAAAAACCATGTGAAAAAGGGCACATTTCTCGAAGCTTTTGCATAAGCCCTTCTGGATTCAATTTGAAGGTCTTTTTTTCTAAAAGCACAGGAAGAGTTCGATAAAAATCCTGCGTTAAGGAAACTGGATAACACAATGAATCGGATTGTCCTGATAAAGGGTGGAAAACAGTGCAGTTCCCAATTTGCGATAAACTTTTCTCAATGCCAGGTGGAAGATTTGTCTCTAAGACAATACCAATGGGTCCTAAAATACTGAGCTTTTCAAGCTCTTTTTTGAACACAGACAATGTTAAAGGTTTGCCTTGGATTTGAATGTAAGGATCGTCTTGGTCTGTCTTCCACCAACCGCTTAGGTGAATCCATAAAAGGGGCTTCTCGGACGACCTGAGAGTCTTTCTCATTTGTTGATTCAGTGTCGACAAGGCCACTTTGATATGCTCAATTGAACTAGTATGAATGCAATCCCTCGAAAACGATGCTGGGATGTTTCGATATGGATTTGCAAAGGGTAAAAAAACGGTGGCATGATCACTTTGGATTGGCATTTGCGATATAGTTTGCAAGGTTTGGTTCGTAAAAAATTGTTGTATCGGTTCAGGGTTTGTGGAATCAGATTGAATAAAGAGTAGAAAATGATTAGAGGGTGTTTGAAATTCTTTCCATGGGGGTGGGTCTTGTTTCGAACGGAAGGAAAGAAGAGAAGGTGCCGGATTCTGAATTGGCTTGGTTACCGTTATTGTTCCATCCGAAAATGTGCCTTGAATAGTACAAAACACAATATCTCCTTTGGGGATATTGCCCATATAGGTTGGCACTTCTTTTACTTCAACAAAGAATGTACTATCTTGTTCTTCTACACAATAGGGAATACGATCGAAAAGAATAGGGGGCTGTGTCATGCATAAATAGCCTGAGATCATAACTTCTTTACCAACCCATGGAGAAGAGTTTTGCGCAAGCTCTTGAAGCGTGATTAAAGGGATTTCTCCGAAAGGGATCAATGTCATCTCAATAGTAGCAAGAATCACATCATACGAAATGAATTGGAGTTTGAATTTTTGTTTTGTATTCCATTCTTGCGTTTTGATGTGTATGGGAATGTCTACTCTTTCCCCCTGTTTAATTGATATTGAGGGTGGACAGGTGATGCGGATAGTTTCATCCATATACCCTTCCCAATCTAGTCGTAAGGTGCAATCGCACTGCCGATTGTATATCCACACGGATTTTTCTACCGATCCAGTGGAAGGCATTTCCCACTCATAATCAGTTTGTTCCACTTGAATTGTAGAATGCAGTACCCTCATTTGTACAGGCATTTCTGAATACTGCGGCTTGCAATTGGACTGCAAAACAATAGTATCTGCGTACAACCCTGGTTCAAAATCATCCGAAGAGATTGTGGCTGTTACAGTATCGGATCCTCCTGGTGGAATCACCAATTCTGAAGGAGAAATATCCAACCATGTAGCAGACCATGATATTGTTACCTGGCAATTTTCGTCGTTGTCAGGGTTCGCTGTAATAGTGATGGTAGACCGCTTCGTTTGATTTGGACAAATTTCGAAATAAAAGCCTTCTTGAGCCGTGGTGTAATGGTTTCCCCAAAAAGGAGTGAAGGGCATGCTTGATATGACTAGTAGAAAGGATACAAAGAATCGCACAACAGACTTCATGATATCCTCCTTATCGTATGCAATGAAGTAGTTCTATAGTAAACCCAAATCCCTTTTTTTCAAAGAAAAAACTCAAAAATACCTAAAAAAAATCATTTTATGTACTAATAAAAACTCCATTTTCTGTTGAATCCAGCTTTTGATAAGGCATGCAAATACGCATACAGGGAAAAGGGAGTATGACACAAAGACCAGGTAGGCCATAGTGAATTAACAATCAATTGTGAATCGAATTGAAGGGCTGCCTGGCCCAATAAACAAGCAAACTCTTTTCTCATAAACCACTCTACCATTTCTGAATTACACTTTCGCATAGGATACAGCTACTAATATAGGTATTTGGATTCTACTAATCAACAGGAATGAGATAGGATTTCTCGAATACAACCAAAAAAGAAACGGTGTGGAAATGTCTTTAAATGAAGAGTAATGAAAAAAGACAACAAAGAAATATGGCAATGAAAAGAAAAAAACTTACTGTTACGAAGGGAGTTTTGTAGCTTTGTTTTTTTATAGGGGGGAGTTTTTGTAAAGAATTTGCTTCTATGACGTATACGGAAATATTATCTGGCCCCCCTAAGGAGTTTGCTAAATCAACTAAGCCTTTGGAATTGAATTCACAACTTGCCTGATTTAAAACGTCAAGAATTTGGTTGTCATTGGCAACATGTGTAAGTCCATCGGATGTTAACAGAATTTTGTCTTGATCCAATATTGGTACTTCGAAAGAATCAACATGAACACTCTTTTCAAACCCCAAACAATTGGTGATGATATTCTGACAATCTGCTTCTAAAATATGTTTTCTTAATATCAAGCCTTTCTTTATTTGTTCTTCAATCAATGTATGATCAGTGGTAATCTGTTCCATTCCGCCCACTCTGTGAGGGCCTGAAATATACGCTCTACTATCACCAACATTGGCGAAATAGATCATTTTCTTGCATACAACTGCAACCACAACCGTAGTGGCCATGTTGGATTCATGATTCATTGTGGATTCAGTTAGTATCAATTCATTCGCGGTCTGTATTGACGTGATTAAACGATCGCGGATACTACTGCTAACGGGAGCTTTGTAATATTTGTGAATAATTGTTTTGACTGCAAGTCTGCTTGCGATGTCTCCGTGCAAGCTTCCTCCTACACCATCTGCCACAATAAAGATGGCCCCATATTCATGGAAAACCTGAGGGTCTTGGGGAATATAACACCCTAGTGCATCTTCATTTTTCTTTCTTGTTTTCCCAACATCAGTTTGAAAGCTATAAGGGCAATCATGGAAAAAAAGTTGATGCGATCGTTTACACAATTTTAACCTTCATAAAAGTATTATAACTGAATTTGAACAAATCTCTCCGACCTTTACTTTAAAAAAATTTCTTATAAAAAAAATGAATCTGAATTAATAATAGAAAGATTAACAGAAATTTGCAACTAGATTTTGATAAACCAAATAGCTACTCATAGAAAACCCATTGCAAATTTCATGTTTATGGGCTTTTAGTCGATATTTATACAGGAGAATTAAAACAATAGAAAAACTGTTTTCACTTTGAATAATGAAGTGATGGGATTTCTATTACGAATATCAGAAGAACAATATGAAATCGTACTGCATTTTCCCCCGTGCTATGGATAGATAAGCTTTTCGTAGGGTTAGTCTGGCATACCTTGGTAATGAATTATGTTCTCAGGTTGCCCACTGTAAAGAAAACTATTGTTCATATGGTCACGCTCATCTAGTGAAATGCGTCGGAAAACATCTCCCCAGGTAGAAAGGTCAGCATACTCTTTAACAAGAGGATTGATGATGTTCTGTTGATCCAAACCAGGGTGATCTTCCACAAACTTTGCATATACATGTTCTGCATGATCTTCAAACTGGGCGTTAAAATCAAAATATAGTATTAAAACTCATGGTTGATAGAAAAGTTCCATCGACTTGTTAATCTACTCCTGTAAGCCTTATTGCGAGTGCTTTTCTAACTTAATACTGGGCATTGGAAATTGTAAAGCCATTCACCTGGTTCGCGACAATGATTCTACCATCCTCTTGCACACGTATTGCTCTAGGAAAAAGGGAAGAGCTGCGGTAAAAATCATCTGCTATATCTACTACATGCATAGCGGAATCTACTCGAAGCAGTTTTGCTGGTTTGTTCACTTGGGCTGGAACAGTTACAAAAAGTGTTCCAGAGGAGTCGAATGCAATGGGTCCGGTAATTTCATCTTGACCCAAATCTATTTTTGAAAAGTAAGGATTGGACGTATGGGCATGATGAATTTGATACAAACCAGTATCGGTTGAGATGTACAATTGGTTGGTATCGGATGGAGAAGTTGTCATGTAACCTGAATAAGGAGTGGTCACTGGGGGTATTTTATCTGTGTGAATCCAGCGTCCCTCTCCCCCATTTTCACCACGATAAAGCCCTTTTGTAGAATGATAGACGTACAGTGCTTCTTGTCCTCCAGCCCAATGCATGGAAAGGTTAAATTCTCCTGCACCGCACTCGATTTTCTGCAATTCTGTCCAGTTTACACCATCTACGCTTCGATATATACTGCAGATTCCATTTTTGTTGTAGGGGTGAGAAGGAATGATGGCAACGATGAATACGCTTTCCTTTCTCGAGGTGTCATATAACATCCGAAACGCTCTGCCTTCTCGATTCCTTGTAAGAGCTTCTAGATCCGCAAAAATGCGTAGCTCATGCTTGTTTTTTTCTCCTTCCACGATCATACCTCCACCCGTAGTATTAGGGCTTAGTAAGACATAAAAAGATTCCTTTTCCTTGTTAAAAGCAAAATCACTCGCCATCATCATAGCATTGTCATGGCGATTCCAGACACGTATTTCTTCCGCTCCCTGCTGAGCAATTACATAACCCCAGTCTTTCATTCCTAGAAACACTTCTCCCCATGGTGCAATCCCTATAGAAATAGGTACAACCAGCTGCATGCCTTTAGATGCAAATTGCCAATGAGTTCCACCGTTTTCACTGACATAGTTTCCCCCGCAAGAAGCCATCATTACCTTTTCTTCATCAAAAGGGTCTATGGCAATGTTTGGGACTCGTCCGTGAGACCCACCCAAAACGGTACCTCCTTCAAACTTTTTCCCATGGATCATTGCTCTACCATCTCGTTTCCACCAGCTTTCACCTGGATTCCCATATAGTTCATGATCTACCTGATGAATTGCATTGCTCCAATGTCTCCCATGATCTGTACTCTGTATAACTGCTGCAAAATTTTTCCTTTGTGGATCAAAAGGTGGCAGGTGACAACCAGCTAAAATAGTGGATTCTGAAATAGCAAGAGTATTCCAAAGAGGACCTTTGAACAAATCACCAGAACCCTTGAATGCATGATGCCATTGATTGTGTTCATTCAAAACCATAATACCATCCGCGCCAGCCGCTACCCAAAGTTCCTTGGATTCAGGTACATATACAATGTCTTCTACCGTATCAGGACTGGACTCGACCCTTACGAAGCTATCTTTTGCATGATTAGACCGCATATCTAGCTTGTACAAGCCATGACCAAACGTACCAACATAAAGGGTAGTTCGATCGGGAAGCAGAACCAAGCAGCGAATCCATTTGCCCACAAGCCCCATATATTCCCAGGTTTTACCATCATCCATGGAATGGAAGACCCCTTTATTGTATGTCCCAGCGTAAAGGATTTGACAATACTCGTCTAAGGCAATTAATTTCCCAATAGAGGGCAAACGTATAGGTTCATCATCCTGGTTGGATCTATTTCTAGCACCAGAGAATTGAATCGTATCGGACATCAATTCCCATGTTAGTCCCCCATCTATCGATCGTAAAAAAGCTCCTCCCGTAGCGTTGGTTCTCCCTACGCCTGCATAGACCAACCCGGGGGTTGATGGAGAAAACGAAATAGTAGCAACACCAAATTTGGTATGTTCCAGCAAACCTTTGTTGGCAGGACGCCAGTTTTTACCACCATCTTCACTGATATGAAAACCATTGCAATCACCCCCAGCTAGGATTCGGTCTTTCTGATGAGGATCAAAGGCAATTATGGTTTGCCCACCACCCCCATTTAAACCACTAGCAGAAAAGAAATAGGATGATTCCTCGGAGATTTCTCTTACAAAAAGCGCAGTACTTTTTGGGGACAATGAAAACAAAACCAAAACTAGAACCATTGCAAGGCTTAAGAATTTCATTATCGGTCTCCATTTCATGCTATTTTTATACAGTTGACTGTCATCATATTTTATGAAAACATTGTATCACAACATCCCCAGAGAGACTACTTTCTGCTTGAAAATGAAAGATCAATACAATTGCTTTCTATAAAATGATTGGCACTAGGCACAATTGTTTGAACAAATACATATTTGTCTCCAAAGAAACTACTTTTCTACATGGTAAGAGCATTCTCATGTAGAAATGGTACACAAAGTTCTGGCTCACGAATATCCAATATTGTTGGCAATACTTGTTTCCAGTCTCGATTTCTTTTCACATATTCTCTGGATTTACTTTTTCGATCCACCCAAGCTATAGGTTGCTGATTTTTTTCTTTCCAAAAATAAAGGATCGCATCCATCCATAGTTGCGAGTTTTCCGTGGAACATACTTTGCCGGTTTTATTGTCCAATATGATTTCTTTTGGTCCTCCCTTACTACTAACAATCGCTGGCAAACCACACAATTGAGCCTCCAGCACAGACATGCCAAAGGTATCGGTATTGCTAGGGAAAACAAACAGATCAGCTTGCTGATAGAGCTCAACAAGTTTTGCTCTTTCTAGTCTTCCAAACCATTGAATAGAGGGGTCTGAGCCATATTTTATGTCCAGTGGTTTCATCAATGGACCATCCCCAACCATCCATAATTCCATATGGGGATTTGTTTTTCGAACTTGCTGAAAAACCTGCAAGAGAGACTCAATGTTTTTATCCTGTGATATTCTTCCGGTATACAGCAATCGAAACGTATCTGAAGGAGGTAGCTGTTTAGGCAGGAAATCAAACAAACTTGTGTCTATCCCTTTAGGGTGCCATTGAATCCTGTCTTCAGAGATTCCCATATCAAGAAGCTCTTGCTTGTAAGCCATGGAATGTACGATCACTGTGTCCATTTGGTTATAAAACCACTGTTCATACCATTTCATTGCTTGATGAACAAAGCTTTGATCGGTGAGATTTTGTACCTGTTTTGAGTGATCTGTGTGATAAATCCCTGTTGTCGGAATGTGGAGAAGATTTGCCATTAACAAGCCTAGCATACCTAAAGGTCCCAAAGTAGAAATATAGATATGGGTAGGTTCTTCTTCGCTTATTCTTTGCATTGCAGTAAGAAGCGATGGTAATTTTAACTGATAATGCTCATAGAAAGGCAAAGGGATTTCGTATATACTGGAAAGGTTGATAAGTTCTTTATGCACTTTACTGATAGGACCATTTGGATTTTCTGAAACAACAAATTTAACGGGTAGACGATCCCTTTGAGAAATGGTGAATATGTCGCTAAGGGTTGCAGAAACACCATTCAAATCAGAAAACGTATCGGTAAACCACAGGATTCTTTTGGACCAAGAAGTTTGTTTCTTCGGATACAATTCCTGCAACTGTCGCAGGATCGTTTTCTGCTGATTTTGCTCACGAAGAGTAACCATAAAAGGGGAAACTGCAATTGTCGCTTCAACAATGAGCATACTTTTCGATAGAATGGAACGCAAGCGACCTTGTTTGAAATCGTCCGATAAACTTGATAATGCTTGTACAATCATCCCGTCAATGATTGTAGATACTGCCTGATACAGTCCATTTATTCGTTCTTCCATGGTAGTTCTACGATCTAAAAGATGAATAAGAGACTTAATGATCGATGGAATAAAATCTTTTCTTTTGAACAAAGACATCCAATACCACAAATACAGCTTTGATTTTGTCCAAAACGAAAGAGCTTGCGGTGTGAAAATAGTATCTGCTAGCTTGCCACTGAGCTTACGAGCATATTTTGGTTGTTTGTGTTGAAGGCAGTGATGGGTGATTTTAAGAAAGTTTGCTGTCATGTAGCGGTAGTTGCCATCGCTTCCTGTGGCATCAGAAGTGCAACTTTGTAAAGATTGAAGAAATGCTTGCACAGTGTTACCTTGGCATTGTGTATAGGTGTGTCCGATCCACAATCCCGAGTGATCATCTGACCCTCCTGTATATCCTTTTTTGCATGATATGGGGTACGTTAGTGGGATGCTATGTTTCAAGGCAAGTCTTTCCATTTCTTTTTCATTCAACTGTTCTAACGAATTTCGCCAAATCTTATTGCTAGCAGTACTCCGGCAACCGTTAATGGTTTCAAAGCTGTCGAACAAAAGAATCAGCTTTTCTAGGTGTTCAATGCGTAACTGTTGATTCACAGCATAGGTTGCATGAGCGACAGAATGAGGTAGGTTTTCCTGAAAAATATACTTTCTCAGATCATAGATGTTGTGGCGCTTTTGATCTAATACTTTGAACTGGTTTTCGGTAAAGCCATACACTAAAATGTGCACTTGCGTTTTATCCTCTGGGAAATAAGCAGTCAGTTCAACACCCATGAAAGTATCCTCGGGATGTTTCTGCATGAGTTTTTGAATGCCTTCTATCAAATCATGATCGGTAATGGTAACATAATCCATCCCCATCTTTTTTGCTGTATGGTAGATATATTCTGGTTCAGTATAGGATTCATTGATTTGATTTTTTTGCAGGAAAAACATCGAACTGATTCCAGAATACTTCGAATGAACATGAAGGTCGGCTTTTTTCATTGTAATATCCTCCAAATGCTTGTTCTTTTCATCTTGTTCTTATTGTATTGGTTGCAATGAAAAGTGTGTTAAAGGTGGAATAAGAAATCGTTAAGATTCAGTTAAGATGTACCTTGACAACTAGGAATTTGCAAAAAGTCTAGTACGATCATGACTATGAATATCAATTATATAGTACTCAGTTTTACGATCGGGGCTATTCCTTTTGCTGCTATTCTGACATATCTATTCAATCGCCAAAGCATTCGAACCATGGGAGACAAAAACCCAGGTGCACGAAATGTGTATCATAGCGTAGGGCTATTGCCTGGTTTTCTCACCTTGCTTCTTGATGCAGGGAAAGGAATTCTGTTATTGATCATTTTGCAACAAGTAGGTTTTTCAAATACACAAATCCTGTGTTACATTTTTATAGGGTTGTCTGGACATGCTTTTTCTCCTTTTTTGCTTGGCAAAGGTGGTCAGGGCGTCGCTATGCTTGTAGGTGCTATGATCTGGTTGTTTCCGTTGCCAGCACTGCTATCAATGGTTGTTTTTGGAATCCTTTGCAGGTGGGTTAAACAATTTGACATACGCTACAGTATTGCATCGGTTTTCTTTGTTGGTGCTGTCTTTTGGCAATATCCAATTCCTTGGACTGAAAGACTGCTCATCGCAGGTCTTTTTCTATTTCCTTTGATCAAAGGTTTTTTGTTTCCAAAAAAATAGAGATCCATTTTCTCACCATTGTGTGTTATACAGAGATTCATTTCATGTATAGAGAAAATATTTTAAAGTTAGACTTGACTAATATTTTTACTTAACTAAAATATTTCACTGAAATGCAAACCATTATTCCAGTCGAAACGTATTGGATTAGGTGGCAGAAAGGAAACAGTATGCGCTTTTTTAGACATCGAGGTAGAAATTGTCATTACGAACCTTCTTGTTGTGACCGCGTTCCTCAATCGAGGCATAGCGGTAGTTCTATATATGAGTTTCCAAAAGGCAAACAAGTTCAAATTGTTGCTATACGGGGACATAAATGTGGAAGATGCCAACTCATTTCCATGGGCTTTATCCCCGGCAATATTCTTACTATTATTGAGAATGAACCAAACAAAACGTGTCTGGTATCCATTGAGAACCGAAAAATCACATTGGATCGTCAGACAGCAGATTCTTTGGTAGTACAACTGGTATAAATTTTTTTTAGTATAAAGTTAGTCTAAACTAATAACATTAGGAGAGTTTAATATGAAACTAGATTCGATGAAACCAGGTCAAAAGGGTGTTGTAGTTAGCTTTGATGATGCGGATAAAAAATACCGTAGAAAACTTCTTCGAATGGGTATTTTAAAAGGTACACCTTTTGCGTTTGTTCGAAAAGCTCCCTTAGGGGATCCTGTTGAAATTCAAGTACAAGGCTGTTTTGTTTCTCTTCGAAAAGAAGAGGCTGCTATTGTTAATGTGGAGGTAGAGTAGTATGAAAGTTGCATTAATAGGGAATCCAAATTGTGGTAAAACGACGATATTCAATGCTTTAACTGGTAGCCAGCAGCGCATAGGAAATTGGCCAGGCGTAACAGTGGAAAAAAAATCAGGATGGTTTCGGTATAAGGATCAAAAGATGGAAATTGTCGATTTGCCTGGAATCTACAGTTTCGATGAAGAGATTTCTGATGATGAAAGAATTGCGAAGGAATATATCCTATCGGGAGATGCAGAGGTATTTGTCAATATCATTGATAGTACACATTTTGAACGAAACTTGTACCTAACCCTACTTTTACTTGAAATGGGCATTCCCATGATTGTCCTTTTGAACATGAAAGATTTGGCTGGTAAGGGAGGAATCACAATTGATGAAAAGGCATTGCAGAAACTGCTCTCTGTACCAGTTTATTCCATCAAAGGAACGGATCGAAATGATATTTTAAAAGTAAAAGAAGCTTTGGTTAAGGCAGATGCTTTCGAATGTACTTCCAATCACAGAATACAATTTCGAACCTCCCTTGAAAAAATTCTCTCCAAATGGAGTACAAAGATTGATGAAGAGAACAAAAAGCAGTATGTTTCATCTCGGTGGATAGCTTTGGAAATCTTACTAGAAAACCAGATCACACAGGAACTACCCCCGAGTATTCTACAGGATTTCCAGCCAAAGAAAGTGATTCAAGATCTTAAAAATGAATGGGATGAGGAAGTCGATGTTTTGGTTGCTGAGGATATCTACGCAACGATTCGTGAATACGCAAAGAAGGTAAGAAAAGAAGTTCAAACAAAACGACCTTTTTCGGAAACCTTTGATTCTCTTGTTTTGAATAAATGGCTTGGAATCCCTTTTTTCTTGGTTGTGATGTATCTACTATTTTGGTTGGTTCAGCAATTCGCTGGAGCTTTCATCGACTTCTTTGATATTCTGGCGGATACAATATTTGTATCAGGACTTGGTACCGTATTGGTCAACATAGGTTTCCCTGACTGGCTAACGATTCTTGTGGCAGATGGAATTGGCGGTGGTATTCAAACGGTTGCCACTTTCATCCCACTAGTGTTTGTGCTTTTCTTTTTCTTATCCTTTCTGGAAAGCTCTGGTTATATGTCTCGGGCAGCTTTTGTTGCAGATCGCTTCATGCAAAAAATTGGTTTGCCTGGAAAAGCATTTGTTCCCATGATGGTTGGTTTTGGATGTACTGTTCCTGCCATTATGGCCACACGTACCCTAGAGACCAAAAAAGATCGGTATATGACCATATTTATGGCCCCCTTGATGTCCTGTGGAGCTAGGCTTCCCGTTTATATCTTATTTGCAGCAGCCTTTTTTCCAACTCATCAAGGATTGATTGTATTTTCTCTTTACTTGGTCGGTATCCTTATAGCGATTGCAACTGGATTGTTTTTAAAGAAAACCATGTTTCGAGGAGAACCTTCCACCTTTGTTATGGAGTTGCCACCCTATCACGCACCGAGATTTGGACTTCTATTGAAACATGCCTGGTCACGAACTAGTATATTTATTAAAAGAGCTGGTATTCTTATTGTTATTGTCATGACGTTGTTAGGTTTTTTGAATAGTTTTGTAGTACCAACAAGTGAAGGGCTATCTCAAACGAATGCAGGCATTGAAAGTATCTCCAAGGAACCCGAGCAACAAACTGCCCTTGCTGTTATAGGTAAAGCCATAACCCCCATATTTGTACCCATGGGTATAGAAAAAGATAACTGGCCTGCATCTGTGGGCATTTTAACTGGTTTGTTCGCCAAAGAAGCTGTTGTTGGAACACTAGGTGGTATCTATGCACAGTTGGAAAGCCAGGGCAGTCTGGCAGAACTACAGGAAGCTCCAGAAGAAGAAACATGGAGCTTTTGGGGAGGTATATCTGATGCTTTCTCTTCCATCCCAGAGAATATTTCAGGTGCATTTGCCGCCTTCAAAGATGCAATGGGACTAGTTGATGTTGGTGGTTCGGAGGAAGATGTAGCTGGAGTAATTGATGCAGATGTCGGCCTTTTCAAGCAGCTTCAGGATCGTTTTACAAAAGGACCTTGGCAAGCCTATGCATACCTTTTGTTCATTCTCATCTACTTCCCTTGCATTGCGGTATTAGGCGTCATTAAAAAGGAAGCTGGAACACTTGTTACCTATTTGTCAGTGGGGTACTTAACAGTTATTGCATGGATTATTGCCACCTTATTCTATCAAATTACCATTGGTCATACAGCTTTGTGGATTGCCATACCCTTAGCCATGTTAATCGGCTTGTACATTCTCTTCTCACAGTTACGATCCAAGGTTTTGACATAGTCCCTTTGTACGATTTATTCTTTTATCGATCCCAGTATTCAACAGAGTACTGGGATCGATAAGGAAGTAACTATTCCAAATAGAAACCTAATTGTTTGCTTATTCATCTTGTTTCATGCAAACCTTTTTTATGGGAATTACTATTTAGAATAAATCGTGTTAGTGGGGGGCATAAAAATGCGTTATCGAAACTTTATCAAATGCCTTTGTTGTGTCGTTGTTTTTTCTCTATTTAGCAGCAGTGGGTTTTCCAGAAACATTGTAACGTATGTACAAGCAGATTCCATAGCCAAAGCTTATGTTCGAAATCCATTTACAAAAACATCCTCCAACATTCTACTACAAATACCTATCCATGATAGCATTATGGAAGATGAATGGATTGTGGTGTTTCTACCTGAAATGTATCCAATTCCCAATTATACAGAAAGACGGGACGAAACAGGCAGGGTAACAAACACCCAGGATACTATTCGCAGACAAATCATGGTAAATTTTTTGCCATTGGATCCATTCAAACCTTTACCAATACTCAATTATGCTGAGAATTCCATCGCCTTTCCAATGCCTCGGGCACTGGAAGTAGGGGGTAATACACCTTCGTATCTTTTTATTCGCATTTCATTAAAAAGCTTTAATGAAGAGGCTAAAGGCCGTTTTGGAATATGGCACAAGTCGTTTTCATCAATCCGGTATACGAACGATATTGAAATCACTGAACACCCAGACGTTCTATCCAATTTTTCCATCGACATTCAAAATCCAGTTTGTAACGAAGTGACCGATTGGGACATTACTTTTAACCATTCTTATCCATGGATTGTTTACAAAAATCAATGTACTGTTGAGCTTTTCTTTCAGAAGACCCTAAAAACTCCTATATGTTGTGTGAATTCTCGCATTACCGTGAATGGTGTTTCTGTGTACGAAGCCAAAGTTTCTAGCAAACATCTCTCCATTGTCCTTCCCATAACCATACGGCCAAATGATACTGTCCATATTCACATTCCTGCATCGTTTCAATTGGGTTTTGGGGACGAATACGGTACTTTTGACTATGAAGCAAAGGTCGCTATTGCCTCTGTTTTGCAGAAAAACCTTGTAAGTAAAGGTTCCATTGAAATCTCTACTGGTAAACCTTTCATAACTTCTACAAGCACTGTAGTAGGGACTCAAGCACAATATAGTTTGAATTGGTATTGCGATCCAGAAAAACCGATTTCATTTACGTCTGTGGATATCCTGTGGCCGTCGAATTATTCCATGGAAGAAAACACCGACATCTACTACAAATGGAGTCGGTATGGAAGAATTAACAAGGTACTATTTCAAAATGGAGTTGTATCTGTTCCTCTTCCCACGGATCTACCAGCAAACGGGAAGTATGAGCTTGTCTTTACAGAATATCTCCAAGATCGATCCACCGAAATATTTATCAATCCCTCTGTCGATTCTCTGCAATTTGCTTTCCGATATTCTCCCGAAGAAGAATGGGTCCACTTTCTTCCCCTAGCTCTACAACCCAATGCATTGCACATTGAGTATGCCTCACTATCTTCTCTGGTAGCTTTTGATTCTTTTACTTTTGTGTGCAATGTAACATCTCAAGATCTCTTCCAGCATTTAATAGATGGATTTGTGGTTCACTTTCCGTCTCACTACCAACTGCCAACGGAAATCCCTTATAAAGGCCTTACGCTCTATGGACATCGGATTGGTGTCATATACCCTCAGATAGAAGTGATTCAAAATAATATCCATTTGAAAGTATCACCAGAGGATTTGAACCCGAGATACAAGGACGAAAACGATGTGCGCTTGGAAATCCATCCCTCCTCTGGATTTATTCACCCCGACTCGGGGAGTGAAATACAGATCGGAATTGAAACAAAAACAACCCATGTTACAGTTTGGACCGATCGCTGGGTTGTAGTTGGACCACAAAAAACCAGTACTGTGTCGCTCACTCAACAGGTGTTCGGTGAAAACGAATGGTGTATTCAAGCCCCCTGGTTGCATTTTGAAACAGATGAGGTTGGTTTCATCCAATTGAATGGAACCTTTATTCCTCTTCCCATCGAAGACATACCACTTCTAAATGGACAACATATCACGTATTTTTATGTGAACGATGAAGTAACATCGGGTTTTTCAATCAATCCAAAGAATTTCCTAGTGAAAGTAGATACCGAAGAAGTTCATTGTGAATTGCTACAACCCGATAAGGATTGGCGTATTGTTCCAGCATCCTCATGTATTGTCAGAGGAAACATAAGAATACCAATCACTATCGATCATTATCAATTTATTACGATCATTGACCAGTCCATCCAAGTCCAGAACAAAGTTTGCATAGTTAGACCCAACGGTGACTTTCAAATTGAGATACCTTTAAACCCTGGAAAAAATGATATCTCCATCACGATAACGGATTGGGCAGGACATACACAAACTCTTCTTCGACATGTGTATCATGGAAGAGGAGTCGAGTTACAAATTGGTTCTAAAATAGGCTATATCAATGGTCGTGAAGTATCTCTTTCCACTTCTCCTTCAATCGTTAAGAATAGGGTTTTCATCCCCCTTCGTTTTCTAGCAGAAGCTTTTGGTGCCTCTGTCCAATACAAAGGCGAAACCAAACCTCCACGAATCCTAATCCAAAAAGAAAACGATGTTATTGAGCTGACAATGGGGAGTAAAATAGCATATATCAATGGAAACGAAATTGTATTAGAGGAAGCCCCCTTTGTTCAGGAGAATTCTGCTATGATTCCACTGTATTTTTTACTGGATATATGGAATATGGAAGCCATGTGGGAAGCTGTTGAAAGACGAATCACAATTGGGTTTCCATTCCCGGATTGAATGGAATAACTTGATTTAAAGGATTCAGTGAAGTTTTCTTCCCTGGCTTTTGGGTAATTGTTGCCTCCAACGAAGTGGATTAAAATACCGGCAGAAAAAGAATGGACGAGTATGAATTGAGAATTGTGTTTCATTCTTTTTCGATGCGAAGAATTGAAGCGAACCCCTTTATCCAGTTAGATTGGTACAATAATTCTTCATGAAAAGGATCCAGAGCGGTCACTTGTGTGTAGAATTCCTGGCCTTCTTGTGTGTAGAATTCCTGGCCTTCTTTTGTGCGATCCTCCTCTATACCACTATACATCATTTGATAAAAGCATATCATGTTTCATAAAAACTACCAAGAGTTTCACTTCAAAAGGAAAAACAAGAAGAACTTCCAAGCATGTTCTGTTTTCTATATGAACGCAACAGCCTATATAATATCGGAATTCTCCAAAGGGAAGAAAACATCGTCGGTATCATCCCTTGAATGAAAACTATCTTGAGGGTAAGGGCCATTTTTGGGGTTGGGACCATATTGGTTGTCTCCTGGTACGCTATCCATAAAGAAATACACTATAAGGACAATAGGCCCAATTAGGGGGATCAGTCCTACCAGTAAAAAATAGCCACTTTTTCCTATATCATGCAGACGACGGATATACAATGTAATGGTAGGTAGGAAGATGAGAAGAATCCACCAAGTAGAAAGTAACGTCAATTCACTTTCCATAGAAGGATAATATGAGGGTAACCATTCGTAGAGAAGGGAAAAAATTAAATGGTTTATCGCCATGGTTAAGAAAAAATCTCTTCTTCTAGTTCTGCCCGTTTTATCAAGATATTTTTTCCAAAAATCAACATAAAACATTCTTTTTACCTGCCTTTATCCGTGCATCCGCTACAGAGAAATAGTATTCATCGGTTTTGCAAGCTACAGCATGTACTTATTAAATACTTGTACAAAAGATTGTCAAGCTATTTCATGGATAGATTCGAGAAGAGGTCAACTTAGTACCATAGATGTAAGCAATTGTAAAAAAAAACAAAAAAACCTAAAAAAAAATGAAAAAAATGTTTTTGCCCCTATACAATTTGAAAATGTGTGTTACAATAATCATCGGTTATTAGGTTAGTTACGTTGGTAAGATTACATCACTCCAGCAGATTAGTCTAGTGATACAACAAAAAAAATTGCTGGAGGCAATTATGAACATTTATGTAGGTAATTTATCGTTTGACACACAGGATTCTGATTTAAGAAGTGCTTTCGAAGCATTTGGCGAAGTAACAACCGCCAGTGTAATTCAAGACAGAATGACAAACCGCTCACGCGGATTTGGTTTTGTCGAAATGCCCAATCAAGAAGAAGCCAAAAGAGCTATCGAAGAACTCGATGGTAAAAGTCTTCAAGGTAGAGAAATCAAAGCTTCAGAAGCAAAACCTCGCGAAAGCCGTGACAGTGGCGGTTATCGTGGCGGCGGCGGCGGAAACAGAAACCGTAGCTGGTAGAACGCTTCTTTCAAACCTGAATTAAACAAAAGCCGGTGGTTCTTCCACCGGCTTTTTTCATTGTAGGATACCTTTTTATTCTCATATTGCTATCGCCAATGGTGGCTCCAATAGTCTCCCGTCAATTAATCATTATTTCTTTCCTTTGTATCACTTTCTCTCAGATCTCTTCTATTCTCTTTTAATCCCATTTTTGCAGAAGTTTCATTTAACATATTGACAAACTTCGATATGTTAGTATAGTATCTTACCGGAGTGTTGAATAACAACCCGTAAAGTGTTTCCGGTGCAGAAATCGAAAAGATACTGTCTCAAAACTCTAACAAAATACTAAATGCAGGTGATATAATGAATAAAGAGCACAAAACTCTTCTTTTGCTAACAGGGTTTTTCCTTTTTGCTTTCTTTATGCCTTTAGGATCAGAACTCTTCAGAGAAGCCATATATTCTTCTTTGTTTTGGTTGAACGATTATGCAAGAGCTCATGTGTTAACATGTCTTATTCCTGCTTTTTTTATTGCAGGAGCTATTGGCGTCTTTATTAAAAAAGATGTCATATTGTCTTATCTTGGACCCAAAAGTAAGAAATGGGTAGCCTACTCAATTGCTGCTGTTTCAGGAGCCATTTTGGCTGTTTGTTCTTGTACCATTCTACCTTTGTTTGCTGGTATACGAAAACGCGGAGCAGGTTTAGGCCCAGCTGCTACTTTCTTATACTCTGGCCCCGCTATAAACATTGCAGCGATGTTTTTAACCATATCCGTACTCGGCTTTTCGATCGGTTTAGCAAGAATATTTTTTGCCGTGGTTATGTCCATCATCATCGGCCTAACCATGCATTGGATTTATCCGGAAAAAATAGAGGGTGGGGGTTTGTTTATTGGAGACTCTGAAGAAAACCCTGCTTCCAAAAGCTCTCTAATCCTCTTCTTTGTATTTCTTGTAGGTATTCTTATTATCAATGGGTTTTCCGTTCCTCCTACCTACATTTGGTACAAATATGCAGCGATGATTATTATGGCATTAACGGTCGCTTTCATTGCTCTTTTTAAATTTCAGCGCAATCTTGCAAAAGAATGGATTAATGAAACCTGGACTTTCACTAAGATACTTTTTCCAACTTTGTTGATTGGTGTCATGGTGGCTGGCTTCATTATGCCTTTTTTACCCGAGTCTCTTATTCAGGGAATCGTTGGACAAAATACGATACTAGGTAATTTTATTGCATCCATTTTTGGAGCTTTTATGTATTTTTCCACTATGACAGAGATACCTATCATGCAAGGCCTTATCGAAAAAGGAATGCACAAGGGGCCAGCTTTGGCTCTTTTATTGGCAGGTCCTTCTCTAAGCTTACCAGCTATGCTAGTTATCGGTAGGGTGCTTGGTTTTAAAAAGACCCTAACCTATATCGTTCTAGTGGTCGTATTTTCCATGCTTGCAGGCTTAATATACGGTTATCTATAGTAATACAACAGGAGGTTTTTATGAAAATTCAAGTTCTTGGTGTGGGTTGCCCAAAGTGCAAAACCCTACTATCTAATGTAGAAGAAGCAGCTAAAGAGATGAACCTTGAAGTGGAAATCGAAAAAGTAGTAGATCTTCAAGAGATTGTATCTTTTGGTGTTATGTCTACACCTGGCTTGGCCATTAATGGTAAAGTGGTTTCTGCGGGAAAACTTCTCAGCGTACAACAAGTGAAAGACTTACTTGCTGTCGCAGCAAACAGAGAGTGAAAACTAGCTCCTAAATCTACTAGTAGGGTTGTGTGAAACACAATTCTTACGGGTGGATCGGCAGGAGACTGAAATCACAAAATGTGTCATCTGTTCTAAAGATGAAAAAAAGCAACTTGGAATCACCATCCAAGTTGCTTTTTATATAGGAAGGTTTAACTATTACGTAAGGAAGTATTTGATTATTTGTCCCCAACATCGAAGCCATGTTCTGCAAAAACGGCCAGCATTTCTTCTTTTGAGAAAAAGCCTACGTGCCTTTCCAATTCATTTCCTTGGGCATCAAAGAAAATTTGCGTGGGAATAAACTGTACACCAAATTGACTCGACAGTGAACGATCCTTGTTAACATCCACAAAAAATGTGTGGAAATAGTCCGTATAATTTGTTTCAAAGTCTTCCAAAATGGGTTTCATTTCAATACAAGGAACGCACGATGTCGATCCTAAATCAACTAATATTGGCTTGGAGTTGTTGTTCATATCAACAAATTCCATCAATAGGTTGCGATATTGAGAGCCTGTATCCTTTGGTTTCGAGATGCTAGGTCCAATAACATTTGGGTTCGATTTGGAGGGAGAATTCGTTACCGTTTCATTTCCAGAACCTGTACAACCACAGTTGCATAGGGGTAGGGTTGTAACAATAAAAAACAATAGGATAGCACAAAGCACGGTAGCGATTGACCAATTTGTAGCTTTCTTCATAATGACCACCTTTCAATACAGTTTTGCTATTTCAGAATCATGTGGACGCCAGCTGCAATGACGAGGAGTCCACAAATAATTTTCACAATTTTTATGCCTTTGGAAGACTCAGACCATTTCAAATACTTCTGTACTGCTCCAGCAAAAGTTCCTGCGAGAACAATAACCCCAACGTGTCCAATGGTGAAAAAGAGCAGAATAAGAAGGGCTTGGGTCAGATTTGATTGCGCCGCCTCAAAAACAACGACCAAAATAGGAGCCATGAAAGCAAAAGTACAAGGTCCTAAGCCAACACCAAGAAGGAACCCGAATATAAATATGCGAAATGGGGTGGGTTTCAATTTGTTTGTTGAGATAGAAGCCCCGCTCCAATTTCCCAGAGTAATGATTCCTGTCAAATTAAGTCCAAACAAAATTAATAGTCCCCCAATTAAGTAGTCTCCCCATCCACCGACGTCTCCAGCAATTCGACCCAAAGACAAAGTGATAAGGCCTATTAAGACGATGGATATGAACATACCAAAAGCAAAGAGCAAAGAAGATACAAATGCCTTCTTTGTGGTTTGATGTTCCATCGATGAGATAAACCCTATAATCAAAGGAATTGTAGCAAGATGGCAAGGACTGAGAACAATGCTTAAAATTCCCCAAATGAAAGATCCAGCAATGGATATGAAAAGAGAACCTGCAATCCACTGCTGCATCGTTATAAAGATTGTACCCATGAATATCTCCTTACAATGTGATTGGTATTTTCAGAACGAACACAGTATATACAACAAGATAGAATCTCCTGCTGATCGGTACAAACTACCATGATGATTGGAAGCTTTGCAGTAGGAGGCTCTCTCACGTTGCAGGAATGTCATGTTTCATACAATTGCATGAAACAGAGGTATCTCCTTGGTTTAATGTGGGTGGTAGAGCATTTTGTAAAGCTGTCAATTTCTGTACAAGAAGCATAGCTCGCATTACTCCTTGAGGATGAATTGAATAATGCATCCATTTGCCCACTTTTTTTCCTGTGATCAAACCGGAATGACATAATATTTTCATATGATGTGACAACGTAGACTGCTCGATACACAAGTTTTCTAACAGTTTACAAGCACACTTTTCGCCATCTTGTAACATTTCAATAATTTGCAATCGATTTTCATCTTGCAAAGCTTTTGAGAAAAGGATAATTTCTTCATGTTCTGTCATATATCACCGTCCAATAGTACATATCGATAAATACCAATATATAGCATACAAACATATTGATGAATGTCAATATAGGATTGCTTAGAACGGTTACAAACTGATTACAAGTGCAAGTTGCCTATTTCTTATTCAAAACTATCCCAGCTACGCTGGATTTCTTTCATCAAAGCATCTTGCTGCTTCATTTCACTTACTAGATAGTACAAATCAAGGAAATCAATCTTTCCATCGCCCCGTAGGCCTTCTTCGTTCACGGTTGGATGAATGTCATATTTTTTGGAAAACTCTGGATCGCCTTGTCTGCTTCCAAAAGATGGAAGAAACAGTTGAATATCTTCTTCATCAATCCAGGTGTCATTATTGAAATCAAAAGGATTTTCAACAGTAACCATGCGAACCGGAAACAATGTTCGTTGTTCTCGCAATGAGTAGTTCACTAAACAATGATTTGTATCAGTAGCAGAAAAGGATTTCCATTTGAAATTGGTATCGTATACTTTCATTGAAGGATCCCCTCTGTATGAGATCCCTCGCAAACTACTTGCATGAATTTTCACAAAGAAACGGAATATATCATGATTGCCCTGCAGGGGTTCATGAAAAGAAATGATAACGCTGTATTTGGTAATTTAAAAGTGGATCACTTTTTGTAAAAAAACAATTGAAAAATG